>JAQXTH010000016.1 GCA_029219385.1 Prevotellaceae bacterium | reverse complement strand
TCCACATGGCAAACGCTGCTATACTTGCCGCCCGACAATTTGCCATAGAAGAAAAGAAGAAGCAACGGCAAAAACGGTGTGCATAAAAAATTACATCCATTTCGAACCTCCGAAGAACATCGGAGGCAGATCGACGTACCCTAATACCATCGAAATGCCCTGTTTTATGCGTCGAGAACTGACAATCTGTCCGCGAGATTAGGTCTGCACCGATATATGAGAGACACGGCCCATTACGCAATTGAAAGACTGAGCCATTAACTGAATATCCCTATTTAATGGCTTCCATACGACAACACGAGCGGACTTTTCGTTGTATTTCCGGGCGGAGATACTAAGATTTCCGGGCGGAGATACTAAGATTTCCGGCCGAGAATAAATCGGCAAGTGCGCTCGCGTGAACAATTGGTTCGGGGAAAACGAAAAACAGAGGGTTTTATATACAAAAAAATCGGGCATATCTTCGCAAATGAAGATATGCCCGATTTTAAAATAAATCAAATCTCGAAAATTAAGCCTCTGCGGGAGCTTCGGCCGGTGCGTCTTGAGCAGCAGCAGCGGCTTCAGCCTCAGCACGAGCAGCAGCGGCAGCCTCGGCTTTTGCAGCCTCAATAGCGGCTTTCTTTTCTGCCACTTTCTGTGCAATGGCCTCGTTGACTTTCTTCTCAGCTTCGAGACGAGCAGCAGCGTCGGCTTTCTTAGCCTCGGCATCTGCAGAAATAATCTTGTTTAATTTTGCATTTTTGTCTTGTTTCCAAGCCTCGAAACGGCTCTGAGCGGTAGCCTCGTCGAATGCGCCTTTCTTCACTCCGCCACGCAAGTGTTTCATCATGTAAACACCCTCGCGAGAGAGAATGTTGCGCACTGTGTCGGTGGGCTGAGCACCTGTCTCTACCCAATAAAGAGCGCGATCGAATTTCAAATCCACTGTGGCAGGATTGGTGTTGGGATTGTAAGTACCAATCTTTTCAGTAAACTTACCATCACGTGGTGCATTTGCATCGGCAATCACAATGCTATAGAAAGCATAACTCTTGCGGCCGTTGCGTTGTAGTCTGATTCTTGTTGCCATAAATATTTAAAATGTTTTAATAGGTTTGAAAATGCTGCCAACTCGTGGTAGCGGCTGCAAAATTAGCATTTTTTTTGCATTTTGAGGCTATTGGTCGGCTATTTTTTTGAGCGAAGCAATGATTTGATCTATGTTTTTACTGTCAAGCGGTTGTTGGAATAGTTCAAGATTGTTGCTCAACACACTGTCGGGCAGTTGCCACCACCGTGAATCCAGAAGTTTTTGACACACCTCCGGCTCAAATCTCTGTCTCACCACGCGAGCCGGCACTCCCACCACGACACTATAAGGAGGCACATCTTTGGTTACAACCGCTCCGGCTCCTATCACAGCCCCGACACCCACACTGACTCCACTCATAATCATGGTGTTGCTGCCAATCCACACATCGTCGGCAATATGGGTGGTTGGAAAATTGTCGGTATTTTCTGCCAAATCTTTGTCAACCCACGCAACACCGGTGGCATTTTTGCGCAACGTGAAGAGGGGCGACGAAGACAGGTGGTTGAGCGTGTGAGTGGCAAGACCTATCGCAACATTATTGCCAATACTGCAAAACCGACCCACCTCAACATTAGTGAGCCAACTGCCTGCCGCCACATAGGAATGAGCACCTACATCGGAGTGGCGCACCTTGCAGGAGCGATGTATGCGCGACGTCTTGTCTATATGTGAACCGGCATAAACAAACGCCAACGGAGAGATGTTTCTCTTGAATAAATTTACTGTAAGTTCAGCCAAAAACTTTATCATCTGAAAATTCGTTTATAACACACGGCGAAACACCGACAACTGATAGTCTACATTCCACATGCGATCTATCTCGCTGAAAGCAGCTTTCGCCACAGCCTCGCGCTCTTCATCGGAACGAGAAAGCCATTTTTCTATCACTCTTTTAAGATCGTCAACATCGTTTTGGCGAAAGAAATCGCCGGTCACTCCGGGACGTATGCTCTCAAACTCGGGACCCTGATAGGGCAAATTGTCATGGGTTATCACGGGACAACCAAACGAGAGGGAGTGAACAGCCGTGAGCCCCACATTGCCGGGTGAAACACAAGCCGTGGCATTATAAAACAATTCAGCCAGTTTCTCTTCGTCATAACACGGGCCATAGAACCATGTCTCAGCCAGTATCCCATGATTTGCTGCAACGGTTTCAAGGTCTACTTGCTCATCGTCTTTACCAACAAAAACAAGGTTTACATTTTTGTGGGTGGATTTAAGCCGCGAAGCAGCCTCTATCAACAATTCGAGCCTTTTTGATTTTTGTATGCGACCGCAATAAAGCAACACGGGATTATCGTTGCCAAAGCGATCGGAGTAAACCGAAGTCTTGCGAAGTTGCTGCCTCATGAGGCGATGTTTTGCCGTGTCGAGCGAGTTGCCGATAATATCTATCTTTTTACGGCTTATGCCACCTGCCGCCAAGAGGTCGGCGGCATATTCATTATAGGTTAATATATTGTCAAACAATGAGTAAAACCATTTGCTGACAATCTTTTTGGAGCGCGACTCGCGACCATACCAGCCATGAGTCCAGCAAACGGTCTTCTTGCCCAATAGTTTGGCCAACAACGCGATAGTCCACGACGAGAGGCAATAGGCTTCGCCCAAGAGAAGATATTTCTTATAGGGTTTGAAAGCCATGGCCACCGCTCCACTCTGCCAATAGAACTTGCCAAAGAGACGACGGTTTTTCAGTTGCCGCCTATAGCCGGGCAATCGGGAGGGGTCGAATGTCTTAATGGATTTGGAATAGACCGTGTCAGTTCCAAAACAGAAGTCAATGTCGAAATTATCGGAGAGAGCCTTGAATATGGGCCACCGATAATGAAGGCTTGTGTTGTATATGCAACAAACGGAGTTGTGTTTCATCAGTCTTCCTTGGGCGTCACAATCTCCTTCACATTGTCAAGATTGAGTTTGCCTATGTTATCTCTCATCACAGTGTCGGCCTTGACCTGCTGCAATTTATAATAGTCCATGAAACCCATGTTGCCGTCTCTGAGAGCCTGTGCAAGAGCCTTGGGCACCTCTGCCTCTGCCAAAATAACCTGAGCGCGAGCCTCTTGAGCCTTGGCCTTGTTTTCTTGTTCGAGAGCCACAGCCATTGCGCGACGTTCCTCGGCCTTGGCCTGTGCGATATTCTTGTCGGCGTTGGCCTGATCGATCTGAAGTGTTGCACCGATGTTTTTGCCCACATCAATGTCGGCAATGTCGATAGAGAGAATTTCAAAGGCAGTGCCGGCATCAAGACCCTTGCGCAACACAAGTTTTGAAATCGAATCGGGATTTTCGAGCACTTCCTCGTGGGTCTCAGCCGAACCGATAGACGACACAATGCCCTCGCCTACACGAGCCAGAATGGTATCTTCACCGGCTCCACCGACAAGTTGCTGAATATTGGCTCTCACCGTGACACGGGCCTTGGCAATGAGCTGAATACCATTTTTTGCCACGGCAGCCACCGGCGGAGTATCAATCACTTTTGGGTTGACCGATGTCTGAACGGCTTCAAAAACATTACGACCGGCGAGGTCGATTGCGGTAGCTTTTTCAAACGACAGGTCGATATTGGCCTTAGAAGCCGAAACCAAGGCGTGAACAACGCGCTCTACATGACCTCCCGTCATATAGTGGGCTTCGAGATTGTCGCGAGTCACATTGTCGAGACCGGCCTTGTGGGCCTCTATGAGACTTGGTATGATAATATTTGGCGGCACATTGCGAATGCGCATGAGAAATAGTTGAATCAAAGAAATGTGAACACCGCTCACATGGGCACTGAGCCACAAAAAGAACGGCACGAAGTGGAAGAATATCGACAAGCAGATTATGCCTGCCACACCAATCACTACATAAAGAAACATGGGGTCCATCGTAATATGTACTTTAAAATGTTGATAATATTATATTTTCTTATTTTGTCTGCACAAAGCAGGCTTGGTATGCGTGCAAGAGATCCTGTTCTGCAAACAAGGGGCTCAATTCACAACAGGCTTTACATAAACCTCGTTGAAGCGCAGTTTGGTGACTTCTATCGGGGTGCCCTCTTCTATGAAACCGGCGGCCGAGTGCACTTCACACTCCACGCTACCTATACGCGCGTTGCCCACAAGGGCCAAACGGGTGAGTGCCACTCCGCGGTCGCCCACCTTTACAACATCAAGACTCTCGTTTGCCACAGAGGAGTCGATGCGCGCGTGGAGCGAGAGCCGCTCAATGCGTTTTGAATGCATCACCCAATAGAGCAACAGGCCGCCTGCCACCACTACAGCCAAGGCCGCAACAAGACCATAGACAATGCCATAGTAACCAAACACCACCCCTACTCCGACAAATGCACAGACTACTCCCACAATGCCACACACGCCAAAGCCCGGCATGAGAAAAATCTCTACCAAACCCAACAGGAGCGACAAGACAAAAAGCGTTAGAATAATTGTAAGTATCATATTTATTTGGTTTTTAAAAAGCCGAACGATATTTTCCCTCTTCTTGATCGTCAAGCATATTGAGATAAGAATTATAACGCGATGCAGCAATAGTGCCTTTTTCGACCGCTTCGACCACGGCACAGCCGGGTTCGTTAAGGTGCATACAATTGGCGAAACGACACTCAGCGGAAGTCTTGAATATTTCCCTGAAATAGTGTGACACTTCTTCGCGGGCAAAGTTAAACGTGCCAAAACCTTTCACACCGGGAATGTCGATGATGTTACCTCCGAAGGGGAGGTCATACATGGTGCTGAACGTGGTGGTGTGGGTGCCGGCAAGATGAGCCTCTGAGATTGACGATGTGCGGGCGTTGGCCTCAGGCACGAGATGATTGAGCATTGCCGATTTTCCCACTCCCGAATTGCCTGCCAAAAGAGTTGTTTTGCCGGTGAGCAACAAGGGCAATTGTTGCAAGCCGATTTTATCTGTGACCGAAGTGAGTATTGTTTTATAGCCAATCGACTCATAGAGGGCTGCCATATTTTGAGCTGCCAAAGTCTCTTCGTCATCGAGCAAGTCTACCTTATTTATAATAATGGCGACATCAACAGAATAAGCCTCGGCCGTGGCAAGAAAACGATCGACAAAGACAGCAGAGGTGACAGGTTGCTTGAGAGTGACCACCAAAAGACACAAGTCTATATTGGCCGCCAGTATGTGGCTTTGTTTTGAAAGATTTGAGGCTTTGCGGATTATATAATTGCGACGGTCATCAATGGAAGAAATAAAAGCCGTGCCCTCTTTGTTCTTTTCAAAAGTGACAAAATCACCCACAACGACAGGCGATGTGCTGCGTATGCCTTTAAGCCTGAAATTGCCTTTAACCTTACACAACACCATTTCGCCGTTGTCGGCTTTCACCTCATACCAACTGCCGGTATTTTTGACTATTTGTCCGTGCATTGTCTTCGGTCGCTCTTTAAAGAAAACGGACAGTTTTTATCAGACTGTCATTATCTCTTTTTCCTTTTCGGCAAGTATTTTGTCGATTTTCTTCATTATCTTGTCGTGAATTTTCTGAAGGTCGGCTTCGGCATCTTTCTCCACGTCTTCACTAAGGCCATCTTTTATGCCCTTCTTGAGTTTTTCGATGCCATCGCGACGGGCGTTGCGTATTGCAATGCGCGCACTCTCACCCTCTTTGGCGCATTTCTTGGCCAACTCCTTGCGTCGTTCCTGAGTGAGCGGTGGAATAGCCAGGCGTATCACCTCGCCATTGTTTTCGGGCATGATGCCCACGTTGGAATCAATAATGGCCTTTTCAATAACAGAAAACATTGACTTGTCCCAGGGTTTTATGGCTATGGTGCGCTGGTCGGGCGTAGTGATTGCCGACACATTGTTGAGAGGCACAAGACTGCCATAGGAATTGACTTTAATGCCATCGAGAATGTGAACATTGGCTTTACCTGCACGGATATGCGAAAGGGTATCTTCGAGATGCAAGGCTGCCATCTCCATTTTTTCTTCTTGCTCGGCAAGACATACTTTTACATCTATCATAGTTGTTCTTTTATGGTTATTTTGTAGACAAAAATAACGTTTTCCACCAACATAACAAACAGTTCAGCCTTATTTTTCATACATTTGCCTACAATTAAAGGTTTTTCTATATTTTTAATGAAACAAAATGCTATCTTTTGTTGGTTAGCAACACTGTGTATTACCCTTGTTTATAGCAATTCTTTTGGTCAAACCACAAGAAAGATGAGGTTGGTCGAACTGAATTGCGAAAACCTCTTTGATACCATTCATGACGCAGGATTTGACGACCACGAGTTTTTACCCTCCTCCCAAAAGCGGTGGACAAAGCAACGCTATCGACACAAAATCAATCTGATAAGCAAAGAGCTGATTGCCTGCTCACCGACAAGCCCTCCCGACATTGTTGTTTTGATAGAGGTTGAAAACGACTCGGTTATGCGTGACTTGACAAAACGTTCGCCTCTCGCCACATTGCATTATAAATATTTGATGACCCACAGCAATGACCCGCGTGGCATAGACGTGGCCCTAATGTATCTCGAACCAAGTTTCAAACCTCTCGAGACACACTCAGTTGACTGGAAAAAGAAAATCGGCATTAAGACAAACACCCGAAACCTGCTGCATGTGAAAGGCCAAACGATGTGTGGCGACACCGTTGACATTTTGGTATGTCACCAACCAAGCCGCCGAGGAGGACGAAAATCTGAATTGCTACGCAACAAAACTGCCACAGGAATAAGAAAATATGCCGACTCACTCATGGCCCTCAACAAAAATACCAAAATCATAATCATTGGAGACTTTAACGACACGCCCCACAACAAAAGCATAAAGCAAAGCCTCGGAGCAATGCCCGTGGCAACGAAACACCCCGACAATCAAGTATCTTATTGCGACACTTTGCTCTACAACCTTGCCACAACACCCCTATCCACCCAAGGCTTCAAAGGAACATATCGCTATCGGGGCAATTGGGAGATGTTGGACCAATGTATAATAAACGGCAAACTGCTAAATACCAGCAAAGGACTGCGCACCAAACCCGGCTCTCTAAGAATTATTGACGAGCCGTTTCTGCTCTCTCCCGACAAACACCACGGAGGGCTGTCGCCTCGGCGCACATACCTCGGATCGTTTTATTTGGGCGGATTTAGCGACCACCTGCCCATTGTCATTGAATTTGAATATTGCCATGCAACCGACACATGATACATCTTTTTATAATAAACAAGCTATGTTTTCCGACAAAAGCACTAACTTTGCATGAACATATATAAACACAATCACGGAAAAATTCCACGATTTCGCCAATTTTGAAGAAAAATCACCCCCGGGATTTACAATAAATAACGGCTTGTGACGTTTATAATTAAAATTTATTAAGACCTAAGAAGAAAAACATCTCAATACATGATAAGAAGAATACTTTTTGTCACCGCAATGCTTATAGCGGGACTTTGCGCCACACATGCCCAGTCGCTGATGAGCGACGAACAAGTGGCTGGCTATATCGCCTCTGAAATTGCGAAAGGCACAAGCCAAACAAAAATCGTGACCGACCTGTTTCAAAAAGGTGTAAGTACGGATCAGATAAGCCGCGCACGAAAACTGCTTGAAGCACAACGCAACACCGTAGCCACAAAGCCAAAAATCGACCGACAACGCGAAAGCGACCAACACAAGGAAACCGTGAAACCCTTGGACGTGCCTTATGACTCTGTGAATAGCATAAGCCTGCAACAATACACGGCTCTCGACTCTCTCGAAATTGCCTCACTTGAGAATGCACCGATAAAAAAGATTTTCGGTCACGACATTTTTAATCTTGAAAACCTCACCTTTGAACCCAACATAAATATGCCTACGCCCGTGAACTATATCTTGGGGGCAGGCGACCAAGTGATTGTTGACGTTTGGGGAGCAAGCCAAAAGACTTTTGACACAACCATTTCACCCGATGGCGTGATTGTGATTGACGAAATAGGACCCATACGTCTTGCAGGACTGACTGTAGAAGGCGCGAAGGCTGCAATCAAGAAAAAACTCGGACAATATTATGGTGATTGCAGTTTTAACTTGTCGCTTGGCAATATACGCACAATACAAGTGCAGGTGGTCGGTGAAGTAAAAATGCCGGGCTCGTATTCTCTGAGCGGATTGGCCACCACTTTCAACGCCCTCTACACTGCCGGAGGAATTACCGAGACCGGCACACTGCGCAATATCAAGGTTTATCGCAACAACAAGGTGCTCACCGTTGTCGATGTCTATGACTACCTCATTAACGGCAACACAAAAAGCGACGTCAGGCTGCAAGACAAAGATATTATCGTTGTTGGCACATACGATTGTCTCGTGAAGGTCTCGGGCCAGGTGAAACGCCCGATGTATTACGAAATGCGCAAAGAGGAAAACGTGAAACAAGTAATTACATTTTCGGGTGGATATGCCAACGAAGCATATACCAAAAACGTGAGGCTCATTCGCAAATCGGGGCTCGAATACAGCATTCATACCATCGACGAATTTGAGATGGGCGCATTTATAGTGGCAGACGGTGATGAAGTGGAGATCGATGCCATCAACGCCCGATACAGCAACATGGTCGAGGTGCGCGGAGCAGTGATGCACCCGGGGCAATTCCAATTGGGCAACAAAATACAAAGTGTGGGCGAATTGATTAAAGCAGCCGACGGACTGAGAGAAGATGCCTATAACAAACGCGCCATAATGCACCGACAAAAGGATGATTTGTCGCTCGAAATGGTCAGCGTTGACGTTCAGGGCATTTTAGACGGCAAAGTGGCCGATGTTCCTCTAAAGAAAAACGATGTTTTGTTTATCCCAAGCAAAAACGAAATGCGTGGCGATTGGAACATCAACATTGTGGGAGAAATCATCTATCCGGGCAAATATCCTTTTGCCGAAAACAGCACCATTCAAGACGCTATCTTGCTGGCAGGAGGACTGACCGACGCCGCCAGCCTTGCCCAAGTAGACATCTATCGCAGAGTCGTGAACCGCACTACAAAACAAGACCGCGACAAGATTGCCGAGCACTTTGCTTTCTCGCTCAACGAGAATTATGATATTATGAGTGACACAACATTCTATCTCAAACCATACGACCAAGTCGTGATACGCCGCAGCCCGGGATATGAAACCCAAGAGACTGTGACGATCAACGGCTGTGTGAATTTTGCCGGCTCGTATGTAATCACTAAAAAAGACTACCGGTTGAGCGACCTTATCAGAGAATCGGGCGGTTTCACCTCGCTGGCCTATACTCCCGGAGCCAGACTAACCCGCAAATTGACTTTCAATGAAAAAATTCAGCGAAACAACGCCTTGAGACAGGCTCAATCAAAACTCTATGAAGAGAGTTATGACTCCGACAAGAAATTTGACCTGGAAAAAGCAGACTCTCTGCTCGCCATCAAGATGGGACTTGACGACACCTACCCTCTCGCCATTGACTTGTCTAAAGCCCTTAGCGAACCCGGAGGCCCCCACGACATTGTTTTGCAGAAAGGCGACAGTCTTAGCATTCCACAATTCTCCAACATTGTTAAGATTAAGGGTGAAGTGGCATTCCCCATCAGTATGAACTACAAAAAGGGCGAGAAACTAAGTTATTATATCAAACACGCAGGTGGCTATGCAGACAAAGCTGTGAAACGAGGAATTTATATCGTATATGCCAACGGTGCTGTTGCCAAAGCAGAGAAAGGTTCGCGCAACACCGTGCAACCGGGTTGCGAAATCATAGTGCCAACAAAAGAAATCAGCAAAAAGCTAACCACTGCTGAAATAATGAGTATCGGAACAGGCGGAGCCTCGTTGGCGGCAATCATTATCAGTATCTTAAACATCATAAAATAAGAATTGTTCTCTCACACAGACTCTCCAACATGGAAACCAAACCATCAAACATGGGCCTCATAAGTGCTGCAAAAATTTTGCTGGCACACAAGAAAATCATCATCAGAAACTGCGTGGTGGCCGGCGTGGTTTTTGCCGCGCTTATATTGTGTGTGCCCAGATATTACAAATGTGAAGTGGCTCTCGCACCCGAATTTGACAACAGCAGCGCGTCGCTGGGGTCTTTTTCGTCGATAGCATCGTCTTTAGGCATCAATTTGGGCGGTGGCATGAATAGCGATGCAATCTCGCCTTCGCTTTACCCCGACTTGATAAACTCTAAAGAGTTTTTGGTGAGTTTGTTTGACGTGAAAATCACTACAGAAGACGGAAAACTCAAAACCAACTATTACGACTATATCAACAAACATCAAAAAGCCGCATGGTGGACTGTCGGCTTCAGAGCTGTGAAAAGATTTTTCAAAAATATCTTTACGTCTGAAGACAACAACGACCAAAACAAACAAATAGAAATTGACCCTTTCAGACTTAACAAAAAACAATATGGAGTTGCAGAAGCGATAAGCAATAAAATATCGTGTAGCGTAGATCCTGTGAATTATATCATCACAATCAGCGTGACAGACCAAGACCCTTTAGTCTGCGCTTCTGTTGCCGACTCTGTAAGAGAACATCTTCAGCTCTTCATCACGCGCTATCGCACCGGCAAAGCACGCAACGACATGGAATATTATCAAGACTTGATGAACAAAGCCAAGCAAGACTATGATAAGGCAATCAACGCATATAGCGCATATTCCGACAGCCACAAAAATATCATCATGCAAAGTTATATCTCACAGCGAGATGAACTTGAGAACGATATGCGTGTGAAGTTTAACATCTACACCGCCTTGCAACAACAAGTAGAACAGGCAAAGGCCAGAGTGCAAGAGCGCACACCGGCTTTCACCACCTTGAAATGTGCCAGTGTGCCTATCAAACCGGATGGTCCGAAAAGAGTAATCTATACTTTGCTTATCATCGTGTTCACATTCTTCACTACGGCATTTTATTTGCTTAGCGGAAAGAAAATCTTAGCACAACTGCGCAATAAAAAATCACAAACAATAGATAATTATGCAGTAGACAACAATGTCTATAACATAGAAACAGACAATAGCAATGATTAAAGATATAAACATAGCAGTGATTGGCTTGGGATATGTGGGTCTGCCTTTAGCAAGACTTTTTTCCACAAAATTCAAAACCATCGGTTACGACCTTAACAAAAAACGAGTCGACACTATAATGTCGGGACACGACAATACACTTGAGATAAGCGACTCTCTGCTCAAAGAGGCTATTGACAAGGGGTTTAAATGCACCAGCGAAATAAACGACATAAAAGAGTGTAATCTATATGTTGTGGCAGTGCCGACACCGGTAGACAAAAATAACCGCCCCGACCTCACTCCGCTTATAAACGCAAGCAAAACTGTGGGAACGGTTATCGGTCGGGGCGACATTGTTGTATATGAGTCGACGGTTTATCCCGGAGTGACCGAAGAGGAATGTATTCCGGTGATAGAACAGGTTTCGGGACTGAAATACAATGTTGATTTCTTTGCCGGCTACTCACCCGAGCGTATAAATCCGGGCGACAAGACCCACACTGTTGAGAAAATAAAGAAAGTGACCAGTGGTTCGACACCCGAGACTGCCGACTTCATTGACAATGTGTATAATGCCGTATTGACAAACGGCACCCACAAAGCACCGTCAATCAGAGTGGCAGAGGCCTCGAAGATTATCGAAAACAGCCAACGCGACGTAAACATCGCTTTCATGAACGAACTTGCCAAAATCTTCAATGCTATGGGCATTGACACCCACGATGTGATTGAAGCGGCCTCAAGCAAATGGAATTTTATCAAACTCAGTCCGGGCCTTGTGGGTGGTCACTGCATCTCGGTTGACCCCTACTATTTGATTCAAAAAGCTCAGGTCTATGGCATTATGCCGCGCATTATGAGCAATTCGCGACGCCTGAACGATGGAATGGGCGAATATGTGGCCAATCAAACCATCAAGTTGATGAACAAAAAAGGAGTGTTGGTGAAAAACGCCAAAATCCTTGTGTTGGGGTTCACCTTCAAAGAGAACTGTCCCGACATAAGAAACACCAAAGTGATAGACATCTACCACACACTCAAAGAATATACCGATAATATCACAATTTGCGACCCCTGGGCAGACTCAGACAGGGTTTCTGCCGAATATGGCATAGAAACAATCAAAAACATTCCGACAGACACAACATACGATGCCATTATTCTGGCTGTGGCGCACAAAGAATTTGCAGAACTTGACCTAAGGGCTTTGGCAGGAGAGAATGGAGTTATCTATGACGTGAAGGGTGTGGCAGACCGCAAGATTGTTGACGGAAGACTTTAACGATGTTTAATCTGAAATTGTCTGAAACAAAACAAAAGGTTATCTCCAACCTTGCGTGGGCTGTTGCCGGAAAGACTATCAACCTTGCCGGCACATTAGTTTTGGGCATTATTGTGGCTCGTTATCTCGGTCCACGTCAATACGGACTGATGAACTATGTAATCAGTTATGTTTTTTTATTTCAAACCTTGGCAAGTTTTGGGCTCGACAGCATCGAGGTGAGAGAGGAAGCAAAAAAAGCTGTGCCCTACAATGTGATTGTGGGTACAGCTTTCTTTATAAAACTTATATTCGGAACAATTTGCATAGGTTTGTCAATCGCAACAGCGTTTTTGCTGGCCGAAGATTCTTTTACCATCAGTCTTATTGCCATCTATGCCACATATATCGTCTTTAATTCTTTTGTGGTGATAAGAAACTACTTCACTGCTATTGTGAGAAACAAATATGTTGTGATGTCTGAAATATTTCGCACTTTTGTGGGCATTGCAATAAAGGTTGTTTTGTTATTGTTGAATTGTTCGCTCGAGTGGTTTGTTGCAGCGTTTGCATTTGACTGGATTTTATTGGCGGGTGGTTATATTTCTGCCTACAAAACACACGTTGGGAGTATTAAAGACTGGAGATTTTCCGCTTCGTATGCACGCTATATGCTGAAAGAATCTTTTCCATTGCTCATCACAAATGCTGCCGTGATAATATATCAGAGAATAGACCAGGTAATGATAGGTCAGTTGGTAGACAAAACAAATGTGGGATATTTTTCCGTGGCGGCAAAATTTGTGGAAGTGATGATCTTTATTCCTGCCACTTTAGCTAATACAATTTCGCCGGTGTTGGTGAAACTTAGAAAAGAAAATTTCTCTCTATATGCCGCAAAAGCTCAACAATTCATGAACATCTCACTATGGACAAGCATTATATGCAGCACTGTAGTAACAATGATTTCCTATTGGATAATAAAATTCACCTTTGGTGAGGATTATCTGCCGGCTGTGGCAATCTTGCAGATTCTGTCATTCAAAATGACTGCTACGGCACTATCCAACACTGCCGGAGCCATGCTGATTGTAGAGGGGCTGCAACGATGGGTTTTCCTGCGCGACATCTCAGGCTGCATTGTGTGCGTGGCACTGAACTATTGGCTATTGCCAAAATATGGCGTCATTGCTGCAGCATTTGTGGCTATCGCTTCAAACATCGCTGCCGGCTATTTGGCTGACGCTTTAATTCCCGCCTACCGACATTTGTTTGTAAAACAAACCAAAGCTATCTTTATGGGTTGGCGAGATATGATAAAAATAAGACATTTGTTAAACACATAGCAACTCTCAAAGGAAAACATGGCTGTTGACATCGACAATGATATAATCGACCTCAAAACTTTGGTTAAGGTCATTAAGGAAAACAAAAAGAAGTTTATAATACTGCAAATAGTGGTAGTTGCTCTCATATCACTCTTTGTTGTCACTACCCCCAAAGAATATAGGGCAAACGCAGAAATTGCACCCGAAATTTCAACCGACCAAAACAACAATGTGGTCAATATTCTCAAGCTGATAAGTCAAATCAATTTCACGCCAAAAGAAATTGACGCGATCTATCCGCTGATGTATCCCAATGTTGTTAATTCTGATAACTTCACAACAAAATTGTTCAACACCAAAATCTCTACCATCGATGGCAAAATAAACACCACATACTACGACTACCTCAAAAACCACACCAAAACACCCCTGTGGAAAAAGCCTTTTGTCTTTGTTTCAAACATCTTCAGAAAAAAAGAAGACAACGTCTCTGTTGCAGCCAGCCTTCGCAAACATACATCTGTGGTGAGACTCACGAGAGAACAAGAAAAGATTACAAAAAAAATACAAGACAACGTTATCTGTGTTGTAGACCGCAAGATGGGAATTATCTCTATTTTTGTGACTGACCAAGACCCCTTGGTTTGCACACTGATGACCGACACGATTGCCGAACGACTCAAACAATTTATAATAGAATATCGCACCAATAAAGCACGTATTGACTATACCTTTTGCCACAACGTTTATACCGAAGCAAAAACAAACTACGAAAAAGCCCAAGCCACTCTCGTGGCATGGGCAAAAAACCATATCGACATTGACCGCACGGACTTGAAACTAACAAAGACAAAACTCGAGCAGGATGTCAGCAACAAACGACTGATAATGGAAGCCGCCGAAATACAGATGTATTCTGCCAAGGCAAAAATACAAGACTGCACACCGGTGTTTAGCATCATCCAAAAACCATTTGTCCCACAACACCCAATCTTCCCCAAAGTATTATTGACAATGATACTCTCGCTGTTGGTCGCAAACTTCATGATGCTTGGATATATCTTCAGAAAACGACTTATAAAACTAATTGACTAATCCCCCACGCCCTTATACTCACTCCACCCTCCACATGATACAAACATTCGTCATATATCTATTGCTCACTATCACCATGCTCTACCTCTCTTATATAGGCAGGGCTAAACAACAATGGAAATATATGGTATATGCTATTGGTGTGTATTCTTTAATATTCGGAATAAGATATGGCGTAGGAGTAGATTTTTTCAATTATCTGCACAACTACAATGCCTACACTACCACGACAAACCAATTAAGCGTGTCGCAATCATTTGAAATTGGTTTTGGACTGCTAACCCAATTTTTTGCCTCTGTTATAAACTCTCACTACACATTATATTTTGGAACCATTGCTTTCATACAACTCTTTTTCACTTTTTTGGCATTTAAAGACAACCACAAAATATACCCCTACATCATATTCACATTCATGATAGGTGCCTCATGGTTGACCTATTCTAACGGTCTGAGACACATTTTGGCTCTCTCCCTATGGATTTGGGCAGTGAAATTCATGGCAGAAAAAAAAGTATGGAAGTATTATGCCACAGTTGCGCTTGCATTTACATTCCACACCTCTGCGATTCTTCTTGTTGTATTCTACCCCATATTTCATTGGAAAAACGAATGGTTTAGAAGCGTAAGATTAGAGTTGGCGATACTTGTCTTTTCCTTAATTTTAATGAAAATAGACATCATTCAAAACCTAATGCAATATTTCGACACCCTGTTTCAGATGACAAAATATGATGATTATACGCAAAAAGACTTTGCTCTACAAATGCACTCTGAAGCAAAAATCGGATTAGGTTTTCTCATTACTCTTATCCTAATCACTCTTCTGATAATATATAGCAAGAAAACAAAAGAATATACAAAATCAAAATACTATAACATTGCATACGACTTGTTTATTATTGGTGTCTCGCTGAAATACATTCTTATCAATAGTATGATTTTCACGCGTATCAACTACTACTTTATAAATTTCCTCTTTATCATCGCTGCATTCACAATGAGATATGCCCACAAGAATAACAAACCTCTCTTCTATGCGATCATATGCCTCATTGCATTTACATTTGTCGCGGTATTACTCAACGGATATGACAACACCGCTCTTTATGTATTTTTTTGGCAAAAAGACTTGTATTACCTCAAATAAATTATTATGTTAAGATAATTTTCCCTCTCCTTTTAAATAAAACAAAATTTTCCAACTACATTTGCACTCAACAATCCCAAAACAAAAAGAAATGAAAAAAATAGTCTCTCTGCTCCTAATTATCACAATAATATCTGCTTCGTGCAAAGAAAAAATCGACAAACAGCCACAAGTTGTCGAAACAACACAGAAACAAACCATGAATGATGGCGACGAATACAAAAAAGACGGTAGATATTGTATCTACCGCCAACCGATTACACAAACATCTGACGATGCGTCAACCATTGTGGAAATTAAAATGCAACCCGACTTTTCACTACCTCCTGTCGAGAATGAGAGTTTCGAACGAACATATTGTGACAACTGTGCCAACATTATTGTGATCTGCTCGGGAGACACGATTTTTAATAACAACTTCACAAAAAAATCCTTTGCAGAACAAATTGAGACCTCGTTGTCAGAAAAGGCGATACTTAATCGCATTGTGTGCCGCGGTTTCTCTAACAACAGTGTGAAACTTGAGGCGGAAATCTCTGTACCACACAGCGACGAAGAAACCTACATAACCATAGTGATTGACAAAAATGGTAATACACACATTTCTCGCTATGAGACAGAAGAAGTGCCGGAAGAGATAGTAGAAATCTAAACCCAATTATTCTCTATTATCTCGCTAACACCAAATTTATTTTCTCGAAAACATCCTTTACTCTCCATACTGTTTATACAATTCAGCAATAATTCCGTTTCTCACCCCAATAGCCGGCACAATAATCTCATCTGTTTTCAAGGAATCTGCAATTCGCAGAAAAATCGAAGAGGCCGGAGTAAGTATATCTGCCCGCTCGAGTGGCAAACCATATTGCTTGGAGATTTCAATGGGAGTTAAAGTACACAACACCGAGTAGACTTCTTTCATCTCTGACACCTTTATTACTAAAGGAGCAACCAAAGACTTTAGACCTTTTCGCGCATTAAGATATTGACTCATAAACTTCACACAACCCCCAACTCCAATACAATGAATGCGCTCATGCTTACAAGCTATCTTTCTAACAGCAGTGTCAAGCAAGGCTTCTTGCTCAATAGTAGAATTGCCACAAACATAACGCATGGAACCCAACTGAAACGAATGGGAATAAATCAATTTGTTGTCACGCAAAACACTAATTTCCGTACTGCCTCCACCAACATCTGCAAACACAAATGTATCACCATTAAAACAATGAGGTGGAATATAAGAGAAACGAGTGATACGAGCCTCCTCTTCTCCGCTTATAATCTCTACATTAAGACCGCTTTCTCTATTTGCTCGTGCAACAACCTCTTCACCATTTGCCGCGTCACGATAAGCAGAAGTTGCACAGGCACGATAAGCCACCACTCCGTATGCTCGCATGATTGAAGAAAAGCGACACAATGCCGCCTTTAAAGTAATCTCCGACTTAGGCAGTATCATGCCCGCTCCAAAAACATCCATTCCACTTTTTAGTGGAACTCGCTCATAATATTCCCCTTTGTTAATCACATCAAGGGTCTCGAGGAAATTTGGAGTATCCGTATCCTTGATTAACAGCCTCAAAGCATTTGAGCCTATGTCTATCGCAGCAATCTTCATATTCTAACAACTAATCCGAAACAAGTTTCAATCCCACATCTCTCACTCCAAACAACAAATTACGCCTCATGATATGCGAAACAGAGACCGTTGCCGTTTGGCCACGCTTGAGCGATAAATTTTTATCAAATTCCACTTCTGTCGTATAAATATAAATACCATCTCCCTCAAGATTGCCCATGACATCGGTCAATTTCACTTCTACGGTGTCACGTTTCACCATCTTCGGGTTTTCCCAACATTGGTCAACAAGCAAATAAATCTTCTGGAACTGAATGTCGCGCGTTACACGCAATCCGACAGCCATTCTGCATTGCATATCCTTTGGTATGCTATCTATATCAAATGTCATAACATTTTGTGTTTCCCAACCATCAATGTCCATAGACCGATATTGATGATACAACACCCTATGTTCCGACCGACAACTCGCAAAGATAAGCGCCGCGACAATAGTTAGAAACAACACATTTTTATTGCTGTCCATTTCGATTAAACCTTCTGTGTCGATAGTTGCGGCGACGACGTTGTTCACCGCCACCATTCTCGTTGCCCTGCTCCGGAGATTGTTTTTCCGGGGCCGAAACAGCATCGGTATTCACTTCTTTGACTGAAGTCTCTATTGTTTGGCTAACCTCTGAAGATAAATTCTCTGATTGCTGTCTGCGCTCTGATTTGCGATTTTTCTTTTTCTTACGTTTACTTTTATCAAAACGTGTAAGACTGTCTTGTTCTGCCAAATCAACAACCACGGGCTTTGAAGGTGCGACATCGCTTCCTGCAAGTGTCTCGGGCTTTTCTCCATTAAGATTCATTTCGATAACCTCCGCGGCTCGCTCTGCTGATATTGTAACTATATTTGCAGCAAAATGACGATCGGTAGAATAACTGATCAAACCGGCCAATATATCTGCCTTAAAGAAATAATATATATTATCCTGTGTCTCCAAATTCACATCACGTCGAGGCAATTTCTGAAGAGCCTCACTATATACGGCCGTTTCATAATTTAGACAACACTTCAATTTTGCACACTGACCGGCAAGTTTCTGCGGATTAAGAGAAACATCTTGACAACGGGCAGCACCTGTGCTGACGGTATTAAAATTTTTCATCCATGTTGCACAACACATTTCACGCCCACATGGTCCGAAACCTCCGATAAGACCGGCTTCTTGTCGTGCGCCGATTTGCTTCATCTCGATACGAATGCCAAACTCCGATGCCAAAACCTTGATAAGCTGACGAAAATCAACGCGCTGGTCTGCTATGTAATAGAATATTGCCTTTCCGCCATCACCTTGATATTCCACATCACCGATTTTCATGTCAAGCCCCAAATTCTTTGCTATGGCACGCGATTTAATCATCGTTGACTGCTCACGCGCCTTTGCCTCATTGAATTTTTCTATATCAACCTCTCGGGCTAAACGATAAACACGCTTCGTTCCGGCATCTGCTTTAAGACGTTGTTTTGACATCTGCAATGCCACAAGAGGGCCCGTAAGACTTACCGTTCCTATATCATGTCCCGGTGATGCTTCTACCGCCACAACATCACCCTTTTTCAGCGGCAAATGATTTGAGTTGACAAAATAATCCTTGTGAGTATTCTTGAATTGAACCTCAACAAGATCTGTCATCTTCATACTACCAGGCACGTCTGCAAGATAATCAAACGTGTTCAGTTGTTTGTCCATACGACCACAACCCTTAGCACTCAAACCACGTCCACCGCAACATATTGTATTATCCATGTCAAAATCATTATATTATTATTGTGGTATATAACCACAAACTATGTCATTATTTTATTTTTAACTCCTTAAAAGCATAATGGTCTGCAACGCAAGATTAAAAAAGATTGTCTTGCCACTCACATTGCCCACCACATCACGCTGCGCACGCGAAAATTCCTCATAAAATCTTATGATATTTCGTTCATTGATAAATCTTGCAAATTTAGTGGAAAACTCTCGTTCGCGAGCCGTCATGAAATTTAATTCGGGCCGACCGAAATTATACATAAAATTCTCTCTCAACATCTCTTGCATATATGCGAGATAAGCCGATTGGCGAGAACGAGTAAAAGATGATATTTCTTCACTCCACCTCAATAATGCAGGAACGTCTCTCATATAAGCCAAACGCATCAGAGAAACAAAGCTATCAAACATTTCCTGTGTATTGTCTGCACTGCAAAGTGTTTTTAATGCCTTTAGATAATTCCCACCCGAAACACGGGCAACACTCATCGCCATTGTCTTGTCTACACCTCTTTTCTCTATCAATGCCCTACACAACTCTTCTGTAGAAAGTGGCGGAACATCTATGCGCTGCAAACGGCTGAGTATGGTGGGGAGGATTTCTTCCGCATGTTCCGCACACAAAATAAACAAAGAATTTTTTGTGGGCTCTTCAAGTATTTTCAACAAATTGTTTGATGCACTGCCGTTCATTTTTTCCGGCAGCCATATAATCATTATTTTCCAACCTCCTTCATACGACGAAAGAGACATCTTGCGAATTATATTGTCACTCTCCGCTTCAGTGATTAAAGGCATCTTGTTGTCTGACCCCAATACATTCAACCAATCGTTAAGGTCGAAATACTTGTCTGTCAAAAGATGTTCGCGCCACTCCTTGAGATAGGTGTCTGCCGTGGTTGTGTCTCTCACCTTTATGAAAGGGAAAGAAAAATGCAAATCCGAATGGATTATTTTTTTTGTCTTCACACAGTTAGGACAAACTCCACAACTGTCGCCGGCCACCTTGTTATTGCAAAGAATATAGTTTGCCAAAGCCAAAGCCAAGGCCAACGTGCCACAGCCGGTCTCACCCGCAAGCAGCAACGCGTGAGGCAAACGTCCATTGTCAACCTGCGACTTGAGCAAAGTCTTAATCTCCTCTTGGCCTACAACATCCTTAAATAACATAAGCCTACAACTAAAAAACTCGTTTTGCTACTTCACGCAAGCTCTCCACATTGCCGGTCATATAGAAATGTATGCTTGACACGCCTGCCTTTATCAATTCTCTGCACTGATATTCACACCACTCTATGCCCAACGCTTTGATTTGGTCGTCTGTCTTACACTTAAACGCCTCTTTGGTCAATTCCTCGGGCATATCGCAATGAAACAAACGCGGAATAACATTCAACTGACTCAACTTTGCCAATGGTTTTATGCCCGGTATAATCGGCACCGTTATTCCTTGTTCCCTCATGTTCTTGACAAAATCAAAATATTTCTGATTGTCAAAAAACATTTGAGTCACCCCATATTCTGCTCCCATCTCTACTTTTTTCTTAAACCAATAAGCATCTGTGGCAATATTGGGGGCTTCCTCGTGTTTCTCCGGATAACAAGCCACTCCATAACTAAAAGTCGGACCAATCTCTTTCATCGGTGAACCGTCTACAAAAAAACCTTTATTATAGTCATTGACCTGTTTCTGCAACTCTATAGTATGGGAATAGCCATCTTTCACTGGCTTGAAGAAAGCATCTTCGCGAGCCTTGTCGCCCCTGAGCAAAAGCAAGTTTGTAATTCCCAGATATTGCAAATCGATAAGCACATACTCCGTCTCCTCGCGTGTGAAACCCGAACACAATATATGGGGCACAATCGTCACGCCAAATTCCTTTTGCAATGCAGCCGCCACAGCAACCGAACCGGGCCGTCTGCGCAAGGTGCTTCGCTCCATTAAACCATTTCCCAAGTCTTTCATCACGACTTCACTGCGGTGGGCCGTGATGTTAATATATTTAGGATCAAACTCCAACAAACTGCGAATGTCGTCCTGCAATTTATTTATGCCGGCTCCTTTGAGCGGAGGCAAGACCTCAAAAGAGAATGCTGTATGAGATGATTTAGATATAAGTTCTGTTATTTTCATTATTCCACAACTACTTTTTGTTTATCTATTAAATAAATGCCCTTTGGCAAAGTAACGGAGTGTTGACCTTCCGCCAACTCAAATATCTTATATAAACGACCGTCTACTCCATAGATAGGCATCAGAGTTTTTTCTTTCGTTTCAAAAACAAGTTTATCACCAATCTGCTTCACAAACGAAACAACACCATCTATTCCGGTAATATTGTCAGGAGTGAAAATTGCCGTGCGCGACTCTGCACGCTCATCTTCGCCAACTGCGTCTACAAACATCACGCCGGCTAATGAGAAGTTCACTACCTTTTTTGGCTCACCGCCATCAGGCCATCCCATTTCAATATTGATTTCAGAAGAACCCCGAGGGAAGAGATGTTTTGCCGACGAGTATATCGACACACGATAGCAATCTCTTTCTGCACTGCTACCCTCTTCTTTTTCTACAGCCGAAACAGACACATCAAAATCAGGCACCGAGGAACTTAAATCTATGTTGTCAACAGTCATTCCTGCCGGCACCGTCAAATCAAACTGCAAACCGCAATAATCGCCCTCGTCAACAATAATATTCAAAGGCAAATTGACACCATTGTTTGTTTCAGAAACAGTTCCTAAAGATACAATTGCATCAGCGAGAGGCAAGCCATAGAATCCCTTTGATTTTGCAGAACCGATGAGATTGCGCACGGCCAAAAGGTCCGAAACGGTGATAATGTCGTTCGAGTCCATGTCTGCTTGAAGGAAATTAAACTCCTCATTGGGCAAATTCAAAATATAATTAAAGACACACACCACATCGGCCGTTGTGATACGACCATCGCCATTCACGTCACCCGGCCTAGGATTCAAAGGACTTGTGATATAATTCTTCGAACCATATCCAAGGGTATTTGTCATATAGTCCAACACATGATTTGCACGAGTGCGCAACCATTTTTTTGCATTCTTTGTAACTTCGGCATAGGTTGAAGCATCACCACGACCCCATTTTGTATTATCATGGGTAAAAGACCTCGCTGCAAAATCATAATAGTCGTCACAAAAATCTATCAACTCATCAAGTTTTCCACTATTGACAAAGTCATACCACAGATTATAATATATCTTATCAAATTTCTCTCCGCAATAACGCTGCTTGTATACCCATGGATAACCGTCACCGTCGGTTCGCTGAAAATAATCAACAGTGTCGTATGAAGTGAAATAATTGGAATTGTTGCAATAGCCATAAGCCCAGTCAAAATCCCACACCGGACCAAATATAAACTTAGAGTCTGCATTTAAAATATTTTCATTATACACAAAAGTACTCTTGGGGTGCATCAACTCAAAGTTGCCTGTAAACTCATCCACAAACAAGAAACGCGCCAGATAATCAAGGTCGACTATTCCGCTTATGTCCTCACCGTCATAAAGAGCATTTGTCAACCGTTCAAAACTTGTCTTTATCAAATCTTGGGTAATCAACGTCGTGCTCTCTTTGTCGGAAAAGTCAGGTTCTTTGATGTTCACCGGCAGATTATACCTCGTAGTGCGAAATTTATACGTCTCGTCATAATAGCGGTCTAATTCCAACATGGTGGCATAGTTTTCGTATTGCAGATCAACACTATTGTTTGAAAAACCAATTTTCTCCGTCAGGTTATACGACCCGCGATACTCTCCGTTAATATACAGATCAACAGGAATTTCATGGTTTGGGGCTGCCGTTTCTACCAACTGTGCCATCTTCATGGCAATGGCATTGCTTGTCATGGATCGTCTCTGAGCGTTGGCAATCAAATTCCAATGTTTGCCTTTGGTCAGTCCGAGAGGTTTCACCGCTGTGGCAAACTTCATGTGATAAGGAGCCTTGCCGGTGGAAGTCCACGAAGTATTACCCCTACCCTTTATTTCCATCGCCGTTTCGGGCATATCGGGAAAAACTCCCGCTCCGTCTATTCTAATCTTCGCTTTCCAATAATAAGATTTGGAAGTGATCATCGTGCCGTCGTCGGTGGTGATATAAATTGTAGGTACGGTATATTGCCCCACAGAATGGTCTGTTGCAAAATCCACCCTAACTGTTGTTTCGCTGCCATAGGGACGAATTTGATAAACACTGTCTACTGTCTGACGCAAGATGTTATATCCGCGCCGCGCTATCGTATATGTAATGTCACGGGTAAACCTCACGCTGCTCACCTTGCTTTGTTGGGGTTTGTCGGCTATCCATGCCTGCACATCATCGTCTAATTTGAAAGAGGGGCGCAAATTCTTTCCTATGCCTACCACATAAGCTGTTATCAAGGTGTCACCATAGAAAATACCTTGAGCGTCTTCCACAATATGGTGATTATATTTATTATTAAACTTAAAAGAATTGAAATGAGGCATTATGGGAGCATTTTCCGAGATAGAATCCACTTCGTATGACGCATAAGCATATGTCCTCCCGTTAATTGCCTTTATCACAACAGAGTCTGAAGAAACACTGCTGCTTACTATAAAATTCTGTGGAAAAGCATCAAGTTTTCCGTCTGCACGATAAATATGCACAATCGGACATTCTATTGGCAACAATGCCAGGCTGTCATGTTCTTCTACAACAGTAGTATCCTCAGAAATTTCCTCTGCAATATAAAGTTCATCATTTTCGTCATATATACGAAACAACTCATTTATACCATAGGGCACACTCTCAGGACTCTTCCCATAGGCCCCCATGACATAACTGTTTGAGCGCAAATTAAAGAAGAAACTTTCATTATATGCGTTCTGAAAATAAATCACTTCGCCATAAGCGTCATTGTCCGTCTTTTTTATATACCACAACGACGCGTCGCCCTCTATCTCAGTCGAGAGATGAATATAGCGCAAAATCATCGGAGTAGAGGCATAATTGTCGTCAAGCGTGATGTATTCATTGGTCGAAGCGTTGCAAATTGAATATTTTCCATCACCCTTATAGTCAAATTTCCAATAACAATCCTCCGCCTTTGCTAAAACCGAATAACGCTCCAAACACAAAGGAGAATTGATGTTGTGATTTGCTCCCAACGCAACACTGCTGCCCGTGGAATATATACTCTCTATGCGATATTTCACATAAGGGCTAAACTTCAATATTCCTGCGCTCGCCATGCTTGCCACAAAAGCAAACAATACTACTATCAAACAAATTCTTTTCATGACAAAGAAACTTTCAGTCAGCCAACAATTCCATTATGGCCTCACGATACTTTTTGCTCGTAATTGTGCTACCAAATACTATCAGATTATACGCGGTGGCAACATCTGCGGCATTTACAACATTATCGCCATTGAGATCTGCATAAATACCTTTCACTCCCGAAGACTCACCCTCCGAAATAAAATTATATATCGCAACAACGTCGCTGGTGTTCACCTCGCCATCAAGATTTACGTCGCCAAGCAAAACAAGGGTGGTTTCATATCTAATATCGTGTGCGGGCATTGTCTCATAAACTTCTCCCCGCCAACCCCCAAACAAATACTTGTTGTCCTCTGCCGGCTTATAGTCATATAGCTCAAATGTTGCGCCATATTCCACTTCCTGTGTATAGACCAACTCTCCGTTCACATAATAAGTCACATTATATTTATTGACTTTCCATTCTGCCTCAAGCGACAAATCATCAGCCGGCATAGACTCGGGAGCATCCCTCCAGCCAACAAAAGTATAGCCCTCTTTATCATCAGGCTCATATTGGGGCAGAGCGCTCTGATAGGCCACATCTTCGCTATGCACAACCTCGCCGTCTACTATATAAGATAAGGTATAGTACTTCACACACATCTTGGCATGAATGGTCAAATTGGAAGCAGGCATGATTTCCGGCGCATCTGTCCAACCGCAGAAAGAATATCCCTCCACATCCTCAGGGGTGAAATCCGGCAATGAATCTCCATATGCCACCATCTCGCTGTGAACAACCTTTCCCTCCACACTATACGACAACAAGAAAGACTGTCTGCACCATGTGGCATAGAGGTCTATATCCCGGTCGGGCATTTCGCTCGGGACCTCTCCCCAACCACAAAACGAATACCCCTCCTCTCCGGCCGGTTCATCGTCCACGGGAATGGCATTGCCCACCACAACCTGTATAGTCTTATACAACTCGCCATTGTTCCAAAAATTAACATTGCGCATTGTCAACGGATCCAAGCCAAACGACTGTGTCACTCCTGCCAAAAGATTTTCTTCCACACCATTGGTAAATCTCACGTTCTTTGCCACAACGCTGAATGAGCCCTCTGACAATTCCATGGCAGAGTTAAACTTCAATAAAAAAATATTACCCGATGTCCCGGTTATGTTTTTTTTCTTGGAGGCAGCATAGCCCACCACTCTCACATTGCCACTGCTCAGCAAATTTGTCTGAACTGTGATGTTCGACAAACGGGCGGTTGTTTCAAGTGTCGACAAATCAACACTAAAACCCTCGGGCAATACAAAATCCATCTGAAAACCACCATAAACATTCTCTGTGTTTTCAAGGGCCACCGACATAGTCCACTGCGTGACATTGTTGCGCACTATGTTAAGCATAATCTTATCCTCTGCCTTTGAGACCATTGAGACACATAGCACTATTGCTATCAACAAAAATATTTTCTTCATACTCTAATTTATATAATCAGTTTCAATTAAAATCAATGCACCACTATTTTCTGTTTGTTCACAAGATAAACACCCCGGGGCAACGTCAACATCGTATTGCCTATACCCAACTCATAGAGACGATACAACTTTCCGTCCACACCATAAATGGCAACAACTGTATTTTCGGTTGTACTGAATGTTAGTTTGTTATTATCTTGAGCCACAAGGGTGGCAAACTCGTTTATGCCGGTAGGAGCCTCTACACAGAATTGCGACGACTGGGCTGCCGAACGCTCGTCTTCGCCATTGGAATTTACAAACATCACGTTTGAGAGCGAAACATTATATAACCCCTCGCTCTTATCTGCCTCGCCCCATGCCAAAACCAAATTCAATTCAGATTTTCCTCGGGGCAACACACGATTTGCCGATGCATAAATCGAGACTCTATAATAATCATTGGCAATCTCAGAGGTTGTTGTTGACCTGTCTAAAGGCATCACAGACAAATCAAAGTCGGGTATGGATTTGCTTATGTCCAAATCCTCTATCACCATTCCTCTCGGAACTCTCAAATCAAACTGCACACCACTATAATTACCCTCGTTCACAACTATGGTCAACGGAATGCTTACACCCGAAACCCCGTGCAAGGCCGCGCCCGACCTGACAACAGCGTCGGCCTCGGGCAAACCATAGAAGCGGCTGCTGTTGATGCTCTCTGCCACTATCAAATCGCGAATGTTCAACGCGTCTCCAATCGTTATCATGTCATTAGAGTCGGTGTCGGCCTGATTATAATCAAATTCTTCCACCGCAATTCCCAATATATAACTAAGCACACAGACCAAGTCTGCCGTTGTCACAACTCCGTCACCATTCACGTCGCCAACCACGACATCATCTTTCACTGTTTCAAGATAACCCTTGTCGGCATAACCCAACGTGTTGGACATATAATTATATATATATTCCGCCCTCTGCTTCAACCAGTTCTTTGCGTTGCTTGTCACTCCGGCATAAGTATCGGCATCGCCGCGTCCCCATTTCGTATTATCGTGGCTAAACGACTCGGCGGCAAAATCATAATAGTCTTGGCAAAACTCAATAAGTTCTTCCAGACTGCCATCGTTCATAAACCGGTGCCACAAATTATAATACACCTTGTTGAAATTCTCTCCACAATATCTCATGTCGCGCGTCCACTGAGTCGCCTCCATGCTAACGCTGTTCCAAAAATCCACCTCGGGTGAATAGGTGAAATAGTTGCCGGTATATTGATAGCCATAACTCCAGTCGAAATCCCAAACCGGACCAAAAATATATTTCGAGTCAGAGTTCATCACATTCTCATTATAGCAGAAAGTACTCTTGGGGTGCATAAACTCAGAGTTAAAAGCATACTCGTCCACAAACAAAAACCTTGCCAGATAATCAAGGTCAAGATAATTGCTCATATCCTCATCATTATACAGTGCCGTCGTCACCCGGTTAAAATTCTCGTTTATGTGCAGACTTGTGAGTGGCGAGACACCCTCGCTAAGGTCCGGCTCCTTAATGTTTACAGGCAGATTATATTTTGAAGTGCGAAATTTATAAGCCTCATCATAATAACTGTCCAACTCGAGCATGGCGGCATACGTCTCGTCCACCAAATCTATGCTGTTATTGGCAAAGCCTATTTTCTCCGTCAGATTATACGACCCGCGATACTGACCGTTTATATACAACTCAATTGGTATTTCATGATTATATCCGGCCGTTTCCACAAGTTGCGCCATCTTCATGGCAACAGCATTAGAGGTCATCGAACGCGTCTGTGCATTGGCTATCAAATTCCAATGCTTGCCCTTGGTCAATCCGAGAGGCTTCACCGCTGTGGCAAACTTCATGTGGTATGGGGCCTTGCCGGTGGAAGTCCACGAAGAGTTTCCACGCCCCTTTATCTGCATTGCCGTTTCGGGCATATCGGGAAAAACCCCGGCCCCGTCAATAGTGATCTTTGCGTCCCAATAATACGACTTGGAAGTAATCATCGTGCCATCGTCGGTGGTGATATACACCGTGGGAACTTTATACTCTCCGGTCGAATGGTCTGTGGCAAAATCCACGCTCACCCTCGTTTCGCGACCATAGGGATAAACAACATAATCACCATCAAGAGTGCGTCTCAATACCCTGTGCCCGCGGCGTGCCAGCGTATAGACCACATCCTTGTCATAGCGTGTGCGCGTCACCTTGCTTTGCTGCAACCTATTGCCTATAAAGACTTCAACGTCGTCGTCAACCTTAAAAGACGGACGCAATCTCTTGCCAATGCAAATCGGATTGAGCGTCACGAGCGTATCACCATAAAACACGCCCATGGCATCTGAAATCAAATGAGGGTTAAACTTATTGTTAAATTTAAACGAACCAAACACCGGCAGGTTGGCAGGCCTGCAACTCGACACAGAATCTACCTCATAATCCCTATAGGAATATCTCGGCCCTCCATTTTTGGTTGTCACCACCACACTGTCGTTGTCAAACGACACATTCTCCACATAAATGTCGGGAATGGCATCAATCTTGCCGTCTGCACGATAAACATGCGTTATGCTGCCCACAATGGGCTCAACCTCTGAATTATCGGTCGGATTGTCGGGGTCGTCGGGGTTATCAGGAGCAACAGGATCAACGTTCGGCAATGTTTCCGCAGGTATCACCAATCCATAACCACACAAATGGTCGCGGTGGCGAATATCGTCCGACACAAACACAAACGTCGACCCGGCATCAACTTCATAAAAACAAAGGCCCTCGCCAAAATAGTCATTCCAATAAACCGCGCCGCTCGACAAACGAGGATTTGACGACGCATTCTTGCTGCAAGCCACCACACCAATGCTGTAGCCCGCATAACTTTCGTCGTCACAATACGAAATGCCCCAAACATGATCATCTTTGCCGGGAGCACCGCTTTCGACCTTAACATCAGAACTTGATGTCGACATCACGTTGGGCAACTCGCCCGAAACAAACCCGTTGCCCTCCACAAATATCTGAACACCCTCTTGAGCCTCCTTAAAGTAAAAACGCCTCGAAGCAACATCGATACTCTGAGCAACATAAGAATCGGGCATCAAATAATTGCCCGACCTCACATTTTTAATCTGATAATAAATCGGGTTGCTGTCATCCGTTGTGTAGGCCACAGGGCACTCTATCCCCACATTTGTCCAGTAGAAGCCATTGTCGTCCACGCCACAACTCTTGTTGATGTCGTTATAACTATTATAGACACTGCCATTTTCCTTATAAAGATAAAACATCTCGTTTGAGGCAGAGGGAGTGCCACCCTCGCGATATGCACCCAGGGCATAGTTGGAAGTTCTCAGATTAAAGCAATAATTTGGAGCTGCCACACTCTGAAAATAAAAACTACCGTCGCTCTGTTGCCCGATAGTCCAAAGAGCAGAGTCGTTTTTCACACTCTTCTCCAAGTGCATATATCGTCTGAAGGGCGTTTCGCTCCTCACGTCGTCAATCACTATAAACTCACCACTCTTGGCGTTGCGTATGGCATATTTGTTTGTCTTATACTCATAGATATACCAATAACAATCCTCATCGGTCGTGTTGGTTGTTGTCACACAAACAGGAGTGTTCTTGCCATGATTTTCCCCCAAAGCCAACGACCCATTCAGATTAAGACACGACGCAATCCTGAATTTCATTGTCGGGTCAAACGAAAAATCACCGGCCCAAACCAACAGGGGGCATACAAATGCCACGCACAGAAGAACAAATCTTGACACTCTATCCATAATACAATCTTTTCTTAATGATACAACGACCGCGGAAAAAGCCTTGATAACAATATACTAATAAGCAAAATTAAAACATTTTTTTCACATAAACCACATCTGCCCACCTAATTTATAAAAACCACACACATACAACACAAAAATCCCCCTGCCCTATCTTTCTGCAACGCTTTACAAATAAAAGAGACCCGACATACTCCCATTGAAGCAGTCGGGTCTCTTGTTTTATTTGTAAGGCAAAATTATTCTTTTCCTAACACTACAATTTTCTCATAGTTGGAGTCTGCCTCGTGACGCCACGTCACACGGCCACTGTCCCAATACGTGGGACGACCATCGGGATAATAACCCAAGAACACCACTCTCACCGAGTGAACTCCTGCTTTAAGGGCCAAACCGCTGCCTCCGTGCTCGCCATCGAGCACCCAACGGTTGCTGTTGTCCACAACCTTAACACCGTCGACAAACACCTCGCTGTAGTTTGAGCGGAAATACCACACTCCATCTTTCGGCACATTGATATAGCCAGTTGCAATGGCGGAATAGTCACCCATGCCTCCAAGACGAGGAATGTTCTCGAATGTCTTGGCCTTAGTTGTCAACCAATTTTCCACTCCTGCCAACTGACCGCAGTTGGAGTACAACCCCTTGGCCACTTGCACATTAAGACCGTTTATCAAGGTGTCGTTCACCTCAAGGGCCGGCAACATCTCTTGCTTTCTCAAGGCTATGGTGCGCGTTTCGCTCTTAATGCCACAAGGCAGGAAGGTGGCAATCTTCAGAGTGGCATCAGAGGTGACCGTGATGCCGCCCTCATAGGGGGTGCTGCTTGTGGTAGGTTCTGTGCCGTCGAGGGTATAATACATCTTGACGGGTCGCGAGGTCTTAAACTCTAATGTGGTTTTGTCTGTAAAGGCAACATTGTCGACCGAACCTCTCACCTGCTCGGGCACAGGCACGTTATATTTCACTCCGTGGGCGTTGAGACGAATATAGGTGTCTCCGTCAAGACGGCGAGTGAAATCCTCATAATTCTTGGCGGAACGCCGGCTCCAACCTGTCTCCATCACTGCGAGAGCACGCGGATACATGCGAAACTCCACTACTTCGGCCGTGGGCATATATTCCGACCATAGATTACACTGCGGTCCCATGATATATTTCTCATATTTGCCCTCCAGCTCGGGCGCGATGGGCTCATAATTATAAGTGGTGCTCAGAGGCACACGCGGAGCGTAAGTCGGGGCAACGGGTTCGAGCACGCGGTCTCCCTCATAATAGTCTAAATAATAGCCTGCACTGCTGGGCGACATAATGGCCTTGTGGCCCGACTTGGCAGCCTGAATGCCGCCTTGCACTCCTCGCCACGACATCACCACGGCACTCTTGTTTAGACCTCCGCCCTCAAGAATTTCGTCCCAGCCGATTATGGTCTTACCATATTTATTGAGATATTTCTCCATGCGCGTTACCACATAACTCTGCAACTGGGCCTCGCGCGAACGATTTCCCTCGTTTTTCAAACCGAGTTCATCGGCTCTCTTTTGACAAAGCGGACAATTCTTCCACTCACCACGGGGAGACTCGTCGCCACCGATATGGAAATAGGGAGAGGGAAATATCTCTACAAGTTCATCTATAATCTCTTCAAGAAACTTAAACGTGGTCTCCTTGCCGGGGCACATCACTATTGACTCCACGCCCCAAACCGAGCGAGGACTCGTCTTTACGTCGCGACACGACAACCAGGGATAGGCAGAAATTGCTGCCAACTCGTGACCCGGCATTTCAAACTCGGGAATAATGTTTATAAATCTGTCTTTGGCGTATGCAACAATGTCTTTCAACTCCTCCTGAGTATAGAAATACATCTCCGGTCCGGGTTTGCCATCGGCATTGCGGTTGCGACCTATGGCAGTGGCACCAACCTTGGTCAATTCGGGGTGCTTCTTTATTTCCACACGCCAACCTTGGTCTTCGGTCAAATGGAAGTGCATGTTGTTCGCCTTATACATGGCCATCACGTCAAGTTGTCTCTTAACCTCATCTACCGTGAGGAAGTGACGACAGGGGTCGAGCATGAAACTGCGATATTCAAAACGCGGTTCATCGTTTATCACAACGGCCGGAGCCTCCCATTTCACATTCTTCACCACAGTTTTGTTCTCCACTTGTGGTGGCAGCAACTGCATGAAAGTCTGCATGGCATAGAAAAGTCCTTGGTCGGTTTTTGCCTCTGCCACAACCTTGTCGGTGGCAACCGTGAGTTTGTATGCCTCTTTGCCTTTCACCTTGGCCGAAGCGAGCAATTGTATTGCTGCCTCATTTTTGTTGGTTGTCAAGGCGAGCTCCATGCCGGTCGAAGCATTCAGCTTTTCAATAAAAAACTTTGCCACCTTGGTGTTGGCACTGCCTTGGGCATACACTTTTGCGCCCTTAGTCAACACAAAAGAACCGTCTTTGTCGACAATCTCCTTTGGTTGAGGAATGATGTTATAGTCGCGCGCAAAAGAAACAGAGGCGACCACAACTCCAATACAGATTAGTAAGAGAATTTTTTTCATCATATTATAATTTAACGGTTTTGTTAATCAAATAACTGTCTAATATCACCATTGCTGCCATTGCCTCGACTATGGGCACTGCTCTTGGCAACACACAAGCGTCGTGGCGACCGCGAGCCTTAAACTCCACCGGTCTTCCTTGCAGATCGACTGTCTGCTGATCGCGCAGCAATGTGGCCACGGGTTTAAAAGCTACATTAAAATAGATGTCCTGTCCGTTTGAAATGCCGCCTTGTATGCCACCACTGCGATTGGTCAGGGTAACAATGCGACCGCCATCATCGGTGGTGAACACATCGTTTTGCTCACTGCCACGCCCTTTCGCGCCCTCAAAACCCAGACCATATTCAAAGCCTTTCACAGCATTTATCGACATCATGGCACCGGCCAACCGCGATTGCAAACGCCCAAAAACCGGGTCGCCCAATCCCACGGGGCAACCGCTTATCACACAACTTATCACTCCGCCAATGGTGTCGCCCACGCCTTTCACCTCTTTTATCAAAGCCGCCATCTCGGCAGCCTTGGCAACATCGGGACATCTCACGTCGTTGCTCTCTGTCAGCGACAAGTCATAATCACGATATGTGCCATCGAGAGAAACTGTTCCCACCTGTCGGGTAAATGCTTTCACCTCTATTCCCAATTTTGCGAGAGCCATTTTGGCGAAAGCTCCACCCACACAGCGAGCCACCGTTTCACGGGCAGACGAGCGTCCGCCACCTCTATGGTCTCTTATGCCATATTTGGAAAAATATGTAAAGTCTGCATGAGAGGGCCTGAACAAATCCCTCAAATTGTCATAATCCGAAGAGTGTTGTGAGGTGTTTCTCACCATGAAACCTATCGGGCAACCGGTGGTTTTTCCCTCAAAAACGCCTGATAATATCTCCACTTGGTCGGCCTCTTTGCGTGGCGTGGTGAGCAGACTTTGTCCCGGGCGGCGACGTGCCATTTCCTTGTCAAGCAATTCTAAATCAACGTCTATGCCTGCCGGCATTCCGTCTATCACTCCGCCCAGGGCCACGCCGTGGCTCTCGCCAAAAGAAGTGAGCCGAAATATCTGTCCAAATGTATTCATTTGTTAAAATCTGCTTTATCAATGCTTTTTTAATGACAATGCCCACAGCCGCAACCACCGTGGTCGCCATGACCGCCATGACCTCCGCAACAGCCATCACCATGACCGCCATGACCGCCGCAACCACCGTCGCCATGCTTATGCTCATGATTGCAACCACCACCACAGCCTCCGCCACAATCATCACCACAACCACAACCGCAGCCTCCGCTCATGGCATTCACAAACATGCTAATCTCTTCTGCCGTAGCCTCGTGGCATTTCACTATTTCACCCTTGAAATGCAAGTCCATGCCGGCAAGTTCGTTGTTAAAATCAATCACCACGGTGTCTTGCTTCACCTCCAACACCAAACCATCAAAGTGCATTCCGTCTTCGTTGACCATGGGTATCACATTGCCCGGATAAATTGTCTCGGCACTGAAATGACCGCCCGAATTGCGAAACAGGTCTTTAGACAATTCCTTCACCTTAGTTTCATCATAAGAACCATATGCCATGTCTTGAGGTATGACAAAGTCAAATTTGTCACCCTCGGCAAGGTCTTTCACATTGTTTTCAAACAAGGGAAGCGTAAAACCCAGCCCCGTGATAAACTCAAAACAATGTTCACGTCCCGTCTTTTCAACCAACACGGGAGCCTCATCTCCCTCCACGGCATAGAGTTCGTAACTCACACTAAAATACTTGTTTACGGCCATTATGATTATCTTTAAAAATTTATCATTATAAAATATGTCTACGAAAATACCGGCATCAATAAAGACACCTTTCATCTTCGCTTTGCAAATATACACAAAAAAAATGATTTACAATTCACACACACCTCAAATTGACAAACCACAAACATACAAAAACACTTATTCACAAATAAATACCGAATTTTTCCACACAAAATCCGAATTATCAAACAATCTAAACACTTTTTCTTCAATACTTGTGTTAAAAAAGGTAATGTCGCTTGTTTAAAATTAAAAAGTATGCTAAAATGAATATTAAAGTCCTCGTTTTGTTTTTCCCGTATAATTCAAAAACCATATATTTGCAACCGAATTATGAACCTCTCTCGATATAAAAATATAATAATGTTAATGTTGGGTATGGTGGTGTGTGCTTCATGCAGCGACCAATACAACATACTCGGCAACTCCTCTGTCGACAGTTTTGAGGGCAACACATTCTACCTCAAAGTAGAGTCTACAGCCGGTCTCTGCTCATATGACTCATCGGAGGTAAGCCATGGAAAATTCGGTTTCGAAGGCATTGTCGACACCATTTGTATGGCTCGGCTTTTCTTGGGCGACAACAGCCTGCTGCCCCTCGTGATTGAAACAGGAAACATCTCAATCAACTTCACCGACACCGAATGTACGCTCAAGGGTGGCACACTCAACGAACGACTCTATAAATTCCTCAAAGAAAACGCCCGGTTGCAAGGCGAGATACAAACCACCTCGCGCAAAATAGCCCACATGATAATAATGGAGGAAAATCCCAAATCCTATGACAACCTTGAGAAAAAAGCCGAGTTGCTGCAAGACAAACTCGACAAACTTTGGACTTCTTTCATCATTGACAATTCAAACAACGTTCTCGGCCCCACATATTTTCATGAATACACATCGCGATACTTCTATCCCGTCATCACTCCGCAGATAGACAAAATCCTCAAGCGCGCCCCCGAGTCGTTTCTTAACAACTCCGACGTGCAAACCTATATTCGCGATGCTCGCTTCAACATGCAACTTATGCAGGGCAATTTTCCTTGATTTTTGACTGCGAAAGTTGCTGATATTTTTATTGTCACTCCACGCGAGCGAGGAGAAATCATCCGGCTCAGCAACAACTCTTTTATCTCCTGCCAAAAAACAAACCTTTTCAATGTACTAACTCAAATGGTTCCAGCCCTGAGCCGTAAGAGGATATTCCGAGCCATCACCGGTGGCCAACACACAACCATAGGCCTCTTTCTGAATGCGCCCTATGATGTGTATGCCCTCCAAGTCCCTCACTTTCTCATAGTCTGACAACGACACAGTGAAGAGCAACTCATAATCCTCTCCGCCATTGAGGGCACAGGTTGTCGGGTTGATGTTAAACTGCTCTGCCTGCATAGAAGTCTGATAGTCTATCGGTATGCGCTCTTCATAGACAACACACCCCACCCCGCTCTGCTTACAGATGTGGAGCAACTCCGACGACAAACCGTCCGACACGTCAATCATCGACGTGGGGCAAACTCCTGCATCGTTCAGTTTCTCAATAATATCACCCCGTGCCTCGGGTTTCAACTGACGCTCAAGCAAATATTCCTTGCCGGCAAAATCGGGATTGAAATCGGCAATGCCCTTTCCCTCCTTGCCTTGCTGAGACTGAAAGACTGTCTTCTCTCTTTCCAATAATTGCAAACCCATATAGGCCGCGCCCAAATCACCGCTCACACAAACCAAATCGGTGTCTTTGGCTCCCGAACGATAAACAGCCTTGCCCGGCTCCACCATGCCCATGCAGGTAATGCTGATAGTCAGTCCGGTGAGCGACGAAGTGGTGTCGCCGCCCACAAGATCTACCCCGTGGGTAAGACAGGCAAGTTTCAGCCCGTCATAAAATTGCTCTAAGTCTTCCACACAAAATCGCTTGCTCACCCCCAAACTCACAACCATTTGCGTGGGCTTGGCATTCATGGCATAGACATCCGAAATATTCACAATAGCCGACTTGTAGCCCAAATGTTTGAGCGGCACATAAGTGAGGTCGAAATGCACCCCCTCGAGCAACAAATCAGTGGTCACTACCATCTGTTTGCCGCTCGCTTCAACTACGGCGCAATCGTCACCCACTCCTTTGAGGGTCGACGGGTTATTTATTTTAATGTCTTTTGTGAGATGCTCAATCAAGCCAAACTCACCGAGAGTAGATATTTCTGTGCGTGACATGCTATTTTTATTTTATTATGAGTTATGAAAAATTTTTCTTCTTACTGTTTCAATTATAAGATTGTCAAACTCTTGTTGACCACCAAACAAGAATTTCACCCCGATGTGTTGTATCAGCAATTTGCTTTTCAACATATCGGGCGTTTTGTTTGAAATGCGCTGCCAATCCTTGTCGGTTGTGATGACAATATCGGCATTGTGGGCCTCGCGCACTATCATCTCCAATTCCCTCGAGGTGTAGTCGTGATGGTCGCCAAAACGCAACACATTGACTTGGTTGCAACATTTTTTATAGTGCTCTATCAAAGGGTCGGGCTTGGCAATGCCCGTGAAAATCAACAATCTTAGGGGCTCCAAACGACATATCAGCGCATTTTTATTTGTGTCACGAACAAGCCTGTCGGCCTCACTAAAAGGATTTTCAACGCGCTCATAATCTATCGCAGTGAAAAACACTCGCTGGTGGGGCAAGGGATTGATTTCTGCCAAGACCCTATCGGCTTGCTCTCGTTTCAACCCATCGTCACACTTGGTCACAACGATTATATCTGCCCTTTCGACACCTTTACTCCGCTCGCGCAACAACCCCTCAGGCAACACTCTGTCGCGCGTGTACAGACGGTTATAATCTGTCAAAACAATATCCAAATTGCGACCTATATAGCGATGTTGAAAAGCATCGTCGAGCACCAATGACCCAATGTCCTTGCCAAACGACAACATCTTTTCCGCTCCCCGGCAACGATTTTCACACACACACACCTCAACACCGCCCCCAAACTTATGATACAGTTCCAAAGGCTCGTCGCCAACCTCAGCAGAAGTACTGCTGCTTGTCACTTCAACAAAACCCTTGGTCTTGCGACCATATCCGCGCGACAACAATGCAGGCTTGAAACCTTTTGACCTCAGCAGGTTGAGCAGATAACCACACATGGGGGTCTTGCCTGTGCCGCCCACACTGATATTGCCCACACTGATAATGGGCAAATCAAAACGGCGTGTCTCTATGCGCCCCGTGTCAAACAAACGGTTGCGCATATCTGTCACAAACCCATACAAAAATGCAAGAGGCCTCAAAATCGGATATGTCTTAAAACGCTGCCGCGACATCACTCTCAACTTAGTTTTCTTATTCTACCTTTATTATATAAGGTATGCGCGCCTGAACGCGATCTTGCTTGCGAATGAAGCGCAAAGACGTCAACACCTCATAATAATCACCCAACATCTGTCGCAATTGCTTGTCGGCCAAACGAGCCTCGGTCTCACTCATACTGAGAGACTCAAACCACGAGACACTCTCGGGATAGTATCTCACGTCATATTCCCCCTTTATCTTGCCACGACTTGCGGCCAACGCAATGGCATCCTCCAACGAGCCCAACTTGTCCACTAAACCCAACTTCAAAGCACGACTGCCGGTCCACACACGTCCTTGGGCAATGCTGTCAACCTGTGCAGGTGTCTTCTTGCGCCCCTCGGCCACACGCTTCAAAAACAGTCCATATCCGTTTTCCACATAGTTTTGCATCAAGCGGCTCTCCGCCTCGTTAAACGGTCGCGAAAAATTGCCCAAATCCGACAACTCGTTGGTTTTCACCACGTCAAACTTCAATCCGAGTTTATCACCCAACAATTCGCTCACATCGGGCACAAGACCAAAAATGCCAATCGACCCCGTCAATGTAGTGGGTTGAGCCACAATCTTGTCGGCAGCCGACGCAATATAATAAGCACCCGAGGCAGCCATACCGCCCATTGAGACCACAACAGGCTTTTTGCCGGCAAGCTTCTTCACCATGTGCCAAATCTGCTCAGAGGCGTAGGCACTTCCACCACCCGAGTTGATGCGCAACACAACAGCTTTCACCTCGTCGTCGTCAATAAGTTTCTTTATGGTGTTCCTCATCGTCTTGGTGTCAACCACCGACTCTGCGCCAAAACCCATTTCCTTATAGTCAACAATCTCACCTTCCATATAAACCACGGCAACGGCATGACCCACACCCATTTCTGAAACCGACTCACACATCACCGTGGTCGACACCTTATTTAAATCTTCCTTAATGTCTACGTGCAGTTTCCGTTTGAGCATATCGTCATATTGGTCGGCATAGAGCAAAGTGTCTACCAAACCACACTTTTTCAAATCCTCTGCTTGAGCAAGTCCCATATATCGGTCGGCAAGAGCCTCAAGTTTTGATGGAGCAATGCCACGGCTTTTTGAAACAAGCGTCACCATGTTTTGCCAGATGTCACCCACATATTCTTTCACCTGCCGACGGTTTTCCTCACTCATTTCTGTGCGCGTATAAGGTTCGACCGCACTCTTAAACGACCCCACCTTAAACACCTGCATCTTAATGCCCAACTTGGCAAGCAAATCGGTATAATAAACCGTGGTGGCACCAAGACCTTTCCAATCGAGCTCACCAATCGGGTTGAGCACCACTCGGTCGGCTGCCGAACAAATAAAATATGCCCCCTGCGTATAGTGGTCGGCATAAGCATATACAAACTTGCCCGACTTCTTGAAATCAACCAAAGCATTACGAATTTCATCAAGCGAAGCAGGGTCGGACAACAACACACCCGCCTTGATACTGATACCCTTAATATTATCATCATCCTTAGCCAACTTTATGGCATTGAGGGTCTTTTCAAGGCTCACGGTAGGGTCGCTTTCTCCTATCACTGATGTCAAAGCATCATCATTATCACGCTCAGACACTATGCCCGCCAACTGTATTTCCACCACACTGTCGGGTTTGATACTTCCGCCCGAGCCATCGGATAACACAATAACACAAATCACAACCACTGTCAACACAGCGAATACAATCATGCCTATCGTAAAGCCAAGGCACGAAGACAATACATTCATCAAAAAACGCACCACGCCACAACCGGTGCCGTTGTTACTCTTGCATCCCATTATCTGATACTTATCTTAACAAACAAATATTCTAAAACAATCTATTCAAACCTTTTTTGTCTCTTCATCTTATATATATAAATAAGGTATAGCGAGCTGAAAACTATTTTTGTGTAGCCCATCTTCGCTTGAAAAAGCAAAGATAACGTTTTTTTTGCAAACCAAACAAAAAAAAGCCGCTCCTCGGTTTTTTTATTCCTCCTCTCATCACTGATCTACTGGGAAAAAACAACGCGAGCGGACCTAACGAAATATTTCCGGCCGGAAATCTGTAGTGTACTGAAAAAGTTGACACTTTACATTACGATTATGCGTGAATATAAGAAAATGAGTGATGCAAAAAGATTGTCACTTTTAAAAGAGTACCTTTCATCCGATTTAACAAAAGCAGCCTTTGAAAGAGAAAAAGGT
>JAQXTH010000015.1 GCA_029219385.1 Prevotellaceae bacterium | reverse complement strand
GTTCCACCTCTTCCCATTCCGAACAGAGAAGTTAAGCCCGCCCGCGCCGATGGTACTGCGCAAGTGGGAGAGTAGGTATCCGCCGTTTTAGTTTTCTTCAGAGTCCTAAGGCTTTATGTCCTTGGGACTCTTTTTTTGTGTGACTCCGCTATTTCTTTTTTGTTATACTATTACAGAGGTACGGTGGTTGGCAGGATTATGAAAGAATGATTGTCTGTGATAAAATAAAAAAGCCCAAACCGACTAATCAAATCGGTTTGGGCTTTTTCTTATTTGTCGTATAAATGGAAGAAGCGGCGCATCATGTGCCATTTTTGGTCGGATGTGTCGTTGGGTGAGCATTGCTGGTATTGTGAGTTCCATGTCTCCCATTCTTGTTGGCGTGGTAGAGTGGCAAGTTTTTCCATGGCTTTGTCCCAATTGAAGTCTTCGGGTGCGTCTACAATCATGACGAGTTGGTTGCCACAGATATATAGTTCCATTTCTTCGATGCCTACTTGTCGAATGCCTTTGATTATTTCCGGCCACATTTGTTGTGGTGAGTGTTGGGCAATATATGCTTCAATGAGTTGGGGATTGTCTTTGAGTTGAAGGGTTTGTACAAATCTCATATTGCAATAATGGTTCTTTCAGTTGCGTTTTCTCGCCATGGCAGAGCACAAGCAAGCTTGGCTCTGCTCATTTGGCTTAACGAAAACGTTCTTTCAGTTGCGTTTTCTCGCCATGGCATAGCGCAAGCAAGCTTGGCTCTGCTTATTTGGCTTATCGAAAACGTGGGGTTATTTAAATCGACTGTAGACAACGGTGATTTGCTGGGGATTGTTGATTCCGCCCAACAGTTTTGTAGACGATAGGGAGAAATCGTGGAAAACATTTATGATGTTGCTATATGAGTCGGTATTTGTGGTGATTGGCACCAATACGACTTTGTTCCAATCCGGGTTGTTGGCTTCCCATTGTTTTGTTTTGGCAAGAATGGTATTGTAGTCGTCGGTAGGTTTTATTCCGGCTTCTTTGTTTCTAAGTCTGTGAAGGTATGAAACCATTCCGGCAATGTTGGAGAATGTGTATGAATTATATGACTGTGAGAATTTGGTCGTGTAGGACGTGGTATTGTCGGGCGTGTCTTTGTCTTTGAAGAATGTTTCAAGTTCGCTTTTGCGCACCATAAGCAGTTGTTGGGGTGTCTGAAGAATGAATTGTGAGTTTGTGAGACTGTTTACTCTTTTGAAGACTATTTTGGCACTGTTGATTGTGTCATTCTCGTGGTTTTTGTATATCTCGTTGATGGGGAGTGTTGCTTCGGTGAATATTGCTGCGGGTGATTTGATATATGTGCAATTGTTTTCCGTGAGCATTGGTTGGAGGTTGCGGTTTTGGAAGTTGTTGCATTGTATGACTTCCTTTGTGGACGCGATGCGTTTGATGCCAACAATAGTGTCTTGCTCAATTTGGTATTTGAAGAATATGGTGAGTGTGGAGACATCAATGTTGACCATTGTGCCGTTGCCGGCAAGTGTCTTGAAATAAAATCCCGGCACAACATTGCGAATGAATGTGTATGAGTTTTTGAAATATTCGGGGTGTTGGTAGTATTTTTGAAGGATAGCGGTGCCATAGTCGCTTGGGAGGGAGATCCGTATGTTTTTCGAGTAGGTCGTGGCAGAGCGTATTGTGTCGTCGATGGCAAGATTGGTGACGGTGAAAGAGATTTCTTTCTTTAGTGCGTCATTGCTTTTGTTGACATATTCTTCGGGCTCGATGTTGGTATAGTAGTTCTTGTCTTCCGGCAAGATGTTGTTGCGATCAAGTTCGTAGACTCCTATTTTCATTGGGTTGACAGAGTCACCGTAATATGATTTTATATATAGGTTTATTATTACGGAGTCGGCCACTACTTGTCCGTTTTCTTTTATCATGGCAGAGATGTCGGGCAGTTTGTCGTTTTCGAGAGTGGCAAATTGTGCGATAAAGTCGGAGGTGGTGGTGGAGTTTGTCTCGGGGTCGGTAATTCTGCCAAGATAGCAATCGGAAGTGAAGGCAATCAGCGAATCGACACCAAGAGATGATGTTGTGAAATTGTGGATCGCTTGTGAGGTGGTTGTGAGGTCTTCATCGGGCATAATGCCTGAGCCGATTGTGCCGGTTTGGTCATCACACGATATAAGGCCAGTGGAAACAAACAGTGTGGCGAAGGCGAGAAGCAGTGTCCCGATATGGTGATATAGATATTGCATATTTTAGAGTTGCTGTATGAGTTGGTCAAGTTTTGCCGCGTTGGTGGCATAATCATCGCTTTCGTTATAGGCAATCAGCGGAAGGTTTTGTTTCTTTGCAAAATCGACAACCGAGGGGTCTACCTCGTTGCTTGCGATAATTGCCGCGTCAGAAAAATATAAGGATAATTTCTGGATGTCGGTGGGTTGTTTGTATTGCAAAGGATAACTGTTTATTTCCTCTATATCAACATTGCGGAACGCAAGAAATGCGGGGAATTTATCGGGCATCGGCTTGGTGATGTCGAGGGGGTGGAGAGAACTGATGATTTTTGTGGTGGCAAAAGCAGGCTCGTCTTTGTAGATAGTCTTGATGAGAAACGGAGTAACAGCAGAAATCCAGCCCTCACATACTATAATATCGGGATACCATCTTAGTTTCTTGACAGTTTCAATCACGCTGCGACCATAAAAGACGGCTCTCTCGTAGTTGTCGTTGTATTCCACTCCGTCTTTGTCGCATGCTGCGAGTCGTTTTAAGAAGAAGTCTTCGTTATCTATAAAATAAACCTGTATTTTTGTAGATGGCAGTGAGGCTACTTTGATAAGTAGTGGGTGGTCTGTTTCGTCTATTATGATATTCATTCCGGAAAGTCTTATTACTTCGTGGAGTTGGTTTCTCCTTTCGTTGATGTTTCCCCATTTTGGGTGGAATGCCCTGATTTCATTTCCGGCTTCTTGAATAAGGTGGGGAATGTTTCTGCCGAGTTTTGACATATAACTTTCCGGTACGAACGGAGTAATTTCTTGCGAGATAAACAGTACTTTCTTTGCCATGTGTTTTGTGGTTTTTATGGTGCAAATTTAGTGATTTTTCTGAAAATAACTTTGTTCTGTTTTCATAAAGAATGCAAAAAAGTCGCTGTTTGGCATTGATTTAGCGCGCGGAAGATTGATTTAAGGGTTAAAAATTTTCTTATATGAAATTATTTGTGTTATTTTGCACCCCGAAAATTTGTATAACATATTTTGATATGCAGGTTGTAAATACGAAGAAAGCTTTGAGCGATTTGTTGGCAACGGCTCGTAGCATGGGCAAGTCGGTAGGACTTGTGCCTACGATGGGTGCCCTTCATGAGGGTCATGCTTCGCTTGTGAGGCGATGTGTGGCGGAGAACGATTTCACTGTGGTGAGTGATTTTGTTAATCCTACTCAGTTTAACGATAAAAAGGATTTGGCAGACTATCCTCGTTCTCTTGAGGCGGATTGTCGTTTGTTGGAGTCGCTGGGCGCGGATGTGGTTTTTGCCCCGACTGTTGAAGAGATGTATCCGACAGTAGATGAACGTGTGTTTAGTTATCCTCCTACCGACGAAGTGATGGAGGGGAGTTTCCGACCGGGTCATTTTAACGGCGTGTGTCAGATTGTGAGTAAATTGTTTTATGCCGTAGAACCAAATCGCGCTTATTTTGGGGAGAAGGATTTTCAACAAGTGGCTGTAATCAAAGCCATGGTGAAGGATTTGAAGCTTGATGTTGAGATTTGTCCCTGCAGTATTGTGAGAGAGGCAGACGGGTTGGCTTTGAGCAGTCGAAACGCTCTTCTCGCGCCTGAAGAGAGGGTTGCTGCGCTTGGCATATCCAAATATCTGTTTGAGAGCCGTGACTATATGAAGACGCATAGTTTGGCTGAGACAAAAGCTTTTGTGATAGATAATATAAATAAAGTTGAAGGTCTTGAAGTGCAGTATTATGAGATTGTCGATGGCGATAGTCTTGTGAGCCTTGAAAATTGGGAAGACAGTGAGTCTGTGGTGGGCTGCATTACGGTGTTTTGTGGAAAACGTCCCGTGAGACTGATAGACAATGTGAGATATAAATAAACTGTTTGTCTTATGACTATTGAGGTTTTAAAATCCAAGATTCATTGTGCAAGGGTGACAGATGCAAACTTGAATTATGTAGGCAGTGTCACCATAGACGAGGATTTGATGGACGCGGCCGGATTGATAGCCGGCGAGCATGTATATATTGTAGACAACAATAATGGTGAACGTTTTGAGACATACGTCATTAAGGGTGAACGTGGCAGTGGCTGTCTGTGTCTGAATGGTGCAGCGGCACGCAAGGTGCAGGTTGACGATGTTGTGATAGTGATGTCGTATGGTCGTATGACCATAGAGGAGGCAAAGACGTTTGAACCGAAGATTATATTTCCGAGAGAGGGAAATAGAATTTGACAAGAACGGATAAAACATTTTTTTCTATTTTCATAATGCGATGCGGTTTTCTTGGCTTTTTGTCAAGGAGCCGCTTTTTTTTATCAAACAGTCGATTTGGGTTTAAGGCCGTTTCGAGGCTTTTAAGGCGGTGTGTGTGGTGTGTAGAAAGGGTGTCGAAATGAAACGCAGATTGGCTTAGAAATGCTAAAAAACGCGAAAATCGCGTTTTGGTATGTTTTTTGTGGGTTTGTTTGTGGGGCTGTTTCGTGAAAAAGTGGTAATTTTGAACTTGATTTAATGAATGTATAAATAAACAAATCAATAATGGAAGAAAATCAAGTTTTCGACAGTGACAGAATAATCAAGGTTGATCTTAACAGGGAGATGCAGAGCAGTTACATAGACTATTCCATGTCTGTGATTGTGGCTCGTGCGTTGCCTGATGTGAGGGATGGTTTTAAGCCGGTGCATCGCCGTATTCTCTATGGTATGCTTGGGCTGAATAATACTCATGATAAGCCATATAAGAAATGTGCCCGTATTGTCGGTGAGGTTCTTGGTAAATATCATCCTCATGGTGACTCTTCGGTCTATGGGGCTTTGGCGCGTATGGCTCAGGATTGGAATATGCGTGAGGTGCTTGTAGATGGTCAGGGAAACTTTGGTAGTGTTGATGGAGATTCGCCTGCGGCCATGCGTTACACGGAGGCTCGTCTTACACAATTGGGTGAAGCCATGATGATGGATTTGGAGAAGGAGACGGTGGATATGCGCAATAATTTTGACGATACCCTTCAGGAGCCTACCGTAATGCCGACTCGCATACCCAACTATCTTGTGAATGGTGCCACGGGTATCGCTGTGGGTATGGCTACGAATGTTCCTACTCATAATCTTGGTGAGGTGATTGACGGTTGTGTTGCATATATAGACAATCCGGAAATAACCGTTGATGAGTTGATGAAAAAAATTCCTGCACCGGACTTTCCGACCGGTGGCTATATATGTGGTTTGCGTGGTGTGAGAGACGCTTATGAAACGGGGCGTGGTCGTGTTGTGATGCGTGCCAAATATGAAATTGAAGACGAGGGAACGCATTCTTCCATTGTTGTGACCGAGATTCCGTTTGGCGTGAATAAATCAGATCTTATCAAGAAGATTGCGATGCTCAGCAATGAAAAGAAAATTATGGGTATCAGCAATGTGAATGATGAGACGGGTCGCGAAGGTATGCGCATTGTGATAGACATCAAGCGCGATGCCAATGCGAATGTGGTGCTCAACAAATTGTTGAAGATGACAGATTTGCAGTGTGCTTTCAGTGTGAATAACATTGCGTTGGTCAACGGCCGCCCACGTTTGCTGAGTCTGAAGGATTGTATTTCGGAGTTTGTGGCTCATCGTCATGATGTGGTGATAAGACGCACTCGTTACGATTTGCGCAAGGCTCAGGAACGTGCACATATACTTGAGGGCTTGATTATTGCAAGTGACAATATTGACGAGGTAGTGCGCATTATTCGTGCTTCGCGTTCACCGCAAGACGCAATGGATGGATTGATGAAACGATTTGAACTTGACGAGTTGCAGGCTAAGGCAATTGTGGAAATGCGCCTTGGCCAACTTACCGGACTTCGTCAGGAACAGTTGCGTGGAGAATATGATGACTTGTTGAAAAAGATTGATTATTATAATCGTGTGCTTAGTGACGAAGAGTTGTGTAAGCAGGTGATAAAAGATGAACTTGTAGAAGTAAAAGAAAAATGGTCTGAACCACGCAAGAGTATCATACAATATCAAGAGGCAGATGATTTTAATCCGGAAGACTTCTTTGCAAATGATCCGATGATGATTACCACCAGCCACTTGGGATATATCAAGCGCACTCCGCTGAGTGAATTTCGTGCTCAAGGCCGTGGCGGCATAGGCAGCAAATTGTCGTCTACACGCGATGAGGATTTCATAGATAAAGTTTATCGGGCTAATATGCACGACACAATCTTGTTCTTTACGCAAAAGGGACGCTGCTATTGGTTGAAAGTGTATGAGGTGCCCGAGGGAATGAAGAATTCAAAAGGGCGTGCCATTCAAAATCTTCTGAATATTCCGGGTGACGACTCGCTGAATACGATGATTCATGTGCAAAACCTTAAAGATGAAGATTTCTGCAATTCGCATTATGTTACTTTCTGCACTCGTCAAGGTGTAATCAAAAAGACTCTTTTGGCAGACTATTCGCGCCCAAGAGCAAACGGAGTGAATGCCATAAACATACGCGAGGATGATTCTATTGTCAGTGTTTCGCTAACAGAAGGAAATAGCGAGATAGTTATTGCCACACGCAATGGCCGTGCAATTAGATTTAATGAAGAAAATGTCAGAGCAATGGGACGTACTGCCACGGGAGTGAAAGGTGTCACTTTGAGCGGTGATGATGATGAAGTGGTTGGTATGATATGCGTATGGCAGAAAGATATTGACAAGACCATACTCGTGGTGAGCGAAAAAGGTTTTGGCAAGCGTTCACCGATTGAAGACTACAGACTTACCGGACGTGGTGGTAAGGGTGTTAAAACTATCAACATAACAGAGAAGACCGGTAAATTGGTTGCTATTCTCATGGTTGACGACCAAAACGATCTTGTGATAGTCAACAAGAGTGGTACGGCTATTCGTATTCCGGTGAAAGACCTCAGAGTGATGGGCAGAGCCACGCAAGGTGTGAAGGTAATTGAACTTGCAAAACGCAATGATACAATATCTTCAGTTTGTCATGTAGAGGCAGAGCCGGAAGAAGAGATCGCCGAAGAAACCGAACAAGTTCCTGATGTAGATATCCAAGAGGATAATAATGAAAATATAAGTGAATAGAATAAATAACCTTAAAAATTTTAAAACCCCAACAGTTATGAAAAAATTATTGTTATTGATGGTTGTCGCTCTGACAATGACAACCGCATTTGGTCAAGTGGAAAAAGCCAAGTCTTTGCTCGACGAAATCGCAGCCACGCCAGACGACGCAAAATTGGCTGAAGCCAAAAAGGCAATCAATGAGGCAATCGCAAACGCAAAACCCAACAAACTTGCATATATATATAATGTTGCAGGTCAGGTTGAATTGCGTTATCTCAATCAGGAAATAGACAAAATGCAAGCGGAACAGCCGCTCGACACAGCATTGTTCATCAGTTGCATGGATAAAGCCGTTGAATATTTCACCAAGTCGTATGAGATAGACCACACACCGGATGCCAAAGGCAGGGTTAAACCTAAATTTGACTATGGTGACAAATATACCATTGGTGAACACGACGGAAATCTTGTGTGGATGAAAAGAATTATCGGCTATTATTTGATTTCTGCACAGTTTTGCTATAAAAACGGTGATAAACATAGGGCATACGAATATTATATGAAACACCTCTCTTTGCCAAAATCACCGTTGTTTACTCCTGCTCAGAGAGATTCTATCTATAAGTCGGACTCGCGTTATCCGTTGGTAGGTTATTATGCAACAATTCTTGTGTTCCAAGATAAGGATTATGATAAGGTTTTGCAGACCGTAGACTATGCTATTCAGAGTACGGATGAAACGACACGCGAAGATGGATACCACATGAAATCTACAGCTTTGCTTCAGAAGGGTGATACTGCCAAATGGCTTGCAACTCTTAAAGATGCAATGGAAAACACCAATAACGTGAACTATCCTCAGATTATTCTTAAATATTACTACGATCGTCACGAACAAGCCGAAGCTTCTAAGATTGCAGACGAATTTGTGGCTAAAGCACCCAATAACAAGATGGCTCATTATATCAAAGGCGTAGTTCTTATGGACGAGGGAAAAGACCTTGAGGCTCGTAAGTGCTTCCAAGATGCAGTTGCAATAGATGAGAATTTTGCAGAGGCAGTTTCTAATATCGGTGTGACATATTTCAATGAAGTTCGTGAATTGAACCAGAAGGCTACGACCGATAACAAAGATCCTAAGTATAAGGCTCAGCAAGAGGAACTCAAGGCAAAATTGCTCGAAACGAAAGGTTATTTTGACAAGGTTCAAACTCTCGCACCCGGCAATCCGGATTTGTGGGAGGCAAAACTGAACAATATAAACAGTTTGCTTGATGTTGTAAATACAAACCTTTCAGAGATTGCAAAGCGTGATAAGAAATAATTCAAATCTTGTTTGAAAAGATAGCTTATAGAAAAAGTGTCGTCTTAACCGGATTGTGGTTGAGACGACACTTTTTTTTGTGATTTATTTGATAGAAAAAGGGATAATGCCAAATCGCTTATCAGTCTATTTAATAGATGAGGGGAGAACTATTGATCGATTTTGATTAAAGTATTTTCAGTCCTTGAATCTTAGAAAAAGCCGGCAAGGTGTTTTCGACAACCGATTTTGGTGCACTTATGGTGAGAGTGCAGCGCATATCGGTTTGATTGTTGATTACTTTTATTCCGAATTGCTTGATGATTTTCATTACAGAGTTCATTGCCGCATAGTCAAAAGAAATGACGGCTGACAATTCGCATGTCTTTGTAATGATTTCAGAAGCGTTGATAACAGAAACGGCACCTTCTTTGTAGGCGGCAATCAGACCCGGAGTGCCAAGCAGAATGCCTCCGAAATATCTCACAACGACAATCATGATATTTGTGAGACCGGCAGACAAGATTGCTCCCATGATAGGGCGGCCCGCAGTGCCTGACGGTTCGCCATTGTCGCTTGACTTTGATATAGGGTTTTCTACACCTATCACATAGCCATAGCATATATGGCGAGCATCATAAAAACGCTTGCGAAAGTCTTTAAGTATTTTTTCTGCCTCATCTTCGGTGGATATAGAAAACGAAAAGGCATAAAACGTGCTTTTCTTTATAACAGTCTTGGTTTCCGCCGGAGCAGCAATGGTTTTGTAATTGTCCATAACAAAGGCAAAGATACAATAAACAATCGAATGACAGAGGAAAGAATTTCCTTTTTCGTGCTAAACTTTATGTCATGTTGGGAAAAATAAGTAATTTTGCAGCCAATTAGCAAATTCAATAAAATAATTCTCTGTAATAGGGATAAAAAGAAAATTTTATGATTAAGATAACTTTTCCTGACGGATCGGTTAGAGAATATGAGTCGGGTGTAACCGGTTTGCAAATAGCAGAGAGCATATCTCCTGCTTTGGCTCGCAATGTTGTGAGTTGTGGTGTGAATGATGAGACAACGGAATTAAATCGTCCTATCACAACAGACTCTACAATAGCGTTATATCGTTTTGAAGACGCAGAGGGAAAACATTCTTTTTGGCACACATCGGCTCATTTGCTTGCAGAGGCACTGAAAGAATTGTATCCCGGCATTCAGTTTGGCTTTGGTCCGGCAGTGGAAAATGGTTTCTTCTATGATGTTATGCCGAAGAATGGCGAAGTGATATCTGAGAATGATTTTCCGAAAATAGAGGCCAAGATGATGGAGTTGGCTCGCAAGAATGAATTGGTTGTGCGCAAGGAAGTCAGCAAAGCAGATGCCATTGCTCAATTTTCTGCCGATGGTCAAGTGTATAAAGTGGAACATATAGACCAGGATTTGGAAGACGGAACGATTACAACATATACTCAAGGTAGTTTTACTGACCTTTGTAAAGGTCCTCACCTTGTTTCCACCGGTTTGATCAAGGCTGTCAAGATAATGAGTGCGGCCGGTGCTTTCTGGCGTGGTGATGCCAACAGGGAACAGATGACCCGTATTTATGGAATTTCTTTCCCCAAGAAGAAAATGCTTGACGAGTATCTTCAGATGCTTGAAGAAGCCAAGAAACGTGACCACCGCAAGATTGGCAAAGAGATGGAACTCTTTATGTTTAGCGAGCGTGTGGGCAAAGGTTTGCCTATCTGGTTGCCAAAAGGCACAGATTTGCGTTTGCGTCTTGAAACTTTCTTGAAGAAAATTCAAAGTGATTTCGGCTATCAGCAAGTAATCACTCCTCATATAGGCCATAAGCAACTATATGTTACATCGGGTCACTATGCAAAATATGGAAAAGATTCATTCCAACCGATACATACTCCTGAGGATGGCGAGGAATATATGCTTAAACCGATGAACTGTCCTCATCACTGTGAGATATATGCCCACAAACCACGTTCCTATCGTGATCTCCCTCTCAGACTTGCCGAGTTTGGTACGGTATATCGTTATGAGCAAAGTGGCGAATTACACGGACTTACGCGTGTTCGTTCGTTTACGCAGGACGATGCTCATATCTTCTGTCGTCCGGACCAGGTTAAGGAAGAATTTTTGCGTGTGATGGATATAATCCTCATAATATTTAAGATGTTGAAGTTTGAAAATTATGAGGCACAGATTTCTTTACGTCACAAGACAGACCATTCTAAATATATAGGTTCAGAAGAGAATTGGGAAAAAGCAGAAAACGCGATTATTGATGCTTGCAAGGAAAAAGGAATGAATGCCGTGATAGAGTATGATGAGGCAGCATTCTATGGCCCGAAACTTGATTTTATGGTAAAAGATGCCATTGGTCGACGCTGGCAGTTGGGCACAATTCAGGTGGACTATAATCTGCCCGAGCGTTTTGAGCTTGAATATGTGGGTGCTGATGGTGAAAAACATCGTCCGGTCATGATACACCGTGCTCCTTTTGGATCTATGGAGAGATTTGTGGCTGTGCTTATAGAGCACACCGCCGGTCATTTCCCCTTGTGGCTCACTCCGACTCAGGTTTCTATTCTTCCTATCTCTGAAAAATATAATTCGTATGCACAAAAGGTGGCTGACTATCTGAAGCAAAAAGATGTGAGAGCCGTGATAGATATGCGCAACGAAAAGATTGGTCGCAAGATACGCGACAATGAGATAAAACACATTCCTTACCTTCTGGTGGTGGGAGAAAAAGAAGAGGCAGAAGGCATGGTTGCCGTGCGCAAACAAGGAGCACAAGACCTCGGAACGATGACAATGGAGGAATTTGCGAAGAAAATCAACGAAGAAGTAGCAGAGTTGATAAAAATTGATTAACTTTGCACTCGCAAAAAATATAGATGAAGAACGACAACGCAAAACAAAACTATCGTATTAACGAGCAAATAAAGGCTCGTGAAGTTCGTGTGGTAGGTGAGGGTATAGAAACCCAAGTGCTGCCATTGGCCAAGGCTATCAGTTTGGCGCACAGTATGGATCAAGATCTTGTGGAGATTTCGGCAACTGCCAATCCTCCTGTTTGTAGAGTAATAGACTATTCCAAATTTCTCTATCAGCAGAAGAAAAAGCAGAAAGAAATGAAAGCTCGTCAAGTCAAGATTAGTGTAAAGGAAATTCGTTTCGGACCTCAAACCGATGATCACGATTATGATTTTAAACTGAAACATGCCAAAGAGTTTCTTGAGGCCGGTAATAAAGTCAAGGCTTATGTTTTCTTTCGCGGTCGTTCTATTGTCTTTAAAGAACAAGGAGAAGTGTTGCTCTTGAGATTTGCCAACGATCTTGAAGAAGTGGGCAAGGTAGAGCAAATGCCATCTCTTTTGGGCAAGAGAATGATAATGTTTCTCGCTCCAAAGAAAATGCCCGGCAGTGGTCAGAAAAAACCAACAGTTATAGATGAAACTCCGGTCAAGAAAAATCAGTCGGTTGGAAAGCCCGAACAAAAAGTCCGCAAGGAATATACCGGACCTAAGGTAGAGGGCGAAGATTTTGATGATTAAGAAATAAAGTATGTAGAACATGAGCGTGTAGCGTATTGATTTCACGTTGCCGCCAAACTATATTAACATTTAAACAAACTAACTAAAATGCCAAAAGTTAAAACTAACTCCGGTGCAAAAAAGAGATTTTCTCTTACCGGAACAGGAAAAGTAAAAAGAAATCATGCTTATCACAGTCACATTCTTACAAAGAAGACCAAGAAGCAGAAAAGAAACCTTGTACATGACGCTATCGTTGATCGCACCAACATGAAGCAAGTTCGTGAACTTCTTAACCTTCGCTAATAACAGATTGTAATAAGTAAAACAAAAACTATTAACCGAATGATTAGCAACTAAGTCCGTAAAGAACAGACGGCGCTGACATTCAAAAAAACTGAAAAACTATGCCAAGATCAGTAAATCATGTTGCTTCAAGAGCAAAAAGAAAGAAGATTTTAAAATTAACTCGCGGTTATTATGGTGCACGCAAGAACGTGTGGACCGTTGCAAAAAACACATGGGAAAAAGGTCTTACCTACGCCTATGTTGACCGTCGCAAGAAAAAGCGTAACTTCCGTGCTCTTTGGATACAGCGCATCAACGCTGCTGCACGTCTCGAGGGTTTGAGTTATTCTCAACTTATCGGTGCACTTCACAAGGCTGACATCCAAATCAATCGTAAGGTGCTTGCCGACCTCGCTGTAAATAATCCTGAGGCATTCAAGGCTATTGTTGCCAAGGTGAAATAATAAAAGTATGTAATGACCATAGATATAGCAGACTATATGTTATATTGTGGAAAATAGAGGTCACTGAAAAGAAGTTTTATTATTTGTAAATAAAGAAAATCCTCGCTTGACTATGTCGAGCGAGGATTTTTTGTTGATGTATTATTTGTTTGTAACTCTGTTTAGAGCAGATGTGTTTTTTGTTATTTTAGTCTCATAAAGGTTTGTTTGAGGCGTTCGCCCAACCCAATGGTGTATCCTTGTGAAATGAAAACAACGCGGTTGAATGTGTCGGCAATAAAGAATATGGGCAGTTGATGACTGTCTTTTAATTTCATGTTTTCAGAGATTTGTTTGCTGACAACACCATTGTTGTCAATTCCGAAGATTATGTTTTGTGGAAGATTATCAAAATCGTGTTTTTTGAATTTATTGGCAGCGTCTTTGTTCTCAAACAACAGTAAAATAGGTCGCTTTAGTTTTTCCAAATCTTTGGCGACTTTTTCAATGTCTTTCAGTGCGTGGTTGCTCGGTTCTTGGTCAACGCCAATGAGACCAATGCAGAAATATCCACGTCCGGTTTGCGACAGAATACTTTTCTCTTCACCGCTTAAGAGTTGTATTTTTGTTTCTGAGTTGAAGTTACCAATCACACTGATTTCTGTTTCTGAGGTGCGCATATTGATAGTAACAGAAGTGGTGTCGTCTTTGGATATATGGAAGAATTTATAGTCAGACAACACACCACCGTCTGCCAGTCTTGTGCCGGATACCAAGATATAATCTCCCTCGTCAAGAGGAGTGGCGTTTTTAAATGATTTTGCCCAAGTGATGCCTTCTTCGGGATATTCAAGCAAAGAGGTGGAGCCTTCACTGTTTATGTGTGACAGTGTGAAATGGTAGTAATATTTTGGGTCGTCCACAAACTTGTTTTTGTTATATTCAAGTTTGAGAAACCCTTTGGGTGAAACAGTTTCTGTGGTATTGTCAAAGTCAACATCAATCCAGGTGTTGTCTTTTTTGTATTGTGTCTTTTTGGTTATGGGGTCAACTTGTGCTTCTATACCAAGGCTGCGTGCCACGCTTACAAAGAATATTTTTCGCGAACGCTCGTCAGTTGTTTTTGATTGCCAAACACCGATGGGTGTTTGTGCGATTTGCAGAGCTTTTTTATCTTCATTCAGAGAAATGTTTTCCTTAATCCATTCTACGAGCAACATAGGGTTTTCTTTGAAACTGTTGCTTTGTTTTTCGGGGAAAGCCGTCTCGAAAAATTGTTTGTAGGGGCTGATAATCATTTCGTTTTCCACGCGCGGACAAATCTGGTCGCTTTTTGCGTTGAAATTGTCTTCCAGAATGTCCGGTTGCATATCTCTCAAGTCTTTATCACTGAGAGAAGACAACAGTTTTTCAACGCGTGCAGTGTTGTCTTTATGCTTGATGATAAAATCTAAGATGACGGTATGGTTGCCTCTTGATTTTGTCAATAAACGCGAAAGAGAACTATCTGGATCGGCAATGTTGTTTTTTGCCAAGACCTCACCTGCGGTTTTCGTGTTGTAGAAAGTGGCGATATAGGCATTTCTTACAGAGTCTTCATAGTTTAGTCGTCGGTTATTGATAGATCTTTGTGTTTCATCAATATTTGGTGTAAAGGCATTCTCAGGAGGAGGAATTATATTTAGTGAGTCGTGAAAGAAGATGTTGGCAGAAGTTCCAACGCTGTTGTTAAGAGTGATGGTGATTGATTTGTCTTTTCCAAACGAAACCGTAGAGAAGCCATATTTCCCGTTGTGGAAAGCCCACACAATCATGTCTCCTTTTCCTGCCGACAGAAATGTTTCTCCCTTTTTGTCGGTATATTTGGTCACAACAGTGCAAAATTCTGCATAATTGTATATTTTAAAGTCCACTTTTGCACCGCTTACGGGTCTGTTTTGTGTATCAACTATTTTAAAGTCAATTCGTGCGGATTCTCCGTAGTTGTCGATAAGGTTGATTTCTGTATAGTTTGATGTGCGCAACATTACTTCTTCCGGTCCTTGATAATCGCCGAATGCTTTGGTGTGTGTCAGCATTGCTCTCGATACAGGAGCGTTAAACCATGCAAGGTTGAGCACCGGCTCCGGTTCGCAGGCTCCGAGGAAATACCATTTGCCGTCAGCCCATGCCTCTACCCATGCGTGATTATCATCTGTGTGAGCCCAGCGTGGAGTGTAGACTTGGCGTGCCGGAATGCCTATTGCGCGGAGGGCTGCCACTGTGAGGGTACTTTCTTCGCCACATCGTCCGTATGCAGAACGAATGGTTGAGAGTGGGGCAGAGGTGCGACCGTCTGACGGTTGATAAGTCACGTGTTCGTGACACCAATGGTTTATCTCGAGAATAGCCTCATACATACTCAAATTTTCCACTCGTTTTTTAAGTTCTTTATAAAAAACCATTCGTGAATTGTCAAGGTTTTCGTTGTTCACTCTGATTGGAACAACAAAGTGTCTGAACAGCAGTTCCGGCACATATTTTCCCCAGGGCATTGTGGCTTTTGCCTGAAGACTTGTGTTTACGTTTTCCTCAAAGAAACTGCGCGGATAGTCAGTCTTGTCGGCCAACGGCATATATTTGTATAAGAAATCAACAAGTTCTTTTGTTTCTTTCTCTTCTATGGTGTTGTTGCGATTTGAGGTGTGGTTGGAATTTGCTGTGACGGTTGTAACAATCGCAAACAAGGCAGACAACAGTGCTGCTGGGATAATTGTTTTCATTTGTAAATGACATTTTGGTTTTAACGATACAAATATATGCAGAAAATATCTAATTGCCAAAAAAACGTTATTTCTATCGTCTATAATGTAGAGTGGTGTATAAATTTGTTATTTTTGCAAAGAAAAATGTTTATTGAAAAACAGAATCTATGAAGCATGAGGAATTTCAGTTTGAGGTGTGTGCCAACAGTGTAGAGAGTTGTTTGGCGGCGCGAGAGGGTGGTGCCGACAGAGTGGAGTTGTGTGCCGGAATGTCAGAGGGAGGTGTTACTCCGTCTTATGGTGAGATAGTACAGGCTCGTCGTTTGTTGGCCGACAGTTGTTGTCGTTTGCATGTCATCATACGCGCCCGTGGGGGCGATTTCTGTTACAGCGAAATGGAGTTGGAACGCATGGAGAGCGACATAACAATGTGCAAACGCCTTGGAGTTGACGGGGTTGTTTTTGGTTGTCTCACTTCCGAGGGTGATATTGATACCGATGCCAATATTCGTTTATTGTCGGCAGCCCGCCCCTTGTCGGTCACTTTTCACCGTGCCTTCGATCGCACGCGAACCCCTGTTGAGGCGTTGGAAAAACTTGTTTCTTTAGGGTTTGATCGCATTCTCACATCGGGCTGCAGGGCAAGGGCAATAGAGGGTGTTGACCTGCTCGCCGTTCTTAACAAGCAGTCTGCCGGGCGTATTGCCTTGATGGCGGGGAGTGGAGTTTGCGAAGAAAATATTCGCGAAATCTATAATCGTACAGATATTCATGAGTATCATTTTTCGGCACGAGTTGAAAAACCGGGGCTTATGAAGAATTACGACAGTGCTGTTTATATGGGGAAGCAGGGCATTGACGAAAATCTTATTTCCGTCACATCGGCCGATAGAGTAGAGGCTACAATCGCGCGTCTTTTGGGGTAATAATATGCCGATATGTGGGAAAGATGTATTTTTAGTGAAAAATAGTTTTGATATTGCTATTTTTATTGTAATTTTGTGCATAACAAAACGTGTCAAATGAATAGAATAAGAATATTTTGCTTTTTGGCAGCATTGTCGTTGCTTAGTTTAGCGATCAAGTCTCAAACAGTCAAGCATGGTCCCCACATGGGTTGGAGTTCGTGGAACACCTATGGCGTCAACATAAATGAGAGTCTCATCAAATCACAGGCCGATGCGATGGTCTCAAATGGATTTTCAGACGCAGGATATACATATATAAATATTGATGACGGTTATTTTGGAGGTCGTGATGAAGAGACCGGTTGTTTATTGCCTCACCCCACGCGTTTTCCTAATGGTTTGAAAACGCTTTGCGACTATGTCCACTCCAAGGGATTGAAAATCGGCATTTATTCTGACGTGGGCATAAATACTTGTGGGTCTGAGGGTAGCGGAGATTTAATCAGCCTCGGTTGCGGAATGTATAATCATCACGACCAAGACATGGATTGGTGGTTTGTCGACAACGGCTTTGATTTCATCAAGGTGGACTATTGCGGTGGCCGTCAATTAGAGAATGCGGGACAGGATGTAAATGACGAACACCTCTATGGCCTTGTGTTTGATGCTCTCGACAGAGTGAGACAAAAAGTCGACAGAGATTTGAGCATCAATGTTTGTCGTTGGTCATTTCCCGGCACATGGGCGGCAGGACGTGCAAACTCGTGGCGCACCACGGGCGACATATATTGTGCGTGGGAGTCGGTGAAAGGCATTATTAACCAAAACTTGTATCTTTCGGCATTTTCGGCTCCAGGCTCATACAACGATATGGATATGCTCGAAGTCGGTCGCGGACTGACCACCGAGGAAGACCGCACTCATTTCTCTATGTGGTGTATCATGAACTCGCCGCTCATGATAGGTTGCAACATGGTCAATATCAGCAACACAACAAAGAAACTGCTGACAAACTCAGAGTTGATTTCGCTCAATCAAGACACACTTTTCCAACAAGCCTATGTTGCCGACAATCAAGACGGAGTTTATATGCTTGTTAAGGATATTCTTCATCGCAACGACACAATGAGAGCCGTTGCCATTTATAACTCTACCGATGAGGAGAGGAAATATGAAATAGTTTTCGACAAGATAGATCTCGGTGGCAAGGTAAAAATACGCTCCCTCACTTATGGCATGACGCTCACAAAAGAATATGAACAAAGTTATTCTCTCACACTTCCCGCCCATGCCACGCGTGTGTTTCGCTTTGATGCTCAAGAACGTAAGGAACGCACTCTCTATGAGGCCGAAACGGCATATCTGTCTCAATTTCATCAGTCAGGCAAGACAAACGCATCGTTTGTGGGTTGTGATGATGCGTCGGGAGGGATGAAAGTATGTTATTTGGGCAACAGGCCCGACAATGACCTAAGATGGAAAAATGTCTATACCAAGCAAGGCGGAAAATACAAGTGTACAATATATTATTATGTGAGTGGCAGTCGCAAGATGACTGTGTCGGTAAATGGCGGCTTGCCCAAGACATATACGACACAAGGAACTTCTTTTGACTCTGACCGTCGGGCTCTCACTTTTGAAACCGAGCTTCAGCCCGGTGACAACGAGATAAGACTATATAGCAATTCTACTTCCTATTGTCCCGATATAGATTGCATGACGGTGGAGTGGTTGGAAGATCTCACAGCATTAAATGAAACTCCTTCCGCTGTGACCACAAGCAAACGAGCCGTTGATTTGCAAGGTCGCGTTATAGAAAACGTCGATGCTTTGCCCGACGGTACGATATATATAAAAAATCGCGAGAAAATTAAGAAATAAAAAAAGAGACAACCGAAATGGTTGTCTCTTTTTTTGTCGGAAAGAGGCGACTCGAACGCCCGACCCCTACGTCCCGAACGTAGTGCGCTACCAACTGCGCTACTTTCCGATTGATTGTGTGTTGCGTTTTCTTTAACGCGTGGCAAAATTAGTGATTTTTTGTAACGAAGCCAAATTTTAGTGCTAAAATGTTGTTTCGCTTTGTTCGTCTGTCATTTCGCGAATGCTTTTGTCGACATCATAGAGCCGCTGTTTGCAAAAGTCGATGAGCTTCTTTGCTTCTTTGAGAGTGTCGGTCAGGGTGTCAACGTCCAACTGCTCGTTTTCTATTTCGTGCATTATCTCGTCGAGCCTTTCTGTTGCTTTTGAATAAGTGAGTTTTGCCATGTTATGATAAAAAATTAAATGTTTCGGGTGTTTGTTGATTTTACGATACTTGCAGCCTGTCCGTTTGCAAAAGTTGTAGTAAGGATTTCTCCTTCTTTGATTTGTGAGGCATCTTTAACCACGCGGTTGCCCGAGCGAGTGATGGAATATCCGAGATTGAGTATTTTTATTGGGTCGTAGAGTGACAAGGCCCGTTCCATGTTTTCGAGATGCAGTCTGTTGTTTTGCAGTTGTTTCAAGGCGACCTCGTTGATTTTCTGCGTCTCTGTCAGATGTTGTTGTTGCAGTCTGATAAAAAGGTTGAGCCTATGGAGCATTTTTTCATACAGCAACGAGAGTTTGTCTGTTTGTCGTTTGCAATAAAACTTGGTGGTGTTATTGAGAATGTTCAGATAATGGTCGAGTTGTCTTTTGTTGGCTTTTATGGTGTTGATGCTGTAGTTTATGATGGCAGTTTCCAAAAAATCTATCTTGTCAGCCTCTTTTGTAATGTGGTCAATGAGAAAGGCTGCCACGGCGGTAGGGGTTTTTAGATGAGTGTTTGCCACCAGGTCTATCACTGTTGTGTCGCGTTCGTGGCCTATGCCGGTGATGATGGGCAATGGAAATTGAGCACAACAAGCAGCGAGTTCATAGTTCTCAAACCCTGCGAAGTCGCTCACAGCACCACCGCCCCTGATTATTACAACGGCATCCCACTGTTCCGTTTGTGATGCAATGGTGTCGAGAGCTTCAATTATCGAGGCGGCAGTCTCTGTTCCCTGCATTGTGGCTGCAAACAGTTTGTGATTGAAATAAAAATTACGGCTGTTGTTGTCAAGTTGGTTGCAGAAGTCACCATAACCTGCAGCGGTGGCCGACGAGACAACGGCAATGCGTTGCAGAGGGCGTGGCAACGATAGTTGTTTGTTCATGTCGACAATTCCGTCTCTTGTGAGCCTGTCGATGATTTCTTTTCTCAGTTGCGCGAGACTGCCCATTGTGTAGGTGGGGTCGATGTCTCTCACTATGAGCGAATAACCATATATCTCGCTGAAACTAATCTCTACCTTTAGTTGCACTTTAAGCCCCACGCTAAAGCGTTGGCCCGTAGTCTCTTCAAAATCCATTTTCAAGAGTGGGTAGAGGTTGTTCATTATCACGGCGTGGGCCTTTGCCATTGGGGTAGAGCCGTGTTGTTGTTTCTCTATCAGTTCGATGAAGCAGTGACCTTTTGCCGAAACCCTCACTTCGCTCAACTCGGCCGTAATCCAATAGGTGTCGACAAAAGAAGTGTAAATCAAATCTTTTATCAGACTGTTTAACTCATATAGCGACAGCGGCTTCATCTCGGGTGCGCCTTGTTATTTCTTTATGTCAAACAAGTATGCCATTTTCACGAAAATCGTAGAGTTGGCAGAACGCGAAAACGGGTCTTTCTTAGAGTTGGAGAAAATGTCGCCCAATCCGTAGCAGTAGCGACCCTCTAAGATAAAATGCCCGATCGGAGAGTTATATTCCAGTCCGAGGCCACCGGTTATGCCATAGTCAAATCTGTGTTCCACTTTCATGTCGTATTGCATGTTGACGTTGTTGGGTCGTGCGGGTTTGCCGTCGTTGCCGAGAGTCCATGCGTTGCTCTTGTCAGAACTCTCGCTAATGAGCAGGCCGAATTGAGGTCCTGCCTGAAAAAAGAATTGCAGTCCCTTGCTTTCCTTTCCCCATGCCAAGCGCGCAAATATGGGCATTTGTATATAGTTCATATTGCGCTTGTAGGTGTCGGGCAGTGGTTGGGAGGTGGCATCGAGAATTTCCTCTTTCCAACCAAGTTGGCAAAAGTTCAATTCTCCATACAGGGCGCAATAAGTAGTGAAATATTTCTCGCTTGTATATTTAAGCGAAAGACCGAAAGTTGGTCCTATGTGTTGTGCCTGTTTTATGGTCGGCTCAAAGTCAACGGTGTTCATGGCAATGCCGATGTTGCCACCGATGCAGAGATTGTTGCGTGGTTCGCCTATTTCTGCATAAGACAGACCGCATATCATTGTGGTCGCAAGCAGAGTGAGCAGTTTTTGTTTTATCATATTGTAGAGAGGGTGGACGTTATTCTTTGATTTCAATTAGTTCTTGTGTGTTGTCGGGTTTGAAGTGAAGCAACAGACAACTTGTGTTTATCAATCCTTGTTTTGATGCACGCGGTTCAAAGCGCAGTGCGCTCTGCAGCGGTGCGCTGTAAAGGGGTTGGTCGTAGAAATCCTTCTTGTGGCGTGTCAGTCCTTTGAGCAGATAATAGCCTGTGTCGAAGCCCCACATAGGAAAAGAAAACAATTCGTTGACCGGCTTAATGTTGAAGTTGTCTTCATACTGTGTCAGAAATTTCTTTGTGCGTGGGAGGTTTTGACGTTGAAAATTGTTTAAAATCAGATAGGTGTTACAATTTGAGAGAGCTTTCACTTCGTCTGTTCCTTGGGCTTTTTCATACCATGAGGAATACCCCACGAGGGCTGCCTGTCGGTTGGGTATCTGTTGTATGAAATTGAGCAGTGTGTTTTGTGTCTGTGTGTCATACATGGCTGCCACGATAACAGCCTTTTCGTCTGCCACTGCCTCTGCCACTTTCTTTTCCTTGTCGGCCAGACTGAGGGTCTTCACACCTTTCACATATTTGGTCAGATATTTTGCAAAAGGGCAAATCTCTTTGTTCTTGCCGGCAAACACCACGTAGAAAGTCTTGTTTCTGAAAGCATCGCTCAGTAGTTTATAGGCTTTGGGTGTATAGTCGGTTTGTGTCACTTTGAGGGCATAGAAATTTGGGTTGCTCACCCATTCGTCATATCTGCCGCCAAAGGGTATGGTGAATTTTGTGCCGTTCTTGATGGAATATTCGTTCACCACCGAGAGTTGCTCTTGGTTGGAGGAGCAAAACACAATGTCAAACACACCGTTTTTTGTTTCATCGAGCAGGGTTTTCATGTCGGCTGCCGTTGTGCCACAGTCGGCTGCCGTCACTTTGAATGAAGTGCCGTCGTGGCTGAGCGAGTCTATGGCCATGAGCAATCCTCTGTAATACTCTACGGAGCGATCTGCCAAGGCACCTTTTTGTTTAAAGGGCAGAAACACTCCCACGCTTATTTGGGCTGTTGCAATCAACACTGCAAGTTGTGTTGCTGCTGCAAGCAACATTTTTCGGTAATTCATATTTTGTTGTCAATTTAGACTACAAAATTACAAAAAAGCCTTTAAAGTCGGCGATATTATAGAATAAAAAGGTAATTTTGCCGTTATAATGATAATGATGTAAATACTCGCGAAACACTCTTGTGTCGGCACGGGACTTTTGTTTGTGCAGCTTCACGGAGTGATTTCTTAACAATAATAAAACTATGAAAAAAACATTTGTTTCGCTTCTTGTATTGTCAATGTTGTTTCTGACAGTCGGGGCAAAGTCTGTTGTCTTTGCCGACGATGACTATCCCACCGCATACCCCAAAATGGAGGTTGAAGAAGAGACAGGCATGGTCGATGTGACCGAATATTCGGGTTCTGCGCCAATCAAAATCTCTTTCACTTCTAATGTGGAAAACGTCGGGGAATATACTCCGCTCTATGAGTGGCGTGTTTACAAGGACGGCAACACTTCAAGCCCCTATCTCGTGAGATATGATGCCGATTTTGATTTTATTTTCAAGGAGTCGGGCAGTTGCAGCATTGCTCTGCAGATTAGTTTCGTAAATGGCACTGACACTCTGCTCTATGAAATGGCCGAAAATTTCAAGGTTGAGGTATCTACTTCGGTGCTTAACGTGCCCAATGCTTTTTCGCCCAATGGTGACGGTGTCAACGATGTGTTCAGGGTGAAACAAGACTATAAGAGTATTGTTGATTTCCATGCTTATATTTTCTCGCGCCATGGCAAAAAACTCTACGAGTGGACCGACATAACCGGTGGTTGGGACGGCAAATACCACGGCTCCGATGTGGCAGACGGAGTCTACTATGTGCGCATAGATGCAAAGGGAGCCGATGGACGCAGATATAATATAAAGAAGGCCGTAAATCTGCTCAGGGGTTATACCTATAATTCGGCGGCAGGTTCCGAATGATTTTCATAATATGACAAACACAGACAACGCAGCTAATACCATACATCATTTATCGGGCGACATCTCAGTGTCGCCCGATAACAACATTCTTGGTGTTGAAGATGAGATGTTTTCGCCCGGTGAGGGCATAGATATTGTGGGTGCACGCACCAACAATCTTCAAAACATATCGCTCTCAATACCCCACGACAAACTCACTGTTGTTACCGGTCTCAGTGGCAGCGGCAAGAGTTCGTTGGCTTTCGACACAATTTATGCCGAGGGCCAACGTCGTTATATAGAGACGTTTGCTTCTTATGCCCGCAATTATCTCGACAATGTGCAACGCCCCGATGTTGACAAAATCACCGGTCTCTCGCCCGTGATATCAATAGACCAAAAAACCACTAACCGCAATCCGCGCTCAACGGTAGGCACCGTCACTGAAATCTACGACTTCTTGCGCCTGCTCTATGCTCGCGTGGGCGAGGCCTATTCATACGAGTCGGGCGAAAAGATGGTGAAATATTCCGAAGAGAAAATCCTCAAGATGTTGCGCCAAGACTATGCCGGCCACAAAATCTATATCTTGGCACCGTTGGTGAGAAACCGCAAGGGCCACTATCGGGAACTTTTTGAAAGCATTCGCCGCAAGGGATTTATCTATGCGAGGGTAGACGGCGAACTGGTCGAACTGAGACCCGGACTTAAGGTAGACCGCTATAAGAACCATACCATCGAGGTGGTGGTTGATAAACTGAAATTGAAATCCCAGCCTGACTCTGCCGACGAGGAGCGTTTGCGTCGCACGGTCTTTACGGCTTTCAAACAAGGCGGCGGCATAATCTCCGTGCTCGACACCGACCGCAACACCGACCGCTATTACAGCAAACACCTCATGTGTCCTGTCACCGGCATTTCTTATCGCGACCCCTCGCCCCACGATTTTTCGTTCAACTCGACCATGGGTGCCTGCCCTCATTGCAATGGTCTCGGCATGATAAACGACATAGACCTCGACAAAGTGATGCCCGACCGCTCACTCTCGATACGCCAAGGTGGTATCGCCCCTTTGGGAAAATTCAAAAACTCGCTTATTTTCATTGAGATACAATCGTTGCTCTCGGTCTATGAGTGCGACCTCGACACGCCTCTCTCCGAACTGTCCGAAGAGGCTTTGATAGAAATTCTCCAAGGCAGTGCGCGCGACATACGCATTCCGGCAGCCTTTATCCACTCGCCGAGCGACAAGTTTGTAACATACGGAGGCATTGTGCGCTATCTTCGCCAAATGGCTGACGGTGAACTCTCTGCCTCGGCAGAGAAATGGGTTGAGCAGTTCAACAGACAAATCGTTTGTCCCCACTGTCATGGCAAACGACTCAACAAAGTTGCTCTACACTACTTCATCGACGGCAAAAATATTGCCGACCTCTGCGAAATGGACCTCAAAAGTCTGCGTCTTTGGACCGACGGCCTGACCGACCGCCTCGACAATACCGGGCGTGTCATTGCCGCCGAAATAGTGAAAGAGATAAACACCCGGCTTGACTTTATGCTCGATGTGGGATTGGGCTATTTGTCGCTCGGGCGCAGTTCTGTTACCTTGTCGGGTGGTGAGAGTCAGCGCATAAGGCTTGCCACGCAGATAGGGTCGGGACTTGTCAATGTTGTCTATATTCTCGACGAACCCTCGATCGGCCTCCATCAACGCGACAATCTCAGACTTATAAACTCACTCAAGGAATTGCGTGACATGGGCAACACCGTGATCGTTGTGGAACACGACCGCGACATGATGCTCAATGCCGATTGTGTGGTCGACATAGGTCCGCGTGCCGGTCGCCATGGTGGTCGCCTCATGTTTGTCGGCCCCCCTGCCGAAATGCTCAAGAGCGATACTCTCACGGCTCGTTATCTTGTGGGCAAACAGATCATTCCCGTGCCTGCCTGCCGACGCGAGGGCAACGGTCATGCCATCACTTTGCATGGTGCTCGGGGCAACAATCTCAAAAATGTTGATGTCTCTTTTCCGCTCGGCAAGTTTATCTGTGTCACCGGTGTTTCGGGCAGTGGCAAGTCAAGCCTGGTCATCTCTACGCTCCAGCCCATAATGTCAAAACATTTCTACCACAGTTTGCAGGAGCCTTTGCCCTACGACTCTATTGAGGGCGTGGAATTTGTCGACAAGGTGATTTCGGTCGACCAAAGTCCCATAGGGCGCACTCCGCGCTCAAATCCTGCCACCTACACGGGTGTCTTTTCCGACATTCGCAATCTTTTTGCCCAATTGCCCGAGGCTGCCATAAGGGGCTACAAGCCGGGGCGTTTTTCGTTCAATACCGCCGGTGGACGTTGTCCCACCTGCAAGGGAAACGGCTTCAAACTGATAGAGATGAACTTCCTGCCTTCCGTCACTGTGCCGTGTGAGACGTGTCGTGGCAAACGCTATGACCGCGAAACGCTCGAAGTGAAGTTTAAGGGCAAGTCTATTGCCGAGGTGCTTGACATGACGATCGACCAGGCCGTTGAGTTTTTTGAGGCTGTGCCCAATATCTTGCGCAAAATCAAGACGTTGCAAGACGTGGGTCTGGGCTATCTCAAACTTGGTCAGTCTTCCACAACGCTTTCGGGCGGAGAGAGCCAGAGAGTGAAACTTGCCACCGAACTTGCCAAGCGCGACACGGGGCGCACTCTCTATATACTCGACGAACCTACCACCGGTCTTCATTTTGAGGATATACGCATACTTATCGAGGTGCTCAACCGTTTGTGTGACAAGGGCAACACCGTGGTGGTCATTGAGCACAACATGGACATCATCAAGGTGGCTGACCATATCATCGATGTGGGTCCTGAGGGTGGCATGGCGGGCGGACGCATAGTGGCGCAAGGCACTCCCGAGGAGGTGGCGCTCTCGCCCCTCAGTCTCACTGCTCCGTTTCTGAAAGAAGAATTGCCATCTGCCGATAAATCGTTGAAACGAGATTAGAGTTTTAAGTTTACAGATAATTTTTATGCGAAAAACGTGCAAAAGATAGTTCGCTAACTTAGCGAACTAAAGCACCCTAAACTAAGGTGCTATAACACCCTAAATTAAGAAACTATAGCACCCTAAATTAGGAAACTATAAAAATTATGTCGAAATTTAGGGATTGAGCCTCTTTTGATGATGAATAGACGCTCCGTTTTTCTCTAAAACTCTGTTGTCAAACAACAAAAAGGGCTTGTGGCAACGTGTTTTTGTGCTCATACTCAAACAGAATAGAAAAATAATGCGTAATTTTGCAAAGAATTAACACTAAGACCAATATGACCCGACAACAATCATTCAGACAAGCCAATGCCTTTGCCATGCTCGACGGACTGTGGTTTGGGCTGTATTGCTGTTTTGGATTTCTTTGCGTGATAAAAGGAATGGGCAGTTCCACTCTCGGTTCGCTTGGCACTATGGTGACTCTCAGTGTGCCGGTGTTGGGCTGTTTCTTTGCTCGCAAATTTGAGCGACAGGTTAGAGAAGATGCTCTCGTGGGTTTTGGCAAGGCCTATCTTTATGGCTTTTTGCTCTATTTTTATGCTTCCCTGATATTGGCAATCTTTGCCTTTGTCTATTTCAATTGGTTCGATCACGGAGTGTTTGCCCAAAACTATATTGCGGCACTCAACAGCCCGGAGGTGAGAGAGGTGTTGCAACAAGACAGTTTTAATTTGATGCTTGGTTCTGCAACGGCTCAAAGCGGTTTTGGGTCTGTCGAAGAACTTGTGAGAAGCATCACCCCCGTCGACATGGCCGCCGGTTTGTTTAACATGAATATATTGATAGGATTGCTGCTTGCCTTGCCAACCGCAGCGTTTGGTTATACTCGCAGGCGCAAATTGTTTTAAAATAAATAGCGATGGATATTTCTGTAGTAATACCCCTTTATAATGAAGACGAGAGCCTTGTGGAGCTCTATGAGTGGATAGACAGGGTGATGAAAGTCAATGGCTTCAGTTATGAGGTGATTTTCGTCAACGATGGCAGCACCGACAAGTCGTGGGACGTGGTCTTGGCTTTGCGTGCCGACCATCCCGAGGTGAAAGGCATCAAGTTTCGCCGAAACTATGGCAAGTCGGCCGCCCTCTTTTGTGGCTTTGAAAAAGCCGGGGGCGATGTGGTGATCACCATGGATGCCGACCTTCAGGATTCTCCCGATGAAATTCCCGAACTTTATCGCATGATAACCCAAGAGGGCTACGACCTCGTGAGCGGATTTAAAAAGAAACGCTACGACCCCCTCTCTAAAACCCTGCCCACCAAATTGTTTAATGCCACGGCTCGCAAGGTGAGCGGCATTAAGAACCTCCACGACTTCAACTGTGGTCTCAAGGCATATCGCAAGGAGGTGGTGAAAAACATTGAGGTTTATGGCGAAATGCACCGCTATATTCCTTATCTCGCCAAAAATGCAGGCTTCGAGAAAATCGGTGAAAAGGTGGTGCAACACCAACGTCGCAAATTTGGTCACACTAAGTTTGGCGGCCTCAACAGATTTTTCAATGGCTATCTCGACTTGATGAGCCTTTGGTTTATCAGCAATTTTGGTCGCAAACCAATGCACGTGTTCGGATTTCTTGGGTCGCTGATGTTTTTTATTGGTTTCGTGGCCATTGTGATTGTCGGAGCAGGCAAGTTGTATGCCCTTGCGTGTGGCATTCCGGCTCGTTTGGTGACCGACTCTCCCTATTTCTACCTTGCGCTCACCACCATGGTGCTTGGCACTCAACTGTTTCTCGCCGGATTTATCGGCGAGCTGATCAGCCGCAATGCCAACAGCCGCAATTCCTATCAAATAGAAGAACAGTTGTTTGATTAACAATCTTATGGCAAATTAAATTCATCTTTGTCTTGAAACATACATTATTAAATACCATATTGCTGCTCTTTGTGGCGGTGTTGATGTCGTGTGGTTCGAGTGACTGTCCGCTCACCAACACCGTGATGCAGAAAGTGGGGTTCTATAACTTCGATGGCTCGCAGCTCACGGTAGACGACACACTGACCGTCATGGTGAGCGACTCTGTGATACTCAATCGTCTCACGGGCGGCACTTCGGTGAGACTCCCGATGAGTTACAGCGCGCCTGCCGACACTCTCGTGTTTTGCTTCACTCCCACCGGAGCAACCATGCCTGCCACCGACACCATTGTGATCAACAAGACCAACACTCCCCATTTCGTCTCGCTCGACTGTGCCCGCTCCATGTTCCACACCATCACGGCTGTGAGTTGGAGCCGACGCTCGCCCAACGATACCTATACCTATGCCATCGACAGTGTGGCACTGATAAATCCCGAAGTGAACTATGATGAAAAGGAAAATCTTCAGATATATTTTTCTGTGTATCATTGAAATGGCGGGCATCGTGGCAACCCACGCGCAGTCTCACAAACATAGCGAAGCCGTTATCGGAGACACCGTTGATTTCATAATGGAGAAACAGGTGTTTGTCAATGCAGCAGGCATCGTTTTGTGGCAATTCAGCGACTATGGTGAGATTGAGGGTGGATTGAGGCTCAACATCAAGGGCAAGTATTTTCCCACCGTTGAAGCGGGCTTGGGTGTTTGCGACAAGACCCACGACGAGACCGATATTCACTATAAGACTTCGGCTCCTTTCCTGAGAATTGGTTGCGACTATAATTTCATGAAAAATCGCAAGTCACCCAATCGCATTTTCGGCGGACTGAGATTTGGTTTCACATCTTTTAAATACGACATGGACGCACCTCCCCTCGACGACCCTTATTGGAACGACAGTCAGCTCGATTTTAATTTCAGGAAGGTCAAGGGCAATGCCTCTTGGTGTGAGTTTGTTTTTGGACTCGAAACAAAGATATGGCAACATCTCCGCTTGGGTTGGACAGCACGCTACAAGCGTCGCCTCAGTCACAAGACGACCGATTTGGGCAAGGCATGGTATGTGCCGGGTTATGGTGAGAACAATGGTCATCTCTTTACCGGCACGTTTAACGTGGTGTTTAGTTTCTGAAGACAGTAATCGCGCTCTATTTACGAAACGGTTGGGCGTGATTTCTTTCAATAATGATTTTACTCTGTAAAAAATGACAAAGAAAAACAAAACGATAGTAAGACTTGTGGCTTTGGCGGTGTTGGCGGCACTCGGAGTGTGGGTGGTGGCCGACAATGCCAATGCACCCTATCGCAAGACCGAAGGCAAAATCTTTGGCACTTTCTATCACATCACTTATCGCTCGTCGGCTATACTCGACACCGAGGTGTTGGATTGTCTCGAAAAGGTAGACGCTTCCATGTCTGCTTTCAACGGCAACAGCATAGTGTCGCGCGTGAACCGCAACGAGAGGGTCGCCCCCGATGCCATGTTTCGCCATGTCTTTGCCGTTGCGCGCGAGGTCTCCGAGACCACCAACGGCAGTTTTGACATCACTGTGGCTCCGTTGGTAAACTTGTGGGGCTTCGGGTTTAAAAACAGTGATTCGGTCACTCGTTCGATGATAGACAGCATCATGCCTTTTGTGGGTTATAGAGGAGTGAGCATAGAGGGAAATCGCGTGGTTAAGCAACACCCCGAGACCATGCTCGACTTCAGTGCCATTGCCAAGGGATATGGTTGCGATGTGGTGGCAGAGATGTTTGAGCGACATGGGGTGGAGGACTATATGATAGAGATTGGTGGCGAGATTAGGGCGCGTGGTCTCAATTCCAGGCAACAACAATGGACACTCGGCATAGAGAAACCCATCGACGACTCTCTCTCTCAACACCACGAGTTGCTCGCTGTGCTTCAAAAAGACCGCATGGCTGTGGCGACAAGTGGCAACTATAGAAATTTCTATTATAAAGATGGCCACAAATATGCCCACACCATTTCGCCTTTCACCGGTTGCCCCGTAGAGCATAGTCTGCTTTCCGCCACGGTATCGGCACCCACTTGTGCCATGGCCGATGCCTATGCCACGGCGTTTATGGTGATGGGTACACAAAAAGCCATTGCTTTTCTTTCAAAGCGCACAGACATAGAGGCTTTTCTTGTTTATGCCGACAGTTTGGGTAACTACTGCACGTGGCACTCTGAATCTCTTTCTAAATATATCGAAAAATGAATGCTCAAAACGCTCCTTACTCCATCTATGAGAAATTGCTCGAACTGCCTCTCTTCCAAGGGCACAGTCGTGAAGATCTCACCTCTATGCTAACTAAAATCAAGGTTGATTTTCGCAATTTCAAGGCAGGCCATGAAATTGTGGCTCAACACGATCCTTGCCGTGAGATTTTGTTTCTGATGGACGGAGACGTGGTTGCTTCGCGCAGTTCGTTTCTCAAAGACTTGTTGTTTGTAGAGCGTTTTTCTGCTCCTCATTCTTTTGGTGTGGAAACACTCTTTGGCTTGCAGCAAAACCACACCCACAGCCTATGTGCGTTGACCGATGTCAGAATGTTTGTGGTCGACAAGGCTGCGTTGGTCAACCAATTGTTTTCTTTCGATGTGTTTCGTTTCAATATGCTCAACACGCTTTCGGCTCGTTTGCAGCGCACAAACCGTTTGTTGTGGTCGCCGGCTCCTGAGAATATCACGGGTGATTTCCTGCTCATGTGCAAGAGAAATTTCACCCACCATGCCGGCTATAAGACTATAGAGGGAGGAATGGTGTCGCTCGCCCGATTGATGGACCGTCCTCGCCTTCAAATCTCAAATCTACTCAACGCCTTTGAGCAGCGCGGCTTCCTTTCGCTCAGCCGCAAGAAAATTGTCATTCCCCAACTCGAAAAACTCATCACCGAGGCAGTGGAAATGGGAGAATAAAGAACTGTTTTTTATTTTTTCACATCTTTGTTAATTTTGCAATACTATAATAAGCATAAATTGATATAGATATGCAACTCAGAATAATAATTGCGATTATATGTTTGGCGGTGGGGCTTTGCTCCTTTGGCCAAAGCAAGATTTCGGTGGGGGAGTTTTATTATAACGAGAAAGACCTCACGGCAAACAGACAGGGCACGATGAAGCGCGACCAAAATGGTGAGGTGTGCGCCCTAATCCGCATTCAGACCATAGAAAAGGGCTTTTCGTTTGACGTGGGTTCGCTCGGCATTGTTGATGTGGAAGAGGAACACCCCGCCGAGATATGGGTCTATGTGCCTTTCGGCGTGAAGCGCATCAGCATTTTTCACCCCAAATTTGGCTCGCTGATCAACTATCCTATCCCGGTCGCAATAAAAAAAGCGTGCACATACGTCATGGAACTCAATATTGTCGAGAAGAAACAAGAGGAGCAACCCGCCGTGACACAACAATATGTGGTGTTTCGCCTGTCGCCACCCAACGCCGTTGTGGAACTCGACAACAAGACACTGACAACCATCGATGGCACGGCACAAGACCGCAAGGCATTTGGAAAATATGGTTTCAGAGTGACGGCTCCGCTCTATTATCCCGAGGTGGGCAAGATTGAGGTCAACGACCCCGAAAACAAACATGTTATGGAGGTGAAACTCCGACCGGCTTTTGCCAATCTTACCTTAAAGGCTGATAGCGCGGCAGAGATTTGGGTTAATGGTGAGAAAAAAAGCGTGGGTGCTTGGACGGGCGATTTGGGTTACGACACCTATCTTGTGGAGACAAAAAAAGCCGGCCACCGACCGACAAAACAAGATGTTGAAGTGAATGAAGAGTCTGCCGGCGACACTTTTTTGCTCGACACTCCCTCTCCCATATACGGTTCTTTGGATATTAGTTGCACACCTGCCGATGCCGACATTTTCATTGACAATCACAAGGTTGGCACCACGCCGCTGTTTATTCGTAATCAACTGATAGGCTCCCACTTGTTGAGAATATCCAAAAAGGGTTACAAAGACCACAAGTCAATGGTGGAGATTAGAGAGGGAAAGATCGACACAGTTACTGTTTCTCTCGAGAAAGGTGAGGAGGTGGCTGATACGCCGACAAACAACTCTCGTCAGTCTTCCTCGTCGGGCAGTTATGATGTGGTAGAACAAATGCCACTGTTTCCCGGTGGTGAGGCTGCTTTGCTGAATTATATTTATTCACACGTTAGGTATCCGGCAATAGCTATGGAAAACGGCATTCAAGGCACTGTCATGGTGGCGTTTGTGGTGAACGAAGATGGTTCTGTGAGCGGTGTGAAGACTGTCAAGGGTGTGGATAGTAGTCTTGACAAAGAGGCAGAACGCGTAATCTCCACTCTGCCGCGCTTCACTCCGGGCAAGCAAAATGGCAAGGCGGTGAAAGTGAAATACCGCTTGCCCGTAAGGTTTACACTTCATTAAAATACATTTATAATATTATAATTTATGAAAACAAGATTGTTGTTATTTATGTTGATGTTTTGCCTCGCGACAACGTCTGTCGTGGGACAGGGAATAATCAAGCGCGAGAAGTGCAAGACCTGCGGAAAGGTCATCACCCTTTGTCCATACAAGGGGAAGCACCCCGCGCCGAAACCGAAGCAAGAAACAAAACCGAAGGCGAAACCGAGACCACAGCCTGTGCCGAAACCGGAGGTTGTGTTAAATGATAAGACTTTCTCTGTAGGCGGTGTGGAGTTTGTTATGAAGCCCGTTGAGGGTGGCACTTTCACCATGGGTGCGACTTCTGAGCAGCAAAATCCCGATTTTGACGAAAAGCCCACTTACCAAGTTACGTTGAGTAGTTACTATATTGGTGAGACCGAAGTGACACAGGCGTTGTGGACTTCGGTGATGGGAAATACTGTTAGAGATCAACGTGATTTGGTAAATAAAAGTTGGTCAATTGATGGAGAGGGTAATGATTATCCTATGTATTATATATCTTGGAATGATTGCCAGGAATTTATCTCAAAGTTGAATAGTATTACAGGTCAGAAATTCCGCTTGCCTACCGAGGCAGAATGGGAGTATGCTGCTCGCGGTGGAAAGAAGAGCAGGGGTTATCAATATAGTGGAAGCAACAATCTTGATGATGTAGCGTGGAATTGGAAAAACAGTGGAGACCGATATTTGTCGGGAACAGATTGGAATTGGGATAAAATAAATAGTAACAATTCTAAAACACATCCGGTCAAGACCAAACAACCCAATGAACTTGGAATATATGATATGAGTGGTAATGTGTTGGAGTGGTGTTATGATTGGAAAGGCGATTATATCAGCAGTTCACAGACCAATCCCAAGGGGCCGTCCTCAGGCTCTTACCGCGTGTGTCGCGGCGGCTGTTGGGCCAGCCACGCGAGGCGCTGCCGCTCTGCTAGTCGCAACTACTACACGCCCGGCAACCGCGGCGGCAGCCTTGGGCTCCGTCTGGTTCTCTCCGAGTAACAATTTCGTTCATAAGGGCTTGCCCCTATCGCAGGATACCCCCCACCTCACCCACACTTTGAGCCTCCGTTTCGCCTAACACTTAATCACTAATCACTAACACTTAACACTTAATTATAGTATTTCTTTTTATTTTGTCTTTTGTGGTAATTAAAAATAGTGTAATGCGGAGGGCAGGTATTTGTCTGCTTGTGTCTGCGTGAAAAGAATTGAATATCATTTAAACTAATCTATTTATACTCTTATGAGAAAATTTTTATTTTTGTTTGTTGCAGCGTTATGTGCAACAGTGGGTTTTGCACAGAAACAAGACGTCAACGGTGATGGAGTTGTAAACTCATCCGACGTGGTTGAAATATACAATTACATTGCTTCTGGTGGTTCTTCGGGTGGAGGAAATGCCTCTGTTCAAGCGTTTACTGTTAATGGTGTTTCTTTCAATATGATTGCCGTTGAGGGTGGCACATTCACCATGGGTGCAACTTTTGAACAGCAGAATGATCCCTATTCTAACGAAAAGCCGACTCATCAAGTCACATTGAGCAGTTACTATATCGGTGAGACCGAAGTGACACAGGCGTTGTGGACTGCGGTGAAGGGAAATAATCCGTCTGATTTTAAAGGTGATAATAATCCTGTTGAATGTGTCTCTTGGAACGATTGTCAGGAATTTATTTCAAAGTTGAATAGTCTCATGGGAAAGAATTTCCGTCTTCCTACTGAAGCGGAATGGGAATA
>JAQXTH010000014.1 GCA_029219385.1 Prevotellaceae bacterium | reverse complement strand
TATGGTCTATCATGCGCGGAATGCCGCCCACACGAGTTCCCACAACAGGCAATCCGCTTGCCTTGGCCTCTACAATGGTGTTGGGCAAATTGTCTTGAAGCGAAGGAATTACAAACAAATCGGCGGCATTATAGATTTGTGCTTTCAGTCGTTCGTCGTCAACAAATCCCAACGCTTTTGTCTCTACGCAAAATCCTGAACCCACTGTCTCCGAACTCTTTCCCACCAGCAAAACACCAATCTTGTCGCGCCACTCCCCATCGCGAGCCACCAACAATTCCAACGCCCGCTGCAAATATGCCAACCCTTTGATAGGCAACGCAACATTATAGGCACAAAACAATATCAAAATCTTGTTTTGAGGCAAGCCAAGCTTGCGACGCGCCTCGGCCTTGTCGCGAGGAGAATACAACTTGCAGTCTATCGGATTGACAATATTCTCTACTCTGTGGTTTGCAAGCAACGTGCTGCCCAGAGCTGTTTCGGCAAGCCACTTGCTGCAGGCCACAAAAGCCAGTTTGCCACCCTGATTCCACAAGCGTTGCTTCTTCTTCCACACTCGGTGAGACAAATCCTTGGAGAAACCATAGGTAAGACACGGACACAAACCACAACCAACCTTGTATCTTTCGCAATCGTGCACATAATGACACACTCCGGTAAACGGCCACATATCGTGCATGGTCCAGACCACCGGCTTGCCACTCGCAAGAATGCGCCTGATGTCTCCAAGCGACAAGAAACCCTGATTAACCCAATGAAGATGAATTATGTCAGCCTCCTTAAACTCCCTTAGCCGTGTGATGTCCGTTCCCATCATGGCCGGGTCTATGTCAAAAAGTCCCTTCCTTTTAAAACCCTGCATTGCATAAAGGAAAAGTCTCTCTGCAAGGAAATGCCATTTGTGAAGCCACTTGTGGGGCAACGCCACCACCGACATATTTGCATTGTCTTCGTTGTTGGCCACGAGCATCTTGGCATAGACACCGTGGTTTTGAAGAGTGGAAGCGAGACGTCGGGCAGCAATGGCCGCACCGCCGGTTCGTCCGCTCGTATTGACCATCAATACTTTCATACTACTGCTCTGCTGGTTGGTTAATCAATTGTGGCACTATTATCATGGAATGTATCTGCTGCTTTTCCTTGGGTGGAACTTGTTTCCAATCACCATATAGAGTGGCAAGATAGTCTGCGCTGCGAGCCGGGGCAGGAAAAAGCCTGCCCTCAAACTCAATCTCGGTAAGAGGAAAAATGTTTTCTTTGGGGTGAATGGCTCTGCACCAGCTGAAATAAGGGTCTATGGCCAAATAGTGTCCGTTTGCCGTGAGAGATTTTGCTACTTTCCACACCATGCGACACAACGGTCGCTTCAACCCGAAATAAAACAAGGCAAACACCGAGTGCCACGAATAGCAATGGGTTTTATGGAGAGCAGTGTCGGCAATGCAAACCGCGCGAGCCACTTTGCCCATCAATCTGCGCGCCTTTGACGGGGCCACATCATAGGGAAAGACATCAATAAAAATGCCTTTCTGATACTTCATGCTGTTATTGTCATCGCCATCGGCAATATAGGAATTAAGATCTCTCACCTTGCAAGCTCTAAATACTGTGAGAGGGTCTGTTGCGCGAGTTTGCAAAAACATGGTGGCGGGCAATTCTTTTTGAGCCAATTCTATAAACCTGTCATAGTCAGAGCGCATCATGGAAATGTCCAAATCGTCGTCCCAAGGAATAAACCCTCCGTGGCGCATGGCTCCGAGCAGGGTGCCTCCCTCTATCCAATATGTTATTTGATGTGTCTTGCAAATCTTGTCGACAGCCACAAGAATATCGAGCATTTTCAATTGTGCACTACGCAAGGACTTTTGCCTATATTCTTCGAGAAAAGAATTTTCCATATTATGACTTCTTTAAATGTGACCTATAATAATACCCGCACGAGAAAACAAAAAACAACGCCCGAAGATACCTCACCGCCACACGACGCTCCTCGGCGTGGAAAATATGATGAGAATGGCGCACAAAAAACACCACGCGACCCAAAAAGGCCATCAAACCGCGGCGTGTCTGCAAACGACTCATTCTGATTGCCTCGCTAAGACTGCGTGTTTCAAACGGCAACCGCTCCAAAAAAGGCAATACAATCTTGAAACGCTCGCACACCTCACGCTGCAAAGCTCCATGACGCACCAACGAGACCCAAACATAATCAAACGCCTTGCCCGACACCAACGAATGGCCCACGGGCAGCGAAGCCGTTGCCGCCGACGCATGACGACGAAAATTCACCAATTTCCTATCTACAAAAACAACGCTCTCGGCTGCCGAAGCCACACAGGCAATCTGCCAATCGTAATACAACGGCATTTGGGGACTTTCGTCGATGAAATCAAGTATTTTTCTATCAAACAGCATGGTGTGCCCCGGCACCTGACTGAGATATGTGTTGCGAATGAGATGAAGATTGGGCCTGCGCAAATCCGCCTTCACCGGAAAACCTTCGCTCGAAAACGGCACAGAAAAACCGGTGGCCAACATCTTGTCGCCTATTGCCTCGGCTTGAACCTGCAATTTGTCTTTCTCCCAAATATCGTCTTGGTCGGCAATGGCGATATAGTCGCCATTGGCACGACGCATGGCAGAGAAGAAATTTCCGTTCACCCCATGGCGACCCGAATCGTTGGCAAACACCTTTATTTGCGGATAGCGACGCGCATAGTCCTCCAATATCTCAAGCGTGTTGTCGGTCGACCCATCGTCTTGAACAATTATCTCGACCATAGGATAGGTCTGGGCAACAATGCTGTCTAACTGCTCTGAAAGATAGCGACCACCATTATAGGTGGCCATTACCACAGATATTTTCAACACTTCGTCGCTATTAGCGCTTTTCTCCATCTTGACAGTTTAAAAAAGAATATTTTTGCAAAGTTATAAAAAAGACACAAAACCCACACACTCTTTCGTTCACAATTTCACTCTTCTCTTCGCACAAAAGCCGCACCGTGACCCTGCCACATCACATAGCGGCGACCTTCTCTCAATGCCCTGTTGACAAAAAGGTTTGCCTTTGTCGCAGCCTCGTTGAGCGATATGCCACTACCCAGGAAAACAGCCAATGCAGTCGACAAGCAGCAACCGGTTCCGTGGGTGTTGGGTGAATCAACACGAGAATTGGTCATGGAAAACAAACTGCCGCTCTCTGCATTATAAAAACAGTCTGTCACCTCGTCACCACCACCATGACCTCCTTTCAAATAGACCGACACACCACCATATCTGTCGCCAAGTTCTCTCGCCGCATCTTCGAGAGAAACAATATCGTGACCCAACAACACTTTCGCCTCCGGCAAATTGGGCGTTATCACTTTGGCACGTCTCAACACCTGCTCAAAAGCCCCTCCGCCACCACCGTCAAACAAACAGGCACCCGACGTAGACTTGAGAAGAGTGTCAACCACCACATTGCAACACCCAATCTCGTCGAGCAACCTCGCCACGACAGCAGCAGTCTCGCAATTTCCAAGCATTCCGATTTTAACGGCATCAATGGGCGCGTCACCAATGAGCGGTGTGACCTGAGCCTTGATTTTCTCACTATCCAACGGCCACACATCAATCACCCCACAACTGTTCTGCGACGTAAGAGCCGTTACTACCCCCATGGCGTAACAGTCAAGGGCTGCTGCCACCCGTATGTCTGCCTGCAAACCTGCTCCGCCACAAGGATCGCTGCCCGCCATGACAAGCAAAGTGGCAGGTCGTCGACTAATCGTATTTTTCTCCATGTCACACATCATTTATATATTATAATAACAAAAAAAGCGAACCATGGTTTTATCTTCGCTAAACCATAGTTCGCCGTTGTGTGTTGTTCCAGGCGGATTCGAACCACCACTGAGAGAACCAAAAACTCTAGTGCTACCATTACACCATAGAACAATCCTCGTTTTCAAGGCTGCAGCCTTTTTAGAGACCTTGCCCACTGAAATTCGCTGCAAAGATAAGTATATTTTTTTCAATTAAAAAACAAACATGATGTTTTTTTCGATTTTACACCAAAATATGCCTAAAAATCCTATGAAAAAACATCTTGTCTCATCAAAGAGAGACTCCACCACACACTATTTTTGCAAGAGACAATCCAATCGCCATTAAATCGATTTGTTTCATCGCAACAGCAACTATTTTTATAGTTCTCTAACTTAGCAAACTAAAGCACCCTAAACTAGGGTGCTATAACACCCTAAGCTAAGCAACTATAGCACCCTAAATTAAGAAACTATAAAAACAGCCGCTTTTAGTCGTATTATATCAGCAAAAACGGATTTTAAATTTCAACCTCACGGTTTCATCTCAAAACAATCTGCATATTTGCTCATTTGAAATTAAATGTGTACTTTTGCAAACATCATGGATTTCAACAACATAAAAAACATTATCTTTGACTTGGGAGGAGTGATTTGCGACCTCCTGCCCGAAAAATGCCTGTCGCAGTTTAAAGGTCTCGGTTGTGACGTTGAGATATTTCCACAACAATATTCGCAATTCAGCGGCTTGTTTCAACAGATAGACCGCGGCACCATAAGCGGTCACGATTTTTGCGAAGGTATGCGCATAAAAAACAATGCGCCACAACTCACCGACCGGCAAATTTGCGACGCATGGAACAGCCTCATCGGCCCTGTGGCAGACAACCGCTTTGAGGCTTTCAAAACTCTCCGAAAACACTTCAACCTATATATTCTGAGCAACACCAACGAAATACATTGGAAATATGTGACCGAAAACACACTGATATATAGGGGTGAAAATGCAAGCACATGGTTCAAGAAAATATTTCTTTCTTATGAATTACACCTTGAGAAGCCCGAAATTGAAATCTATCAAACCGTTGTCGACACCGCCCAAATCAAACCCGAAGAAACTCTCTTTATCGACGACAACCTAATTAACCTGAAAGGCGCGGAGCAAATCGGCATTAAAACCCTTTTGTCAACCAACGGAGACTGGGTTGACAAACTTCTCGGCATAGCCAAGCAACCATAATCAAGCCCCCACGCACCATAAATCCACGCCCTTATAAAACACTATAAAATCCGACTGCCACATGTTGACCATAACAGACAAAATAGCCGATGAAAACAACGTTTTGACAGTTCTGACGATTGGCTTTTTTGACGGTGTACACCGCGGCCACCAGTATTTGTTGAAACAGGTGGTCGACATTGCTCGCAGCCGGCAACTAAGATCTGCCGTGGTAACCTTTCGCCAACACCCACGCGAGATAATAGATCCCAAATCGGAAATACCTCTGCTCACGACACTCGACGAAAAACTGCATCTCATCGACCGCTGTGGAATAGACTATGCTGCATTATTGGATTTCACCCCGGAAATATCGCAAGTCACGGCCTTTGACTATATGAGACACACTCTCAAAGAAAAATTCGGCTCAAAAGTCTTGGTGATTGGATATGACCATCGGTTTGGCTGCAAAAACGGCGATGGATTTGAAGAATATCGGCAATATGGTCGTCTGCTGGACATCGAGGTGATAAAAGCCAAGGAACTGCCGCCCCCAAATGGTTTAAAAATCTCATCGACAACAATACGCACGGCTCTCACCAATGGTGACATCACGCTTGCCAACCAACTGTTGGGCTACAACTACACTCTCCGCGGAAGTGTAGACCACGGCCAGGCCATAGGTCGCTCCATAGGTTTTCCAACCGCCAACATCACCCCCTGCAGCCCAAACAAAATCGTGCCAAAAGACGGTGTCTATGCCGTGTGTGCCACGATAGAAGAAAAAAAACATTACGGAATGCTTTATATCGGCAACCGCCCCACACTCCACAACCTCAACGAGCGACGAATAGAAGTCAATTTGTTTGATTTCAACGAAGAAATATACCAAAAAGACATCACGGTGGAATTTTTGGAACGCATCAGGGGTGAGCAACGTTTCGACACCCTCTCCGAACTAAAGACACAACTGGAAACAGACAAAACCACGGCACTGTCTATTTGCCACAAAAGACCTGAGAAATTATGAAAAAGAGTCTGCTCATAGTCGGTTCGTTTCTGCTGATACAAGCAGTGTTGGGACTGTTGTTGGAACTTCTTGCAACCAACTTTCCTCACATCATAAAAGTTGGAGCATCAACATATCTCGCCACACTCTTGCTATCGTCAATCCTTGTGTTTTTTGCAACAATCAAGATATGCAAAAAAAGCCCCTTAGAACCATTTCTTTGGAAATTACACACTAAAGGTGGCGGTTTCATCGTGTTATTAAGTCTTATTGCCACCCTACCGATAATTGTCTTTTCAAACTCTTTAATAGAAATCTTAAACCTGCCCGATCTGCTGGCCGATAGTTTCTCTGACATGGCCGACGCCCCTTTGGCACTATGGGTGATGGCTCTGTCAGCCCCTTTGGCCGAAGAGATATGTTTCCGCTATGGCATAATAAATTCCCTGCTTGAAGAGCACAGGCTATCTAATGTCTCCATAATTATTGTTTCGGCCATGATATTTGGCATCATACATTTCAATCCTTCACAAATGGTGGGGGCCACGATTGTAGGACTTTATCTTGGTTGGCTTTTCGTAGTCACAAAAAGTTTGTGGCCTGCCCTGCTCTGCCATATTCTCAACAATGCGATAGCCGTGACAATGCTCCGAAACTTTCCCTCCGACTTTATGATTGCCGACTTGTTGCCCAACCACAATATGATATATCTTGTGGCAGCGGTTTCACTGATTGCTGTCGGCCTCAGTCTATATCTGCTCAACAAGACCGTCAAATCGTTTTGCAAATAACCACAGCCTCAAGAATAAACACACACTCTTATGAAACACAAATTCTTCCTGCTACTGATTATTTGTTTTTGCTTTGCGCTTTTCCATGCCAACGCACAACAAATAGGCATTGCCTCCTATTACGCCAAAACAGTAAAGAGCAAAATGGCCAATGGGCAACGCTATCACAAAGATAGCATGATTTGCGCCCACCGCACTCATCCCTTTGGCACACGTCTCAAAGTGACACACCTGAAAAACCACAAGTTTGTCATAGTGAAAGTAACAGACCGCGGTCCATTCGGGCGTGGGCGCATAGTAGACCTCTCGTGGAGTGCAGCCGAGAAACTGGGTATGCTCGCGGCAGGATTAGCAAAAGTTAAGGTTGAAGTGTTCACGGGGTTGTCTGACTCGGAAATAGACACCCACCCCAACGACTCAACCGACCTCTTTATCGACTATGAAAACCGCGAACAATATGACTTCCCCTATATGCCGACAAAAAAAGAAGAGAAACACACTCCCCAACATGGTGAGAGATAGTGTTTGACAACAAGCAAAAATTACTGCTTGTTAATATCTCCCTCTTCTGAAATCCAAAGATTAGCCTCGGGGAAATCTGTCTCCGTAAGACTTTTCATAAGACGAGCAGCCGCATTGTCGGGGTCTAAGCGCGGTCCGACACCACGTTGCTGACGAAAGGAATAAATGCGTCCGCATGAGAAAGTTCCGTTATCAGCATTTATTTCAACCGTCAACAACGGAGCCAAACCACAGGCTCCCGAATAACTCATGCGATAGGGAGTGCAGAAATTACCCAGACTATATGCTATAATCTTGTCTTTATACAACTCCAAGGCACGAGGCACATGAGGGCCGTGACCCACAACTACGTCTGCCCCCTTGTCTATACAGCGGTGAGCAAATGCCACTACGTCGCCACGCTTTTCGCCAACATAATATTCTGTGGTTTTGGGCACATGGGTGAAACCCGCACCTTCTGCCCCTCCATGGAAACCCACAATCAAGACATCACATTTAGGTCGCAACGCTGCAATATATCTGTCGACTTCTTCAAAATTGTTTAAGTCTAACGTATTTGTGCAGGCTGCCGCGAACTGCAGATAGCCACACTTCACGCCTTTGCGCTCCACCACGCACTCTTCGGCCATGCCTTTTATGCCCGACACTCCAAGGCCGGCTTCACGCAAGGTTTTGAGAGTAAGTTTGCGCCCCGTGATACCAAAATCGTTTGAATGGTTATTGGCTATGCCCACCACGTCAAATCCGGCATCAACAAGATTGGCAACATGGTCACCGGGAGTGCGAAAAATATAATATGTGCGTGGATTGGTCATTTTGCGCAACTCGCCTTCCGCGCCATCATAGATTGTGCCCTCATGATTGGCAATGGCGAGATCTGCCTTACGCAAAATCTCCCTACTATCGGCAAAAAGCGATTTTCCACGGTCTTTGGTGATATATGAATTATCGGGAAAATTAGTGCCCATCATCACGTCTCCCACAAAAGCCAATGTTAAAATTTTAATAGACTGAGAAGATGTCGTGTCTGCCACCGAGTCGCATACTGTATCGGATTTATCAAAGGGTTTGCATTGAGACCGCGCCCCACACGACAACATAAACCCCGTCAAAACAATCAATGACAACAAAAACAAATTTCTTGTCTTTCTAATTTTCTGCATATTCTTATTTTTTTCTTATCAATGTGAGACCGTCGCGCATTGGGATTATAACCTTCTCCACCCTGCTGTCGCTTGCAACAAATTCATTAAACTCTCTGATTCCCTTTGTCTGGGAATCGTTATCGTAAGAAGAGTCTACCACATGACCATCCCACAACGTATTGTCTGCCAAAATATATCCGCCTTTGGAGAGCAAACGCAAAGCCAACTCATAATATGCCACATAGTGGCGTTTGTTGCCATCAATAAACACAAGGTCATACTCGGTGTCTGCTTCTGCCAACTCCTCCAGCACATCACCAATACGAAAGTTCACTTTTTCACTCCAAGGCGAATTTTCGATTCGACGGCGTGTAAAATCCTCCATTTCATCGTTGATTTCATAGGTATCAATTAGTGCACCCTCACCCAGGCCCGAGGCCATGCTGAGAGCCGAATAACCCGTATATGTTCCAATCTCAAGAACACGACGTGGCTTTATCATTTCCACCAACATTTTGAGCAACACTCCCTGCACATGACCCGATGCCATGTGGGAACGCACCATATATATATTGGTGTCTCGATAGAGCTTATAAAGATATGGGTGTTCGGGGTCGCTATGTCGTTCGATATAATCTGAGAGGTCGTTCATCGGACTGCATCATTGTCGGAAATTCAAGATAGCCTCAACCGCCAATCTATAAGAGTCAAGACCGAAGCCACAGATTACACCCTTGCAACCACTCGAAATCATCGAATGATGACGAAACTCTTCGCGACAGTGAACATTAGAGATATGCACCTCTATCACCGGGGCGGTGACAGCCTTGATTGCATCGAGCAATGCCACCGAAGTGTGGGTATAGGCTCCGGCATTCAACACAATGCCGTCACAGTCAAACCCCACCTCATGGATCTTGTCAATCAAACAGCCCTCTGTATTGCTCTGGAAATATTCAAACTCTACTGTGGGATATTTTGATTTCAGTGTTTCAAAAAATTCTGTAAATGTTCCGCTACCATAAATCGTCGGTTCTCTTACTCCCAGCAAATTAAGATTAGGGCCGTTAATAATCTGTATCTTCATTTTTAGAATTGTTTTAGAGAAAATCTTATCTTGATGATTTTCTTTTCGTAACTTTGACGGCAAAATTATAAATAAAAGTTCAAACAAAACCAATGACAACCCAAAATATCAACGCCGCAGCAACCGAAAACCTTGCTCTTGTTTCTTTGTGGAGAAAAAAATACGTCACTCCCTTTTCCACTTATCTAAGACTGGAGCGTGGGTTGTCGCCAAACACCCTCGATGCCTACCTTCACGATGTGGAGAAGTTGATGCTATTTCTGGCCGAAGAAGAAACAGAACCGACCGATGTAACCCTCGATAAACTCCACTGCTTCGCTGCCGGCCTCCACGAAATAGGCCTCGACCCCCGAACCCACGCACGCATTCTCTCGGGAGTGAGAGCCTTTTATAAATTTCTGTTGCTCACCGACCAAATAGAAACCGACCCCTCACGACTGCTCTCTTCACCAAAAATAGGCACACACCTGCCCGAAGTGCTCTCGGTCGAAGAAATCGACATGATAGTAAACTCTGTGAGACTCGACACCAAAGAGGGACATCGCAACAAGGCAATCATCGAAGTGTTGTATGGTTGCGGACTGAGAGTCAGCGAACTGACCAATCTGAAAATCTCCGATTTATATTTAGACGAGGGCTTCATAAAAGTGACCGGAAAAGGCTCTAAAGAAAGGCTTGTGCCCATTTCTCCAAAAGCCGTGAAAGAACTCAACCTTTATTTCTCAGACAGACAGCAATGGAACATTCCACCCGAATATCGAGACTATGTGTTCATCACCGTAAACCGACACACGAAAAACATCGGGCGCATAATGGTTTTTCATATTATCAAGAAACTGTGCGAAGTGGCCGGCATCAAAAAAAATGTCTCGCCCCACACTCTGAGACATTCGTTTGCCACCCATCTGCTTGAGGGTGGAGCAAATCTGCGCGCCATCCAAGCCATGCTCGGACACGAAAGCATTGTTACTACCGAACTATATACACACCTCGACAACAGTCGATTGCGCGAAGAAATCCTTCTACACCACCCACGCAACATGAAATAACTTCACACAAAAAAATATCTGCCTATTTTATCGAAATAAGTTGTCTGTTTTTGGTATAGAAAAATCTTTTTATTAAGTTTGCAACGAGATATTGTTTATTAATGACTAAAACTATTTGTATGAAAACAGTAAGAATTTTATCTCTCTTGATTTGTATGGCGGCCTTGTGTGTGGCTTCTTATGCCCAAAACAACACAAGACAAGGCAACTCACGCGCCTTCAAGCCTACTCTCGATGGAACCTGGCAACTTTGCTCTCTATCAGCCGGAGAAAACGGACAACCTCAACTGTCGCTTATGCCAATACTCAAAATTATCGATTCTAACGGTAAGTTTCAACATATCGGAATACCGACCGAAGGGGGTTGCTTTATAGAAAAACAAGGTCTCATCGAGAAAACCTCTGACTCTACTTTTATAGAGAACATCTCAAAAATGAAATCCGACTCTTTGGCAGACAAACCCCTTGTGGCAAAATTTCGCTTCAAAGGTCCCATGTGGCTTATGATCGAATATCAAGCAGACAACGGCACAGAGACGGGCAGTGAACTGTGGATTAGATTAAGGCCTAAAGGACACGTTGACAGAAAACCGGGCGAAAACAACAGACCACAATTCAACGGCCAAAGAGGCGAAGGACGCAAACGCGGTGGACAAAACAGACAAAAGCGCGAAAACTATGTAAACCCTTTTGAAGAGAACGACAACTCTTCTGACGACTCTGACTTTGACTGATAATAACACCCTTACTCACAACAACGACAAAGGCCGACAAAACCCTTTTCCCAAGGTTTTGTCGGCCTTATATGTAAAGATAGATTCTATAGCTTCGCTTTGCCAAAAGAGGATTTATGGAACCCTCCTAAACATTTATCTATTTCAAGCCCAAAGACGCCAATGCTTTAGATAGTTCTGCAGGTGGAATGTCGCGCCCACGTATCACCCCCGTTGAGTCGACAAGAATATTAGAAGGCAGACTTCTAAATCCGAAAACCGACACCAATGGTGAACCAAACGAACGGAGATCGCACACATTGTAACCTTTTATCGTATCGGAGCGCAACACTCTGCAACAAGTCGTTGTATCTATGTCGAGACATATATTGAGTTGTGTCACCCTGTTTCCAAATTTGCGCAACAAACGACGCTGGTTTGACACAGGATAAATATATTCGCTCGACATCGTGCTCCAGAAATTTATCAGCACCGTCTTTCCTCTCAGCTTGGCATTATTAACCTTTTCTCCACTAAGAGTGACGGTTTCAAACGACGGCAATCGCTTGCCAACCCTACACTTCGAAACCTGCGACAACTGTCCGGCCAACACATGCAAGGCCGTTCGCCCAGGAATTGCCTTTGTCATCAGCGTCAGCAATTCGTCAAGCTTAGCATAATCAGACTTTTCTACTTCAACAAAATATTGTTCAAACAAAACAAGCGAAGCCCAACTCGTAGGATTTGCGCGTATAAATTTCTCTGCTTCCACCTTTTGCTCCTGCACAGACATTTGAGAGACACCTATACGAAATTCGCTGAGCGCGTCGTTTTCTTCGTCACCGGAGACCCTTATTTTCTTCATGTTAGACGCATCTCCGCTCAGTTTGATTTTCTCCCCGGGCATGGCAATAATGCGAGTCTGCATGAAATTAGGATATTGTAATGTGACAATCACAGTGTCTGTCAACGTGCGCGAAAAAGAAAACTTGCCGTCGACCACCTTAATCGTGTCTAAAGAAGCCCATGCAGGCGAATTGGCATAACACAGAAACTCGCCCTGTGACAAGCCTTTAAACTCACCATAAAGAGTAAAACTCTGTTTGTTGCCCGAACATGAGGCAACAAACAGAGTTATCACTATATAATAACAAAGGTGTTTCAAATTCATCTACTACTGCTGTGTAGTCTTCTTGAATGTAGCGTCACCAAAGAGTTTTGCAAACTCAAGGTCCTTGGCTGCATAGCCGGCCAAAGAAGCATCTTTTGAAATGGCAGTCTTGAGGTTGTCGATGGCAAGGTCGTTATTACCGGTGCGTGCAGCAATAACAGCCTTGAGGTAACTTGTCATGGCATCGGGCTCGGCAACACTGTTAAGAGTTGTGGCAGCCGTGAGATAGTCTTTGTTGAGCAGTTGTGCGAGGGCTGCACTGTTGCTTGCTTCTTTGCCAAAATATTTTGCAGCCTGAGCATAGTTGCCTTGCAACAAATTCAAATTACCCAAAGCCTCATTCAAACCCAAAGCATTGGAGCCCTTAGAAAGCGATTGTGTAGCTTCGCTCGTCTTGCCCTCTATCATGGCCAGCAATCCGTTGTTTACATTTGGTTCCGGTGCGTTGGGGTTGATAGAAAGAGCCTTGTTCACCAATTGCTTTGCAGCAGCATAATTGCCTTTGCGATATTCTATTGAAGCGAGATTATTGAATGCCCTGTAATCTGAAGGATAGAGTTCGGCTGTCTTCTTGAGAATTGCCTGCTCGGTAGCCTCGTCTTCTGCCAAACCCACGGCATAGAGCAATTCCTCCACACTGAGTTTTGTGGCATCTGCCTTATACTGCGCCATAATCTCGTCGTCAGAACGACCGATGAGGTCATAATGAAGCATTATGCGCGAACGACGCAGACGCGGAAGTATTTCCTTTGTGAGGTCAGCATAGGCAACAGAAATGTTGCGAATTTGAGCTTCGCGCTCTTCGGGATCCTGATACATCGACAAGACGCGCAAGATCACTTCTTTATCTTGGATGTTTGACTTTGCAACGAGTTCTTGGAAACCTTCCCAGTCTTCTGCCGTATATTTGCTGTTGATGTTACCCTCTATTCCAACATTCTTCATTTCGTTGGAAACATATTCACGAGTGTTCTTGCCACGCTTATCGGCCAACTCGGTATTAAACTTCAATGAGCCCTCGGGCGAAGCATACGAAGAAATCTCAATGTTCTCAAATGCTTTGCGCTCCTCGTCGGTGCGTATGTCTTTAAGAGTTGCAATAAAGTCTTGCACAGAGACACTGTTAAGCTCACCGGTGCGGATGTTAGCCTGGTTTACGAGGAACTGTATGTTGGCCTCTTGGCGCATCTTGATAAGGTGTTGGAAGTTATCGGTTGCATCAGAAGTTGCAGCACTTTTCAATGTGCGCTTGGCCAACTCGGGAGTAGCCAACACGCCATCGGCCACCTTTATCTCAGGTATTGAAATATCTTTTTTGCCTACTTTTGCGGCAAAAACAAGATACAACTCACTTTTAAGCATGGGGTCGATATAATCGAAAGTGGTCTTCATGGTATAGTTGCCACCAACGCGATAAGAAATAGTTTGATTGTTGCCCTCAATCTTTTCGCCTTGGAATGTGGCAGACTTGCCAACAGCCTCACCTCCCTCATAACGCAACACCGGGGTTACAGTCACAACTGCTTTGCGCTTCATATATTTCTCGGGAAACAAACCATTGATTGTTACAGGCACCTTGCCGGCCTGAGCCTCAAGCGGGTTGGGAGTAACTGTGAAATAATCGGGACTGAGCGGCCCCATCTTGCTACACGAGGTAAACACCACGGCAGCCAACACCATCATTAAAAGTGTAATTTTGTTGTACATGATATTTATTAAGTTTTTAATTTGTTGATATTTTGTCTGCAAAGGTACTAATTATTTATACGGTCGCAATGCTTACTCGCAGCAACTAACTTTTTTTTACAGTATTTTCGCGTGCCTCGGCCCATTTCTGGCGTGCGAGGGCTTGCATATCGGTCACTGTGTCTCTCTCATCGACAATCTCAAATCCAAGCATTGTCTCTATCACGTCTTCCATGGTCACAATGCCACGCATACAACCATATTCATCTATTATAATGGAGATGTGTTCTTTGTTTGAAAGCATCAATTCCCAAATGTCAGACACGCTGGCGTTTTCTTGAAACGAGAGTATCGGACGCATGATTTCCTTTAACTTGGTGTCAAATTTGTCTTCGGCCAATTTTTCAAGTATAGTCTGCCTCAACACATAGCCTGTAACAAATTCCTCGTCCTCCTTATAGACCGGTATGCGCGAATAGGTGTTAAACTCTTTTCGGCCATACATCTCTCTCACCGTCATGTCTTCGCAGGCCTCGGCGACAACCACGCTCGGTGTCATTATCTCGTGAGCCGTGACATTCGACAACTTTATTAGATGTTGAATCATCTTGTTCTCCTCTTTTTCAAAAACACCTTCCTCAGCCCCGACCTTTACCATGGCACTGACCTCATCACGACTGACAGACTGTGACTTGCCTTTACCTATAAACTTTGTCAGAGTCTCGGCAAGCAACACCAACGGATAAGTGATAAACAACATCACCCTGATGATATTGGCCGACGGCAACGCAAGCGAACGCCAATAACGGTTGCCTATTGTCTTTGGAATTATTTCTGAAAATATCAAAATACTTAGCGTCAGCACACCGCTAAAGATTCCAACCCACTCGTTGCCAAAAGCAATGCCGGCTTGAGCCCCCACTCCGGCCGCTCCCATTGTGTTGGCAATGGTATTGATGGTCAAAATGGCACTGATAGGACGATTTGCCTGCTTTTTTAAACGCTTCAGCAATGCAGCAGAACGAATATTCTTCCCATCAACAGCAGCAACAAATGTGGCAGGAGTAGACAAAAATACGGCTTCGAGCACCGAGCATAAAGCCGACACGGACAAAGCCAACAAGAAAAATAGGATAAACAGACCCATAGAAGAGTTAGAACTATTGATAATCAACTGCAAAAGTAATCACATTTTTCTACATACCATCATTTATTCAAAAAGATTTATCAAGCAAGAATATAAAAAATGTTACGCCTGCAAGTTCTGCCTCAGAAAGACCCCACACAGCAATAGCCAAATCACACGACTATAAGCATAGCAAGATTTTCCGAAAACTTTCAACATGATTGTTAAGCACAACAAGCGACTCCGGACCCATATTAAACAACAGATCTACTATGCTCAAATCGGGCATAAAGCCATTCCGCTCCGCGAAAACTTGATAATATCTTCCCCGCCTATCATCCCTCTCAGCCAAACAATCGTACATTTTTTTTGCAACGCAATTCACACCTCTCGATTTAGGTGTAATCACATTGCGCAAATCCACAAACTCGCCCTCTGCAACATAATGACTCGTCTGCTCAACATGGCAATCCAACCCAATCAAATCACAAACAAGTTCTTGCAACCCCCTATTATAATCAAATAGGCTGCACCCATCTTTTTGTTCATAAAAAGGTCTGAAATCATCTGCGTAGTATTCAAAAAACGAACTTTTATCATAAGCCGCCTGCAACGCCTGCCAATGAAGATGACGCCAATTGCCGTGTTCACTGATTTTCAAATCACGTATGGGCACATTTCCCTCTTTCCCATGCTCCACAGGAATCGTAAGCGACATCAAACCCGAGGCCGTTGCTATGTTTGCCCGGTTGCGATAGGTTTGTTTCACATAATGCTCATGACCGTCAACAAAAACACGGTCTGCAGCCATCATGCAACAAAAATAACTCACGGGCGGAAGATATGCCGATGATAAACAAACTGTTATTCCACTCATCTTTTTGATAAAACAAAAAAAAGGACCCATAACGAGTCCTTTTTTGTTAAATATCATTATTAAATAGCCGACAATTGAATGCAATCGATATCAGGTGCCCAAGTGTCTTGTTCACCCAAACGTATGGTGTTCATTCCTTTATTAAGTTTAATGCGGACCGTTTTGGTCACAACACTCTCCCAGTTGGGGCCTTTCAGTTTTTCTATACGCGGAGTTTCTCCATTCACAGAAATGGCTAAAGGCCTCTCTTCACCGGTGATATAACTGATTGTCATCTCATAGTCACCACCGTTTTTAGAATAAACCTGTTTCCACTCCATGTAATTTTCCTTGTTGTGACCGAGATTTGTAACAATGGCACCGCCCGAAGACTTGTCACTGGGCATATATGTGGCAGTCTTGTCGCCCGAAATCTCTTGATAGCATTTCATCCACGAAGCCTCGGCCTCATATTTCTTGGGTTCGCAACGCAGCGCACCCTTGGTAACAAACACCTGCGAACCGTGAGCCGGAACCGTAACCTTAAACTTGCCACCGACAGAAGCCGAAACCAATTTATGATTTACAATGTCACGCACAGAAATATTACCCTCATAACCGATATTTTCAACACTCACTTCGATTGTCTGCTCTTCGTCACTGAGGTTTGTCACACAAACAGCCCTCTCCTTGCCGCGAACTTTTTTCAAATCCTTTGCAAAAACATACACTTCGCCATTGCGCTGCACAACAGGTGCACCAATGCCCAACACATCTTGATTGATAGCGATAAGTTCCTTGTTCTTCAACAAATTCAACGAAAACTCCGGTATCTGGCTCATATCACAGCCAATAAGCAGCGGACTGCTCAAAATACACCAAACAGCCATGTGAGTAATCTCCTCGTCTTGGCTCAGAGTGCGACCAATTTCAAGCATATCCATATCATTATAATGACCATCATGAGTATAGGCCGAAAGATATAGATTTTCTTTGATAATCGCCTTGACCGAAGGCCATGCACAATAAATATCACCCGTTGTGCGCCAAGAGTCGGCCCAATCGCTCACCCATGTGCCCGGATAGGCCCAACGGCAAATGTTAAACACAACGTCCTTTTTCTTTACATTGTCGCGAATGGCTTGAATAATCTTTGTATACTGCTCTTTTTCGTCAAGATTAAGTTGGCGTCCGCCACAATAATCCACTTTCACGAAATCATAGTCCCATGTATCGAAAAACAAGATATTGTCTTCAACCTCATAACCATAATAGCCAATATCCTTGGAACCGCCACACGCATTGGCTCCCGCGTCAGAATAAATGCCCGCTTTCAATCCCAATTTGTGAATTTCGTCAGCCACATAACGCATACCGTGAGGAAAACGGTCTTCACGCACACCGAGAAGTTTTGTTTCCTTGTCGTGGGGAAGAAAATATCCATCGTCGATATTGATATACTTATATCCCGCTTTGGCCAATCCTGTCTTGACCATTGCTTCCGCTTGCCCGAGTATAACATCTTCATTGATATTTAATGCAAACGTGTTCCACGAACTCCAGCCCATAGTGGGAGGACGAAAAGAGAATGAAGGCAACGAAGCGCAAACTCCAAGCGCAACAGCCAAAAAAGTCGATTTCTTCATGTTCTTTTTTTGATTTTACTGATTATTTGAAGACAAAGTTAAGAAAAAAAACAGAAAAGTTCGGAAAAACACATGCTAAATAAAATAATTTATGTACTTTTGCACCACAAAACAATTCGGACTTGTAGCTCAGTTGGTTAGAGCAACAGACTCATAATCTGGAGGTCATAGGTTCAAGCCCTATCTGGTCCACAATGAAAATCAAGCAGTTAACACAAAGTTAGCTGCTTGATTTCTTCTTAGCGTGAAATTCATGTGAAATTCAAATTGAAAAACTTTGGCTTCATTGAGCGAATGCAATCCACTGAAACACAGTAAAATTTCTCGCGAACACATTTTGTGAACACAGATGATGCTTTTCTCAACTCTTTTTATTGATTTTGATTGCAGTTTATCGAAAAAGCACCTCAATCAACAATTTCCCAATAGCCTCCACGATCTCCACCATGACGAATGATGATACCTGCCGCTTTTAATCTATTGATATGCTTCTGTATCGCACTTGAAGAGATACCGACGGTCTGAACGAGGACTTTTCTTGTTATACTTGGGTTGTCCTTTACGAGTTGGAGAATAGTATCTATGGTCTTTTCCTCATTTTTCTGACTACCTTTCTGACTACCTTTCTGACCACCTTTCTGACCACCTTTCTGACCACCTTTCTGACCACCTTTCTCATTAATTTCTTCTGTATCATCACCATTGCTGATATAGACACCTTCTACACCAACAACATTGAACTTAGGTAGCGTTAGGATAAAACTATCCCATGGGGTTGAGAAAACAGGATCTATGCCTTCCTTGTAGCCTTCATGCTCTTTGTAGGCAGAGATGATCTTCTTGAAACCTGATCCTCTACGCTCCATGTACTTCAAGCGATTGAACACATCTGCCAAAACAGGGTTCCTTCTGCGAGAAGCCATGTTCATCAGGTCCATATCCTTGATAGAACCGCCATCCATGAGACCACCTGGCGAGAATATCTCAAGTCGGTCGTCATACATATCAATATGCACTTCACTACCAAGTTCCAAATAGTTGCGATGAATAAGGGCGTTTACCAAACCCTCTTCCACAGCACGTTCCGGATATTCAGGATATTCAAGACGATTGTCGGGAGTCTTACGCCAAGCCTTCTTTGAATTACGACGCACGAAGTCCATACCTGCTTGCAGAAGCGTTACCAAACTGCCGCTATATTCCTCATCGTCCAGGGCATCCATCACACCATTTGCCTTGTCCACGCCATTCCAGCGGGTGCAGAACAGACGAGAGTGGCGCACTGGCGAATAGTCGGCAAGGAGAGCACCAGCATTAGTCAGTTCGCCCTTCTCGTTGACGATGCCGAACGATTCGTAGTCGCTATCCTCAAACGAGCGGTTGGTACGTTTGAAGTAAGTAGCACGCAACACTGTAAATGCCATGTCCTCAAATCTCCAGCGAGACACTTGACTGTCATACGACACATTGCTGCCCTTCAGCACCAGTTCCTTGTGTTTCGCCACGCTTGCCACCACGCTCTCGTTACCTACACGCACAAAAGCCTGCATCTGACCATCACCAATGTAATAGTAAGGAGTCTGAGCACCAGGCATTACATCGAGTACTACAAACTCCTTGTCCTCGCACTTGGCGAACGAAAGCTTGAAGTCTGGTATAGGGTCGATGTGACTCTTGATAGCTTCGCTGATTTTCTCAGAATCACCTTTTGCATCAGCAAGACCAACCAGCGAATCGTCATCCGCGATACCCCACACGAGTTTACCACCAATGCCATTGGCAAAGGCACTCACGCTCTTGCACCAACTCTTCGGTTTCTTCACCTCCAGAGCCTGTTTCTTATCGTATTCAGTTGCTTCGCCTATCAGTTGGCATATATCGAGTTGTTCCATATTCTTTTTTTTCTGTACAGACTTTAGCATCTAACATAATTGTCACTTCACATAGGAGCAAAGGTTTTATGTTGTCAATATTCATTTCTCTTGAATAGTATGTTATTGGAAAAAATCACAATCAACAAACTACAAAAGACCTAAACCATTGTCAGCAAGCTTTTTCTTTATCAAAAGTAATTCATTTTCTCTGAATTTACTATACTTGTTGCTCATTATTGATTGCTGAATGATTTTGAATTGCCATCCATCGAGTATGAGTAAAGTCTTTTCCCATGCAAGCATTTTCACTACCTGTTCCTTGGATAGTTGAGCACCAGGATAATCTTTCTCTATTTCCTCTGTAAAGAGTTCGTAATTATTCCGACAGGTAATCTCATAGATGAAAACAGCTTTTTCTATTTCGCGTCTATTGAACTCATAATCGAACTTTAGTTTGTGGGCAATATTCTTTGCTGCATTTTGATCAGATAGAGAAAGACAACCCGAGTCTTTTCCCCATTCGGCTATCCTTAGCCATATACTATAATCGATAGAAGAAACAAGTTGAGTGCATAACTCATGATACTCAGAATCAAAATCGTCTTCTGTCGCATATCTTTGTTCCATCTCTTCTTTTGAACAAATATCATCTTTAATTGATGACGTATCTGGAATTTGGAATTCCGACTTAACTTTTATCCAGCAATCTTCTTTTGTTGCCCATTCAATAATGTTTGATCGTGGCGTATTATCCTTTAAGTACTGGTTTAGCTGTACCATAAGATTATACATATAATCAGAAAGCTCCTCAGACACCTGTTGTTTTTTCCATATTTTAGCAAGATCGAGGCAACCACGAGTCGCAATTTTTAATAGCGCAATACTATAAGGCACCATAACCTGCTTCATGTCGCCAATAGGTGGTGTCTTGCTTCTTTTTGTTCCGTGTCTCTTGTCAACCTCTTTAAAGAGGATTGCTTTGGCAATCAAGTCCTCATAGAAAACCTGATTTACTTCCAGATTTGGCATTACGTAGTCACGAAATGCTCTAAAGTTCACTTCATTACCATCAACGACACAATGAGGCCCCACTACAATCTTACCATTCTCTTCTAATTCGTAATATGAATTATAGAATTTTGCCAATTCGTATTTGGTAAACTTACAGGCCTTTGGGTATTTAAGTTCAAATGCCTTCTTCCTCGTTTTTGATTTAGAATTTTGAGAAAGCAAGTTGTCATATTGTTTACTAATACGATCAAAGAACCAGTAATGTTGTGCATTGCCAGTAATAGGTGTCAGTATGTATCGAGACATTTTTTCAATCTCGACCAAAACAGGATCATTTGCCGACAAATCAGCATCATTAATTTTATTCTGTGTGTTTGCAAACTTTGAGATGTACTTTACAATTTCATAAGAATTTTCTGAATTGTTGATAACTGATATTTTCACAGGAACAAGTACATGATCTATGTTCTCTTTTGCTTCTTTTGAAGTGTGAAATAGGGTCGCAGTTGTTTGGCCACCATTGACAATCTGTAGGTTGTCGATCTTGCGAATATAAGTATTTGTCTCATCCAGTTCTATTTTATCGGCAGTAGCCGAGATGCCGTTGTTGAAGGCAAAGAACATCTGAGGTCTTTTCATTATTGTCTCCTTAATACCTCTGTTAATTCCTGCTCTGAACTGTAGGAAAGAACGCACATTCTGCTCCAACAACTTGAATCCATATTGTTCGTATAATAATGCAAGAAAGCTACCTGGTAAGAAGGTTAGGTATCCATCATAATCTTCCGTACCAGTTGGAATAGGTAAACATGAAGGCTCTATGTTATGCTCAGTCAAATCTAATTGTATTGGCAAACGTGACTGAGCAGAAATGCTGTACAACTTTTCAATGTCAATGATATTGTAGAATATTTTGTGCCCATTTACATCTTTTGGTAATGGAACTTCTCCTTTGTATCGGTTGTTTGTGAGAATAAAAGCGTTTACCCTAATCAGATTATTCCTGATTGCTTGTGATGTTGCCAATTGATGGGCGAATTCAAAAATGGAGGAAGTTTCTGCAACTTCATTCTCATAATTGTTGAAAAATGACTTTGAAAAGAAATTGGTAATTCGTGTACACCCTCTATCAATTTGTGCCTTTTCAATAGATTCAATATTATCAGATGGAGTGAAGATAGAAAGGAACAAATCAATCGTATCGCAATTTTCAGAAATTGCATAACCATTAATCTTGTGTTGTCCTTTTGTTCCAAGGCCTTTTTCGTCGTATGCGACAACAGCATTGTACGTCTCGTTTACTTGCGTGAGCATATCTAAGCAAACACGAGTAAACGATTGTTCCTGTGATTCTCCGTTTTCTTCTGAACGTTGGAGGGTTGCAACCTCTTGGTTGAACGAATTATAAAATTTCTCAATTTCTGTCATGATCTTACAGTATTGTTTAACACGAACATTTCCGACACAATGTATGGTTCGCAATCACTAATTGTAATTCCGTATTGGACGTTTCCAACTCCAGGGCGCAATTCATTTTCCCGGATTCGTGGGAAATTTCCTTTCACACTATAAAAACATTCTTTTCTAATTTTATAATGTTGCTCAAGATACTTTATTTCTTGCGCATCAAGATATCCTGCTTCAAATATTTTTGAGTTAAATAACGACAATGCCGCAAGGTCGGAACTTAGCAAACTACGTATTGATCTTACTTTATCTGGCAATGTTTCACCTGACATTTTTGATGTTTCAACCGAACAATGAAATAAAAACAATTGTTCAATTATCGTGTCGTCAAGTTGCCGCTCTCCGTTAATTTTCAGTAATTGTGGATTATTTGTAGCTGTGGTTTTTACCTCGACTGCCCAATTGCGACCTTGAAAATCCCTTAACGCTTTGTCTGTTCCAATGTAGTAGTTCACAGATGAATATAAATCATCTGTGTTTTCTATAAATTTATGAAGCATACAGAGTTCGCCATACAACCCTTGCTGTTCCTCTCTTGATAAACCTCCAGTTCTAACCTTGTCAAATAGGTTTTTCCATTTAATTAAGGTGTTTGCAAAAGTGGCAACAGCAGACTTTATGTTGCTTTCCTTTAGTACTGTCTGGATTATGTTTTCACACATGTACGAGAACTCGCTCTTCTTATCTCTATCAGTAATTGTAGCGCAAAGAAGCCAACTATTCTTAAAACTGGTATCCTCGTATAGACTTACATTGAGTTCTGAGAGATTCGAGAAAGGATTACCGTTAAACTTTATACTCTTTGGGAACGACAATGCAATACCATAATGTTCCTCTGGATGCTGGTAGATGCAATAGACATTTATGGCAGAATCGCTTGTGTATAAGCGTTTCACCATGCCCTTTTGTCTATTCTGTTCGAATTGCGTCCAAATATTGAATACTTTATTATTCATCTGCATACACATTGTCATTTTCGTTATCGAAGTTAATCTCAGTTTCTATAATATCCTTTACTTCGTTTACTTTATACTTGAATCCTTGTGAATTTTTACTATTCGGGAAGACAATAGCAAAGGCAATGAATGGCAAACCGTTATGTTCATATTGCTCTACACCATCTTTTAACTTATTGTTCTTGTCTATTATATTTGCCTTTTCAGGATTCAAAGGGTAAATGATAAGGAATGGTTTATCAACAGGTCGGTACTGCTGGCGTACCAATACAGGAGATGGATAATCCTGTTCCCATTCTTTCACATTCGGATTCTCATCATGCTGCTTTGCCTTAATTTCAATTGTTTTCGCCAATGCTTCTTTTAGATACATTTCTTCTTCTCCAAGAATACTAAAATCAATGTATTCATCCTTAGGACCTGAAATAAGGTGATAATTCTTGAGGTTATAAACATTATCATCCTGATCAGGAATATTCACTCTGGTACGATTTGTACAAAATCCTTTTGGTATGTTTGGAGCGTTGAAATAGTACATTGATTTATCTGTTTCTGATGAACCGGCACCACTATTGTTTCTCACAAGTACTCTCCAGGTTCCAAGCTCGCCATATTTTGAATAACAGGTATGAATGTAATTAACCATTTTCTCAAAGTCGAGCTTTATACGTGATGTTTCTGCAATGAGAAATTCGCTAATATAATCACACACATCATCAACAGGAATGTCTGTCCACAAGAAACCACGTGGGTCGTCTTTACCGTCCTTTAAATACCGCTGACCAAGTCCTTTGATAAAATTCGATGTTATTGCAAAGTTGTGCTCTATGGCTTGGTGACTCCTGACAAGGGAGTATGTTTCAACAAGAGTAGATGCCCACGAAATCTGTACGTCCTTAGTTGAATACATTTTAAGTGGCGAAGTAATGAGAAGACCAGGACTTGTTCTTACCTTCAGGGCATATTTTTGAGGGCTACCATTGCTTTCCCAAAGGTAGTCAAACTCTTCTCGAAGTTCATTGTTTGCTATCGTTATACTTTTAAACCAATTGTTTATTTCCTCACTCACAAACAATCGACAAACATCAACATATCCAGGACGGTAGCCGAACCAACGCCCCATCTGCATCAAGGTGTCATACATCTTTGATGCTCTGAGAAAATAGCTAATAGTCAATCCCTCAAGCGTCAGACCTCGTGAGAGTTTGTCGCCACCGATTGCAATCACATAGTAACCGTCCTCTTGATGATCATCATAGGCGAGAACGTCTGTTGTTGCACCATTCAGTGCCTTAACTTCAATTTTATCTACAACGCGGTACAGATGAGTTTTGACCTCGCTCCAACTTACTGGAGCAATGCCATTCTTAATAACCTTATATTCAGAGTTTATGACTTCCTCTGTTGTCTGAATGAATGATTTGTATTCAAAAACTCGACTACCGTCTTTGCAGAAGAAGCTTTCTTCATAATCTTGTTTCAGTTGTGAAAAGATTTCCGCGTCATCGGCAAGAATCTCGTTCTTATAGAACCTAAAACAACGTTCAATTAGTTCTTTAATTCTGTTTTGCCATATTTGAAATCTCGATAGGTGAATAAGCATTGAGTTATGCTTATTACCCTGACCACGAGCATTTCGTACAGCACATGCCAGAATAAAACATCTAATAGCATATTTCAAACTTTCTGGTATGTTTTCGTATTCAAGCGTTTCCGTTTCGTCCTTCTTGTGCTTGTCTGGTACAAATGTCTTATAATCCTTTACGATATTGACAATCGGAAGCGGCTGTTCATCCTCTGTGTCAAGTCCAAACACCTTCTCTGGGCTTAGATAAGCCGCTGGTGTAGGAAGGTTGACTATGAAATGTCGAGGGAATAAATCTTTCTCATTTTCACGGTCAATGAAAATATTTGCATACGGAGTAGCTGTATAACCAACGTAAGCATTTCGCTTGAAAAGATTGAGGATTGCACGAATCTTTTTGTTTATTGTTGAAGCTTTATCTCTATCTTTTGAAGTATTTACGGATGCATTGTCTGCCTCATCATCAATAAAGAGAACTGACTTGCCATTGCAGTCACGCTTTGAAAGCCATTTTCTCATATTTTCCAGTATACGTCCGTTCTTCTTAACTACAAACAGAATTGGCTCATTTGTTTGGAAATTTGTTCCTAATGCATTTACGGTTGCTTCCTTGAAATCAGACACAACTGTGGTGAATGCATGAGCAACGGGCGATGGATCAATGAGGCCTACACCGATTTTTGATTCGTTTATTTTTTCAATGTCTTTTGTAGTGAACCCTAAAAAGCACTTTTCAAGACGAGATTGTGTTTGTGTGCGAAGATCATCAAGAATGCCTGCAAATACGATTATTACATTGAATCCCGAATCAACAGCTTTACATACTAAACCTGTAAAGTTGGAGGTCTTGCCAGATTGCACTTGACCTACAACTAATCCTTTTTTGCTAATCTCGTATCCTTCCATTGTTGGATCATAGAGATTATCAAGGATTTCATTAGTTAATCTGTCTAACTGATGAATGACACCGGGTTGGTATTTCTCTTTTTCACGGAGATAGGTTTGGTAACGATTCCAGAAACACCAGTCAATTTCTTCCTTACGAGCATTATTGTCAGCACTAAGCCAACCAGCGCCAGGATTATTAGAGTCAATTAGCGTCTTATAAGGTGTAACAGGAAGTGTATAGATCGTAAGCAGGTGTTTCTTTACTTCTTCCTTATCCACCTTTTGGCCTTCAAACATCCAAGCAAAATGATTGATGGCTTTGTCAATCATTTCATCTGTGGCATTTGTGTCGTCATCCAAGAATAAACGACAATAGTTTATGTATTTCTCTGTTATCTTATCCATTATAGTGCTTCAATAATATCCTCGTAATAATTAAATGGTTCAACCAATTTCAAAAGAGCCTTTGCTTGTTTTGAACTTTTTCCATTTGAAAGATAATTGTCGTATAACGTTCGTAGTGTCTGTTCTACAAGTGTTGTGTCTACGGCAATCGTCGGTTCCTGTTTATCCTCGTCTTTAGACTCGTTGATAAATATCGTCTTTGTTGGTACTGTCGCTTCAACAAGTTTTAGGAGTCCTTCTATCGCTTCATTTGGATTTGTCGTTGCGAGTTGTTTTATGTGGTCAATAACAGGATTCTGTCGATTAATCACATACGACCAATTATTATCTTTCTTCTTTTCGAGCCATAGAGGATAAAATTCGGTTCCAGCTCGTTGCTTGAGAATTTTACCTCTGTGGCGGAATACTTGCTCCGCAGTAGAACGTACTTGTTTTGCGTATTGTTCAATTTGTTCCCTGCATTCGGCTGGTGGGAAAGCTTTGGATTTCTTAATATCAATTTGCCATTCCGCATCTTGACTGTTAGGCAAATCAATCATTATGCGTGCAAGCTTATAATGTTCCTCTTTTCTGAATAATCCCAACCAATCACCAGCAAGGAGTAAACGTTTTCCTCTATAAACATAAAAACCTTGTTGACCACTCCAACCTTTAGGACCTTCTGCGATAGAATAAGCTCTTTCTGTAGAGAAATTCGCTTTATGTGGTAACACAAAACCCTTCATGATTACATTACCAGGAAGATGATCATCTGGAAACGTCTGTCGTTTACTTTCGTCTTGGCAGAAAGGATTCCATGGGGTAATCGCCTGACTGCCCCAAACTATTGAAAGAATCTTGTCTTCAATAAATCTGTGAAAAGTCATTGAAATATGCCCCCTAACTTTCTCCAATGAACGAGAAAAACGTTCTTTCATCGCTTCGTTGTTTTTAGACGTGTTAGTCGGAATTATTCTATCCAAATCTGACCAGATAACAATAGTACCCGATTCTACATCATCCAACGATGTGCGAAACTCCT
>JAQXTH010000013.1 GCA_029219385.1 Prevotellaceae bacterium | reverse complement strand
CAATGGAGCCCAAGGTGTTGCGCTTCTTCTTTGGTCGCATGAAGGAAATCGGCCATTGGCAGGAAGACCTTGCTGCAAAATTCCGCGAAGACTTTGGCGACAGTCTGTAAAAGATAAAAGGCTGGGAATTTATAGACCCCCATCAAAACTATATATCCTAATTATAATATAAAAGCATTATTTTCTCCCTTCGGCGATTTTTGCATGTGGTTGCCGAGGGGATTTTTTTATTGCTTTGTGATTGTCTCTGTTTTTGTCGTAAAAGAGGGGTGGGGAGTGGATTATTTTTGTTAATTTTGCGAAATAAAAAGATTATTGGAAGTAAATTTACTGCCATAACACGATATTTGGAGAACAGTTTGGCGACTTTTTGGTGAAACGCTATGCCAAGCGAGGCAGCAATCAAGACAAAGCCTTTTGGAGTTGTAGCAAATATACCGAGACGGGCTGCACGGGCAGCAGAAGCATACCGAATCAATAGTGTTACTAACGAAAAGAACGTTACTAACGAAAATAACAAAAAGCCGTTGAGGGGTTTCGTGTGAAAAAAATATCATTTAGTCGCTTTATTCATACTTTGTATTCGTTTTTTTTTACGACATTTGCATCAACAAAAGTAAATAAGAACACGAAAAAATATAAAATTTCATGAAATCACAGTTAAAAAAGGTATTGGTGCTTGGTTCGGGTGCGTTGAAAATCGGTCAGGCCGGTGAGTTTGACTATTCCGGTTCCCAAGCGCTGAAGGCCCTTCGTGAAGAGGGCATAAAATCGGTGTTGATCAACCCCAACGTGGCGACAATTCAAACCAGCGAGGGAATAGCCGACAAGGTGTATTTTTTGCCCGTAAATTCCTATTTCGTAACCGAGATAATCAAGAAGGAACGTCCCGACGGCATTATGCTGGCATGGGGTGGTCAGACGGCTTTGAACTGTGGCACGGAGCTTTATCTCAACGGTGTATTTAAGGAATATGGCGTTGAGGTGCTTGGCACGGGCGTTGAGGCCATTATGGACACCGAAGACCGCGACCGTTTTGTTAAACGCCTCAATGAGGCCGACCTCAAGGTGCCTGTGAGTGAGGCATGCGAAACAATGGAGAGTGCGCTCGAGGCTGCCCGTCGCATTGGCTATCCCGTGATGATACGCTCGGCATACGCCTTGGGCGGTTTGGGCTCGGGTGTTTGTCCCAACGAAGAGGTCTTCAAGGAGATTGCCGAGAGTGCCTTTACCTTTGCTCCCCAGGTGTTGGTGGAAGAATGTTTGAAGGGCTGGAAGGAAATTGAGTTTGAGGTAATCCGCGATGCCAACAACCATTGCTTTACAGTTGCCTCAATGGAAAATTTTGACCCGCTCGGCATTCACACCGGAGAGTCGATTGTGGTTGCACCGACTTGTTCGCTCAGCGAAGAGCAGGTCAAGATGTTGCAGGACATTTCCATTCGCTGCGTTCGTCATCTTAACATCGTGGGCGAGTGTAACATTCAGTTTGCCTTTAACTCGTTTACCAACGACTATCGCATAATTGAGATAAACGCCCGTTTGAGTCGTTCCTCTGCGTTGGCCTCCAAGGCTACGGGCTATCCGCTCGCTTTTGTGGCAGCCAAGATTGCTTTGGGTTACACTCTTGACCAAATCGGTGAGATGGGCACTACCAATTCGGCATATGTTGCTCCTTCGCTTGATTATCTCATCTGCAAAATTCCACGCTGGGACCTCACCAAGTTTGCCGGTGTGAGTCGCAAGATTGGCTCGTCGATGAAGTCGGTGGGAGAGATTATGTCTATCGGTCGCACGTTTGAGGAACTCCTCCAGAAAGGATTGCGCATGATAGGGCAGGGAATGCACGGCTTTGTGGGCAACGACCATGTTGTCTTCGATGACCTCGACGAAGAACTTGCCAATCCCACCGACCTGCGTATCTTTGCTTTGGCACAGGCTCTCGAAAAGGGATATACCATAGAGCGTATTTACGAACTCACCAAGATAGATCCCTGGTTTATCGGCAAGATGAAGAATATTGTTGATTGGAAGCATAAATTAGAGACCTACAACTCATTGGAGGAGATTTCTGCCGATGTGCTTCGTCAGGCCAAGATATATGGTTTCAGTGACTTCCAGATTGCCCGTTTTGTTATGAAAAAAACGGAGGGCAACATGGAGAAGGAAAACCTCGCCGTGAGGGCCTATCGCAAGCAGTTGGGCATTTTGCCCGCCGTGAAGCGCATTCCCACCGTTGCGAGCGAGCATCCCGACCTCACCAACTATCTCTATATGACTTATGCCGTGGAGGGATACGACGTGAATTACTATAAAAACGAAAAATCGGTTGTGGTGCTTGGTTCGGGTGCATATCGCATTGGTTCGTCGGTGGAGTTTGACTGGTGTTCGGTCAATGCCATACAGACTGCTCGCAAGTTGGGGTACAAGTCAATCATGATAAACTATAATCCCGAGACGGTTTCGACCGACTATGATATGTGTGACCGCTTGTATTTCGACGAGTTGTCGTTTGAGCGTGTGCTTGATGTGGTAGACCTCGAGCAGCCTCGTGGCGTGATTGTGAGTGTGGGCGGACAGATTCCAAACAATCTTGCAATGAAACTATATCGCCAGAGTGTGCCGGTGTTGGGCACATCGCCGGTTAGTATCGACCGTGCGGAAAACCGCAACAAGTTTTCTGCCATGCTCGACCAGTTGGGCATAGACCAACCCGAGTGGAGCGCGTTGACATCGCTCGACGACATACACAAGTTTGTCGACAAGGTGGGTTATCCCGTTTTGGTGCGTCCGTCGTATGTGCTTTCGGGAGCGGCCATGAATGTGTGTCACACCGATGAGCAATTGGAGCGTTTCCTTGCCATGGCCAGAGAGGTGAGCAAGGAGTATCCCGTGGTTGTCTCTCAGTTTATGCAAGAAACCAAGGAGATTGAGTTTGACGCGGTTGCCGACCATGGAGAGGTTGTTGAATATGCCATTTCGGAGCATGTTGAATATGCCGGAGTGCATTCGGGTGATGCCACAATGGTATTTCCCGCTCAGGAAATTTATTTCTCCACAGCGCGCAGGATTAAGAAGATTAGTCGTGCCATAGCCAAGGAACTAAATATTTCGGGTCCTTTCAATATTCAATATTTGGCAAAAGACCGTGAGGTGAAGGTTATCGAGTGTAACCTCCGCGCAAGTCGTTCTTTCCCCTTTGTGAGCAAGGTGTTGAAGCGCAATTTCATTGAAACGGCCACCCGCATAATGCTCGACGCACCCTATGACCGTCCCGACAAATCGGCATTCGACATTGACCGCATTGGTGTGAAGGCAAGTCAGTTCTCGTTTGCGCGTCTGCAAAATGCCGACCCCATTCTCGGTGTGGATATGAGCAGCACCGGCGAGGTGGGCTGTTTGGGCGACGACTATTACGAGGCTCTTCTCAATGCGATGATTGCCACAGGTTATAAGATTCCGTCTAAAGATAAGGCGATAATGATTTCCAGCGGTGAGGTTAAGTCAAAGGTTGACTTGCTTGGCGCAGCCCGTTTGTTGCAGAAGAATGGTTACAGTATTTATGCTTCTGCCGGCACGGCCAAATTCTTGGTTGAAAACGGAGTGGAGGCTGTTGCCACTCTTTGGCCTGACGAGCAACCCGATAGTGAACTCAATGTGATGAATCTCATTGCCAATCACAAGTTTGACCTGATTGTAAACATACCGAAAAATCATACCACTCGCGAGTTGACCAACGGCTACAGAATTCGTCGCGGAGCCATAGACCACAACATTCCTCTCATCACCAATGCTCGCTTGGCGCGTGCATTCATCGAGGCGTTCTGCAATGTGTCTCTCGAAGAAATCAGCATCAAGTCTTGGCAGGATTATGAGTGATAAAAGTGTTTAAAAAAAATCCCCGACCTGTGTCAAGCAGATCGGGGATTCTTTTGTGTCTGTTTGTGTGATACTGTCTAACTGATTGTGTCCGTCCTGACTTCGTCAATGCGTCACCCAAATCAAGATTTACTGATATATAAGTCAAAAAGGGCGAATAGCTTTTTTGAGATAGCCTATTATTCCATTTGTATGCTTCGAATTGCGGTTCACGCACATGTGGTCGATAATACTCCATACGACCTTTACTATCAATTCGTCTGCCATTGAGAATGCTGCATTTATTGCCAATTCTGGATGGTGATTGAGAATATATTGGTTGTTAAGGACGAATATGGCATCCGTGTATGTTGCCAATTCTATAAGTCCATCCATCGCTTGGTTGAATTTGAACATCCCCTCAAATTCAAATGGCAAAGTGGCCACCCCAATGGTTCTGACGCCACGCTTCTTGATTTCCCGAGCGACGACAGGGGATGCTCCTGTACCGCATCCGCCTCCTAAACACACAACAACAAATGTAACTTTCGTGTGCTCTTTTATGATGGAACGCATATCCATCATTTTCTTTTCCGCTTCACTCTTTCCAAGTTCCGGATTGTTGCCTGCACCCAATCCATCCATGCCGAACAATAGTTTCTCTCGCACTTTCGAGTGTTCAATGACAGATGCATCCATGTCACATACAGCCAGTGGTACATCCTTGAATCCATGCGTCTGCATATAGTTCACGATATTAGTACCACCACATCCTACACCGATGATCTCAATCTCAGAAGCATCAAAGCGGCCTTTCTGTCTCTCGTGATATTTTGAAAATAAATTTTTCATACTTGATTTATTTAGGGACATTCGGAAAATATCCAACTAATTGTTTGTCAATGTCATAAATATTTTGTAACTTTACAAAAAACCCCCGATGGACCCATCACGGGCTAATTCGGGGGAAAAACTTTTAAAAAATTCGTCGTGAAGTTACGAAA
>JAQXTH010000012.1 GCA_029219385.1 Prevotellaceae bacterium | reverse complement strand
AACAACCATGAAGAAGTTTATAATTGCATCATTGATGGTGGCCCTTGGCATTGAAGCAATGGCATTGGGCAGAGCAAAAGTGCGCGAATATGCACGATTTCTTAGCGACCGTATGGCATACGAACTTCATCTCACGTCTATGCAATATGATGATTGCTACGAAATCAACTACGACTTTGTAGATGCCGTTGGAGATCTGCTCGACGACATGGAGCGAGGCAGTGTCTACGCCACCGACAAATATTACGACTACCTTGACTATCGCAATGAAGACCTCTCATACGTTCTGACGTCCTATCAATACAATCGTTTTATCGACACCGAGTGTTTCTATCGTCCGTTTTGCATCTACGAAGGGGCATGGGCATTCAGACCATATATGGTTTATTCCAACCGTTCGGTTTTCTACATGAGCCTGCCCTCGGGATTTAACATCTACATAGGCGGTCACTCACGTCGCCATTACTCTGTGGGCTTCTATGTTGGTCGCTACCACCACCCAAACCATGTAGTCTATGCACCCATACGCCACCACCACGATTTCGACAATTTCCGTCGCCACGACTTCGGACCAATCAGGTCGGGCCACGGAGCAGCACCCCGCCCCTCTATGCGACCCACTCCACCCCCACATAGACCCACACCACCACAAACACGCCCCAACCGACCCCAAAACAGACCGGACAACAATGTTGGTCGTCCCGAACGCCCCCAAAACAGACCGGGCAACAATGTTGGTCGTCCCGAGCGGCCCCAAAACAGACCGAGCAACAATGTTAGTCGTCCAGAACGCCCCCAAAACAGACCGGGCAACAATGTTGGTCGTCCCGAGCGGCCCCAAAACAAACCGAATAATGTTCAAAGTCGCCCCTCCAAACCAAACAACAGTCCCTCGCGCGACGGTGGTGGAGGCGTATCGAGACACGGACGCGGATAGCCGTCACCTCCGTGACATGAGGGCAAAAATACACCACAACATACAACTTATCTTAAAACAAACCGACTTTTTAACTCGCATAGACAATAATTATTCCATAAATTCAACCTGTGTTGCAATTCAAAGTTGCAATGCAGGTTTTTTTATCTCAGAAATCGCCTCCTCCAATCACCATTCCGATAGAGCAAAAAACGTCACAACTCAACTTGGAGAAATTTTGAGCGGACTTTTCGATTTATCTCCGGCCGAAAATACTAAGATTTCCGGGCGGAGATACTAAGATTTTCGGCCGGAAATCTTAGTATGCTCGGAGCGAAAATAATAGAAAAAGTGCGCTCGCGTGGCGAAAAAGACGCGCTCTTTCAAATTTTACATAAAGAGGCAGAAACTTGGCTCATTAAAAAATTAGACGTAAGCAACAAAAGCTAATCTCTGCTGCCTGAATAAAATTTAGTTTTTTTCAAAACAAACGCCACAAAAAAAAATGGCTTGTACTGATTTTGGTTGACAGTTTTGTTTGTTAATACTATTGTTGTTTACACTCTAATTTTATTATTCCTATTATGGTTGTCAGTTCATGTTTTTATTCCTGATGTAGGTTTGCATTATTATCTTAATCCTAACTCGGTAGTCATTTTAGAATTCCATTTCGGAAAATTGATATAAGCAGCAGGAAGAGAACAGCAAGAAGACGGTGCTTGTGCTTTGCCCCAAGAAGCTCTGCTCTCGCCTCGTCGCTCTTTAGTTTGATTACATACCGGTAATGACGAGAAAATCCGCCAAACATTTGGTGGAAACAATTTTATATTGTACTTTTGTCACCTAACCATAAAAAATATATACAATGACAGCAATTGAATTAAAACATGAACTTTTCAGAGATATTGAATCGATAAGCGATGAGAGCATGCTTCAAAAAATTGCTTCTTACATCAAAACGATTTCAAATAAATCGTATAATGACAAGCCGTTGTTGTATGACCCTGAATCAGAATGCCATGCCAATGAAGAAACTATTGAAGCAGTTGAAGAAAGTATGCGAGGAGAATACGCAGGAGTTGCAGATTGCTCCAGCTTTGAATCGTTCAAGAAGTCTCTTGGTATATGAATGAAATTAGGTTTTCCACTCGATTCAAGAAAGATATCAAGAGATATGAACATGACGATGAGAAGTTAAAGCATCTTTATGATATAATCTCTCTCTTACAAAATGATATTTCAATTCCTGCACAATATCTTCCACATAGGTTAAAGGGAGAATACAAGGGGTTAATGGAGTGTCATATTGAGAATGATTACTTGTTAATATGGCGTGACCCTGTAAACTCTATTATCTGGTTGGAAAGACTTGGGAGTCATTCGGAACTCTTTGGTAAAAAAGGAAAATAATTGATATTCTCGTCCCCGCAGGTTTTTATGTTACCTGCGTTTTTTTTGTTTTCGGTATTTGTAATTCATGTGATTGGGCAAAATGAAATGCAGAAAAAAAATATATATAGGGACATTCAGAAAATATCCAACTTATTATTTGTCAATATTATAGATATTTTGTAACTTTACAAAAAACCGATGGACCCATCACAGGCTAATTCGGGGGAAAATCTAAAACAATTATTGGTGTATGCTAAAACTTTTATGTGAGTTTTCCCCTTTTTGTCGGACTGCCATTTAGTGTGGATAACAGGGCTTGTCTACTTTCAAAATTGACAAATGCAAGGCTTTCAACTCGTTTAGCGGACACGAATAATAAAAACATCACACCCATTTTCAACCTCCGAAGCTCATCAGAGGCAAATCAACGTACCTCAATACTATCGAAATGTCTTGTTTTATGCGCCGAAAACTGACAATCCGTCCGCGAGATTAGATCTGCACCGATATATGAGAGACACGGCCCATTACACAATTGAAAGACTGAGCCATTAACTGAATATCCCTAATTAGGGACATTCGGAAAATATCCAACTAATTGTTTGTCAATGTCATAAATATTTTGTAACTTTACAAAAAACCCCCGATGGACCCATCACGGGCTAATTCGGGGGAAAAACTTTTAAAAAATTCGTCGTGAAGTTACGAAA
>JAQXTH010000011.1 GCA_029219385.1 Prevotellaceae bacterium | reverse complement strand
CGGTGTGGCAGGAGCAGGAGGGGTAAGGATATATTGGGAATTGTCTGGAACTGTCAGACTTTTCTCCTGTGCGGGCATGTGTTGCGGCCACATCATTGCCGAGCAAAGCAATGACAGAAGTAATTTAGCAGTGTGTTTCATCGTTCAATATTATATAACCTTAATTCCGCAACACTATTATAAATTAAACTTTTTAAGCACCTGAACAACAAAAAGTTGCTCAGGATTTTGCCATATCAGATTTTTCACCTATCTTAGTGTTGCGAATCAAAATACGTATCAAACCCGACAGACATGGCAAAGGTAGCATAAAATCCGAAAAAACTCACTCCTTTTGGAGGCATATTCCCGATTATGGAGCATTTTTCCTCCCTCCTCTCCTCTACAATTGACTCAACACTTGGGTTGAGGTGCAAACTCTATGGTTATCAATACAGCGAAATCATCCGCTCCCTCCTATGCGTTTATTTCTGCGGCGGTTCTTGCGTTGAGGATGTCGCCACACAAGCCCGTCAAGTCACTTCTTTTTGCAACGATTGGGAATTTAAAAAAGGGCCCATAGACACAGAGCCACTCAAAGCCGTTGCCTCACACAACGGCAAGGAATATACCGACCAAATCGTTTGGCAGTATAATGGCGAACAAGACCGCGCAACAGAAACCTACGAAAACAAAAACGTGCATTCCGGTTTATAAATATCTATCCGAATATATATCGAGCCTACAAACGCAAATCTTCATTTTATGTCAACTCCATGCAACAAACCAAGGTGTTTTTTGCACAAAAGAGGGTCAAAAGTGTTGTTTTCAACACTTAACACCCTCAATATTCAGAAACAATTCGTAACTTTGCACACCGTAAAAAAATAATAATTACCAATCAAAACCTAAGAAGATATGAGTTTAAACATCGTAGTCTTAGCAAAGCAGGTGCCCGACACACGCAATGTAGGCCCTGATGCGATGACCCCCGAGGGCACAATCAACCGTGCCGCCCTGCCGGCAGTCTTCAATCCCGAAGACCTCAACGCCCTTGAGCAGGCACTGCGCCTCAAAGAGCAATTTCCCGGTTCAAAGATTTCCGTATTGACCATGGGTCTGCCCAAATCGGCAGAAGTAATCCGCGAGGCACTCTACAGAGGTGCCGACGAAGGCTATGTAGTGACAGACCGTCCTTTGGGCGGAGCCGACACTTTGGCCACAAGCTACACTCTGAGCCAGGCAATCAAGAAGATTGGCAAATTCGATATCATTCTTGGCGGTCGTCAGGCCATTGACGGCGACACTGCCCAGGTTGGTCCGCAAATAGCAGAAAAACTGGGGCTCACCCAAGTAACATACGCAGAAGAAATTATCAGTCTCTCGCCCGAAGACAAGAAAATCGTCATCAAGCGTCACATTGACGGAGGTGTTGAAACGGTAGAGGCTCCTCTGCCACTCGTTGTCACCGTAAACGGCAGCGCCGCACCTTGTCGTCCACGCAACGCCAAGAGACTCATGAAATATAAAAACGCCACCGCAAAGGCTGAGCGCACACCTGAACAAAACGAGACTCTCGCCTCACTCATCGAAACAAAGCCCTACCTCGACATCACACAGTGGGGAGCAGCCGACATAGAGGCCGACCCCAACCAAATAGGCAAGGCCGGTTCACCTACCAACGTGAAGGCAATCAAAAACATTGTGTTCAAGGCAAAAGAGAGCCGCACCCTCACCTCGTCTGACGAAGATATAGATAACCTAATTGTAGAACTCCTCAATGAAAAGATAATCGGCTGATATGAACAACGTATTTGTATATTGCGAAATAGAAGGCACGACCGTAAAAGACGTTTCTCTCGAACTTCTCACAAAAGGTCGCAAATTGGCCAACACACTTGGCGTTGAATTAGAGTGTATCATTGCCGGCTCCGGTCTGGCTGGTGTTGAGAAACAAGTAATAAAATATGGTGTCGACAAAGTTCATGTGTTTGACGCCGAAGGCTTGTTCCCCTACACCTCCAATCCCCACACGGCTCTTGTCGTAAACCTGTTTAAAGAGGAGAAACCCCAGATTTGCCTTCTCGGTGCAACAGTAATAGGTCGCGACCTCGGTCCGCGCGTCAGTTCGGCTCTATTCAGCGGTCTCACCGCCGACTGCACCGAATTGGAAATAGGCGACTTCGACATGAACGTGCGCAACGCCGAAGGCACAATGGAAAAGAAACACTATGAGCAACAGCTCTATCAGATTCGTCCCGCCTTTGGCGGCAACATTGTGGCCACCATCGTCAATCCCGACCACCGTCCGCAAATGGCAACCGTGCGCGAGGGCGTGATGAAAAAAGAAGTGCTCGACGAAAACTACAACGCTCAGGTCATCAACCACGACGTGGCCAAATATGTGCCCGAAACAGAATATGTTGTCAAGGTGCTCGACCGCCACGTAGAAAAAGCCAAACACAACCTCAAGGGAGCCTCTATCGTTGTGGCCGGAGGTTATGGCATGGGCTCCAAAGAAGGCTTCGACATGTTGTTTGACCTTGCCAAGGAACTCCACGCTGAGGTTGGTGCAAGCCGTGCCGCCGTTGATGCCGGCTTCTGCGACCACGACCGCCAAATTGGCCAGACGGGTGTCACCGTGCGCCCCAAAGTGTATATTGCCTGTGGCATATCGGGACAGATACAACACATTGCCGGAATGCAAGACTCGGGCATCATCATCTCTGTAAACTCAGACGAAAACGCTCCTATCAACACCATAGCAGACTATGTGATAAACGGCACAGTAGAAGAAGTTGTGCCCAAATTGATTAAATACTACAAGAAAAACAACAAATAAGCCATGGCAAACTATTATAGCGAAGAGATTAAGTTTCAACTTGATCACCCATTGATGAAGCGCATCGTTGAACTCAAGGAGCGCAACTATGCCGACAAAGACCAATATGACTATGCGCCCCAAAACTATGAAGACGCAATAGATTCATACGACCGTGTGCTCGACCTCGCCGGCGACATCTCGGCCAACACTATCGCCGCCAATGCCGAAGACGTTGACGCCGAAGGCCCCCACTGCGAAAACGGCCGTGTGCGCTATGCCTCCAAGACCTACGAAAATCTCGACACAACAACCAAGGCAGGTCTCAACGGTGTCACCATGCCTCGTCGCTATGGTGGTCTCAACTTCCCCTGCACCCCCTATACGGCCATCAACGAAATGATAGCCACCGCCGATGCCGGTTTTGAAAACATCTGGTCTCTGCAAGACTGTATCGAAACACTCTATGAGTTTGGTTCAGAAGACCAACGCCAACGTTTCGTGCCTCGTGTTTGCAAAGGTGCCACCATGTCTATGGACCTCACCGAGCCCGATGCCGGCTCCGACCTGCAAAGCGTGATGCTCAAAGCCACATATGATGAAAAAGAAGACTGCTGGCGACTCAATGGTTGCAAGCGTTTTATCACAAACGGCGACTCCGACATTCACCTTGTGTTGGCTCGTTCTGAAGAAGGCACCAAAGACGGTCGCGGCCTCTCCATGTTTATCTACGACAAAAATCAAGGTGGTGTTGACGTGCGCCGCATTGAAAATAAGTTGGGCATACATGGTTCACCCACCTGCGAGCTTGTTTACAAAAACGCCAAGGCAGAACTCTGCGGCGACCGCAAATTGGGTCTTATAAAATATGTGATGGCATTGATGAATGGTGCCCGTCTCGGCATTGCTGCCCAGTCTGTGGGCATCAGTCAGGCAGCCTACAACGAGGCTCTTGCCTACGCCAAAGACCGCAAGCAGTTTGGTCAGGCCATCATCAACTTCCCTGCCGTCTACGAAATGTTGGCAACAATGAAGGCCAAACTCGATGCCGGTCGCTCGCTGCTCTACATGACAGCACGCTATGTTGACATCTACAAGTGTTTGGAAGACATCGCTCGCGAGCGCAAACTCACACCCGAGGAGCGTCAGGAACTCAAGAAATATTCTCGCATGGCCGATGCCTTCACTCCGCTTGCCAAAGGTACCAACTCTGAATATGCCAACCAAAACTCCTACGACTCTATCCAAATTCACGGTGGTTCGGGCTATATGCTCGAATATGCTTGCCAGCGTCTCTATCGCGACGCTCGTATCACCTCTATCTATGAGGGTACGACACAGTTGCAGGTTGTGGCAGCCATTCGTTATATCACCAACGGCACATATCTCAACATCTTGCGTGAGTTTGAGAATGAGAGCGTAAGCGCAGAGGTTCAACCTCTCTTCGACCGTGCAAAAGCACTAGCCGACAAACTCGAGGCTTGCATGGCCACTGTCAAGGAAGCACAAAGTCAGGAACTTCAAGACCTCGCTTCGCGCCACCTCTACGATATCACAGCCAACGCAATGATGGCTCACCTCATCACTCTCGACGCAAGTCGCGCTCCCCAACTCTTTGGTCGCAGCGCAGAGGTCTTCCTCAATCTTGCCGAAGCCGAGGTTGCCAAAAACGAGAAATTCATCTCAAGCCTCAGTGTTGAGCAAATCGCCAACTATCGTCAGGCTTAATCTCATTACTCTATACCACTCACAAGGCGAGACCCCTTTCCCAGGGTCTCGCCTTGTTTCGTTTTGGCGAAAAGTTGCACAAACACGTCTAAAATAGTGGCGAAAAGTTGCAATCTCACCAATGAAGCAATGACGTAAATTAGTACTTTCACTCATGGTTATGTTTCTACTCAAATTTTTTAGCATACACCAATAAAAAGCAACAGACCATGCCCGGCATGGGCAAAATATAACGGTGGGGGAGTGTGTCAATATTGACACACTCCCCCACCGTTATATATAATAAGGTAGGAACTACGCGAGTTAGTCTTTTCTTGTCTGTTTTGTCACAGTCTCTTAACAAGTTTAAAAGATGTTTGAAACAAAGAGGCTCTAATTTTGCAATCGAAAATTATCTGTTTTGCAAACAACAAATTTATATAACCAATCATCAAAACCTAAAAAAGATGAAGACAAAACAATTTCTTTCAAGTGCAATTGCCCTTTTTACTGTGGCAATGCTTGCCTCGTGTGGTGGCGCAAACAACAAACAAGCCTCCAATCCCGTTGATCTCTCCGGAGCCGGAGCAACATTTCCCGAGCCATTCTACACAATGGTGTTTGACAGTTTCAACATAGCCACCGGCAACACTGTTTCGTATGGTGGTATAGGTAGTGGTGGCGGTGTGCGCAACCTCAAAGATAAGACCGTAGACTTCGCTGCCAGCGACGCTTTTCTCAGCGATGAGGAAATGGGCGAAATGGAAGACGTGATTCATATCCCCACCTGTATGGGAGCTGTGGTATTGGCTTTCAATCTGCCCGAAACACAACAACTCAACCTCTCGGGTGAAGTGACTGCCGACATCTTTGCCGGTAAGATCAAGAAATGGAACGACCCTGCTTTGGCCGCTCTCAATCCCAACATTTCACTGCCCGACAAAGACATTATTCCCGTATTTCGCTCCGACGGTAGCGGTACCACGTTTGTATTCACCCACTACCTCTCGCAAGTGAGCACCGAATGGCAGACAAAATACGGAGCAGCCAAATCGGTAGACTTCCCTGCCGGTCAGGCCGCCAAAGGAAACCCGGGCGTAGCAGGCATTGTAAAAGAGACTCCTTATAGCATTGGCTATGTGGGTTCGGAATATGCCTTTGCTCAGAAACTCTCTATGGCTACCATGAAAAACGCCGCCGGCAATCTTGTTGCCCCGACAATAAGTAGCATTTCAGCTGCCGCACAAGGTGATATGCCGGCCGACACACGCACCATGATTACCAACAGCAGCAACCCCGAGGCCTACCCCATCAGTTGCCTCACATGGATAATAATCTACAAGGAGCAAGCCTACAACAACCGCACGAAAGAACAAGCCAAAGCAACCCTGCAACTGCTTGATTTCATTCTCTCACCCGAGGTGCAGAAAACTGCCGCAAGCATAAACTATGCACCACTGCCCGAAACAGCAGTGAGCAACAGTCTCAAAAACCTTAAGGCGGCAACCTACAACGGCAAAACCCTTTTGCAAGACTAATCCAAAGTCTCTATGACCAAAACAATAAAATTGTCTCCCGACTCGGGATTTAAAATAGTCCTCACAAGCGCAGCGGTCTTTGTGCCACTCGTTTGTGGGGCTGTTGTGCTATCGTTGGTGACAAACTCCGTTGATGCCTTTGGCAAGTTTGGCTTCTTTGGATTTTTGTTTTCGAGCGAATGGAGCCAAACTCCGGGCAGCGAGTCGTATGGTGCCCTGCCTTTTATCCTTGGCACCTTGCTCACAACCTTGCTTGCCTTGATTCTCTGTGTGCCCTTCAGCCTGTCGATTGCCCTCTTCAATGGTGAATACTACAAAGGCACCACCTTAGCCAAGACGCTCGGCACGATTGTCGATCTCTTGGCCGGCATTCCGTCGGTAATCTACGGTCTATGGGGCTTCTATGTGTTGCGCCCCATAGTGATGACACTCGGCTTGTCGCCTCAGGGGTCAGGCATTCTCACGGCATCGCTCGTGCTCACCATAATGATAATACCCTACGCAGCCTCGCTGAGCACAGAGTTTATCAAAATGGTGCCGGCCAACCTCAAAGAAGGAGCCTACAGCCTTGGAGCCACACGCGCCGAGGTGTTGGGCAAGATTGTGTTTCCCACTGCCGGTTCGGGCATCTTCTCGGCCTTTATTCTTGCCGTGGGGCGTGCATTGGGCGAGACCATGACTGTCACCATGCTCATTGGCAACACCAACCAAATTCCCGGTTCAATCTATGACACGGGCAACTCAATGGCCAGCATCGTGGCAAACCAATTTGGTGAAGCCGACGGTCTGAAGTTGTCTTCGCTTTTTGCCATTGCCCTCATCTTGTTTGTGATCACTGCCATTATAAACATCATCGGAAAAATCATAATACGCCGCAACGCCATAAAACGCTAAACAAATCATGAAAATCAACACAAATACCAAACGGCGCTATGCTCAAAGCAAAATGCTCCACATCGGAGTATGCGTCACGGCCTTTCTCTCGGCATTGCCTCTTGCCCTTATCTTGGGCAAGGTGTTTTATGAAGGAATCGGACTGATAAATTGGCAATTCATCACACAGCCCACCCCCACCACTTTCAAAGCAATGATGGCCATCAACAATGGTGAGCCCATTCCTGGCGGAATTGCCAACGGCATTGTGGGCACGCTGATAATGTTGCTTCTTGCCTCATTGATTGCCATTCCTCTCGGGGTGATGTGTGGCACTTGTCTGGCCGAAAACCGCCACTCGCGCTACTCTCATGTGATAAGCTACATGACCGACTTGCTTCAAGGCACCCCCTCTATCATCATAGGCATTGTGGTTTATGTATGGGCAGTGGTACCTTTCCATGGATATAGTGCTCTAGCCGGTTCTATTGCGCTATGCATCATGATGTTGCCACTCATAGTGAGATCAACCGAGGAAGCCCTCAAAATGTTGCCGGCAGGGTTGAAAGAGAGTTCGCTCGCCCTTGGCGGAGACTATCGGCGCACTGTCATCAAAGTGTTGTTGCCTTCTGCCTCGGGCAGTATTGTGACCGGCATTTTGCTTGCCATGTCGCGCGTGATAGGCGAAACAGCCCCACTCATGTTCACCGCGCTGGGTTGCTCACTTATACAATGGCGAGCCGACCTGCCCATGTCAAGTTTGCCTATGCTCATCTGGCAATTCTACAATGACCCCGTGTTGCAACCACTCGTATGGGGCACCTCGCTGTTGCTTCTGTTCATTGTGTTAATGCTCAACACCACCGCAAAAATAATAAACAAACGCGTAAGCCACTAAACATTTATCATGGATACAAACATTATATCTATTAAAAACCTCAACATATCCTACACCTCGAGTGTGATGTCGGTGAAAAATGTCAGTGCCGACATTCGCCAAAACCAAATCACGGCAATCATGGGTCCCTCGGGCTGTGGCAAAAGCACCCTGCTACGGGCCTTGAACCGAATGCACAGCCTTTACAAGAATATCACCGTGACCGGACAAATTCTTCTCGAAAACCAAAACATCTTGGAAATGCCCGACATCGCAGTGAGACGCAAAATAGGCATGGTGTTTCAACAACCCAACCCCTTCCCCACCATGAGCATTGCCGAAAACGTGATGGCGGGCTACACACTGAGTGGCATAAGGACTAACCGCCAACGACGCGCCGAGATAATTGAGACAACACTCAAAAGCGTGGGACTGTGGGACGAAGTGAAAGACGTGTTGACAAAACGTGGCACCTTCCTTTCGGGCGGACAGCAACAACGACTCTGCATTGCCCGCGCTTTGGCTCTCAAGCCAAAAGTGCTTCTCATGGACGAACCCACCTCGGCCCTCGACCCTATCGCCACTGCACGCATAGAAGAATTGCTGCTGCAACTGAAAAACGAAGTGACAATCGTGATAGTCACCCACAATATGGGACAAGCACGACGCATTGCCTCGCGCTCAATGTTTATGTATCTCGGTGAGTTGATAGAATATGACGAAACGGAGCGCCTCTTCACCTCACCCTCTCATCAACAAACCAAGGCATATCTCGCCGGTCACTTCGGATAGAAAAGTGAGCCGCAAAAATTTTAGTTCGCTAACTTAGGGTGTTATAGCACTCTAAGTTAGCGTGCTATAACACCCTAGATTAAGCAACTATAGCACCCTAACTTAGAACACTATAAAATTGTGGTCGTAATCAAGCCGCTCATTCCATTGCAAAATAAGTTTTTAGGTGCATAAATCAACCTTGTATCACCATATTTAAGTATATTTGCACGAAAATATATTTAAATCTAATGGTTATGGAAAAAATCAAAGGCTTGATTGATGCCCCCTTTACACCCTTTAACGAGAACAACGAAATAAATTGTGGGATAATCGCACGCTACGCCTCCATGCTTGGACGCAACGGATTGAAAGGCGTGTTTATAAACGGTTCATCGGGCGAGGGTTATATGCTCACCGAAGAAGAGCGCATGACCTTGGCAGAAGCATGGGTGGATGCCGTCAATGGCGACCCTCTGCTGAAGGAGAATGGTTTCAAGGTGATTGTGCACGTGGGTAGCACCTGCGTGAAAAGCAGCCGCCGACTTGCCGCCCACGCACAAAAAATCGGAGCATGGGGCATTGGCGCAATGGCTACCCCATTTCCCAAAATTGGCAGAGTGGCAGAACTCGTGGACTATTGCGAAGAGATTGCCGGCGGAGCACCCGAACTGCCCTTCTACTATTACCACATTCCGGCCTTCAACGGTGCATATCTGTCGATGTATGACTTCCTCAAGGCTGTCGACGAAAGTGGACGCATTCCAAATCTCGCCGGCATAAAATATACCTTTGAAAGTCTCTATGAATATAATCGCTGCCGTCGCTATGCCAACGGCAAATATGATATGCTCCACGGACAAGACGAAACCATTTTGCCCTGTCTCGCCATGGGTGGCGCACAAGGCGGCATAGGTGGCACAACCAACTACAACGGCCGAGTATTGACCGGCATAATAGACGCTTGGCAGAAGGGCGACCTCGAAAAAGCTCGCGAACTGCAAAACTTTGCCCAAGACGTGATAGACGTGATATGCCATTTCAGAGGCAATATCGTGGGTGGTAAACGCATTATGAAACTCATCGGCTTTGACCTTGGCAAAAACCGAACCCCATTTCAAAATATCACCGACCAAGAAGAAGTCCAACTCAAGAAAGAACTTGAAGAAATTGGTTTCTTTGACCGTTGCAACAAATAAGACAAATCCCCACAAGCCTTTTGCCACCATTTGAGCCATGAAAAAAGTCTTTCTACTCTCCACACTGTTTGTCATAAGCGTGTGTGTTGCCATTGCTGACCAGGTCCAAAAGCGTTCATTCAACTCTGCCCTGTTCAAAACACTGCCATCGCTGAGGGTTGGCTGCAACCAAGGTGTTTCGGCACCATATAGCGGAGCAGTGGACGGCAACATTGTGGTTGCAGGCGGTTGTAACTTTCCCACAGTGCCTGCCGCCATGGGTGGCGAGAAGAAATTCTACGACACAATCTATGCGCTCAACCCCTCCACCGACACCCAATGGCGCGCCATAGGCAACATGACCCACGCCTCGGCATATGGTGTTGGGCTATCCGTTGGCGACGGCATGGTCTTGATTGGCGGCACAGACGGCAGGCAAAGCCTCGCCAACGCAGTGGCACTGACAATCGACAAGACCGGCAAGGCAAAACAAACACCACTGCCACCACTGCCACTCGGCCTCGACAACATGGCCGGTGCGTATGGCAGCGGCTATATATATGTGGCAGGCGGTCAAAACAACGGCACCGCCACCAACAAAGCTTTCAGACTGAAATATCCCGGTGGCAACAAGTGGGAAAGCCTGCCCGACTTTCCGGGCAACACTCGCCTGCAACCCGTTGCCATAGTGCAAAGCGGAGCAGTCGGACCGATATTCTACCTCATAGGCGGATATAACCAAACCGCCACCAACAACGACGGTGTTGCCTTCGACCCTCTCTCAAACACATGGAAAACCATTGCCCCCATCACCGATGGCAACAAGCCGGTAGCCCTTGTGGGAGCAACGTGTGTAAACTCCGGAGCATCGTATATTGTATGCCTGGGCGGCACCGACAAAGAGATTTTCGACTCGGCCCTTTGGCGCACGTCACACCCCGAGCTGAATAGTCCCACACTGCAGCAGGAGTATCTGAGCCACCCTGCCGAATGGTATAGGTTTCGCACCTCAATGCTCACCTACAACACCATCACCGACACATGGGCAACACTCGACGGAGACCCCTCGCTTGCCACTGCCGGGGCAGGCCTCATAGACATTGCCACCGACGGTGGGCATCAATGGATTATGGTGGGCGGAGAGAGCAAGCCCGGAATAAGGACCGACAGAGTAACCGGCATAAAGGTGAACTATGATGCCAACTTCGGTTGGCTCAACTGGACGGTGCTTGCCGCCTATCTTTTGGCCATGTTGCTCTTGGGCTGGTATTTCATGCACCGCGAGAAAAACTCAAACGACTTTTTCACCGGCGGTGGCCGCATTCCGTGGTGGGCTGCGGGCATTAGTATTTTTGCCACCATGCTGAGCGCAATCACCTATATGTCCATTCCAGCCAAGGCATACGCCACCGATTGGAAATACTACCCCATGCAGATAATGATTTTATTGGTGGCCTTTCCCGTAATAAAATACTATCTGCCATTTTTCCGCCGTCTCAACGTGACCACGGCCTATGCCTATCTGGAGCGTCGCTTCAGTTATGGCGTGAGATTTATGGCCAGTGCCTTGTTTATCATTTTCATGGTGGCGCGCATGGCATTGGTATTGTTTCTGCCATCGCTGGCCATGTCGGCCGTGACAGGCATTGACATTTTTGTGTGCATATTGCTGATGTCGGTCATCACGATTGCCTATTGCACAATGGGCGGCATGGAGGCCGTAGTATGGGGCGACGTGGTGCAGGGCATAATACTTGTTGGCGGAGCACTCTTGGCCGCCATATATCTCGTGACACAAACGGGGGGCGGAGCGACAGGATTTTTCGACATTGCCACGGCCAACGACAAATTTGTTTTGTTTGACTGGTCGTTTGACTATCGCACTCCCACCTTCTGGGTGATCATTGTGGGCGGACTTGCCAACAACCTCATTTCCTACACTTCGGACCAAACAGTGATTCAACGCTACATGACCACCAACAGCGAACGCGCCGCCTCGCGCAGCATTATCACAAACGGAATTTTGAGCATTCTCGTGTCGATTATCTTCTACACGATTGGCACCGGCCTCTATACTTTCTTCAAGACACACCCCGCATCGCTCGACATCACAATGAGCAAAACTGATGCAATCTTCCCCTTCTTCATGATGAGCCAACTGCCGGCCGGCATTGCGGGATTGCTGATTGCAGCACTGTTTGCCGCCACGATGAGCACCATCTCGTCTAACATCAATTCGATAAGCACGGCTTTCACCATGGATATGTATAAAAAATGGCGACCCACAACAAGCGAAAAGAAGACCTTGTCGGTGGCACGCTATTCGGGCATTGTGGCAGGAGTGATTGGCACATTGATAGCCATTCTCATGGCCATAGTCAACATTCAATCTCTGTTGGACTACTTCAACACCATTCTCGGACTGCTCACCGGAGCCATCGGCGGTCTGTTCCTGATGGGCATTTTCTTCAAGCGCATAAATGCCTTGTGTTCACTCGTGGGCTTCATCTGTGGCACGGCAGCCGTGTTCTACATGAATTATTTCACCCAAGCCAATTTCTTCCTTTTCGGATTTGTGAGCATGGCAGTGTCGGTGGGTGCCGCCCTGCTGCTTTCGCTGATTTTCCCCAACAAAAAGACAATCGATGGACTGACTTGGAAAACTTTAGACAAACAAAAAAAATAATATATGAAAACTGATTTCAAAAAACTATCCTTGCAGTATAAGACAGAACTGCTCGACAAAGTGTTGCCTTTCTGGCTCGAAAACTCACAAGACCGCGAATTTGGCGGTTATTTCTCATGTCTCGACCGCGATGGCAGCGTCTATGACACCGACAAATTCATCTGGCTGCAATGTCGCGAAGTGTGGATGTTTGCAAAACTCTACAACACCGTGGAGAAACGCCCCGAATGGCTGGAATGTGCCACACAGGGTGCCGAATTTCTGAAAAAATATGGTCACGACGGCAACTATAACTGGTATTTCGCCATAGACCGCGAGGGACACCCGTTGGTGGAACCCTACAACATCTTCTCATATACATTTGCCGCCATAGCATACGGCCAACTCTCTATTGCAACGGGCAACAAAGAGTATGCCGACATTGCACGCAAAACATTCGACATTGTTCTCTCTCGCACCGACAATCCCAAGGGTCGCTGGAATAAAGCCGCAGCCGGAGCACGAAGTCTCAAGACTTTTGATTTGCCGATGATTTTGTGTAACGTGTCTCTCGAACTCGAACCGCTCATCGACCCCGACTTTTTGCAAAAGACAATCGATAACTGCATTCACGAAGTAATCGACGTATTTTATCAGCCACAAATGGGACTTATTGTCGAAGCCCTCGGCAAAGACGGACAACTCGTGGACTGCCTCGATGGCCGCAAGATGAACCCCGGCCACGCCATTGAGTCTACATGGTTTCTCATGGATCTGGGCAAACGCCTCAACCGCCCCCAACTGATAGACAAAGCCGTAGAAATAGCCCTTGCCGAAGTGGAATATGGCTGGGACAAACAATATGGTGGCATTTTCTATTTCATGGACAGACTTGGCAAACCACGCCACGAACTGGAGTTTGACCAAAAACTCTGGTGGGTGCATATTGAAACACTCATCTCTATGCTTAAAGGCTATCAACTGACCGGCAACCAACAGTGCCTCGAATGGTTCAACCGCATTCACGACTATACATGGAGTCACTTCACCGATCCCGACTATCCCGAATGGTATGGCTATCTCAACCGCCAAGGCGAAGTGTTGCTTCCCCTCAAAGGTGGCAAATGGAAGGGCTGTTTCCATGTGCCTCGCGGACTGATGAACTGCTGGCTGATGCTCGAAGAGATAGCCAACCGCAAATAAGCACAAACCGGTCATTAAAACACAAAAACGCCCCACAACATGATTATTGCCAACCTCTGCGATAAAGAACGATACTTCGCGCTGCACCCACTCTTCAAACCCTTGTTTGAATATCTTGCCACCCACGACCTCGCCAACGCACCCACGGGTCGCATTAACATAGTTGGCGACGACTTATTTATAAATGTCAACAAATCGGAGATGGTGGAACGGGCAAAACAAAAACTCGAAGTACACCGCAAATACATCGACATACATATTCCCCTCTCGTGTAGCGAAGACTTCGGCTGGCGCCACCTCTCCACGCTCGGAGAGAGTGATGCCCCCTTTGACATTGACAACGATTTTGCCCTCTACAGTGCAGAGAGCCACAAGTGGTTCACCCTATGTCCCGGCGAATTTTGCATTGTCTTTCCTGAAGATGCCCATGCGCCCATAGTCGGTAGTGGCACAATCAAGAAACTTGTGGCCAAGATTAAACTATGAGCAGACACACACACCAACTCTCCCTGTGGTTGACTAAATTTGTGTGTGTGTGGCTCTCGGTTTTTTGCGTTGCATGGCAACCGTTGTGTGCCCAAACAGATGTTCTTCTACCGCTAAAACCGATAGACAAAGACAGTATCTATATGATGGACTTCTTTTGGGAAGGTTTGCAATACAAGGCCGACAGCATTGCAGCGCAGGCCACTCCACGCAACAAGAAACACAAAAAAATTACCTCAGCCAAAATCAAAGCCTTGGCGCAACAATGGGAGACGACAACCGCAAACCTGAAACTGACGGGAGAAGAAAAAAACAAACCCGCCTCTCTCTCCGCTTCATTGAAACTGTTTGACGACAGCTACCTGCTCTTTCACCACACCGGCAAGGCAAAATATCTCGAGGTGGCAGAAAGGGTGTTGGCAAACAGCATTCTGAAACAGTGGCAGACAGACAGCGACATTTCTGCCCGCATGGAGGCTATGCAGTTGTTGCGCGAAATTGACAGACTGGCATATTCAGTTAGTGGAAAAGACGTGTATGTCAATATGCTCATGCGCACAAATGCCCACATCAAGAACAAAGACATAGACATCTATCTGCAAAGCGTCAACAGCAGTCCATGGTATAACGAGACTGCCATTACTTTCGTTCCAAACTTAAATCCTTTTCAACTTCACGACAGCGAAACCGTCGGCGCAAACCAAAGACTAATACACACGTCTGCCAATTTGTCGGCAGACTCTTGCGAAGTGACTTTCCACATACGCATTCCGTCGTGGGCAACGGGAAACGACTTTCTTCGCGGATATGAGGTCAAACCATTCAGAAACAAAACTCTGATAATGGTAAACGGCATTACGCGCATCCGGCCCGAAACGAAAGACGGCTTTTTCATCATTAAAGGTAAATGGGCACTCGGCGACATCATCACAATCAAGACACCCACACCCATATTGCGCATATACGACCCCCTGCAACCCGGCATGATTGCCTTGCAACGCGGTCCTTTTATATATGGCATGACCACCACCGACAACAAAGCCGTTTTAAACCCCGACAGCAAAATATCCCAATCTTTCAACAAGACAGACAACGCCGTGGTTCTCTACACCCTTATGGACGACAACGGCAACCGTCTCTATGCCCTACCTTATTACAAAGCAGGAGAAAATGCGCAACTTTTTGTTCCGTCCAAATAACTTTGGCACGCATTTTGCTTTGTATTATTAGTGAACACGCACAAAAAAGCGTGACAAACTTTCAAACAAAAAACAATAATTAAAAATAAAACAACTATGAAACTTAAACCATTAGCAGACAGAGTTCTCATTTCTCCTGCTGCTGCAGAAGAAAAGACAATCGGCGGTATTATCATTCCCGACACTGCAAAAGAAAAACCCCTGCAAGGCACAGTGGTTGCCGTTGGCGAGGGCAAGTCAGACGAAGAAATGATTCTCAAAACAGGCGACCAGGTGCTCTATGGCAAATATGCCGGCACGGAGATTGAATTTGAGGGCGAGAAATACCTCATCATGCGCCAATCAGACGTTGTGGCCGTAATAGAATAATTTTTTCAGTCAACACATCTTTTTAATTAACAGAATCAAAAAACAGGGCTCACAAGCCCACATAAGGAGAAAAAATCATGGCAAAAGAAATTAAATATGACGTAAATGCACGCGAGCTGCTCAAAGCCGGTGCAGACGCTTTGGCAAACGCAGTGAAAGTAACTCTCGGTCCCAAAGGTCGCAATGTGGTTATCGACAAGAAATTCGGTGCTCCGAAAATCACCAAAGACGGTGTTTCGGTAGCAAAGGAAATCGAGCTTGAAGACGCTTTTGAAAATGCCGGTGCACAACTCGTGAAAAGCGTGGCAAGCAAAACCGGTGACGATGCCGGCGACGGAACTACAACCGCCACTGTTTTGGCACAGGCCATCCTCTCTGAGGGAATGAAGAATGTGGCTGCCGGTGCAAATCCGCTTGATGTGAAACGTGGCATCGACAAAGCCGTTGCCAAAGTTGTAGAGTCTATCAAAACACAGTCGGAGAAAGTCGACGACAACTACGACAAGATTGAGCAAGTTGCCACCATCTCTGCCAACAACGACCCCGAAATTGGTAAACTGATTGCAGACGGAATGCGTGCCGTGACCATCAACGGTGTGATCACCATAGAAGACGGCAAAACCAACGAGACACATCTCAAGACTGTTGAGGGTATGCAGTTTGACCGCGGTTATCTGTCGCCCTACTTCGTGACCGACACAGAGAAAATGGAGTGTGGCATGGAGAAACCCTACATCTTGATTTACGACAAGAAGATTTCTTCTCTCAAAGACTTCTTGCCTATTCTCGAACCCGCAGTGCAAACCGGTCGCCCCTTGCTCGTCATTGCAGAAGACGTAGACTCTGAGGCCCTCACCACTTTGGTTGTGAACCGCTTGCGCACACAGCTCAAGATTTGTGCTGTCAAGGCTCCGGGCTTTGGCGATCGTCGCAAGGCAATACTCGAAGACATTGCTATCTTGACAGGTGGCGTGGTTATCTCCGAGGAGAAAGGCTTGAAACTTGAGCAAGCCACCATCGATATGCTTGGCACAGCCGAAAAAGTGACTGTGACCAAAGACAACACCACTATCGTGAACGGTGCCGGTGATGCTGCAAACATCAAAGACCGCATTAACCAAATTAAATCTGAAATTGCCAACACCACATCTTCTTACGACAAGGAGAAACTCCAAGAGCGTCTTGCAAAACTCAGCGGTGGCGTTTGCGTTTTGGAGGTTGGTGCTTCTTCTGAAACTGAACAGAAAGAGAAGAAAGACCGCTGCGACGATGCACTATGTGCAACCCGTGCTGCTATCGAAGAGGGTATCGTGACCGGTGGTGGTGTAGCCTACATTCGTGCCCAGGCTGCCCTTGAGGGTCTTGAGGGCGACAATGCCGACGAGACTACCGGTATCAACATCATTCGTCGCGCCATAGAGGAGCCTCTGCGCCAAATTTGCCACAACGCCGGCCTTGAAGGTGCTGTTGTTGTAAACAAAGTGCGCGAGGGTGAAGGCAACTTCGGCTTCAACGCCAAGAAAGAAATCTACGAAGACTTGCGCGCGGCCGGTGTGGTAGACCCCGCCAAGGTGACACGTGTAGCATTGGAAAACGCTGCTTCTGTGGCCGGAATGTTCCTCACCACCGAGTGTGTGATTTGCGATAAGAAAGAAGAAACTCCCGCAATGCCTATGCCGGCAGGCGGAATGGGTGGCGGAATGATGTAAAAACATTTAAACCCACCATACTTTATATTAACCCCTAAACATTTACTACAATGAACAAGAAATTTATTTGCACAGTGTGTGGTTATGTACACGAAGGTCCTACACCACCGGAGTTCTGTCCCCAATGTAAAGTGCCGGGCAGCAAGTTTAAAGAACTCGTAGAAGGCGAAACTTCTTTTGCCACAGAACACGAAATCGGCGTTGCCAAAGGTTGCGACGAGCAAATGATTGCCGACCTCAACGCTCACTTCAACGGAGAATGCACCGAGGTAGGTATGTATCTCGCCATGTCTCGTCAGGCAGACCGCGAAGGCTATCCCGAAATTGCCGAAGCTTTCAAACGTTACGCATGGGAAGAGGCTGAACACGCCAGCAAGTTTGCCGAGCTCCTCGGCGACGTGGTTTGGGACACCAAGACCAACCTCGAAAAGCGCGCTGCTGCCGAGGCAGGTGCTTGCGAAGACAAATTCCGCATTGCCAAACGTGCTAAAGAACTTAACCTTGACGCCATTCACGACACTGTTCACGAAATGGCAAAAGACGAAGCTCGCCACGGTGGTGGTTTCGCCGGACTTCTGAAGCGCTATTTCAAATAATATCATTCAGATAAACAAGAAAAAGACTATGCCCATACCGGGTATAGTCTTTTTCTTATTCAAACTAAGCAAACACACAAAATGAACATACTGATACTTAACGGCAGCCCCCGCCACAACGGCAACACACAATTGCTTGCACAATCCTTTGCAAAAGGAGCAGAGGAAAATGGCCACAAGATTGAATTTATTTCTGTGGACGATGTAAATGTTAATCCTTGCAAGGGGTGCAACGCTTGTTTCAAAAACAAAGACATGTTGTGTGTGCAACACGACGATATGGCAGAAATATATGCAAAACTGGCAAATGCCGACATGCTGGTCATCGCCTCGCCAATATATTTCTATGGCATAAGTGCACAACTCAAAGCCATCATCGACCGTTGCCACAACCCAATACGCGATACTTTCCACATCGATAAAGCCGCCCTGCTTCTCGTTGGTGCCGCCACACTGCCCGAGTTGTTTGATGCCATTATGACAGAATACAAACTCTGCCTCAACTATTTCAAGATAGAAGACATGGGTCACGTCTTTGTGAGGGGCGTTGCGGCCAAAGGTGACATCAAAAACACCGACGCGCTCAAACAGGCTTTTGATTTGGGAAAATCTCTGTAAGCCAAAACACAAAACAAACTCACACATCAATAATGAAAGAAGAAAAGTCCGCAATCATAATGGGTGCCACCTCGGGCATTGGTCACGAAGTGGCACTGCTACTTGCACTGCGCGGTTGGAAAGTCGGTGTGGCTGGTCGGCGAGAAGAAATTCTATCCCAAATGGTCAGAGAGACAGAAGGCATAGTTGCATACGAAGTGATAGATGTCACCACACCCCATGCCACCGATGCTCTCCACAGACTTATCAATAAATTAAAAAAGGTAGACCTCTATTTTCATAGTTCCGGCATTGGTTACCAAAACACAACTCTTGACGAAGAAAAAGAACTAAAAACAATAGAAACGAACTGCCTCGGAATGGCAAGACTCGTTGGCGAAGTCTTCAGATATTTTGAGCAACACAAAGAAATTGATGGCCGTATTGCCGTTGTCAGTTCTATCGCACGCACAAAAGGCCTTGGAGCCTCGCCTGCCTATTCCTCATCTAAACGATTTACAAGTCACTATTTGGAAAGTCTCTGTCAACTGACAAGCATAAAAAGGATACGCAACATACACATTTCAGACATTCGCCCCGGTTTTGTCAGAACACCATTGATTGAAGGCAGCAATTTTCCCATGCAACTTGATGTCAAAAGAGTCGCTCGTGACATAGTGTCAGCACTCAGCCACCGCAAAAGCGTCATCACCATCAATTGGCTCTACCGCATTGTGGTATTCTTCTGGCAAATGATTCCACGACCCATTTGGATTAAACTAAGGATTAAATAGTTTTCTGCTATCTATTCCGCTTCAATCACCCCGGAGTCAATTAAAGAACCTCACGAATCATATCCGTACAATCTGAAGATTGCCGAAACCCTTTATAAATCAACATATCTTGAAAGTTGGGGCAGCGGAGCCAAGCGCATCATGGATGCCTGTCGTGAGCAGGGTGTGGAAGAACCCGCTTGGAGATGGGATGGTGGCTTTGTGACAGTAACGTTCAAACGCCCCAAGTGCGATCCAAACACTTCTCAACATGGAAATAGATTGGCAACCAGTTGGCAACCAGTTAGCAACCAGTTGGCAACCAGTTCATCGCAAGTTAAATTATTGATCGACAAAATGGAAGAGTCATTCTACTCAGTTAAAGAACTGATCAGTATGTTTGGACTAAGTGACGTAAGAAAATTTAGGAAAAATTATATTCAACCTGCATTGGCTGACGGCGCAATAGAACGACAATATCCCAGTCAGCCGAACCATCCTAAACAAAAGTACCACCTAACTGATTTGGCAAAAGAATGGAAGAAGAATAGAATAGAAAATAAATTAAAGTGATATAAAAAACAAGAGAGACACCATGAGTAAATATACTATAGGCAACAAGGTCATCACAGCTAATTCTGAAAAACATGGCACTGTTATTGAGGTCATGCCTGCTCGTCGGGGTCGACAATTTACCCGAGTAAACCTTTCTGACGGAATACAATCTATCTAAATTTCAGAAAAAGCCATAATACATAACACAATGATCACAATCAAACAACTGACAAATATAGTTCGCGACGCCTCAAACCTGATGACCGTAGACGAATTTGAAATAATGCAAAAAAGAGGGTGCGAAAACATCGTGACGACCTCTGACCTCGCTGTACAAAATTTTCTGTGCAACAAATTATCCGAGATAATGCCGAAGTCTGGATTTCTCTGCGAGGAAAAAGACATAAACGACATCAAACACGAATACACCTGGATTATCGATCCTATTGATGGCACTGCAAACTATAGTCGCGGCTTCAACCAGTGTGCAATATGTGTAGGGTTAAAACACCACGACGAAATGGAAATGGGAATCGTTTATATTCCTCGTACCAATGAACTTTTCCATGCAGAGAAGAACAAAGGAGCATATTTAAACGGCGAAAGAATATATGTTTCCGACCGCACATTCAACAATGCCATTCTATGCACAGCCCTCCCCGTTTATTATAAAGAACATTCAGAAGTCTGTTCAAAAATTATTTTGGAGGCGTTCAACAAATGCAACGATATACGCCGTTTCGGAGCCTGTGCACCCGAACTCTGCTATCTGGCAATGGGTAGGTGTGAACTATATTTCGAACACAAACTCGGCCCATGGGATTATGCCGCTGCCTCATTGATCGTAACCGAAGCCGGAGGAACAATCTCCTCCGCCAACGGAGACCCACTAAGCCTCACACAAGCAACGGGAGTTATCGCTGCCAACAACATCTCCAATTACAATCAACTGCTCAAGATCGTAACAAGCAACTATAAATCTAATAAATCTAATAGTCAGAACTAATAGAAACACACAAACTAAATTAGTCATACTTGGCAGAGACAAATCTATCACATACAAAAACACGGTGCTATTCCGCATAATTCCGGAATAGCACCGTGATATTTTTCTTTTCTTTTTCTCCCCTCTCCCCCTACTCCACACTGTTGAGCAGGTCGAGTTTGCCGCGATCTATCAGTGTGATAACCAACTCGCCAAACAAGGTGTTGGCCCACGCAAACCATGAGCGGGTGAATTTGTCGGCATTATCCTTATGGAAAGACTCGTGCATGAAGCCTTTGCCGGCATCTGTGTTGAGCAACATTTGGAGACACTGCTTGATTTCTTCATCATCGTGGCTTGTGAAAGCCCTCATTATTATGCTCATCGGCCAAACATAATCATAGCCTATATGGGGGCCACCTATTCCACAACCGGCTCTGCCACTGAAAAAGTAAGGATTGTCTTCGCTCAACACAAAACGGCGAGTGTTTTGGTAAACCGTGTCGTTGACATCCACCTCGCCCAAATATGGCAATGAAAGCAAACTCGGCACGTTGGCATCGTCCATCAACAAATGATTGCCAAAGCCATCAACCTCGTAGGCATAAATCCTGCCATATTTCGGGTGATCATAAACAGCATGTTTGCGAAGAGCTTCTTCCACCTCGCGCGCCAAGTCGCGACACTGCATCGCCAAATCCTCACGACCATTGACCTTTGACAATATCTCCGCTGCCTTTCTCAGACTTCCCACGGCCATAAAATTGCTTGGCACCAAAAAGAGAAACATCGTGGCATCATCACTCGGACGAAATCCCGATGCTATCAAACCACATGGTTTCACAGGGGAGCCATATCCTCCCAGCACCATGCAATCGGTGGCCCAATTTGTGGTGCGCAGAAAACGATAACTGCCAAGTCCCTCCTTGCGCTGTTGCTCGCGCCACACCGCCAAAATCTTCTTTACTGCCTCTATCCACAAGTCGCCAAAAACAGAGGTGTCGCCCGTCTGCTTCCAATATTCGTGAGCCAAGCGAATGGGGTAACAATTTGAGTCTATCTCATATTTGCGCTCGTGAAGCTCGGGATGCATTCCTGTGTCCTTCATCCATTCGCCGTCGGGCTTGGGAGTTTTATTAAAAGCATTGGCATAGGGGTCGCAGTTTATACACTTAAACTGTCTCAAAATCACTCCTGCCAACAGTTTGCGCAATCGTTGATCGTTGCGGGCAAGAGAGACATAAGGAAACACTTGTGCTCCACTATCTCTGAGCCACATGGCATGAATGTCGCCCGTATATACAAATGTGTCGGGATTACCCTCGGCATCTTCCTCAAACTCCACAGTGGTGTCGAGCGTGTTGGGAAAACAATTCACAAATAGCAGGGCAAGACGCTCGTTTTTCAACAGCGTAACAACCTCTTCTATTTTTTTCTCCACTGCTTCCGACCGAAAATTTCGCTCACCCAACGGTGGGCGATTATTGTTTTTCAAAACTCCGGGAACTCCTTTGCCAACTTCCTCGCCATGACACAACGACACGACAAAAAAACACAATAAAAGAAATACACTTCTCTTCATCTCTATCTCATTTTTTATTTCGTCACTATTATCTCACTGCAAAACACCCAGCCTTGTCTCGCCCCCGGCAAGGCTTTCATACGCACATAGCGCGCCTCTGCCTCGCCACGCCAACCCAGCTGTCGGTAGTCCTCAAATTCAACAGCATAAATATCTTTGTATTCTTTTTCGTAAAGCAGACAAAAATCCTCGCCATTGTCGCTCACCTCTATCTGTATCTTATAAGGAAAGAAAATCTCAGGACCGCAACTCTGCAAGAAATCTCCCGAAATCGACCCGATATTCTGCCGACAGCCAAGGTCAAGAGTAACGTCCATACCACCCCGGCCTATAAAGCCTTGCCAACGTCCATCGTTATTGTTCCAACCTCCCAAGAAGCCATCGACCAGACAACGGTCTCCCGAACCGGGATATGCTCTGTGGGGAGTGGTGTTGTATGTCACACAAACCTTTTCGTCTGTCTCGGCAAGCGTCTCACCCTCAACCACGGAAACCGTGTTATTCCTTTCGCCAATCTCGCGTGAAAGGTCAAAGGCATTTATAGAAAACTCCTTGTGAAGACAATCCACTGCCTTGAGAGCACGCTGCCGAAACGCTCCATAATCGCGCTTTTGTGTCAATCCCTCGCGCCCCAACTCAGCAATGGCAAAGGCACGCGGCCACAACATATATTCAAGATAATTAGGATTATCTATGTGTTCTGTCCACACGTTAGCCTGCACTCCGAGCAACCTGTCGCCCAACGATGTGTCGTCAAGCGGATTGGGCAAGCCATAAACACTATCGAGAGGCAAATATCCTCCCGCAGCACGGGGCTGGGTGAGCGGAGCATCTTGGGCCTTGTCGAGGTAGCAATACTTTCCAGGGCAAAGTATCACCTTGTGTCCCAATCGGGCTGCCTTGAGGGCTGTTGACACATCGCGCCACACCATTATCACCATGTCGGAGTCGCAAGGGTTGTCGGTCAGAGCCTCGTCCCAAACAATCATCTCGCGCCCCAAAGAGTCGACAATCTGCTTCATGCGACGCATTCCCTCGGGTTGCAAGTCGTGTTGAGTGGCAGCCTCGTCGCCACCCACATGAATATAGCGCGAGGGAAAGACATCGGCCACTTCTTCCAAGACATCTCTCATCAATCTATATGTGGCAGGATTGCTCATGTCCAATTCCGCCCTGCTGTTTCCCACTTCGGGATATGCCGCCACCACCTCTTCGGAATGAGCCGGAAACTCAATCTCGGGCACTATCTCAATGCCCCGCAATGCAGCATAGACCACAAGGTGGCGCAACTCATCTTGCGTATAATAACCACCAAAACCAACAGAAGAATCAGAATATCCACGGTCGCCCTGCCACCACTCGCTCCACGTCTTGTGGGTGCGCCATGCACCAACCTCGGTGAGACGTGGGCGCGACTTTATCTCCATGCGCCAACCGGCAGCATCGGTGAGATGAAGATGTAGACGGTTGAGCCCAAAGCGCGACAAGGCATCTATCTCCTTGTATAAATAATTTATAGGCAAAAAATGACGACTTACGTCTATCATCACCCCTCGCCAAGACACTTTGTAGTCATCGAGTGTGGCAAGTTTGGCAGTATATTGTCTTATCAGTCTCACGGTTGTTGTGTCTGCACCGAAAACAGAATAAAGCCCTTGAGGTTCATGGGCAGGGTCTGAAGTATAGTCATCACCCGGTTGCCAACTGTCGTGTCTTGGTATGGCACAACCTGCCCAACCCCAGAAATTCACCCCCACGAGCGGAGAGTTTTCCTTGACACCCTTCAGAAATTCTTCAAAGACAAATTTATAGAACTTATCGCGCGCAACCACACTGCTGCCGGGCGTTTTTGACCCTCTATCGCGCGGAAAACCAAACTCTTCAAGCACGAGTGGTTTGCCCAACCTCTCCGCCACAGCAACATGGCGGTTTATATATTCTAAAGACTTCACTATACCCTTCTCCAAATCGCCTTCTACAACTTCTTTTGAAGACCAGCCCCAGTTTGAGGGCCACAAATGCAAGTTGAGAACGTCTATATCCGAACAAGCCGACAATCTTTCGTATAGCGCAACATCGCCCTCACAGCCCACAATACCCTCTGTGCCTATGCTGATGAGGTGATTCTTATCAAGCGAGCGAATAAGCGAAGCCGCCTCCTTAATCCAACATTCAAAGCCCTCCTTGGCTGCTTTTGAGAAAGCACGTGGCTCATTACCTATCTGCCAAGAGAAAATCGAGGGGTCGTCAGAATATTTCTTGTGGGTATAGCGGTTGGTGCGTCCCACAATGAAACGCACATAATCGAGAAACAACTTCTGCGCCTTAGGGTCGGTAGAGAAACGACTGTAGTAGTCGCAATAATCCTGCCAAGAGACCTCGTTGCTCAACGGACTCTTCACAACGTTGGCAGGACTTACGCCCGATACTTTTTGAGCCTCCTCCAGATAATAGCCATATCCGCCACTCCACTCCCACGAGTTGTTGAGATAAAGCACCGCGTGCATTCCACGCTGCTGCAATTCTGCCATGAAATAGTCAAGGCCGTCGAGAATGGTATCATTGTAAACTCCGGGCGCAATTTGAAGTGTGGGCGAAGCCTTGGTCTTATCTCCTCTGCTCCCATCGCTGCCCACGAGCACTCTCAGATTACACACGCCCATAGACTTCAGCGAATCAAGTTCACGCCCAAGCCTCTCGCGATTGCCACCTTCGCCAACCGAGCCCAAAATTGGACCATACCAAAAATTCGTGCCAATAAACCTGTATGGCTTTCCGTCGAGCACCAGCCTTGTGCCATCAACACCCACAAAACCACCTGCCTCGGCCAAAACCGAAGCAAACAGGGCAAGCAATAATAACAACCTCTTCACCATGACCTTTATAAAAAAAAAACAGACAGCGGGATTTCCCCTTTCATGGGGGAGTCTCGCTGTCTTTATTGTTGTCATAAAATCAGCCTCTCACGATAGTGGCGTTGCGGTCGGGACCAACCGACACAATTGTGATGGGCAAACCGATATATTTTTCTATATAAGCAATATAATCTTTGAGTTGTTGTGGGAACTCTGCTTCGGAGGTGATTTTTGTGAGGTCACAATTCCACCCCGGCAACTCCTCATAGACAGCCTCGCAGCCGTTCAAGTCATAGGGCATATCTGTCAACGTCTCACCGTCTTTGGTGTAGGCCGTGCAAACCTTTATTGTCTTGAAATCATCGAGCACGTCGCTCTTCATCATGATGAGTTGCGTCACTCCATTTACTTCAACAGCATATTTTAGGCCCACAAGGTCGAGCCAGCCACAACGGCGGTTGCGTCCTGTCACCGCGCCAAACTCATGGCCAACCTCGCGGATATGGTCGCCCGTCTCGTCAAACAACTCAACAGGAAACGGACCCGAGCCCACACGAGTGCTATACGCTTTGAAAATACCAAACACATCGCCAATCTTGTTGGGAGCAATGCCAAGGCCGGTGCACACACCGCCCGTGGTTGTCGACGACGACGACACCATGGGATAAGTGCCGTGGTCAATATCAAGCATGGTGCCTTGGGCACCCTCGGCCAAGACACTCTTGCCCTCGGCAAGATATTTGTTGAGTTCTATTTCCGAGTCGGTCAGATTAAACGAGCGCATATATTCTACGCCCTCCAGCCAACGCTTCTCTTCCTCTGCAATATCATATTCATAGCCGATATTCTTGAGAATGCGTTCGTGGCGTGCCTTGAGCGCAGCATATTTCTCGTCAAAACCATTCACAATGTCGCCCACTCTGAGACCAATGCGCGCAGCCTTGTCACTATAGGTCGGACCAATGCCCTTGCCCGTGGTGCCAATTTTATTTTTGCCTTTCAGAGTCTCGTATGCTCTGTCGAGAGCACGATGGGTAGGCAATATCAGATGAGCGCGCTTGCTGATGTGGAGTCTGTCTTTGAGTGAATAACCCGCCTCTTCGAGTTCTTTTGCCTCAGCCATGAAAAGGTCGGGGGCAATCACACAGCCGTTGCCTATGATATTTATTTTCCCCTCGTCGAAAATGCCCGAAGGAATTGAGCGCAGCACAAACTTCTTGCCGTCAAAGATAATAGTGTGGCCTGCATTGGGACCGCCGGCAAATCTGGCTACAACATCATATTGAGGGGTAAAGTAATCTACCACCTTGCCTTTTCCCTCATCGCCAAACACGATGCCCAGCAGGGCATCTACTTTTCCTTTTGTCATATATCAAATATTGTTGTTAAATTTTCGCAATTATGATACTTATCATACCGACTCGCAAAGTTAATAAACCAATGCGACATAACAAAATTTTTGGTTCAGTTAAGAGATTTTTCTATTTCTTTCAATAGTTTGTCGACCAACACCTCTTGTTCGTCGCCCGTAAGCGAGTATTTCAGAAGAGAATCACGGGCCGCCTTGCGCACATGGACATCATCGCCCAAAACAGCCGTTCGCGCCTGGTCTAAATATTCACTCTCCGACCTCTTCATCAAGGGGAAGCCCTGCATAAACAAACGCGAAAGCAACAAGAAACCACAAAGCCGAAACATCTGCCCCTCGCTTGCTATCCAGCAAAATGCCTTTTCGGATGCGTATGGCAAACGGCAAAAAAGCGACAGCACCGTATATTGCGCCTCCTCGGGATAGCGCATTGACTCCACCCATATATCTGCTATTTCAGGATAAAACGTGTCAACGGGCTGCACGAGACCGGCCAGCAGCCTGCACTCGCGAATATCTTCTTTCCACAAATCCTGGGCAAGACTATGGTTCTTGCCAATTTCTGCACCCATGGCCATAAGACGCGGCCATTCCACACCATATATCATGCGATAGCCAAGCCCCTTCTGCCTGAGCGATTGAGAAAGAGGTCCGTTCATGGCTCCGCGCAACATCAATTTCACCTCGTTCACAGAAACCTCGCGACCACTCTCTGTGGCAATTTGATTTTCATTCATAAGAATAGAGTTTTCTTCGTTCTTTCTATTCGTTCACATAAGGCAGGAAACCATAGTCGGCAGAATATCGCAACATCTGGTCGGCATATTTCTCGGAATAATCAACCGTCACATCAGTTATTTCGCCCTTCGCATCGGTCACGGCTCGGAACACCGGATTTATGAAACCTTTGTAGGGAGCAAGATCGAGAGCCTCATAGCGCGCCAAAACCTCTTTATGAAGAAGTGGGTCTACTTTCACAGCGTAAGTCTCGACCAATTGTCGGGCTGCCTCATAGTCTCCCTCGCTCTTAATGCGCTGAATTTCTTTGAGCAATTCACCAAACAGGCGACGCAAGGCTTCATAGTCGTTGACATTGACATATGTCTTGCCGTTGTTTACAACAAACTCCACCACGCGGTCGGCCTTGCCATGTTCGTATGCCCAGCGGGCTATCAACTGCCGGTTGCGCATATGGGCTTCCTCCACATCCTTGCCGGGACGTATGCGCACCAACTGTGTCATCAATCCATTCATCATGTAATGATAATAGTTGCTCTTGAAAGCCTCTATGTCGGGTGTGAGACCGAGTTCCACAAGTTTGGGGTCGGCCAGATAATACAGAGCAAAGAGATCGGCGCGAGCCTCCTCAATGGTCGAGCCGTGTGCCTTCAAGGCATCGTCTCCCACGCCGTCGACAAGACGTCCGCTGCCGTGGCCCAGACACTCGTGAAGGTCGGTGTGGAGGTCATCACAAACGTCACCATACTTGTCGATGAGATCTTTTGTGGCTTGGTCGACCACAAACTCATCGTTGAAGCCGTTGCCATGGGCTGCCTTGTTGTAGGCATCTGTCAGATTGCCAATGGTCACACTCTTTGAGCCATGCTGTTTGCGTATCCAATTGCTGTTGGGCAGATTGATGCCTATCGCGGTGGCAGGATAGAGTTCACCCCCGAGCATTGCTGCCGTTATCACCTTGGCGGAAATACCCTTGCACTCTTTCTTCTTAAACTGGTCATCAACCGGCGAATGGTCTTCAAACCACTGTGCGTTTTCGCTGAGTTTCTCTGCGCGCCCGGTGGCTTCGAGATCCTTAAAGTTTACAAGAGCCTCCCACCCTGCTTTCAACCCAAGCGGGTCTCCATAACTCTCTATAAAACCATTCACAAAGTCAACCGTGCTCTCTGTGTCTTTAAGCCACAAAATGCTGTAACGGTCGAAAGTTTTCAGATCGCCGGTGGTATAGAATTTCACAAGTTCGTCTATCACTTCTTTCTGCGCCTGTGTGTCAGCCACCCCACGTGCCTTTTCCAGCCAAAAGACAATCTTCTTTATTGCTTCGCCATAAAGCCCGTTGGCAACCCATTTCCTCTCGACGAGCACACCGTCTTGCTTCACCAACCTACTGTTGAGACCATACATCACAGGCTCTTTGTCGGTGGTGTCTTTTTGAGCCTCATAAAAAGCCTCGGCTTCGGCCTGAGTCACACCTGGGCCATAGAAATTGGCAGCAGAGGTCAGCACAAGGTCTTCTCCGTCTTTCTGATTTACACGCATGGGCATCACATCGGGGTCGAACATCACGGGAAACAGCGTGTTGCACAAGTCGTCGACACTCTCCCCTTTGGCAAGAGGCAATTTCTCGGTAGAAACACTCTTCATTGCCTTGCGCAAGAAATCTTGCGAAAAACCCGGTTCAAACTTATCGCAACCATAATGGTGGTGAATGCCGTTTGAAAACCAAACTCGCTTGAGATAAACCTCCAATGCCTTGAAATCAGCTGAGTTGCGTTCACCTTTATAATCAGTATAGACAGTTTCGAGGGTCTTGCGAATGCGAAGATTATAAGCCCCGTTTTGGTCAAACATAATATCGCGACCACAGAGCGCAGCCTCGCTGAGATAATAAATCAGTTTCTTTTGGCGCAGGGGCAGACGCTCAAACCCCGACACCTTGTAGCGCAACATCTGAAGATCGGCAAAACGCTCGTTGTTGTATTCAAAATTATCGGCAGCCACAGAAGACGTGCCGACGGCTATCACTGCAGTCATAACCATGTGTTTTATTTTATTCATTTGTTTTTTAAAAATTTATTACGATATTCAAACGGAGTAACCCCTTTTAAAGACACAAAAGCATTATAGAAACTCTGGCGACTCGCAAAGCCACATCTGAGGCCCACCGTCTCACACGACTTGCCACTCTCCGACTGCGACTCCAGCATTTTGCACACCTTGTTCACTCTCAGTCGGCGCAACAAAGAACTGAAACTCTCGCCAAAAAACAATCCCATGACAGCCGAGAGATCGCGAGGGTCAATCTCATGTTTCTCACACAATTCACGAGCCGAAAAACCCGCACGCAAATAAGCCTCGCGCATTATCACTTCGGTATTTACAACACGAAGTATGCGCTCGCGCTTCTCACTGCCAATTCTGTTGATATAATCTCTTGCCATGTCTTTAAAGAGACATTACGACCTATGCCGGTTCGTCACCATGATTGCGACTGTCGCGCTCGCGCACCACAAACTTCAACGGATTTGCCGAAGCCTCGTCGGTCATGCGACGGCGACGCACAATGTCGACTGCCGCATATACAGCCTGACGAAAAGAATTTTCGTCGGCCTTGCCCTGCCCCGCAATATCAAACGCCGTGCCATGGTCGGGCGATGTGCGCACAATGTCGAGACCCGCAGTAAAATTAACACCATCGTTGCCACAAAGAGCCTTGAACGGAGCGAGCCCCTGGTCATGATACATGGCCAACACAGCATCGAAATGTCTATACAGTCCACTTCCGAAAAATCCGTCGGCGGCATACGGGCCAAAACACTGCACTCCCTTTTCTCTCATCTCCTTTATGGCGGGAGCAACAACAGTTTCCTCTTCATCGCCAAGCAGACCTTCGTCACCATTGTGAGGATTGAGTCCCAACACCGCAATGCGCGGTGCACTGACAGTGAAATCGCGATAGAGCGAACGCTGCAATGTGGCAATACAACGCTCCACACTCTCGCGCGTAACTGCGCCGGCAACATCCTTGAGTGGAAGGTGAGTGGTTACCAGGGCCACTCTCATAACGGGACTCATCAATATCATCAGCGCATCGCCCTTTGCCCCAAACTCACTTTCAAAAAACTCGGTGTGACCGTCAAAGGGGAACTCCTCGCCATGAATGGATTTCTTGTTGATTGGTGCCGTCACTATCGCATCAATCTTGCCGGCCTTGAAATCATCGACCGCCCTGCGAAGCGAGAGATAAGCCGCATGACCGGTTTCGCCGGAGAGTTGACCAAAGTCTATCTTCACCTCTTCGTCGAAACATGCAATCATGTTAAGACAGCCCGACTGTGCCTCGTCAGCATCTCTGATTGTCTGAAAGTTGGTCGACAGCCCCATGTTCTTGCGATGAAAAATTGCAGCCTTGGGCGAACCATAGACGATTGGCACACACATTTCGGTCATAGCCTCATCGGCAAATGCTTTGAGTATCACTTCATAACCCACGCCGTTAAGGTCGCCGTGGGTAATTCCTATCTTTATTTTTTCGTTCATTGTAGTTGTTTTTCTGCTTTATAATATAATGAGGTGTAAAATTACGACTTTTTTGCTATACATCACAAAAAAGCGTGCCACAAAAATCATTTTCATGCCTCTGCTTCACAACTTTGTTCATTTATATGGCTTTAGTGAAAAAGCAGGAGAGATAAAGAGACGACAACACAATTCCGGCCTTCCATAAAAATGGTTATTTTTTCCGCATTTAAGATATAATATGTTTCAACTTTTCAGAATAACTTTGCCTCAGAAATCCAAACTCTGACAACAAAATGATAATAGAAAACATCAAATCACCATCAGACGTAAAACGTCTCTCAACAAAAGAACTGAAACAACTGGCAGTGGAGATACGCTCACTGCTCATCAAAAAACTCAGCCACCACGGTGGACATTGCGGACCAAATTTGGGCATGGTGGAAGCCACCATCGCCATGCACTATGTGTTTAACTCTCCCCAAGACAAAATAGTTTTCGACGTGTCTCACCAAAGCTATCCCCACAAAATGCTCACCGGACGCATAGAAGCTTTTCTAAATGAAGACCACTATGACGATGTCTCCGGATATAGCGAACCATCAGAGAGCGACCACGACCACTTTGTCATCGGACACACATCAACCTCGATAAGCCTCGCCGGCGGACTTGCCAAAGGGCGCGACCTGAAAGGCGACAAAGGAAACATTATTGCCGTGATTGGCGACGGATCTCTCAGCGGAGGCGAAGCACTCGAAGGACTCGATTGGGCTGCCGAACTAAATTCCAACTTCATAATCATTGTAAACGACAACCAAATGTCGATTGCAGAAAACCATGGCGGTCTCTACCGAAATCTCGAAAACCTTAGAAAAACAAACGGCACTTGCCCCACCAACCTCTTCCGCGCCATGGGTTTGGACTATATCTATATAAATAAAGGTAACGACATAGAGTCTCTCATCGAAGCATTTAATCGAGTGAAAGACATTGACCACCCTATTGTAGTGCATATCAACACGCTGAAAGGCAAAGGCTATGAACTTGCAGAAAAAGACAAAGAGCGTTGGCACTGGAGCGCACCTTTTGATATTGCCTCGGGCGAACTGCTGCACCCCTTTAACGCAGAGACCTACGACGAACTGACCACCTCACACCTGCTCGACATGATGAAGCAAGACAACACTCTATGTGCCATCACGGCCGGCACCCCGGGTATTTGGAACTGGACTCCCGAGCGTCGCAAAGAAGCCGGCAGTCAGTTTATAGACGTGGGCATTGCCGAAGAACACGCCGTGGCCCTGGCATCGGGCATTGCCAAAGCCGGAGGCAAACCGGTGTTTGGCGTATGCAGTTCGTTCATCCAACGCGCCTACGACCAACTGTCGCAAGATCTCTGCATCAACGACAATCCTGCAACCATACTCGTGTTGTGGGGCTCCCTGTCCACAATGACCGACGTAACCCACCTTTGCCATTTCGACATCCCCCTGCTTTCCAACATTCCCAACCTTGTTTACCTTGCCCCCACCAACCGCGAGGAATACCTTGCCATGCTCGATTGGAGCATCGACTATAAAGAACACCCTGTTGCTATCCGTGTGCCGGTTGGTGCGACTGTTTCTACCTCGCGCACTGTCCCGACAGACTATTCCTCACTGAACAAATACGAAGTGGTGGAACGAGGAAAAGACGTTGCCATACTTGCCCTCGGCAATTTCTTCTCGCTTGGCGAACGCGTGTGCCGTTTGTTGGAGACGCAAGGCATTCGGGCCACGCTCATCAATCCGCGCTATATTTCGGGTGTCGACACCTCACTGCTCGACAGTCTTGTACAAGACCACCGTCTTGTCGTCACACTTGAAGACGGAGCACTTGCCGGTGGCTTTGGCGAAAAAATTGCCCGCCACTTTGGTTCCACAGAGGTAAAGACCCTTTGCTATGGTGCCCGAAAAGAGTTTGCCGACCGCTATTCTCCCAAGGAGTTCCTCGCCGCCAACCGACTTGTCGACACAATGATAGTGGAAGACATTGGCAACCTGCTTCCTCTTCACTAATTGTCATAGTCATGATGGTGAGCAAATAGTGCCACCGATTATAAACATCTAATGTCCCATCATAGTGCCTGCGACACAATTTGGGAACAAAAAACCCACTGACCTTTAGCATAAGTGCTAATAGTCAGTGGGTAATGTCATCCTTATTGACTAATATTTATAGCCAAGGTACTCCGTAATTTATATCTGAATCATCAGCCACGAAGAAGCTGTCAGAAGGTAAAACAATCTTAGCTTTTGCCAATCTTTCATAATAGTCACGACGAACGGCAATATTCTCTATTTCTTCCCTTCGGGCCTTGCTCATAGATAGGAATTCATCTTCTATTTCTAAACCAAGATACTTTCTGCCAAGCAAGTTGGCTGCAATACCGGTTGTAGCACTTCCGTTAAAGGGGTCAAGAATCCACGCCCCCGGTTGAGTACTGGCTTGTATCAATCTTGCCAATACTCCCAAGGGCTTTTGAGTTGGATGCTTACCGCATGATTTTTCCCAACGACCTATGGCAGGTAAATGCCAAACATCCGTCATTTGTTTGTCACCATTAAGTTGCTTCATCAAATCATAATTGTAGTAGTGAGCGACTTTTTGTAACTTCCTTGCCCATATAATAAACTCAGTCGAATAGGTAAAATATCGGCATGATATATTTGGCGGAGGATTGGTTTTTGCCCATGTTATCACATTCAGTATTTTGAAGCCCAACTTCAGAAGTTGTTGCTGCACACTGAAAATGTTGTGATGTGTTCCTGAAATCCATATAGTTGCATTGTCCTTCATGTGGTCTCTGCAAGCAGAAAGCCATCTTAAATTAAATGCATCCATTTCCTCAGGAGTTGAAGGCTTATCCCAATCTCCTTTGTCAACACAAACGACTTTACCGCTTTGACATGATATGCCACCACCAGATAAAAAGTATGGTGGATCTGCAAACACCATATCAAAGCCAAACTTAAACTTTGACAAAGTTTCAACGCAATCACCTTGAATCAAAGTAAAATCGTTGTTGGGAGATTTATAGAAAGGCTGGTCATTTTGGACGACAATCTTTGTGTCTGTAAAGTCGTCGGCAGAAAGCACCAACTTGTTATCAAGGTACAATCGGCGGACGGCTCTCTCCGCATCGCTCTGCGAGCCGGCCTCTATTTGCACAGTCCTGGCAAGTGTCTCTTGTATTGTCACGTTGTACCTCATATCAAGGCACAAAACTACGATCAATTTATTATACAAAACGGAATAGATCATAGTTTAACTTTCGTGATCAAAAAAGATCACATTTCCCAAACAGTAATTCATACACACACATATATCTGCTCATAAGATATAAGGAGTAATACGATAGGCAATCTCTACTCCTCTCTTCCTCTCGAAAGAAAGGAATTCACAATACGATGATAGTGATTATCACTCCAATTGTCGGATAAGCCTTATATCTTTCGATAGATGCCTCGGCCACAAAATTCTATAATTTCATTATCGCGTAAGAACTGCAGCTGTTGCCTGATTTTTTCCTGTATGTGATTGTTTTTAGGATATTTTATCTTTAGTTCATCAACAAATGCATACATATTTTGCAGAGAAAATGTCGAGTCAAGCCTTTCTATCAAATGCAGTATATCCATTAGCCATCCACGTGCTTCTACGGACTGCGTTTGCAGTTTATAAACTTTATCATATTGATCCATAACCTCCTGCTGGGGTCGTGCAACACCATTACTGATAATGGGTATTTTGGCTATCAACGGAATGCTTTTAAGAAGGATTTCACACCCTTCCCAACGTGCTCTTCTTGCAGCATCAGACAATGGAGTTCGTTTTAAAATCACACTTGGCGTAAAGAAACATTTGGGAACAACCACGAGATTATTAACTTCGTAGCGGTCATAGTGCATGAAGAAAAAACTCGGATTGTCGAGTGAACTAATGCGTTCAATCATAGTTTTATACACACCATCCACTACGTTTGATTGAAACTGATCACTGTTCCTACGCTTGCTCTTCAGCTCATACTGCGAGTGGCAACTCTCGCAGACGAAATCCTTTACCGGTGCATTGTTTTTGCTCCTGCTTATTGATATATTTCCACAAATAGGACAATACATATTTTTTGCCAACCAATCTTCGGTAAGCACACGCGCCACTTGACTGGCACTTTTATAGGCTACGGCAACAGATGTATCAAATTTCAGATTCACAACGGATAGCAAATAAACAGTCACTTTTACAGAAGCATATAGAAGAGCATTGCTCCACCACCCACAAAGGGCTCTATGTACGTTACATCCTCCCAATTACCAAAGTCCGCCGGAAGTTGTGCATCCAATTGTTCTATGAGCTGACTCTTTCCGCCAACCCACTTGATAAAAGGTTTTGCTTTTGCCATAATATGCAGGGTTTCTTTTCAGTTGAATAAATCAAACTCTGATGTAAAGGTATAAAATTTCAGCGAGAAAGACAATTCTTATCAAGAGAAAACTACAAATATATGTATATTTTCTTTGATAATACCATAAAATGCAACCTAAAAAGTCCACTTCCCACACATTATTATCCAACTATCGACATAACCAAACCTGATTGTTGAAACGACAATGAGATTCATTTTTCCACCATAGGCATCTCCCGAAGCCCATGGCAAAATGATAGAAAATGAAAATTTCCGTTCATTTCCATGTTAAGATGTATTATGCGAATGCTTTCTTTTTGGAATTTTTGATTTTTTGTTTCATGACAATATAGCGTATAGGGCTCGCCATTTCGAACAAACCGAATCGCTTCAAAAATTGAGCCAAATCGTGAAAAACATACTGCAATACGTCCAAATTCTAATAAAACGCGACTTAACGACTTATTTCCGGCCGGAAATACTAGTATCTCCGCCCGAAAATACTAGTATCTTCGCCCGAAAATCTTAGTATCTTCGGCCGGAGATAAATGGAGAAGTGCGCTCAAATTTTTTTTGACGTGTACTGATTTTGGTTGACAGCTTTGTTTGTTAATACTATTGTTGTTTACACTCTTATTTTCTTATTCCTGTTTTGGTTGTCTGTTCCGGTGTTTTGATTACAAAAAACAAAACCACGCTGAACCGTAAAACACCAACGCGGAGTAAACTGCAACAAGAAAGTCGTTCCTTATACATTATATTATATATATATACGCTGAACAAGAATCCCATTCTCGGTAAAATAAGAAAGAGAGGGATTGACGCACAAAAAAATGCGTCAATCCCTCTCCTTAACCTCAAAAGGGGTGACATAGAATAGCATAAGGGCTCGCCCCTATGAACATGACAACCAACAACCCAAGTTCTTTAAGAGCGACATAACCATATCAACCAAATCGCTTGGTGGTGAGCAGACCACAGGCCGCCTCAATATCACGGCCTCTCGAAGCACGAAGAGTGGCAAACAATCCTTTAGAGGTAAGATAATTGCGATTACGCATCATGCGATCGGCAGGCACACCGACAAAAGGCGAGTCGGGAATGGTGTGGAAAGGAATTAAATTCACACGACAGTCAAGGCCTCGCAACAACTTCACAATGCGGTCGAGATGATGTACCTTGTCGTTAATGCCATCGAAGAGAATATATTCAAACGACAGACGGCGCTGACGATTACCCTCGCGAGGATCGTCTTCATCGTGACTGCGACAAAAATCATAGTTTCTCAACAACTCCACCACGTCTTCTATAGGATAAGGTTTCTGGGCCGGCATATAAGTGGCCCGGTCTTGGCCAAAAGCAAAATGCAGACTGATAGCCAGATTGCAAGCACTCTCATCGAGAAAACGTCTCATGCCGGGTATCACGCCCACAGTGGAGACCGTTATGCGCTTGGGACTCCAGGCAAGACCATAGTCGGCTGTAAGTATTTCAAGCGAACGCATCACATTGTCTGTGTTGTCAAACGGTTCGCCCTGACCCATGTAGACCACATTGGTGAGCCGTTCAAACTGTGGAAGAGAATAAATTTGATTGATTATGTCACCGGCAGTGAGATTGGCCACAAACCCTTGGCGTCCCGTCATGCAGAAACGGCAACCCATCTTGCAGCCCACCTGCGACGAGACACACAGCGTGGCCCTGTCGCGCTCGGGAATATAGACCGTCTCTATATAGTGATTGTCGGCCGTTTGATAGAGGTATTTTATTGTGCCGTCGGCCGACTCGACACTCTCCACGGGTCGGGTGCGCCCCAAGACAAAACGTTCGCTCAAAAGTTGTCTCACCTTTTTCGACACGTTTGTCATCTCGTCGAAACTGAAAATCTGTTTTTTATAAAGCCACTCTGCCACCTGGCGTGCCACAAAACGCGGTTGTCCCAAATCAGCCATCAAAGTCTGAAGTTCAGCCAGCGACATGCCCGAAAGTTGTTGTTTTTCCATCTTACAAAATAATTACAATACAAAAATACGGAAAAATCCTGTCTCTTCATCACTTCTCAGACAAGATTTTTCCGTATCTACATTATAATACAAATTTTTGAGTAAATCTAAATCACAACAACCATATCGCCCTCTACCTTGAATTTCACTTCGTGACCTGCAAACGAAAAGCCATAAACACGATCGGGGTCTTCAATATAGCGCGGTCGGGGATCGGCCGACAACACCTCGCGCAATGCCTCGAGTTTGTGGGGCGAAAACAATGCCTCAACACGAGGCGGAATAACAACTCGGAGTTTCTCACCCTCGCCATGCGCTCTTCCGCCGGTAAATCCTCCCCGTGCCTCGGGGTGGCAATCGGTATATGAGAGATAGGGCTTGATGTCGTAAATGGGAGTGCCATTCATCAGATCGGGACTTTCAACAATTATCACCGGCGCGTTGGCCGCAGAATAGTCTATGCCCAACAACCTCACCGAAGAGAGGCCTATATTGTTGGGCCGAAACGGAGAGCGAGTAGCAAACACACCCATTCTCACATTGCCTCCCAAACGTGGGGGCCTCACCGTGGGACTCCAACCCTCACGATGAGCCTCGCTGAAATCCCAAAGCAACCATATATAATCATAATCCTCCAGTCCCCTTAGTGCCTCGACGTTGCGATAAGGAGGTTCAAAAACGATGCGCCCCGTTGTTGCACAAAGCATTCCGCTTTGGCGCGGCACGCCAAACTTTGTGTTAAAATCGGTCTCTATATGGGCTATGGGATTTATCTCCATTTTTCATCAGATAATTTACGACAATCCCTCTATCTCACCATCAACAATATCTATGCGCTCTGCCTGTGGGCTCTTAGGCAAACCGGGCATACGCATTATGTCGCCACACACAAGCACGATAAACTCGGCTCCCATATTGATAACAATGTCGCGCACATTGATTGTGAAGCCCTCCGGCACTCCATAGGCCTTTGCGTCGGCACTAAACGAAAACTGTGTCTTTGCCACACAAATGGGGAAATGAGAAATCTGCAATTCCTCTATCTTTAGGAGCATCTTCTTTGCTGCGGCACTGAAAGTAACGCCCTTTGCTCCATAGACGCGACGAGCCACTGCCTCGACTTTGGCAACCACAGAATCACTGTCGGCATAACAAAACTCCAACTTGCGCGAGGGTTGCCTGTCGATAGTCTCTGCAACAAGTCGGGCAAGATCTTCTGCTCCGCTGCCACCCTCGTTAAACGCATTATTGACAGCAAAACCCACACCCAACTCTTCGCAATGGCGACGGCAAAAGTCTATTTCGGTGTCAACATCATCGGCAAAACGGTTGAAGCAAACCACAACAGTCTGTCCGAACGCTTGAAGGTTGGAGATATGGCGATCAAGATTTTTCAATCCTTCGCGCAAACCCTCGGAATTTGGGTTGGAGATCTCGTCGAGCGACACTCCTCCGTGCATTTTCAGTCCGCGCGTAGTGGCGACAATCACGGTGAGAGCCGGATTAAGTCCCGCCTTGCGACACTTGATATCATAGAATTTCTCCGCTCCGAGGTCTGCACCAAAACCCGCCTCGGTCACAACATAGTCACAAAGGCTCATGCCCATCTTGGTTGCCAAAACAGAATTACAACCATGAGCAATATTGGCAAAAGGACCGCCATGAATAATGGCAGGCGTATTCTCTGTGGTCTGCACAAGATTGGGCTGAAGCGCATCTTTGAGCAAAACGCATATCGCACCCGCCACACCCAGGTCTTTCACCCTGAAAGGTTTGTTGTCTATTGTAGTGCCGAGCAAAATATTTTCAATGCGACGACGCAAATCATCGAGACTTGTAGCAAGACATAACACTGCCATTATCTCGCTGGCAGGAGTGATGTCAAAACCGCTCTCGGCCGTCACTCCGTTGGTCTTTGCCCCAAGACCGGTCACAACATAGCGCAGATTGCGGTCGTTGACATCAAGCACCCTCTTCCACAACACTTCTTTCAGTGCAAAACCATCGTCCCTGTGCTGATAGATATAATTGTCGAGCAATGCCGAAATCATATTATGGGCAGAAGTGACGGCATGGAAGTCGCCCGTGAAATGCAGGTTGATCTTGTCCATGGGCAACACCTGAGCATATCCGCCCCCCGCAGCACCACCTTTCATGCCAAAACAAGGACCCAACGAAGGTTCGCGCAACACTGTGACGGCTTTTTTACCTATGCGACACAAACCCAAGGCAAGCCCGACACTGACGGTTGTCTTTCCGATGCCGGCCTTTGTGGGAGTGATGGCTGTGACCAAAATCAATTTGCTTTTTGCGGCCTTAGAATCATCAATGAGGTCGAGCGGCAGTTTTGCGATATACCGTCCGTAGGGTTCTATCCTATTGTTGTCCACCCCAAGCGAGGCCGCTATTTCGGCAATAGGTTTGAGGGGTGTTTCGCGTGCAATCTGAATGTCTGATTTCATAAGTAAATACGTTTTTAATATATTGACAAAGTTATGTGTCAGTAGGTTCTTCAAACTGCAAAAATACATAAAAAACAGAGTAAAGAAACTTTTATCCATCCTAATAATGATGAACGAAAGCAAAAAAGCAGTAATTTTGCATAACTAATAAACACATACTTTAAACACACTCTCTATGTATACCTTTCTTGTATGTTTGACTTGCCTCATTGCAGGCTATATTTTTTATGGCAAAGTCGCAGAGCGCATCATAGGGCCCGACCCACAAAAAAAGACTCCGTGCTACACTCATCAAGACGGTGTGGACTATACGCCAATGCCCACATGGAAAGTATTTCTCATTCAATTTCTCAACATTGCCGGCACCGGTCCAATCTTTGGAACCATACAAGGCATTCTCTTTGGTCCGGCTGCATATATATGGATAGTGTTGGGCTGTGTGTTTGGCGGAGCAACCCACGACTACATGGCAGCAATGATTTCAATGAAGCGCAACGGAGCCTCACTGCCCGAAATAGTCGGTGATGAAATGGGTAACGTGGCGCGTTTTTCTCAACGCATTCTTGCCCTGTTTCTGATGGTGTTGGTTGTGGCCGTCTTTGTCAAGACCCCTGCCGGGCTACTCAACAGCATGACGGGCGACATAGGCGGAGTGTTTGACGGCTATCTCTTTTGGGTGGTGATAATCTTTGGCTACTATTTCTTGGCCGCCATATTACCAATCAACAAAATAATCGGAAAAATCTATCCCTTGTTTGGCATTGTATTGATATTCATGGCAATATGTTTGTTTTTCGGAATATTTCTTCACGACAACAATCAAATGCCCGAGATAACCGATGCTTTTGAAAACCACTATCCCGGTGGGGCTCTGCCCATATTCCCCGCTCTGTGCATCACGATTGCCTGCGGAGCCGTGAGCGGATTTCATGCCACCCAAAGCCCCATGATGGCGCGCTGTCTTAAAAACGAAAAATATGGCAAGAGAGTATTCTTTGGCTCTATGATAACAGAGGGCATAATTGCTCTTATTTGGGCAGCCGCCAGCATACAGTTTGCAAGCAGTCTCGACGTGGCAGGCAACACTCCCTATGAGAAACTCTACAACGCCATGCTCGACCCCCACACCGGCTCTATAAATCCGGCACTCATCGTAAATCATATCTGCAACAGCTGGCTCGGTTCGTTTGGTGCAGTGTTGGCCATTCTCGGTGTGGTGTTTGCACCTATAACCACCGGCGACACTGCCCTTAGATGTGCACGCCTCATCGCCGCCGACATGCTGAAAATCAAGCAAAACAAAGTAGCAAAGCGATTGTTGCTCTGTTTGCCTGTGTTTTTTATGAGTATCATTTTGTTGTTTGTGAAGTTTGACATTTTGTGGAGATATTTCGCATGGTTTAACCAGACATTTTCCATCTTCACATTCTTCACAATCACCATATATCTCGCGAAACTTAAGAAACCATATTTCATCACTCTGCTGCCGGCAATGTTTATGATGATGGTATGTGTGTCGTATATATGTATTGACCCATACAGCCTCAACCTCCCCACGACAACGGCATATATCGTGAGTGCAATAATAACCATGGCCACCACAATATGGTTTTTCATTTGGAAAAACAAGTTTAACCAACACTTCACAAAACTCTAAACCGTAGCACACACAATGAAAAACCCTCATGACAATTTAGAAGTCGCCAAAGAAAATGAAAATGTTCTGTCGCACGTCTTATTAGTATATCTTAACATATCACTAATAATAACGATTATGGCAGGTATTCATTTCGATCAGGTTGTATCGCGCGGTTGCGGTATGGACATCCACAAGAAGGTGGTGGTAGCGACGGTTCAAGGCGAAGGGATCTGTAAGGAGACCAAGTCTTTTGACACCTTCACGAGTTCTTTGACACAATTGAGAGAATGGTTGGTATCATTAGGAATCACTCACGTTGCGATGGAAAGCACTGGAGTGTATTGATTAGCCTACACACATATAAAACCGGGGACTGAGTTAATCCAAGGCCGATTTTTACTGGAACATCCCGAGTCCGAAAATGAAACTGGTCCCAACTGCTGAGAGGCAAAGTTTGTGACATTATGAGCACGTGTATGAAAATTCAACATTAACTCAGCTGTATAAGCATAAAATGCCGAACATGCCAGCCGCGCACTTGCCCAACAGTGAGTGCTCTCTCTCTTTGTGTCATTGACTCAGAAAATACATAAAACAAAGTAAAAACAGCCGTTATACACTAAAACGGCACAAATAATTTTTGTATGAAAATAGGCGACAAAGTAAGATTTATCGACGCAGTAGGCGGCGGTGTGGTTTCCGGCTTTCAAGGCCGCGACATCGTCTTGGTTGAAGACGAAGACGGATTTGACATTCCCGTGCTGATCAACAACTGTGTGGTGATTGACAACGACAAGGAGAAACGCATAAAAGACGGTGCAAACACTGCTCCGAAAAACACCACCACACCTCTGCCCGAACCCGAACCTGCCGACAAACCCATCACATTCAAACCAAAGGCACAAGAAAGAAAAGGCGGCGACAAACTCAACATTTTCCTGTGTTTTGAACCAACAACGACAAAAGACCTCGGCAAATCACAATTTGACCTCTATCTCGTAAACGACTCCAACTATTGTTTGTCATACACACTGATGAGCGGAGAAAACACAATTTGGATGCTCAGACACATCGACACGATAGAGCCAAACACAAAAGCATACGTCGAAACAATCTACAACGACGGCCTCAACGAACTGCAACACATCTGTTTGCAAGCCATAGCCTTTAAAGACGAAAAAACCTTTATGCTCAAACAGCCTGTCAACACAGAGATACGCATGGATCTCACAAAGTTCTACAAGTTGCACCTCTTTGCCCCCAACGATTTTTTCAACACTCCCGTGCTGACCATCCCCATCGTCGAAAACGACACTCCTCCGTTTAACCTGAAAAACACTCCACTAACCCAAACAACATTCGCCAAAGACCCTCTGCCCAAAACACAAAAAGACACAAAACCCTCGCGCGACAAAAAACAAGACGAAGTGGTCGACCTCCACGCAAGCGAACTACTCGACACCACGGCCGGCATGAGCGCGACAGACATTCTCGAATTTCAACTCGACGTGTTCAGAAAGAAAATGAAAGAAGTTGCCAAAATCAAAGGGAAGCGCATTGTTTTTATCCACGGAAAAGGCGAAGGAGTGTTGCGCAGCAACATCATGAGAGAATTGAAAAACAAATATCCGCACTGCAACTGGCAAGATGCCTCGTTTAAAGAATATGGCTTTGGAGCCACCCTTGTAATCATTCACTGACAACCTACCACACGGCAGAAAAAACACTTTGTTGCCTTTTCTCACGCCTTCCACCTTACGTCGCCTTTCCTTTAACCAATCTCTATACATTATTTATATATATATGACAACAATACGTCTCGCCCGCCCCGCCGACGCGCCCGAAACAGCCACTCTCATTATGGAAGCCATGAATGCCGATTGCTGCGCATGGTTTTATGGCCCGTCTCACACGGCAGAAGAGTTTCATGCCTTTATGACTGACCTTGTGGCCTCAACCCACTCCCAATACAGCCACCTCAACACATTTGTGGCCGATGTTGAAGGAGACATTGCCGGCATCATTGTTTCGTATGACGGCTCGCAGCTCCACTCCCTTAGACAACCTTTCATCGACGGAATGAAAGAACGCTTCGGAAGAGACCTCTCCGACATTGTCGACGAGACCCAAAGCGGTGAACTCTATCTTGACTCTCTTTGCGTAAAGCCACAATACCGCGGTCGGGGCATTGCCAAAATGCTCATAAACGCTGCTGTGGAAAAAACAAAAAATCTCGGTCTGCCACAAACCGGTCTGCTCGTTGATCAAGGCAACCCCAAAGCAGAAAAACTATATCGCAGCCTCGGTTTTGAAGAGGCAAACCAAACCACTTGGGGCGGCCATGCAATGAAACACCTCACACTCAAAGCCTTTCCTTCCACTCAGGCATAACCACCACCAAAAGCAAGTTTCCTTTGCAAAGAGCAACTGTCAACAAGACCGCTCTTTTTATGATTATTTAACCAAATCGGCGATTTATCTATACAGTAAACAAAAAAAATGTGCCAAACGCTTGGCAAACCAAACGATTTTCTCTACTTTTGCGCCCTAATATTACGAGATTGGGGAAGTTATATAAAGGAAATACACCGCTCTCCATCTGTCTTTATTACGAGGAAACCAAAAGACAAACATTCAGAATATGCGCCAACTCAAGATTGTACAAGGTATTACCAACCGACAAGAAGCCGGTATCGGCAGTTATCTCAGTGAAGTGAGTCGTATCCCAATGATTTCAACCGAAGAAGAAGTTCTTCTGGCTCAGCAAATCCACAAAGGCGATATGGCAGCAATGGAAAAACTTGTATGCGCCAACCTGCGATTTGTTGTCAGCGTGGCCAAACAATACAGCAATCAAGGCTTGTCTCTCAACGACCTTATCGACGAGGGAAACATAGGTCTTATCAGAGCAGCAGAAAAATTTGACGAAACACGCGGCTTTAAATTCATCTCCTATGCCGTGTGGTGGATTCGCCAAAGCATTTTGCAGGCCATTTCAGAAAACAGTCGCATTGTGAGAATGCCACTCAACCAAGTGGGGTTCCAAAGCAAGCTCAACAAAGCCAGAGTGGAGTTTGAACAAGCCAACCAGCGCGAACCGTCGCCCGAAGAATTGGCAGAGATAGTCGATGCCGAAGTCGACAAAGTGGCTCTCGCCATGGGCAGCACCGGCAAGAAAATTTCGGTTGACACTCCCTATCAGAACGACGAGACAAGTTCTATGGCCGACAACATGACATACGAAAACGACCGTCCTACCGACGCACGCATGGAGCACGAGTCGCTCGCTGCCGACCTCAATGTGGCATTGAAATGTCTCACCGCCAAAGAGCAAAAAGTGCTCGAAATGTTATTTGGCATCGGCCAACGCGAAAAAACCGCCGAAGAAGTGGCACAAGTGATGGGACTGAGCCGCGAACGCGTGCGTCAAATAAAAGAACAGGCCATCAAACACATCAACGAGAAAGCCAACATTCAAGTGCTGAAAAAATATCTGTAACCTTGAACCCACGCAACATACACATCAGCGACTATAACTACACTCTGCCGCCCGAGCGCATAGCACGCTACCCGTTGGCACACAGAGACCAATCAAAGTTGCTGGTTTATGATAAAGGCAAAATAAGCCGGCATGTCTTCAAAGACATTGCCGGCTTTATTCCTGAATACAGCCTGCTGGTTTGCAACAACACCAAAGTGATACAGGCACGACTGCACTTTCGCAAACCCACAGGCGCACTGATCGAAATCTTTTGTCTCGAACCCCACCTTCCCAACGACTACCAACTGATTTTCGAACAACGAGAGCATTGCGAATGGCAATGTCTCGTGGGCAACAAAAAAAAGTGGAAAGACGGAAAACTCGCTCTCCACTTTGCTCTCGGCAACAACAACGTGACACTCGAAGCCGAAATCACAGAAACAGCCGAAAATCATGTTGTGGTGAGATTTTCATGGAACGGCAAATTCTCCTTTGCAGAAATTCTCGAGGCTGTCGGTGAACTCCCCATCCCCCCCTACCTCAACCGCGAGACAGAAGAAAGCGACAAAGAAACATACCAAACTGTCTACTCCAAAATCGACGGTTCGGTGGCAGCACCCACTGCCGGACTGCATTTCACCCAAAACGTGTTTGACTCACTCAAAAAACGCAATATCGAATGCGACGAAGTGACACTTCACGTTGGTGCGGGAACATTCAAACCTGTCAAGGCCACAGAAATAAATGGCCATGAGATGCACTCTGAATATATCTGTGTGAAACGCCACACCATTGAGCGGCTCATTGCCCACGGTGGGCATTGCACCGCCGTTGGCACCACCTCTGTGCGCACTCTGGAAAGCCTCTTCTATATAGGGTTGAAAATAATGAGAAACCCCAACATATCCCCCGACCAACTCCACGTTGAGCAATGGCTGCCCTACGACACCCCCAAAGCCGACAACGACATCGACCCCCTTCAGCCTCTCAACGCCATTTTGACATGGCTCGACACCCACAACCTCAACACCATTCACACCACCACGCAAATTATCATCGCCCCCGGATATAAATACCACATTGTGGAACGCATTATCACCAACTTCCACATGCCTCAAAGCACCTTGCTGCTGCTTGTGTCGGCATTTATCGGTGAAGATTGGAAGCAGGTCTACGATTATGCCCTCGACAATGATTTCCGCTTTTTGAGTTACGGCGACAGTTCCATACTTATTCCTCAACAACACAATGATTGATTCTCTCGAAAGCCTTGTGCCCTTAGTTGACGAAGAGGGCAACATAGTTGGCAGTGCCACTCGCGCCGAAGTACACAACGGAAGCAAAAAGCTACACCCCGTTGTTCACCTCCACGTCTTCAACAGCAAAGGCGAACTGTTTCTGCAAAAACGCCCTATGTGGAAAGATATTCAACCCGGGAAATGGGACACCGCCGTGGGCGGCCACGTAGACCTTGGCGAAAGTGTGGAACAAGCTCTGCACCGCGAAGTAAAAGAAGAAATAGGCATTACCGACTACCAACCCGAGCGAATTTGTCACTATGTCTTTGAGAGCGACAAAGAGAGAGAACTTGTCTTTGTGCACAAAACCATCTACGACGGCCCTGTCAGACCCGACAAAGACGAATTGGCCGACGGCCGCTTTTGGACACCCAAAGAGATTGCCGACAATATCGGGAAAGGCATCTTCACACCCAATTTTGAGAAAGAATACCAAAAGACTTTTGCTAAATGAATGCCTCGCCGTCAACATATCACTTGTTGGTCGGATATTATAAAAACACCTCACATCGCGACCTCATAATAAAAAACAAACTCTATTATATCAGAGCCGACAACAGAATGGGGGCTCTTTCAAAAGAAAATTGCAACATATTGCCCCACTATCTGTTTCTGCACCATTTTGAAAAATATGAGATATACGAACTGCGTCAAGAACCTCCATTCTTGGTGAACGGAGCTTTCCTTAGAACTCTCGGATTTGACTCCCACGGAGAGGCATATCTCTGCTTTCGACTAAAAAGCACCGACAACATCAATCTCAATCAACTGACAGGCAAAAACTCACGGCCTTTATACAACTGCGAGAAATTCTCTCCCTATTTCACCACATTGGAGGAACTCTGTCCCGACTGCTGATTTTCACCCCCGTTGCTTGCTTTCAAAAATTGCGCAATGTCTTGCTGAATCTTTTTGTATTGTGGACAACGCTTATAGTCTGTGTGTTTGCGCAACATATCAGAAGGCGATGCCGACGAATGGCGATAGCCCGACAACTCATTTTGCAACTGTGTGTCGTGAAGGGCAAGACTGCCTATTTCTTTCTCGCGCCTTTTGCGCAAGATAACACAGGTGTGTTCCACCAAAGGCTCTACCACACGCTCCATCAAATCGTGACCGCGCATATAGAGGTAACACGTAGAGGGAGAGATGCCCAGTCCCTCCAATTCTGCCACAAACGCCTTATATGTTTGGCGACCCTCGGGAAAACGATTGTGGAGCTTGGCAATACAACTGTTCACCTTTGCCTGCAACAAACTCAACACCGGCTTGGGATTAAACAAGTTGACATCTTTAAGCGAAACGACCTCAGCAAAGTCAGACATAGAAAACTCCTTGTATCGCCCATATTTATATGCCCACACATTCCATGCAAACAAAGGCCATATTGTTTTGGAATATTCGGCAAGAAATGCCTCAAAATCAAACACGGAGTGGTCGTCGTTGAGCGTTGACATCACACACACACCATGAAGCGAAGGCGCATAACACTGAAAATTCTCAATGGCATAGACGTAGGTATGAAACACATAGTCGTTCTCCTTTATCACAAGTGAAGTGTGGGTCACACCATCGAGCATATAATCATAGTCGGCATCAACACAGGCAATAAGCTCCGGGCCCAACCCGTTTTCAAGAGCATTGATCAATGCACACTTCTTGCCCTTCGTCAACGACGTGCGCGAAGGCAACATCACTTCAAAATAAACCTCGTCGGTCTCCAAATCAGACAACAGTGCACGCCAGAAAAACACATCATCGTAGCTCTCGACATAGACCACCACCTTGCGCCTATGCCTGCGACCACGAAGTTTTTGGGCGGCACTAAGATAGTCGCTCGTCACATATTTGTTTAGTTTGGAACCATTCATTGCCACATCAATTTAACACAACAAACTCTCCACTTCAAGACACTATCCCTCAATATCGCCAATCTCAGTAACGGCATCAAGCCACCCGTCCATTATCATGGCAGGCGAATGAGTTGTGAGTATAATTTGAACATTGGGATTAAGTTGTCTGATTATACGCACCAGCCTTTGCTGCCACTCCACATGGAGGCTCACCTCGGGTTCGTCCATCAGAAGCACACACGACTCTTGGTTTTGCAGCAGAGTGGTGAGCAAAATAATCAACACCTGTTTCTCGCCTGCCGACAACTGATAGGGTGACAGCCGCTCCCCATATTGCACAAACTGCAACTCGTTGCTTTGGCGATCTATTGTCTTGAAAGTCTCCGAAAACAAATCGTCGACCACGTCTTGGAAACCCGTCTTGGCCTTGCTCACCGCCATGGCCTGTTGTTGAGCATCAGCCTTGCCCGACGTGAGGATTTCAATCATGCGATTGCCAATATTCACCTGATAGTCCAGATAACGGCGCTGCAACTCATAGAGTCGCCAGTCGAGTTCGGAGCGAATGAGGCCGTCGGTCAGTTTCGAGGCAATCGAAGCCGGTATCATCGTGTTGTCGAAACTGCGCACCACGTCAAAGCAAATCTCCGTTGCACCCTCGGGTGCGATTGTAACCTTCACGTTGTCATCGGTATCGGTGAGATAAGGCTTCTGCATTTTTTCGAGTTTATCCACCACTCGGTTGATGATGGTACTCTTGCCCATACCATTCACTCCGCTAAGAATATTCACGTCGCGGTTAAGTCGCCAGCAAATAGGTTTGCGACCTTTCCACAAACACTCAATCTCAATTTGTTTGATATATTCGCCTCTCATGA
>JAQXTH010000010.1 GCA_029219385.1 Prevotellaceae bacterium | reverse complement strand
AGGCTGACGGCACTACTGCTTATGGCATCAACGATGGCGTAGCAGTATTGGATGTGCGTGCACAAGACGACGGCACAATCATCTGCACCGGCAAGGGTGGAATGCCTACACGCTTCACCGCCGAAGGCACATATAAGGAAGCACTTACCGCAGCCGCCCTCGACAACAACACCATTGGTACTTGCTACTATCCGTTTACCTACGGTCAATACACCCTTGCAGCAGCAGTGACCTACACTACAGGTGCAAAACAAGGCTATCTCAACCTCTTGAACGTGACCGACGGTATAACCAAGGCTACCAAGCTCCACAGCTTTGGTGCGCTCGGCAAAGCCGACGTTGCTAACGGCACATTCGTCACCACGGCGATTGCCAAACCGGAGGGTGACGGTATCCATCTCTGGGTATTGATTCCTAAGCAAGGTATTGCCAAATATTCGGCAACAACCATCAACTCCGCTGTCGAAAGCATCGAAGCACTCGACAGTCGTGAAATCCTCTGCACAACTACCGGCTTCTATGCCACCAATGCAAGAATAACTGTTGTAAATCTCTCCGGAGTAATTGTTGCCGAAGGTTACGACCACATCGATAAAGCATCGCTTGCTCCCGGCTTCTACGTTGTGACCGCAACCTATGCAGATGGCATGAAATTAGCAAAGAAAGTGGCTGTACGCTAATCGCTTAGCCATAACCAATAATGGCGAGGCTGTTTAACTAGTGAACTGCACTCCAAAAGTTTTTTGTCTAACTTTTGGGGTGCAGTTCATAACCATTAATTACGACACAACCTCATGCACGTCATCTCTCCACACATCGGAAGATTTCTCTGATGTCATTCCTATAGTCAAACAGCCTCTGGTTGGAGCCCACCCTTTCAAACACTGTAAACGGCGTTGTGAAGGAAGAGACACACTGCACTGCTGGTTAAACAGTCTCTATTTTTTGTTGCGTCCCAACCCACTCGCTTATCGACAATATTAACAACATCGGGCAGGAACGCAATCTCAATAACTATCAATGACCGATTTACCGTTTAGAAAATAAGGCGGATAATGCAATATGTCTTGAGCCAACGTTTGCAAAGATTATGGGAAGTGTGTGAAACAGATTAAGTATCATTAATATTTCACTAACTTCATCAACACGTTTGCCTGACTTACAATCAACCCACATTATGGCTGAATCACTCAGCTAAGCAACAAATGAAGGCAAAAGAAGACACAATCGAGTAGGAGGAAAACGAAGTGGTTTTCTTCCTACTTTCGTTTTTCGACCTCTCACACCACCATACGTGCCGTTAGGCATACGGCGGTTTTCTAATTGCAATGCAATTTGGTATAAGTGCCGATTATTGAGGGATATCCTTGCCTTACAAGTCCCATATTCATTATGGCTCTATGCAGAATCCAGCTATCAGCTATGTGCCAATATTCCTTACGAGTATTTGCCCATTGCCATGCATACCATCTGCTGATGCCACACTTAATAAGTTTCTTCTACCAAAGGAAGCCTTTGCCGTTGCTGCGTTTGGTAATGGATTTTATTTCACGGAGAAACTTTATCTTGTTTTGCAGATTTATCCACTCTCACAAGCCTTGGCATCAAGTATCTGTACGTTGGGTCAGATGTTTGCCTAAAGCTTCCTTCAGATTCCACCTCACAATGGACACCCTTGCTTTCGGCTGTAGCCTTCCCACTGTCAGAGCGGCTTGGGGACTTGCACTCGTTAGAATACGTTCGTGCTGGGCGAATAAAAAATAATCCGACTAATCTCACGATCCGTCGGATTCCTTAACCTATGATTCACTTATTTGTTGTTGTTGCTTTTTCTTATAACAATAACGCAAAGATTTTGTTTATATTGTACAGCGATAATACATTTTTTTAATTATCTGATTGGATGATATTCCACAAACGCCTCCATCGCCTCATAAGAAGCAAGACCGAGACTACTGTAGAGCTTTGCGGTAGCGCGGTTGCGGTCTTCAGCGCGTTGCCAGAACAAGCGGTCATCGTCGCCAAGGAACGGCGCATTCTCCATTTGCGATTGATGTTTGAGAATGGTGTTACGCTTAAATCGAAGTTCTTCAGGGCTCATAGGCACGGCCATCTCGATGTGGTCGATTTCCCATTCTGCCCAAGCGCCGCGATACATCCAAATACGGCAATCCTTCATAAAGTCCTCATCTAGAAGTTCGTCAACGGCAGCAAGCACAGCATCAGTACATACACGGTGAGTGCCATGAGGGTCAGCCAAGTCGCCTGCCACAAAAATCTGATGAGGCTTCACGCTCATAATCAAATCTTTCACAATCTTGACATCTTTCTCAGAGAGGTCGCCCTTCTTAATAGTGCCTGTTTCGTAGAACGGCAAATCGAGATGGTGCACATTTTCCGGCTTCACACCCATCCAGTTGCAAGCAGTTTTAGCCTCTGCACGGCGGATGCGACCTTTAAGGAATCTGATTTCAGCCGAATCAACATCACCGGGATGTTTTTGTTTGAGAAATTCCTTTATTTGTTTGGATTTCTCCAGATAAGTTTCAGAGTCAAGTCCGAATTCTTTTTGTATTTGGTCCATTACGAGGATGTAGCGGAACATATCCTCATCGCCCACAGCGATATTGCCGGAAGTTTCATAAGCCACATGCACATCGTGTTTTTGGTCGACAAGACGTTTAAGAGTGCCACCCATAGAGATTACATCGTCATCGGGGTGCGGGCTAAACACAATCACCCTCTTAGGATAAGGATTGGCGCGCTCCGGACGGTCGGTGTCGTCAGCATTAGGCTTACCACCAGGCCAACCAGTGATGGTGTGTTGTATATCGTTAAACACCTTGATGTTTACATTGTATGCCGAGCCATACTGAGCGGCAAGCTCGTTAAGTCCATGCTCGTTGAAGTCATTGTTGGTGAGCTTCAAGATAGGCTTGCCGGTTTGCTCACATAGCCAAGCAATGGCGCGACGTATGAGTTTGTTGTTCCATTCGCAAGAAGTGACAAGCCACGGATGGCAAATACGAGTGAGCGACTCTGCAGCCGAAAGGTCAACAATGATTTTTGCATTGCGATGCATTTGGAGGAACGACGACGGGACAGTTTCCGAAGCTTTGTCTTCCACCGTAGCCTTCACAATCTTCGATTGATTTTCGCCCCATGCCATACAAATCACTTTCTTAGCAGAAAGGATGTTACCTACACCGAGAGTAACAGCGGTAGTAGGAGCCGTCTCAAGGTCATAAGAGCTAGAAACGCTACGACGCGTTACAGGGTCGATGAGAGTGAGACGACAGCCGGATGTCATCGAAGACCCCGGACAGTTGAGAGCGATATTTCCGGCAGTACCAACCTCGCAAAGCACGAGATCCAAACCGCCACAAGCGTCAATTTCAGCTTCATATTCGCGACAAGCTTCAAGCAGATCGCTTTTTTCTATTTCTTGATTAAACGAATGGACATTTTCAGCCTTAATATTCACCTTACTGAGGAAGAACATATCCAAGCGGTCCAAAGTACTGGGATTGCCCTTGATGGTGGGATAAAACTCAAACAAATTAAAAACAACCACCTTTGAAAAGTCGACTTCTTCAGCTTCATTACGGCGGATAAGCTCCGCATATACCGGCAACACACTATTACCTGAGCCGAGCGCAATCACGCACTTGCCTTTTTGCTCTACACTCTTCTCAATTGTTTCAACCACCGCATTGGCAATCTTTGCCACGCCTTCATCGATGGTTTCGTAAATTTGTGTAAACACTTTCTCTTCACGGCAAAGAGAGGCAAACTCAATCTTGTTGTCGGGAGCATAATACCTTTTCGGGATAAGGTCTAATTTGATTTGTGAGCTTAGGTTCGTTTTCATTTTTGGTTTTACCTTTTAGGTTGATGCAAAGGTATACAACAATTCAATAATTTCAAACAATTTTCAGTTCATTTAACTTTTAATATCTTATTTTTAATATTTTGCTCGTTTTTAATAGAAAAAAATTCGGATTTGCTCAAAAAAATACCTACATTTGCGGAAAATTTTTACCTAACAAATAAAAACAATTATGCGACTAATTATCGAACCGGATTACGCAAATGTATCTGAATGGGCAGCAAACTATGTTGCATCAAGAATTAATGCAGCCAACCCTACTGCTGAAAAGCCTTTTGTGTTGGGATGCCCGACCGGAAGTTCTCCGCTTGGGATGTACAAAAAACTCATTGAGCTGAACAAGGCGGGGAAAGTGTCGTTTGAGCATGTGGTGACCTTCAACATGGATGAATACTGTGGTCTTCCCGAAGAACATCCCGAAAGCTATCACTCTTTTATGTGGAACAACTTCTTCAGCCACATAAATATTAAAAAGGAGAATGTAAATATCCTTAACGGCAATGCCGATGATTTGGAAGCCGAGTGTCGTCGTTATGAAGAAAAGATAGCATCCTATGGAGGCATCGACCTTTTTATGGGAGGCATAGGCCCCGACGGACATATTGCCTTCAATGAGCCGGGCTCTTCATTGACCTCTCGCACACGCCAAAAGACTCTCACTCTCGACACCAAGATAGCCAACTCACGCTTCTTTGAAGGCGACATCAACAAAGTGCCTTCCACAGCGTTAACAGTGGGCGTGGGCACCGTAATGGCAGCCAAGAGCGTGATGATTATCGTAAACGGATACAACAAAGCGCGCGCATTGCAACACGGTGTAGAAGGCGGCATCTCACAAATGTGGACCATCTCAGCGCTCCAACTTCATGAGAAAGCAATCATTGTGGCTGACGAAGCGGCAACGATGGAGCTGAAAGTGGGCACATACAAATACTTCAAAGATATTGAAAGCGCAAATCTTGACCCGGCATCACTACTAAAATAATACTTAACAACAGTACAAACCAATAAGAAACTGCGGCTCATTACGAACCGCAGTTTCTTATTTATTTGTTTGTCTGAAATATTATAAATCCGTTTAATCTTCAATAACCCTGCAAGCACCGATATAGCGATTGGCATAATATGCCTCGGTCGACTTGCTCACAATCACGCCACTCGAGCAAGAGCTGTGGATAAACTCAAAACCACCGAGGTCGTCCACCGAAGTAACGATACCCACATGACCTACGGTTTTAGACTTACGCGAACCGGAGAAAAACACGAGGTCACCCACCCTCAAATCCGATGTTTTCTCAACAAGATTATCACCCTTAAGCGTAGCAAACTGCGAACGAGATGAGTGAGGAAGCACAATGTCGTGATTACTATAAATAAAAGAGGTAAACCCTGAGCAGTCAAAGCCACGCTTAGGACTCATACCTCCCGAGCGATAGCGAGTGCCCAAATATTTCTTAGCACATTCCACAACCTTATCGCCTGTGAGCACACTTTCATTGGCACGCTCTCCGGCAGTTGCCGCCATTGTGAAAGCTGCAACTACAAATAATGCCAATATTGTGAAAAGTTTTCTCATAGACTTTAAGTTGTTAGTAGTTTTTTCTCTTTTCCTCTCCAAAGATAGAAAAAATATCAATCCAAGTCACAAATGTTAAAAGAATTAATTAACGATTTAAACACTTTTAGTGTTACAGCCACCGATTGCATAGATTTTAACAAATTTCATTTATATATTTATCATTTGGGATGAAATACTAAGAATTTACTTTATCTTTGCATAAGATAGGCTGCATCTCGGCAAAACTACTCAAGCAAGCTTGGCTATTCTGCTCTCAATTTGCACTATCTTTGCATAAGATAGGCTGCATCTCGGCAAAACTGCTCAAGCAAGTTTGGCTATTCTGCTCTCGATTTGCACTATCTTTGCAACATGAAACTATCAGATTTAAAACACAGAATCTTATGCGGTGCGCTGCTCGTGTTGACCTTCGTTTTTGCCGGTTGCAAAAGCGAAGAGGCAACACAAAGACGCAAAATCATGGTGTCTATCGAGCCTTTGCGCTACTTTGCAGAAAATTTGGCAGGGCCACAATGGGAAGTAAGCACTTTCGTGCCACAAGGTTTCAGTCCCGAAGAGTTCACCCCTGCCATAAGCCAAATGGTCGATTTGTCACAAGCCTGCTGTCTGTTTGAAATCGGAGGACTCGGAGTAGAGACAACCTGGCTGAAAGACGCAACACGCAACAGAAAAGACCTCTATGTTTGCGACACGTCACAAGGCATCGCCTCCGACTCTTTTGACCCACACACATGGACAACACCGGCCAACGCCCTCATAATTTGTCGCAACATCACGCAAACACTCATAACTCTCGACAAAGACAACACCGCCCACTACACCGCGCGACTGAAAAAAATGGAGCAGCTCATCGACTCCACCGACAAAGCCATCTCGTCGCTCACCGAGAAACTCCCCTCAAGAGCCTTTGTCATTGCCCACCCGGCCCTCTCCTCGTTTGCCCGGCAATATAACCTCCAACAAATTGCCATCGAAAACGAAGGAAAAGAGCCCACACCCCAATCAATAAAACAACTCATCTCACAAGCACGCGCAGAAAAGGTTAAAGTCGTGTTTGTGCAACAAGAGTTTTCTGAAAACAGCGCATTGGTCATTGCCCGTGAAACCGGAGCCGAAGTGGTAACCATCAACCCTCTCTCATACCACTGGCCGGAGCAACTCCTCTTTATCGCTAAAACATTGAAATATGGAACAACCAAAACCGATAGTTAAAATAACAAACCTCACCGTGAGCTATGATGGCAAAACGGCTTTGGAAAATGCTTGCCTCACAATAGAGCACAACGATTTTCTCGGAGTGATAGGTCCCAACGGAGGTGGCAAGACAACCCTCGTGAAGGCATTGCTCGGGCTGCTCACCCCAACCACCGGAACAATAGAGTTTTTCAACAACCAAGGAACACCCGTTAAAAATATCAATATCGGCTACCTGCCACAATATCTGTTGTTTGACTACGATTTTCCCATCACGGTGAGAGAAGTTGTGATGAGCGGCTTCCTTGCCGGAAAATCTCTGTTTCACCGCTATACGGCCCAACAACGCCAAAAAGCCGGAGAGATAATCAATCTTTTTGAACTCACACCTCTCGCCTCGCGCCCCATAGGCAAACTCTCGGGCGGTCAACGCCAAAGAGTGTTGATGGCACGCGCCTTGGTGAGCGACCCGAGTTTGTTAGTGCTCGACGAACCCTCAACCTATATGGACAAAGAAAGCGAGGGGCAGATGTATCGTCTGCTGCGCGAAATCAACAACCACTGCGCCATTATGCTGGTGAGCCACGATATGGGCACCATAGTGCGCGAAGTGCGCAACATTGCTTGTGTGAACCACACCCTCCACTATCACCCCGCCGCCGAGCCTGCCCACGAATGGTTTGAAGAAGAGGTCGGCTGTCCTTTTGAACTTGTTGCCCACGGCCACCTGCCCCACCGCATTCTCTCGAGCCACTAACCGATTATTATTATCAGACATCATTACTAACCCCACAACCTTTTTATAATCATGAAAAGCCTGAAAGAAATCTATCGCATAGGATATGGGCCGAGTTCGAGCCACACCATGGGCCCCACCAACGCTGCCGAAATATTCCTTTCTCACAACACCGACTGCCAACGCTTCAAAGTGACTCTCTATGGCAGCCTCGCCGCCACCGGCAAGGGACACCTCACCGATGTGGCCGTAGAGTCTATCTTCCACAACAACCGAAAAGAAGTAGAAATCATTTGGGAACCCAAAACTTTTCTGCCTTTTCACCCCAACGCCATGACATTTGAAGCTCTCGACAACAACGGCCTGCCCCTCAATCAATGGACAGCCTACAGCGTTGGTGGTGGAGCACTCAAGGAAACCGAGCCCAAATACCTCAAAGAAGCCTCGGCCAATGTCTACGACTTGCAGACCATTGATGAAATCATGGCCCACTGCGAACACTACGGAATGAACTTTTGGGAATATGTGAAACAATGCGAACAACCCGACATCTGGGACTACCTTGGCGAAGTTTGGGAAACAATGAAGTCTGCCATCAGGCGCGGACTGGCCGAAGAGGAAGTTTTGCCCGGAGTGTTGCACCTAAAGAGAAAAGCCGCCAAATTTTTTGTGAAAGCCAACAGTTATGTGCCGGCTCTCCAATCAAAGGGCTTGACTTTCGCCTATGCGCTTGCCGTGGCTGAAGAAAACGCCTCGGGCGGTAAAATTGTGACCGCTCCCACCTGTGGGTCGTGTGGCGTGATGCCGGCTGTGCTCTACCAAGTACAGGAAAAACACAAATTCAGCGATGCGCAGATAATCAGGGCTTTGGCCACCGGTGGACTGTTTGGCAACGTGGTCAAGACCAACGCCTCCATATCGGGAGCCGAGGTGGGTTGTCAAGGTGAGATCGGCACAGCGTGTGCCATGACCTCGGCTGCCACCAACCAACTCTTCGGGGGGTCGATAGCACAAATAGAATATGCAGCCGAAATGGGTCTCGAACACCATTTGGGCATGACCTGCGACCCCGTTTGCGGCCTTGTGCAAATTCCCTGCATAGAGCGCAACGCATACGCTGCGGTCAGAGCCATGGATTCATGCCTCTATTCGGCACTGACCGACGGCCGCCACTCCGTGAGTTTCGACAAAGTGGTAAAGGTGATGAAGCAAACGGGCCACGACCTACCCTCAGTCTACAAAGAAACGTCGGAGGGCGGACTTGCCTCCCACTTCTGATTTTTTTAAATCCAAATTCATATCCCGGAGGGTGCGTCAAAATGGTCAAGATGCAAGGCGCTGAGGCTGAGGGCGCAGGGAGTGTACTGAAGTACATAACCAAGCCCTGAAAGGCGACATAACACAGCATAGTGGGCTTGCCCCTATGGAAATCCAAATGCAAATAATTGTGCGGAAATCGGAGAAAACTCCGATTTCCGCACAATTTTTTATGTTCCTTTTTTTATTCGCCGTCTTGGGAAATTCCTTTTTCGGGGCTGCTCCGCAAAGCCCCTTATTTTGGAATTTCCCGAGACGGCCCATTTTTTCTTTGCTTAGGATGTCTTTTAATAGCCAATGGATTTCTTTGACGTGAAGAAGACGATTGTTACTCGGAGAGGACGAGGCGGAGCCCAAGGCCGTCGCTGTCGTCGTAAGGCGCGTAGCCGCTGCGATTAGCAGAGCGGCAGCCCCTCGCGTCGTCGCTCCAACAGCCGCCGCGAAACACGCGGAACAAGCCTGAAGACGGCCCCTGAGGATTGTTTGTATCACTGACAGAATAGTAACTTAAACCATACCAGTCCTGACACCACTCCATCACGTTACCACTCATGTCGTATATGCCAAGTTCGTTGGGTTGTTTGGTCTTGACGGGATGTGTCACGATGCCACCACTATTTTTTCTGTACCATGCCACATCATCAAGATTATTACTACCACTATATTGATAGCCCTTGCTCTTATTTCCTCCACGGGCAGCATATTCCCACTCTGCTTCGGTCGGAAGACGGAATTTCTTTCCTGTAAAACTGTTCAATTTCTCAATAAATTTCTGACAATCGTCCCAAGAAACTTCCTCGACAGGATTATTATCACCCTTTAAATGTGACGGATTATTCCCCATCACCGCAGTCCACAATGCCTGTGTCACTTCGGTCTCACCGATATAATAACTACTCAATGTTACTTGATGAGTAGGCTTTTCGTCATCTTCGGGATCTTGCTGTTCCGGTGTCGCGCCCATAGTGAATGTGGCGCCCTCAACGGGGATCATGTTGAAAGAAACGCCATTAACCGTAAACGCTTGAACGGAGGCATTTCCTCCACCCGAAGAACCACCAGAAGCAATGTAATTATACAATGCCACAACATCTGAAGAATTAACAGAACCGTCACCGTTAAGGTCATAATTTTGTGCAAAACACACTGTTGCAAATACCGCTGCAACAAACGAAAATAAAAATTTTCTCATAATAGTATAAGTAGATTAGTTTAAAATGTTATTCATATTTTTTCACGCAGACACAAGCATACAAACACCTACGCTCCACATTACAATGCAAATGTATAAAAAATTTTAAAATTTATCACAAAAGACAAAACAAAAATTAAGTGTTAGTGATTAGTGATTAAGTGTTAGGCGAAATGGTGGCGCAATGTGTGGGTGGTAATAGAATAGCTTTTTTATTATTACACAACAATTGATTATCTCACCACATATCTGCGACCGTTCAAGACCACCGACCTCCCATCACAAACCACAGGGGTGGCACCTGCCAAATGCTCCATCACCTCACCCCTATCTGCAAAGCAACAATTAAAAGCCGACGACTTGGGAAATTTGCCAAAATAAACATCATCGCTCATAAAAAACTTCATCTCCCTAATCCTCGCATTTTTATGACCCATATTATAATAATTCAAAATGCTCTGCAAAACTCTCGGCAACACTTTCACCCCGGTCTTTCCATTCTCAAACGACAATAAAACAACTATGCGCCACTCTCGTTTGGCCTGCAAAAATTGTTCCTTGTCAGCCTCGGCTATCTTGCGTGAAACAGTGACATGGCGACCAAACCGCTCATTTATCTTGTTCATGAGACTGCGAAACAAAGGGCCGTGAGCCGAAGTGTCGCGCAAATTATTGACTCCTATATAATAATGTATCATCTCATGGATTATAACGTCTTCCAAGTCGCGCTCCGGCAAATCTGCCCTGATGTTAAAGCGCAACCGATAATCATAACACTCAACAAGACCAAGTGCCACCCTGCGCTTGCGACAAACACACTCGCCGAAAAAAGATTTCACGGCACACAACTCGATCGCCACACGAGGCAGCCTGCCACCAAATATCAACCGATTGAACTCATCAAACTTTTTCTCTGCAAACGCTATGCTTATCCTCATTATAAAACAAGAAACGATTATTCAACAAAAACTCATATCATTGCAAATTTACTAATAACTGTGAGAAAAAACAGCTCGCCCACAAAAAACTTCACAACAACACATTAAACCCTCAAAAATATTTGATTTCAAAATAATTTTCAGCGTGTTTTTATAGTTGCTTAAGTTAGGGTGTTATAGTTGCCTAAGTTAGGGTGTTATAGTTGCCTAAGTTAGCGAACTATAAAATTGTGGTCGTTTAATCGAGAAATCTGAATTTATGCACCGGTGAGCCACAAGACTAAACCAAGCACCACATAGCGCAAAAATTTACCCACCGCCATACTCAACAGCGATTTGGCAAAATTCACTCTCAAAATGCCCAAAGCAATGGTGATGGCCGTGCCAATAAGCGGCAACCACGAGAGCAGTCCCATCCACGCACCGCGTCGGCGCACTTTCTCCTTGGTGACCTCAAGTTTTTCTTCCTTTATGCGAAAAAGACGATAGACCCAACCCTCATTACACAAACGGCCTATAAAATAATTGAATACGCCCCCAAGAACATTGCCCACCGTGCTAAACAACACAAGCATTGACAAATCCAAACCTCCGGCATAAAGCCCGGTCAATATGGCCTCGGAACTGAAAGGAATGAAACTGCCGGCAAGAAATGCAGCCAACATCATGCCCACATAACCATATTCGATTATCACAGAGGTAATGCCAAGCAACAACATAACAATAGAAATAACCAAAACAAAAGATTAGCCGGCCAACCTTTTGAAAACACAAAATAATGACCCAACAAAACACTGTTGACCAACACCAACATTGCCAACAGCATCATGGCATGACCACCCGTAAACACCAGTAACAACAACAAAACAGGCCAATGCAATATGAGCGTGATATAGTGCATACGAGTGGAGATTTTGTCGTTGAAACTTGTATAGACAAAATGAACAATGCCAATCAACCCATAGACAACAATAGTAAGCAAACCGACCAAGCGCAACCACACAACACCATTGTCAGACATAAAAACACCAACAATGCCACTCTCGTCGGTGGGCAAACAAAATGCCTGCATTCCTGAAACAAAACAATTTGTCACACCCTCTATGTCGTCTACATATAAATATCGGGCAAGAAGCACCTCGCCCACGACAAAAAAACCAAACAATACTGCGCTGAGAGTCTTAAGATTTAAAACTCTCAGCGCAGTGAGCATGGCAACAAAACACACAGGCAGCAGACACACCATTAAAGGCATGATGACCGTGAGACACGCCAAAGCCAATGCTGCCACAAAAACACCTGTCTGGGGACTGCGTGACTGATAAGAAGACAGCAATCCTATAATATATATAAGGAATAGAGACGTGGCAGCCACATCACCGGCCGACCATTCAAAAGCAAATCGCCCCACGCCCATCATAAAGACAAAAAGCGACGAGATAATCCAACTTCTGACTCTAATCAACTGTATCGCATTGCTGAAATAACGCAACACAAGAGTAGTGACAACCAACAACGCCAATGAGCCACAGTCGGAAAGCGAAACACCGGCTGCAAACATCCAAAAAACAATCCCTACGACCATGCTCACCGGCAAGAGTGACATAGACGTAGAGATTTTATATCTTATTGTGCGATTGTGTACCACACCCTTATATTAAAAAGAATGGAGAGTTACGATAATCAGTCGATCAACTCGGGTTTGTCGGCAGTCAATTCAAAATAGGGATTGCCCATGTCGATATGGTCACCCCAATTTGAGCCGTTTGAGTCAAAGACTATTTCCAACACTTTTGCTCCATGGGTGTTGATGTCGATATGGGGCGCAGTTTTGTCTGTGATGGTTATGCGACCGGCAGCCACCTCTTTGCCATCGAGCAAAAATCTGTATTTCGCGTCACCGTGGGTCTCGGCCGAACGATCTAATATGGCATCGTCGATACCCAAATCGGTCACAAAACGCATGGCACCGTTAAGTTTTATTTTAAAGGTAGAATTAGCGTGGGTGGCCACTGCTGATTCGTAGGTGTTGTTTTTAATCTTGATGGTGCCACCCTCTACAGAGCGATTTTTCAACACCTCTTTGATAAACTTGTCGTGGGTAGCCTTGCTAAGATCGAGAGATGCCAACGGCAAAATGTTACCCTCCTTGGGCAAGCCAAAGAATTGGTCGTGGCCGGGTTCGGGTTTTTGTGTCACGGTGATTACACGCGAAACATTTTCACGCTTGGTGGTGAGAATGATTTTGGCCGAGCGAGGCACAAAAGCATCATTGGCCTTGGCAGAGATTTTGAGCGTGGTGCCCTCTTGAACCACCGTGAGCCATGGCGAACGGCAATAGAGTTCGTATGCAGACTTGGCCGTGACAGCCACCTCAGCACTTGTTTGATCATAAGCAATTTCCACATTGTCGTTGCTCACCTGAATAAGTTCACGGGGTTGAAAATACTTGTCGTCGGCAACAGCCTCACAAATTGCAGCCCCACCAAAAAGCAACACAGTTGCAAATAAAACGGATTTTAAAGTCTTCATTGTAATTCTGTTTATTTTCTGATTTGTGGCAAAGTTAGTCAAGATAAATCATAAAACCTTGGTTTTACATCTGATTTTTTGCTTGTTTAGTATAAAAGTCACACTTCCGAATGAATATACAGACAAAAAAAGGCTGCGACCCACGAATAGATAGCTTCGCGCGACGCAGCCTTTTTGCTTTTTATCTTAAATAAATTATTTTCTAATCAGATAATCTTGTCAAGATTTGCGGTGAACTTTGCGATTTCCTCGTCGGCCACTTCATAATCCTGCAACTTGCCGGAAAAATACTGATCGTAGGCCGCCATGTCAATCAAGCCGTGACCCGAAAGGTTGAAGAGGATAACCTTTTCCTCGCCCGTCTGTTTGCAAACCTCTGCCTCGCGAATGGCAGCGGCAATGGCATGACTGCTCTCGGGAGCCGGAATAATGCCCTCTGACTTGGCAAACAGCGTGGCGGCTCTGAACGTTTCGCTCTGAGCAATGTCAACCGCCTCCATAAACTTATCTTTGATGAGCTGGCTGATGATGGCTCCCGCTCCATGGAAGCGCAGACCACCGGCATGAATGTTGGCCGGCATAAACTCATGACCGAGGGTATACATGGGAATGAGCGGCGTGGTGCCTGCCAAATCGCCAAAGTCATATTGGAACACACCGCGAGTGAGTTTGGGAGCACAGGTCGGCTCAGCCGCGATGAAGCGCGTTTTCTTTCCATCGAGGAAATTGTGGCGCATAAAGGGAAATGCGCAACCACCAAAGTTACTTCCACCGCCAAAACATGCTATCACTATGTCGGGATATTCGCCGGCCTTTTCCATCTGTTTTTCAGCCTCAAGACCTATCACCGTTTGGTGAAGCGAAACATGATTGAGCACCGAGCCCAACACATAGCGACAGTTGGGAGTTTCCATTGCACGCTCAAGAGCCTCTGAAATGGCTGTGCCAAGCGAACCGTTGTTGTCGGGGTCTTTTGCCAACACCTCGCGGCCCACACGAGTATTGTCAGAAGGCGAGGGGTGTACCTCTGCCCCATAGGTCTCCATTATGCTGCGGCGATAGGGCTTTTGCAAATATGAAATTTTCACCTGATAGACAACACATTCAAGTCCGAAGACCTTGGCGGCATACGACATGGCTGCACCCCACTGACCCGCACCGGTCTCGGTGGTGACATGGGTAATGCCTTGCTTCTTGCAAAAATAAGCCTGTGCGATGGCCGAATTGAGCTTATGGCTTCCCACAGGACTGACACTCTCATTTTTGAAATAAATATGTGCCGGAGTGCCCAACGCTTCCTCCAGTCCATATGCTCTCACAAGTGGCGTGGAGCGATAATACTTATACATATCCCTGACCGGCTCGGGTATGTGTATCCAAGGGTCTATCTGGTTCAGTTCTTGTTGGCAGAGTTCTTCTGCAAACACGGGATAAAGGTCTTCGGCCTTAAGCGGCTGTTTTGTTGCGGGATTCAACATGGGCAGAGGCTTGTTGGGCATATCGGCCTGAATGTTGTACCACTGTGTTGGGATTTCCTCTTCTGTCAGGAAAAATCTTTTTTGTTTAGTACTCATAGTTTTTTGAATTATAATTGATTTACAATTTATTTTCGCGTTGAAGATGCGGCACGACCACATTATTGCGGTCAAAGGTAACAAAAATCTTTCTTTCCGCAACCGTTTGCGAAACAAAAACAAACATTTTGACTATAAAAGAGCAAACAAAATGATAAAAAGACATATAAAAAGGCTTCCGCAAAAGAGTGTGGACTGACTATAAATACCCTGCCACAAAGACAACAGCATTTCGTGATGAATATTCAGCTTTAAAAGCATAGGGACAGGGTCTTTGTCGAAAAAAGTAATATATATATAGTCAGGTGTATAAAAATTTTTTATATTTGCAGCAAGAATACTAAATATTACAACATAATGAAAAAAACAACTGTATTACTGAATGCAATGATTGCAACAATGGTCATTGCACTGTGGCCATTTGGCATTGCGAAAGCTGATTGGAAGATGGCAAAAGTGGCCATCAAGACAAAGTTTGCCGACGACGTGAGTCCCACCAATGCTCTGCCCGAGTATCCGCGTCCGCAAATGGTGCGTGGCAATTGGTTGAACCTCAACGGACTGTGGGATTTCACCTATCTACCCTCATACAGCGAGGATATTCCCGAGTCGGGTTTCCAACAGATTTTGGTGCCCTATTGCGTAGAGAGCGCATTGAGCGGCATCAAGACACACTATGAATCAATGGCCTATCGACGGGTGTTTGACGTGCCGGCAGAATGGACCGGCAAACGCATTTTGCTCAACTTTGAAGCCGTAGACTGGCGTTGCGAAGTGCAGGTGAACGGAGAAGTGGTCGGCTCACACGATGGCGGTTACGACCCCTTTAGTTTCGACATCACAGACAAAGTAAAGGCAGGTCAACAAAACACGGTGGCACTCAAAGTGTTTGACCCCACCGACAGATGGTCAGTGCCACGTGGAAAGCAGGTTCGCAACACGGGTGGCATATTCTACACCGCCTGTTCGGGCATTTGGCAAACCGTTTGGCTCGAAGCCGTGAACCCCACATATATAAAGGATTTTAAAATCACTCCCGACATTGATGCCCAAACGCTCACGGTGAAAGTTGAGGCAGGTGGAGACACCGAAAAAGTTTCCACAATCAAAGTTGTCGCCTATCACAACGCCACCAAGGTTGCCGAAGCAGAGGGTCAGCCCGACCAAGACATCGTCTTGCCAATCAGCAACCCTGATTTATGGTCGCCCGACCACCCATTTCTCTATGACTTGAAGCTCGAAATGGTCGATACCGAGGGCAAAAGCGATGAGGTGAAGAGTTATTTCGGTATGCGCAAAATCCATATCGAGCAGGGAGCCGATGGTTTCTACCGCATGATGTTGAACAATGAGTTTGTTTTTCAAACCGGTCCGCTCGACCAAGGCTATTGGCCCGAGAGCAATCTCACCCCACCCACCGACGAGGCCATGCAATATGACATTGTGCAGATGAAAAAGTATGGTTTCAACATGGTGCGCAAGCATATCAAAATAGAACCCCGCCGTTGGTACTACTGGACCGACAAACTCGGCCTTCTGGTTTGGCAGGATATGCCCTCGATGAACTATGGCGGAACAAAAGACGAAGGAGTCATCAACGACCCCAATATCTTCACCCCCGAACTGAAAGCAATGATCAACAATCTCTATAACACACCCTCCATTATCAACTGGGTGGTATTTAACGAGGCCGGCGGACAACACGAAACAAAGAAATATGTAGACCTTGTGCGCTCGCTTGACCCCACTCGTCTCATCGACGAAGCTTCGGGCTGGACTCACTATGGATATGGCGACATAAAAGACACCCACCCCTATCCTGCCCCATCGCCTGTTGTCACCACCAAGCCCCAAGCTTTGGCCAACGGTGAATTTGGAGGCATCAAATATGCTATAGACGGACACCTTTGGAGCGGCAGCGGCTGGGGATATGCCTCTGTAAGTTCGGCAGCCGAATACGACAGCACCGTGTGCAGCTATTTCAACAAACTTGCCTACTACAAGACCTATAAAGGCATGTCGGCCTCTGTCTATACCCAATTGACCGATGTCGAAATTGAGGTAAACGGACTGATGACCTACGACCGCCTCGTGAAAACCGACATCAACAAAATCTACAAAGCCAACCGCAACCTCATAGAGCGCGACGGAGTGGAAGAAGATTTTGTCTTGCCCACCGCAAACATCCAGCCACAATCGTGGCACTACACCCTGACCGACCCCGGCAAAGACTGGTATGCAACAGATTTTGACGATAGCAAATGGCTGACGGGCAACTCGGGATTTGGAGCAAACGGACTGGCTAATATGACATATGGCACACGCTGGACCTCAACCAACATCTGGTTGCGCAAAAGCATTGACCTCAACCTCACCGATGAAGAACTTGCCGCCCTGCGCATGATGATATACAACGATGAAGATGTTGAGATCTACATTAACGGAGTCTTGGCATATAGTGCCACCGGCTATCTCACAGACTATAAAACAATTAATTTCTCGGCCGCCGCACGCAGTGCCATCAATCCCACAGGGGCAAACATTGTGGCCATACATGTGAAACAAACCGCCGGCGGACAATATATCGACTTTGGTCTCACTCTCGACAAAGGAACTAAAGAACTGCCCGTAAATCGCGTGGTGAATATCAACATGGATTATACAAAAAGTTCGGAACTCAGTTTCAAGGTGGGCTACAGCCTCAACCCCAACGCCACAGAACCCGACAAAACAAAACAATTCACTCGACTCACCTTTGCCGAAGGCGAAGCCAACTATATCGGTCTCAACGATGGAGCATTGCTCATGCCCAAAACAATTTGTCTCGACATCACCGACCTCACTGCCGACGTGGCCGAAGGAGCAACCATCAAATATTTTGTCTATGTCATTCCACAAAAAAGCGGTGAGGGCGAAGGCACAATCAACAGTTGCGCCGTGACAGACTATACCCAAGACCCTGCCGGTTCACAAACTCCTCTCATTATCGAACCTCAGAGCGTAAGCCACGAAACCGGCACCGTGATAATGACAGGAGCGGCAAGCACCGATGCTTTCAACGCTCCACGCAACGCCTATATCAAAAACAACACTCTGTTGTGGGACGCTCCTATGCCTACCACAGCCGAATTGCAATGCTACAATGTTTTGGCAAACAATGAATATAAAGCCACAGTTTCAAAAACAGATTTATCTTATCAACCCACAGACGCCAGTGTACAATATAGCGTAGTGGCAGTCTACAAAACAGGCAATTCCGAACCTTCAAACACCACCGTGCCTGCCGTAGACACTGAAAAAAAAAATAATGTAGCACGCCATTTTGACGGTGGTGGTTTCAGTGTGCCGGAGGTTTTTGGCATTCCCCGGTCTGACGCAACCATTGAATATTGGTTTAAACCCGACGAGTTGACAGCCAATAGCAACCAGGTTGGTCCGGGCTGGGGTACATTTTTGATAACCTATGACCAACTGCAACGCGTGAGTGCCGGATTTGAAAACACTTCGGCCAAAAGAATGCAATCCACATCGGGGGCAATAAGACCCAACACATGGTCTCATGTGGCCGTGACGGTATCGGGCTCGCGCCTTAACCTATATATAAACGGTGAATGGAAACGCACTCTGAACGTGACGACCAATAACGGCTTGCCATCAATGTCTGATTTTATCTTTGGTTCAAATGGCGGCACCATAAAAGGCTGGATAGACGATGTGAGACTATGGAAATCAGCCCGCACGCTCTATGACATTGTCGCCGACATGAACAGCGAACTTGTAAATCCATCAGCCGAAAACGATTTGCTGGCTTATTACAAAATGGATGAAATCGAAGTGAACGGCGTGAAAAAACTGCGCGACCATGCCGGCTCACACCACGCCTCTTATATCAACACCAAAGAAACCACCCTTTCCGAAGAGACCTCGATTTTGCAAGGCGACCCAACATCGACAGGCAACATCGACTTTGTGTTTTCAGACAGTGTGGCATACGCCGGCTCTGAAATCACAGCCGAGGCAAAACTCAACGGCAATATTGTGGCTTGGCAATGGTCAGAGGCAACAACCGAACTTAAAAAAGAAAATCTCAAAAACATTTCTATTGTTTTTCCCAAAGAAGGAACATACAATGTGTGTCTCTCGGCAACCGACGCTGCCGGCAACGTGAGCGACACCATACACTCCATAAAGGTGGTTGCCGTGGAATTGCCCGTGGCTGATTTTGAAATCTACCGCCCCGACCACAAAGCCGGCACACCCGTGACATTCATCAACAAATCGACCGGTCAAAACACCACCTACAAATGGAGACTGCCGGGCTCGGAAACAGAACAAAACCAAGAGACTTTCAACGCAACAGCTCTATATGCCACCGACGGTGTCTATGAAGTGACACTGACCGCCACCAATCCTTCGGGTTCGGTAAACGTAACAAAAACAGTAGAAGTTAGTTCGGGCGTTCGCAATATGGCCTTTAGCGTTGTTCCAAACGTGATACTCCCCGGCGAGACTACCATGCTGACCGAAAACAGCGGTGCCGAAACCGGCAATCTTGTTTGGACTGTCTCCAACAACAAAAGCCGCACCCTCATACAAGGAGGCACCACAAAATTCACTCCCCTTGGCGTGGGTCGCTATGACATAAAGCTGACCGACAGCGAGACCGGTTCTTCATCAATGATGCCTTGCGCTCTCTATGTGTGCAGCGCACAATCCAAAACCGGACTTTATTTCCGCAACGTGGGCGAAAGTCTCACCATACCCTCACCCTTCACAGCCAAACAAACGAAATTCACCGTGGAATGGTGGATGAAGCCCTCCATGCTTCTCAACGCAGGAGCCATGACCACTAAAAACGGAGTCTTTTCCATCTCTACCGACGGTTCGGGCGCAATGACCGCCAAAGTAAACGGCAAGAGCGTAGTATCACCCGAAGGATTTGTTGTTGCCAACGAATGGCACCACTATGCCGTGGTGCTCACCGGCTCGCGCCTCTACCTCATACGCGATGGAGAAACAATGGCGACAACCTCGCCGATACTCAACACTCCGGCTTGGGACGAATTGGTTGTGGGTGGCAATCGCTCTTCGATGGCCGCCAACATCGACGAATTGCGCATTTGGGGCAGCGGACTGCGTGACGCAAATTTGGCTGCCGTATGCAACACTCCCATCACCGATATTGCCACAGCCCAATCTGCCAATGCCCTGAAAGTCTATTACGACTTCAACGACATTGCAACCACCGTGGCCGATAAGACAAGCAACGCACTCAACGGTGTGTTGGACGGTTTCCAAAAAGTGACCGGAGTAAACTATGTAAAATCCGATGGTGTGTTCAGTCTCGACATCAACACGGAGTCAACCATCAGCGACCCCGAAGATGTTACAGACCAATATCTCACAAACCACAAAGCCGCATTCCTGCATAACGAGACCGACATAAACCCAACTCACGCCAATCGCTATTATGCCCTCGAAAGCAACACGAGCGATTCGCGTTGGCAGGGCGACATTTCAACCAACGACCAAAACGGGGTTTGCGTTGACACACAAGACAATGGCAATCTCTCATTTATAACCACATGGACAGGGTTCTCACAAGATGCCATTGACAAAACCCTCTATCAAACCGTCACTCTGCCCGCCGGCATATACCGCTTTGCCGCCACTGCCACCACAAGTGACAATACGGCCGACTGTATGATTGTGGCCACGTTGGGCGACAAACTGTCAACCCTCAAAGACATTGCCACCACCCTGGCATATGCACCCCTCAACGATGGCAGCATAGAGTTCACACTGCCAGGAGAAACGGAAGTATCGCTCGGGGTGCTCTACAACCTGCCGGCTTATAGTGCATCGTCAATATCAGGCTTCACTCTCTCGCGCATGGGCTGCGAAATAACAACGGCAACCGGTGGCGACGACCCCACAGCAGTAGACAATCTCGCCACATCGGACAACGACCTCAAAATAAAGACCAGAAAAGGCGGTCTCGTGATTGACGGCAACGACTGCCCGGTGACTGTCTACACCACCAATGGCACACTTGTTGTCTCGCTCCGAGTAAACGGCCCCACAACATTGGCTCTGCCCCAAGGCATTTATATTGTCAACAACACCAAAGTAAAAGTGAAATAAACCCCACTACACAATAAAGAAAGAGAGTTTGCACCTTAAAACGCAAACTCTCTTTCTTTTTATACCTTCTCACATTTTATCAGAACATGAGAATTGTCGGCCAATGTTGTGGCAAAAAGATATGTGTCGCCCCCCTCTTTGAGTTTTAACCGCTTGCGCAATTCCGCCACCGTGGTCGGGAAATTGCGAATGGTGAGATTAGTTTTTGAAACTCCGTTTAAAAGACATCTCAATTTTTGTTTTGAAAAATCAGAATAATCTGCCACTCTGAACTTTCGACCCGGAAAATCGGCCACATAATTACACGAAACATACAAATGACTCATGGGATGAAGTTTTGCAAGACCATGAGTGGCAGCCACCACGTCTTGCATGGAAGCCTTCAACACGGCAGCATTGGGTTCGTAAAGAAAACATCCCTGCTCCACACCGGCTATATCAACGGCTACATTTTTTTGAGACAAACCTACTTCTATGATAGTCTCTGCCGTTTCAAGATTGACACAACGACACATGGTTTCGCCCACACCACGACGACACACAAACAACAACTCCTTACATTCGCCCCTGACGGCAACAACATGAATCTCTGCCACCCCCGGCAAATCATGCAACGCACGACTAATGTCGAGCATTGGCGACAACTTTATCATTACCACACCAACCCTGTCGAGCAATCCGGGCAATAACACCGACACATCGGGCACACAGTCAGACACTGCCACCGTCTTACGACCCGCCTTATCGCGACGCGACGGATCAATAAACAAAAAATCGCATCTCCTCACCGGCAAGTGTAAATGTTCGTCAAACTCGCCATGCTCAATCTTAAAATGCTCTAAGCCCAAAAGAGGAAAATTATGACGAGCCAAGTCGCAAAGGCGCTCATTAGGCTCTACATAAACACTCTTTTCAAACAAAGGAGCAAGCATGGTGAAATCAACACCAAAACCACCGGTGGCATCGACCATCACCCCTCGCATTGCAGCCTCGGGCAACAGCCGCTCTGCAATCTCGCGCTTATAACGCGCAGTCACCTCACCCGAACATTGCTCCATCGACAATCGGGTTGGAAACCAAACTCCATCTGTATCTGCCCATCGCGGCAACTTGCTTTTTGCAGTCTGGCGACCTTCTATCTGCTGCAAACACCATGCCGGCTCAATGCCCTCGGGCATGGGCTTTAAAGCAAGTTTGCTCACATCGTCTGCCAAATGCAACTGTATAAACTGTTCGTTTGTCACCGCTCTCTTCTATCTGCAAAAAATCAACACTCCGTATCTTAGCCCTCTTCAGCCGACAGTTGCTTTAAAGCCCTGGCGAGCTGATCGGGACACGAAGTGGACTTCACCCCACAACGAATGCCCTCCAAACGGGCAATCACATCTTCGTATTTCATTCCTTTCACCAGCATACCAATGCCTTGCAAATTGCCATTGCAACCGCCCTCAAAATTCACATCAATTACTCTGCCATTTTCGCCGGTCACAGTGATGAGACGGCTGCAGGTACCTTGTGTTTGATATATAATTTTTTTCATAACTTATAAATATTCTGTCAGACGGCAAAATTAGTGCTTTTTCGTATAAACAGCCCCCTTTTTAGTGTTGAGGAGACTATTTTTTCGTATTTTTGCACAAAACAACTCTTAACACTCTTTTTGTCATGAATAGAATAATAAAATCGGGATTTATTATCCTCTCGTTGCTCACATCAATTCTCTTTGCCAAATCACAGACCACACACTCAATTACATCACCCAACGGCAACATTGTGCTCAAAATCGGACTTACGCCCAAAGGTGAACCCCTCTACCAATTATATTATAAAGGAAAAGAAGTGGTGAAACCCTCAAAACTCGGCCTCGAACTTAAAAACGGCACCTCGCTGATGAACGGATTTGAAATAACAAAGACCGACACTTCTTCGTTTGATGAAACATGGCAACCCGTATGGGGAGAAGTGAAAAACATCAGAAACCACTATAACGAACTTGCCGTGACCTACCACCAAGGAAGTCCCGCCCGCGACATGATTGTGAGATTTCGTGTGTTTGACGACGGTTTGGGATTTCGCTATGAATTTCCTTTGTGCAACAACCTCAGTTATTTTGTAATAAAAGAAGAACACACACAATTCGCCATGGCCGGCGACCATACTGCCTTTTGGATTCCCGGTGACTATGACACACAAGAATACAATTACACCGAAAGCAAACTTTCCGACATAAGAAAAAAAATGCCGGAGGCAATGAAATGGCAACCAATCAACGACAAGGCTCCCGGCAACGTGGTGCAAACTTCACTGCAAATGAAGACAGACGACGGGCTGTATATCAACCTCCATGAGGCTGCACTCGTAGACTATTCATGTATGCACCTGTTGCTCAACGATACGACCCTCACTTTTGAATCACATCTCACACCCGATGCCCTCGGCGACAAAGGATATATGCAAGCACCGTGTAGAAGTCCGTGGCGCACAGTCATCGTGAGCGACGACGCACGCGACATCCTTAACTCCAAAATCACTCTCAACCTCAACGAACCTTGTGCCATAAAAGACCCCTCATGGATTAAACCGGTGAAATTTATGGGAGTTTGGTGGGAAATGATCACCGGCTATGGGGCGTGGTCTTACACCTCAGACCTGCCGGCCATAAAACTCGACGAGGTTGACTACCGCAAACTCAAACCTCACGGTTATCACAGTGCCAACAACGCCAATGTTATAAAATACATTGACTTTGCCGCCAAACATGGTTTCGATCAATTGCTCGTGGAGGGCTGGAACATTGGTTGGGAAGACTGGTTTCGCAGATCAAAGGACTATGTGTTTGACTTCCTCACTCCCTACCCCGACTTCAACGTAGACTCACTCCAAGACTATGCCCTCTCAAAAGGCATACGCCTCATGATGCACCACGAAACTTCCTCTTCGGCACGCAACTATGAGCGACACCTCGACCGCGCCTATAAATTTATGAACGACCACAACTACACATCTGTCAAATCGGGATATGTGGGTCCGATCATTCCGCGCGGAGAACACCACTACGGCCAATGGATGAACAACCACTATCTCTACTGTATCAAGAAAGCGGCCGAATATCATATTTGTATTGACGCCCACGAAGCCGTGCGACCCACCGGACTGTGTCGCACATGGCCCAACCTCATCTGCAACGAATCGGCACGCGGTGGAGAATATGACCAATCGAGCGGCAATCTGCCATTCCACACCACCATTCTGCCATTTACCCGACTTATCGGAGGTCCCATGGACTACACACCGGGCATATTCGACATAAAACTATCATTTATAAAAGGAGACCACCCCGATCGCCATTTGCGCTCCACTTTGTGCAAGCAACTTGCCCTCTATCTCACAATGCCCTCACCCCTGCAAATGGCTGCCGATCTGCCCGAGAATTATGAAAAACACCTCGACGCTTTCCAATTCATTAAAGACGTGGCTATAGATTGGCAAGACAGTCGTTATCTTGAAGCCGAACCCGGACGATTTATCACCGTAGCCCGCCAAGCCAAAAACAATGGGCAATGGTTTGTCGGCGGCATAACCGGAGACGACACGCGCACTGCCGAAGTATCATTCGACTTCCTCTCTCCCGGCAAGACCTATATCGCCACAATCTATCAAGACGCTCCCGATGCCGACTATGAAACAAACCCCGAAGCCTATGAAATAATAAACAAAAAGGTTAATAGCAAAACCAAACTTAAAATAAAACTTGCACGCAGCGGTGGATTTGCCATAAGCATAAAACAAGACTAACAAGGACAAGCATCTGACCACCACCGCCACTTTGACTCTTAAATATGCGTCATGATAAAGCCCGAAAATTGGTTTTTAATTAAACCAATTTTCGGGCTATTTATTCAACATTATTATAACAAGCCCTGCCAAAGGCACCTTTTACTTTCTCTTATAGAAAAGAGGTTTTTCTAATCCAAGAATGCGCTTGTGGTCGAGCACGGTCTTTCGTGCCGTCTGCTGAAGGATGTTTGCATGCAGCGGAGGGAGACTGAAACGCAGATATGACTTATAATTACGTTGCAAAATTGTTGCCACAAAACAATGAGCCGCCAAATAAGAACCTGCGAGAGAGGGGTGGTAATTATCTTTCGCATATAGCCCTATCTCGGGATGCTCCTGCCTCACCTTTTGCCATGCCATTCCCACCGGTGCACACCACGCCTTGTTTTCATAGGTCATCTCCAGATAACTCAGTCGAATGTGGTTTTGAAAATCTGTATAGTTTTCATCAAGCGGATAGAGAGGGTCGCTCATCTTGCTGTTGTGGGCATTGGTCTTGTTGTGAGCCCATGTCATATAGAATATCACATGAACATTGGGTGAGCCGTCATGAGCCAAACTATCGAGCAAATGTGCATAGTGATAAGTGTTGGCAATAACCTCGCGAGTGGATTGAGCCGGTGATGCACTATGTTCCTGTATCACGACATAATCCCAACCGCCACTCTTCAAGGCTTCTATAAGCCGTTCGTTGGCATAATGACCCGCCAGACACTCTCCACCCTTCAGAAAACAGGTAGAAGAAAGCCTCACTCCCTGCTCCCCACAAATCTTTGTCACCATGGCGGGCAGGTTGTTGTAGATGGTATAACTGTTGCCAATCCATAATATCTTGAGCGAATCGTTTTTCTGAGCCGACACACCAATGCCCACAAGCAATACCGACACCGCAAGAAACAGTCTGATTTTCATTATTATCTCTTCTTAGAATTCTGCTTATAACCCTTAATCTCTATCAATTCAAAATCAAGTTGGCGTTTTTCGAGATTGGCACTCTCCACCCTCACCACAACGGGGTCGCCCAAGTTTATGGCACGATGGGTGCGTCTGCCACGCACACACATATTGCGCTCGTCGTAAGCATAATAATCGGAATGAATGGTGCGCAGCGGCACTGCACCCTCACACTTTGAATCTGCCAATTCTACATAGATGCAAAACTCGGTCAAGCCACTCACTTTGCCTTCAAATTCACAACCAATTTTGTCGGCCATATACTCCACTTGCTTATACTTGATAGAAGCACGCTCGGCGTTGGCAGCCAACTGCTCCATTGCACTCGAATGTTCACACTGCTCCTCACATTTCAATTGGTTCACGCTGCGCCCTCCGTTAAGGTAACGGGTTAGCAATCTATGCACCATCTGGTCGGGATAGCGTCGAATGGGCGAAGTGAAATGGGTGTAGTATTTAAACATCAATCCGTAGTGGCCGATATTGTGAGTGCTATAGCGAGCCTTCATCATGGAACGAAGAGTGATGTCTTCCACAAGGTTTTGCTCGCGCTTGCCCTCCACATTGTGTAACATGGCATTGATGCTCCTTGATATTTCCTTTTTTGAACCGAGGGTCTCAATTCTATAGCCAAATCTTCCTACAAAGTGAGCAAGACGGTTTAGTTTGTCGACATCGGGCACATCGTGTATGCGATAAGGAAACACCTTCGCCTTGTGACCGCGTTCCACCATGCCTATCTTTTGAGCCACATATTTATTGGCAAGCAACATAAATTCCTCCACCAATTTGTGGGCATCCTGCGACACCTTGACATAAGTTCCCGTGGGGTGCCCCTTTTCATCTATTTCAAAACGCACCTCCTCACGCTGAAATTCAATCGCACCATTTTTCATGCGCTCTGCCTTGAGTTTCTTGGCGAGTCGGTTTAACACAATAAGTTGTTGGGCATATTCACCCACAGGCAAACCGTCGGGACCGAGCGAAACCCTGTCGGGATGAAAACCCGGAGCAGCGAGGTCTTCGGGCGAAGCTTCACCATTTTGTTCCAAAACAGCCTGCACTTCTTCGTATGTAAAGCGGCGGTCACTCTTTATCACCGTGCGCACAATGCGGCTGTCAACCACTTCGCCACTCTCTTTCATATTGAAAACAACACTATATGTCAGTTTCTCCTCGTCGGGCCTCAACGAACAAACATAATTACACAACCGCTCGGGCAACATCGGAATAGTGCGGTCCACCAAATAAACACTCGTGGCACGACGATATGCCTCTTGGTCAATGGGCGAGCCTTCTTTTAAATAATGTGTTACATCGGCAATGTGTACTCCCACCTCCCATTGTCCGTTGTCTAAATTTCTTATAGAAAGGGCATCGTCAAAATCTTTGGCATCGCGTGGGTCGATGGTAAACGTTGTAACACTGCGGAAATCCTCGCGCGATGCAATCTCCGATTGAGAAATCTTATCAGAAATCCTATCGGCCAACTTTTCTAAATTCTCAGGATAGGAATATGGCAGTCCGAACTCTGCAAGTATCGCGTGCATCTCAACATTATTATCACCCTTGGCTCCCAAAACATCTATTATCTTCCCCACCGGAGAACGATTGTTTTTAGAAGGCCATTCCACAATCTTCACAACCACTTTGTCACCGTTTCGAGCCTCGCCTATTTCGGCTTTAGGAATAAAAATGTCGTATGGCAGATACCTGTCGGTCGTTTCCAAAAAAGCAAAACGCCTATCTACCTCAAGCACACCGACAAACGTATCTTTAGCCCTTTTCAACACACTGACCACATAAGCCTCCTTGCGGTTGAACTTAGGATTAAACACCACGTTTGCAGCCACGCGGTCGCCGTCAAGAGCCGTGCCACAATCTGTCTCTCCCAAAAAGATAGGCTCGTCGGCTCCATCCGGCAAAAACGATATATCTCCACCACGCTTCGTCACCACACCCTCCAAAAGGTCTCGCTGAAGAGCCAAACGGTAACGACCACCGGATGTTTCCGACAAATATTCACACATCACAAGATCATCAAGCAAATCAGTGACAACTGCCCGATACGAACGGTTTTTCAGTCCCAATTCATCACACAAATCTGCAACATTAAAATCTCTTTCTGAATTGACAATAAAAAAATCCATCAACTTATTTGCCAATTCTCTTTTGCCTGTTCTTGACATGAAACGATTACTCTTCCCCATAACAAATAGATTTTTATGCAAAGTAACACATTTTCTTTCAAACAACATCACCTGTTTCACGAAAAGTTTCATATCTTTGCAATACTTTAACATAGGTATCAATCTTAACCTAATAAAAAAGAAATGAAACGAATTGCCATACTGACAGGAGCAGGCATGAGTGCCGAGAGTGGTATATCCACCTTTCGTGACTCAGGCGGACTGTGGGAAAAATATCCCGTAATGCAGGTGGCCAGCCACACCGGCTGGGAAAAAGACCCCGTGTTGGTCAACAATTTCTACAACCAGCGACGCAAAGAACTCCTCGCCACACAGCCATGCGGAGCCCACAAACTGCTCGCGCAACTCCAATCGCAATATCACATCGACATCATAACGCAAAACGTGGACAACCTCCACGAAAGAGCCGGCTCCGACAATGTTCTCCACCTCCACGGAGAACTTATGAAAGTATGCTCGTCGCGCGACGTAGAAAACCCAAAATATTGGAAAATCCTCAATGCCGACAACTATGAAGTGAAACCCGGTGAAAAAGCCGGCGACGGTTCGCTGCTCAGACCCTACATCGTCTTTTTTGAAGAAGCCGTGCCCATGATTGAACCGGCTGCCCAACAAGTAGCCCAAGCCGACATCTTTGTCATCATAGGGTCGTCGCTCAACGTCTATCCGGCGGCAGGACTGATTTCCTACACCCGACCCGATATTCCCATCTTCGTCATCGACCCCAACGATGTAAAAATAAGACACAACTATAATGTCACCCACATAAAACAAAGTGCTACCCCCGGAGTGGAACAACTCATACAACAACTCCAAACACTATGACACTACGCCCACCCTCGATACTCATCACCGGAGCAAGCGGATTTGTGGGCAGCCACCTCGTTGAAACAGCCATAGACCACGGTTTTGAAACATGGGCCGCTGTCAGAAAAAATTCCTCAACACGCTATCTCAACGACAAAAGAACAAAAATCATCTCTCTTGACCTCAACGACAGCAAAACACTATACCAACAAATAATAAAAAACAAACCACAAGGCTGGGACTATATAATACACGCCGCCGGAGCAACAAAGGCTCTCAGACAAGAAGACTTCGACAAGGCTAACTATATCACTACACGCAATCTCATTGACACACTCAAACAACTCAACCTTAAACCCAAAAGGTTTGTGCTGATCAGTTCCCTCGCCACACAAATGCCCCACCATTCCAAAACACAATATTCCCTATCCAAAACAAAAGCTGAAAACTACATTAAAAACACTGACACAGACTATATCATCTTGCAGCCTACCGGAGTCTATGGACCGCGCGACAAAGACTACCTGCTTGCCATAAAAAGCATACAAAGACACCTTGAAGTCGCTATCGGGTTTAAGCCGCAACAACTCACGTTTATTTACGTTAGAGACCTGTGCGAAGCCGCGTTGTCAGCACTCGCCAATGGTTCCTCGCGCCAAACCTACCAACTCTCCGATGGCAAGACATACTCAAACCGCGACTTTAACACAATTGTCAAATCAACACTCAACATCAAACACACAATTCCTCTCACAATCCCACTGGTAATACTCAAACTCGTTTGCCTCGCAAACACACTGCTCTCACAACTCACCAAGACCGTGAGCCCAATCAACAAAGACAAATATCTCATGTTAAAACAAAGAGATTGGACATGCAACATCGAAAAGGCCCGACAAAACCTCTCTTTCCACCCCCGATACGACCTGAAAAAAGGTATGGCCGAAACAATCTCGTGGTATAAGAAAAAACAATGGATTTAAAAAACTACTTCAAAGAACAGTACCCCATGCCGGGACTCAACGGCGTCGAGAAACTCTCCGCTATCTACATCGTTATTACCCTCTTGCTTATTGCCACATTTTTCAACGAACTCACCGACTCCATTGTCGGCATCATCGGTGCGCGATTGGCCATAATCGGGGTCACATCGCTGCTTATATGGCTCTATCACAAATACCCCTGCCACGCCACATTCCAATTGCGCACGGTTTTCCAAATTTCACTGCTTGCATTCTGGTATCCCGACATCTACCACATCGCCTCTATGATGCCCTCGCAAGACCACCTGCTCGCCATGGCAGACCAAGTGATCTTCGGTTGCCAACCCGCCATCACATTCAGCCAGGCACTGAGCGGAACATTTTGGAACGAGCTTTTCAATCTCGGCTACTTTTCATACTACTTAATGATTGCCGCCATAGTGCTGCTCGTCATCATCAAACGACCACGGCGTTTCGACAGAGTTACATTCATCTTAATGGCATCATTTTTTATGTATTATTTTGTTTTTCTTTTGTTCAATTCGGCAGGCCCTCAATACTACTTCTCATGCCCACAGGTTGATGTCTCAAAAGCCATATTCCCACCCGTCTACAACTGGTTTAAAGACCACGATTCACTCAACCACATGAGCCAAATCACCGGACCATTCAGTTTCCTCATCCACCAGATACAAGGTGGCGAACGACCCATCGCTGCGTTCCCAAGCAGTCATGTGGGTGCTTCCACCATCATTTTGTTGCTCACATTTAAACTCAAAAAGAAATGGGGATATATAATGCTGCCGTTTTGGGTAATCCTGTGCTTATCAACCGTATATATCGGAGCGCACTATGCTGTCGATGTGGTGGGCGGACTTGCCTCTGCTTTCATCTTTATATATATAGCAAACAAACTATATAAAACTCAACTATTCCACCGTCCACCGGGCTTTGACGAACTTCACCGTTTTGGTCATCACCACAAACACCGCCACCACCACAGATAAATCTTTTAAAAAATACATTTTATCACTAAAAAACCGGAGAGGCCTTGCCTTCTCCGGTTTTTTTGCCTAACGAGATTAAACAACAACCCCATGAATATTTCGCGAATAAAACACGCCGGTTTTATCTCTTGTATGCAAAAAATCCTCGATTTTTATGTTTTTTCATTAAGAAATTACCCATATTTGCTTTATTCTCGTATCTTTGTCACCTAATTTTCGTCAACAACGAAAAACAAAACAATTATAAATTACTAACCAAAAACACAAACAACAATGAAAAAGTTTCTACTTTCTCTGACGATTGCCATTATTGGGGCAATCGGTTGGCAAAATGCAAACGCTCGCATTGTGCAGAGCGAGCGCATTCCGGCAAACCTCGTCAAAGCAGGCGACACCATCGCCCTTGAATGTGGCACACCGGGCAGCAACTCCAACTACTTCCTCGGTATCAATGAAAACGGGGAACTCAAAAACGTCACACCATTCAGTTCGCGCACTGCATGGATTGTGTCGGAAGGTCCACTTAACCATCTAGGCGAGAAGACCTATTACCTCCAAAACCTCAGCAACCAGAAATTCCTCGGTTGCGCCAACACCGAACCAATGATCAACGGCAGCGGCTCACTCGGCATGAAAGAAGACGTGGAATATGCCTTGCCACTATCTATATACCTCGCAAGCGACTCTTCGGAAGTTGCCGAACAATACGGCCCCATTTGGGACAGCAATTCGGGTGTGTTTTGCTTCGTTCAAGACAACGGTGAATATAACTTCCTTGCCAACTGTGGTTATTGGGGCGTGGCTACCGTTTGGTTCTGGAAATACAAAGATACAAACGCATGGAACATCTATCAGGTCTACTACGAGCACGATCTCCGAGGCGACCTCCTCGCTCTCATCGAAGAAATATCTGAAGCAGGCATAGAATATGAATCGGGCACAGCCCCCGGTCTCTATCCTCAAGATAAAGTCGACGCTTTCAACAACGCCCTCGAAGAAGGCCTTCTCTACACAATGGAAGATCACACCGATGCCGAATATCAGGCAGCAATCGACAAAATCATACAGACCAGAAAAGACGTGGAAAGCAGCGTCAACCCAATAATTGAAGGCTATTACTATATAGTGAGCTCTTATCCCCAGTTCCTCAACAAGCAAGGCGTTGAGAAAGCATGGGTGGCAAACTCCAACACACAAGTGGGTTGGAAAACATTCAACTATCTTGACCCCGCACAGATATTTAAATTCACTCCCCTGCCAAGCGGAAACTTCACAATCCAAAACTATGACAACGACCAATATGTGAATGGCGCAGAAAGAGCAAGCGTAGGCGAAAAGATTTTGTTCACCTCCACACCGGGCTACGAACAGATTGCCAAACCCATTGGCTCTCTGCAGTGGATTTTCTACAACAACAACTATAACGTGGCCTACCACCCACAAGACCACAGCACCGGCAGTGGCTCAAACGGCGACCTCTGCGCATACAACAACAACGCCATCAACGATATCTCGACATGGTTTATTCGCATGGTGCCCGACTCGGTAATGGAAAAAATGCCTGCCGTCAAGGCACAAAACGCCATCAACAGCCAACTCAGCGCACTTGTCAACGAGGCCAACGACATCTATGACAAACTCATAGTCTATACCGTAAGCCCCGACGGACTTATCACCAACGCCACCGACGACGATCCGGGCAACCAGGTTTCATCTAATGCCAAAGATCCGAATGAAGGCACCTATGCCGCCCTTATCGACGGAAAAACAAGCATCTTCCACTCAACATGGCACGTAGACAACGACCCCCTCACCGCTCCCCACAACCTTCAGTTCAACATCTCTGAAACTCCTACCTCAGGATTTCAAATGAGGATGATTCAGCGTTGCGACAGCTGGGGCGACCAAGACCGTCCGACTCTCATAAATTTCTATGCCACCAACGACCCCACGGCCGAAGATGCATGGACATTCATTCGCCAAGTAAACGTCAAAGGACAATGGCCCACCACCGAAAACCACCAAAACAAAATCGTATTGCCCACCATCGACCTTGGCGCAACCTACGGCTATATCCGCATGGACGTGATTGAGACACAAAACAACCGCAAGAACGCCGGTGCTCAATATCCGTTCTTCTCACTCGCCGAACTGCAAATCTTCCCCGTTGTGCCCAATAAAGAGGCTTCTCAATACTACTACACCGAGGGACTTGCACCATTGGCCGACAAAATGCACGAATTGGCAACTGCTGCTGTTGACAAAATCAACAACTCGACTGCCACACAAGAAGACATCGAGGAAATGAAAACCGCTCTTGCCAATGTCAAGACTCTCTATGCCGACACCACCGAGGTGGCTTCACTCATCGCCACACTCTATGACTATGCCACCACCGCAGTGATTGGTGAAGGCATTGGCGAAACGACACAAGACGCTGTCGATGCACTCAAAACGGCTGTCGACGAAGCCAAGCAGTCCGGATTTACAACTCCGCTCGTGAAAGCAGAAATCGATGCCGCTTTGACAAAACTCAACGATGCCAAAGACAAATTCATGGCCACAATCAAAATGCCCGAACCGGGTAAATGGTACTATATTCTCTCTGCCTCCAACACAGAGACCCACTTCAATGGTGGCGATGAAAACGACCCGCTGCCCGTAGCCAACTCTGCCCTCTATGCTGACGGCCCCAACAGTGGCGATCATATCCGCTATGGTTTGCTCACTGAGAACGCCGAGCCCAACTACACCTACAACCCCAACGCCATGTGGCAACTGGTAGAAGTTGAGGGCACCGGCCAATATGCACTGCAATGTCTCGGCACCGGTCAATACATGGGCAACGGCTCCACCAAGATAAACGCAAGCATCTATTCTTCACAACAACCCGTGCCTTACAGCATCAACCTTTTGGGCAACGCCTCATTCGGCCTCGTGCCACAAGCCAACCAAGACACTAAGAACGGTCTCGTTGCCTGCTTTACCGGCCAACATGCCGAAGTCAACGAAGTCTCTGTCTATGGTGATGGTTCATGGAAGTTTGTTGAAATTGACCCCGAAAGCACAGAATTGATTATGATCAGCACGTTTGCCAACAACCTCATCGACGTGATCGCAATGCCATACGACATTGCCAACATCAGCGATTATAACGAAGATGTTCATATCTATGGTATAAAGAAAATGACCAAAAACTCCGACAACACCACAACGGTTGAACTCTACGAAAAAGAATCTGCCAAAGCCGGAGAATCTTGCATCATCATTCTTGGCAATCCTGCCGATGAATGCGAAAGCAATGAATTGGTTATTCCGTTCCCCACAGAAATAACAAATCAAGCCACTCCTCAAAATGGTATCTATGGCATGATTTGCTCTGAAGGCACTCCTGCCGGCACAGCATATTCCGATGGGTCTCAATTTGTCTGCAACACAGAACGTGAAATTGGTATCGGTGCCTACACCGGAGCCATCAACACAGAATACTACACCGGCGAAGTAGCCGACGTGGAAACCGCATTGACAATCACAATCAAAGACCTCGCATGGGCAAATACCGAACCCTCAGGCGACGTGAACGGTGACGGCGAAATCAACTCTTCAGACGTTGTTTATATTTACAACGCTATCTCGGGTGAAGGTGCCAGTGAAGGTGCCGACGTAAACGGTGACGGTGAAATCAACTCTTCAGACGTTGTGGCTGTCTACAATATCATTGCAGGCAGCAGCGCAGGTGCTCCCTCGTTTGTACTTCCGGGCGAAGAAGTTGTAGAGGCTTCTGAAATCATTGAGCCGGATAACAACACTCAGGCAATCATCAGCTGCGCTATTGGCAGCAGCGATGACCTCACCAAGATTCCTTTCACCATCTCTCTGAGCAACTCTATCGATATCACTGCCGTAGAGGGTAACGTGAGACTCCCCGGTGGCTTGGGCCCCGACAAGGTTGTTTACAGCGAAGATGACGAAGACTTCGTTTATGACGCAAGCGCACGCTGGAAGAAGACCCACGCTCTCACCGCATTTGCCGGAACAGAAGCTCACGGTCAGGACGCATTCTTCTTCTCAATCGTGAGCAGC
>JAQXTH010000009.1 GCA_029219385.1 Prevotellaceae bacterium | reverse complement strand
ATGTTATTTTATTTAATGAACTGACAACCATAATAGGAATTATAAAATAAGAGTGTAAACAATAATAGTATTAACAAACAAAACTGTCAACCAAAATCAGTACACGTCAGAAAAAACACGCGAGCGCACTTCTCCATTTATTTCCGGCCGAAGATACTAAGATTTTCGGGCGGAGATACTAGTATTTTCGGGCGGAGATACTAAGATTTCCGGCCGGAAATAAGTCGTTAAGTCCGTTCGCGTTGAAAATTGTTTGTTTTGCATCGTTTTTTGAACGATTTTTGTTGTTTTATACGTTTTTACCTGAAACAATGTGCTCATCTTTTTTCTCCCCGTATAAATATATTGGTGTCCGCTAAACAATAATATAAATAAGGTATGAAAGAAGTGGTTCGTCATATAGTATTATATTCTAAAAAAAAGATGTGAGTTTTATAGCAACAACTCCTTCTACACTCAACAAAAAAAAGGGACAACCAAAGCATTTCTGCTTCGTCGTCCCCTTTTTGCAAATTGGTCAATCGGCTGTCGTCAGACCTCTAAAGATAGTTTCATGACTTAATTGTTTTCCTTGTTTTTGTTTTCCTCCTCGTCAAATGCCTCATCGGCCATACAGGTATAAATTTTACGTCGCTCCATTACAGAAATATTTTCACAACAGTCTGCCTCCCTCAACTTCATATTTGAAAGACGAAAAAAGAAGTTCATGCGCGTACTGCTATCTTTTGCCATTGAAGCACAGGTGCCCTCATGACTGTAATCAAAATTGCGAGAATTGCGGATAGAGAGTTCCGAAGCCACCTCCACTGCGTCTTGATTGGCACCCATGTAGGTGAATGTCCAACCCTCGCCACGCAAACGCTCCACAAGCTTCTTAATTGCCTTGCCGCTATACTCACGAGAAGCATTCTCCATGCCATCGGTGATAATGGTCACTACCACAACGGCGTCTTCTATCTCCGTCACGGTTTTTTGCATGGCAGTGAGCGTGATGCCCATGGCGTCATACAGCGGTGTTGAGCAGCAGGGTTGGAAATCGCTTAATTTCAAGGGCTGTGCGTCGGCTGCGGGTGTCTTGTCAAACACATGCTTTGTCTCACAACTGCAAAATGTGACCAACGAAACAAAGTGGTCTTGTGTTTCCGCAAATTTTTCCTGTGCTTTCTTGATACCTGCCAAGGTTTCGTTAAAACCATCCACGGCAGCCTGACGAATACACTCCATCGAACCGCTGCGGTCGAGAATAATCACATTAAACACCTGCGTTTTCTTAATCTCCTGCTTGTTTTGTTCTTTCTCCATAATTATTAGTTTTTAATTGAATGTTAAATATATTTTTCTTTTATTTATGGTATAAGAGCACATTTGTAACCACAATCTATCACCTTTTTTTCATTTTTTTTGTAAGATTTTTTGTCTTCAAACCCAATTTGGCACACCCACATACAAGGCAAATAGAAGTCTGATAGTCGGGTGGGATTATAGAACTATGGGAATTTAAAAGGTTATTGCACTTATGTTTCATTATTTATTATAAAATAGCATTATCTTTGCTTTGTAAAAAGCGAAAATAGGCTGCTCTATCTTTGCTCTATAAAAAAGCCAAGAAATGAACATACATCAAATCGTATTTAGTCCCACAGGAGGGACACAACGAGTTAGTGATTATTTATGCCGCGGCATGGGCACACACGAAGTGTATCTCTTGCATGAAGTGTGTGTCAGTATGTCCTACGAGGTCAAGAAGAATTGGAATTATGATGACACTTTTGGCCACGCAAGTTCTTAAAAAAGTGTGTGCCACAAGGAAAGAAAACAAGCTTTTTTTATAACGATTGATGAACAGACGCATAGAAGAAGAGAAGAAGGTGGTGGAGCAGATGATACGTCTGTATTGCCGGAATAACGAGGGAAATGCCAAATTATGCCCAAGTTGCATGGAATTGCTGGAATATGCCCAAAGTCGCCTTGAGAGATGTCGTTATGGTGAGAATAAACCCACTTGCAAGAAATGCCCTACACATTGTTATCGACCGGAGATGAAAGAAAGCATCAAGAAGATTATGCGTTGGGCCGGCCCAAGAATGATATTCCACCACCCCATTGCCGCTATCAGGCATTTAATTCGCGAAAGGTTTTAAAGATATGTTGACAAGACTTTCCTGCATGTTGACGAAATAGCAGAAAAAGGAGGACAAATCTTTCTTGCTTTAGACAATGGGGAGGTTGTAGGTTGTTGTGCGCTGAAATATCATGAGGAGACTCAATCATACGAATTAGCCAAAATGGCTTGTCTTAGTCGCATTAAATATCTGCCTCTATTGGCACTTTTTTATTTAGGAATACCTATAAAAGAGCTCTATTATCTCTTTCTTTGGCAAATTACCAGCAAATAAAATTATACTCGAAGAGGAATGCGATTACGTTGTCAAAATGACTTGTTTGAGCAAGTAATGACGCCAAATACTTGATAACATCATCAAATTTTCACCATAAGCAATAAAAATTCAGTGTATTCTGCTGAATTATGATTTTTTTTATATCTTTGCCCATAAACAATAGAAAACTATCATGGCAAAATTAAATCGGATAAGAATCGTTCTAGCAGAACACGACCTGAACAACAAATGGTTGGCAGATAAACTTGGAAAGGATCAGGCAACTATTTCCAAGTGGGTCACTAATACCACCCAGCCCAGCCTTGAAGCCCTCATTGCAATAGCCAATGCGCTTGAAGTTCCTGTGCAGGAGTTGGTGAGACAGGAAGAATTCAATCAAGAGAAATAAGTCAACTGACGAACGAAGCAAGAGCAGAGCTAAAGATTGTTTTGGCTATGCCTTGCAAGAAGGAAGAAGACGAAGTCAAATGATAACAAAAGACGAAATACAAGAACTGCTGCATATGGTCTCTTCAGAAGAAGGCGTCACAAGCTTTGTCACAAGTCTTGTCCCCAGTTTGTCCCCAGTTTGTCCCCAGTTTGTCCCCAGTTGACGAATAGATTGTAAGAAGACGAATAGAAGTAAAATAGATACATAATATGAGCAATCAAGACATGACAAATACGGCCGATGAGATAAGGAAAGAAGAAAAATACTCGATTCCCTCCTTACCTCTGCCATACGACTTGGAGACCAAAGAGGTTCTGAAGCAGTTGAACAGGGCAAACCGCAAACTGGCAGAGTTGAAGGGGGTGGCACAAACCATACCCAATGAGCGCATTCTCATTAGCAGCCTTACCTTGCAAGAAGCCAAGGATAGCTCTGAGGTGGAGAATATCGTGACTACTCAGGATGATTTATATCGTGCAGGGCTTGATCCAAGCCATCAGTTC
>JAQXTH010000008.1 GCA_029219385.1 Prevotellaceae bacterium | reverse complement strand
AGTCCTCCGATTTCAAACAGACAGCAGGCTTGTGACAAATCGACCATTTGGCTTATGGCAGGGGTGAACTCTTCGGGACTGAAACCTTGTGGCACGAAAGTGCTTACTTCCCATTGTGGTCCTGCCAGATTTTCTGCAAAGTAGCGCAAAGGCTCGATAGACACCATGATTTTGCGTCTTTGTGTTGCCTCTTCGCTTTTGCAACCGGCAATAACGAAGGTCAACACGAGCATCGCACCGCATAAGATTCTGTGTTTTAAATCTAATAGTTTCATGTTGCAAAGATAGTGCAAATCGAGAGCAGAAAAAAATGGCTTGCCAATTTTTTTGCCAAGATGCCGCCTATCTTCGCTTTTTCTAAACCGGAGATAGTGAATTAAACTCAAATCGGTGATTACATTTCAATGTTGTTTTGTATATCGGTGTGGAGGTTTGGTTAGGAAACTTTCTTTTGTGGCATAACGACCGATTTGGGTTGAACGAAATAGTCTTTGCCTTATAATTGTTCAAAAGAAATTTAGTAATTTTGTACTCAAATAATATTAGAAAAAAGATGAAGATACTACATACTTCCGATTGGCATTTGGGAGACAATTTTCATGGCTTCGATCGTTTTTCGGAGCACGACGATTTTCTTTGCTGGTTAAAGAATTTGATTGTAGAGGAACGACCCGACGTGCTTGTTGTGTGTGGCGACGTATTTGACAATGCCAATCCCTCGGCTCGTGCCGAAGAACAACTATATGGTTTTTTGGCTGATGCAACGCGCCTACATCCCGGCATGAGGATTATTATCACGGCCGGCAATCATGACTCGGGGCGCAGGTTGCAGGCTCCGGCGCGATTGTTGCGCAATCAAGGTGTGGAGATTAGAGGCGTGGTCGAGCATGATGAAGATGGTGCTCCGATTATTTCCGATCTTATCATTCCTGTTTTTGGGGTGAACAATCCTGACGACAAGGCGGTGGTGTTGGCTGTTCCCTATTTGCGGTCGACAGATCTCGATGTGAAAAAGTCTCATTCGGCTGCCGTTAGGGAGTTTTTCCTAAATCTCACCAAGCAGGCTCGTAAACTCTGCGGTCGTCAGATTCCTTTGATTTTGATGGCCCATCTCTATGCTGCCGGTGCAGAGGTTGCGCTCAATGAACATTCTGAGCGGTTGGTTGTGGGCGGCGAAGACTGTGTGGACGTAGATGGTCTCGACAACGATGTGGCTTATGTGGCACTCGGCCATATTCATAAGTCCCAGCAGGTGGGTGGCGATGAAAGAATGGTTTTTTACTCCGGCAGTCCGATACCCATGAGTTTTTCTGAAAAAAACTATCATCGCGGAGTCAATAAATTGATAATAGGAAAGAATGGCGGCATTGTGTTTGAGCAAGTGGAATATGTTCCAATGCGTCGCTTGGTGTCGTTGCCCGAAGAGGGTGCGGCCTCGTTGACGGAGGTGTTGGAGGGCATTAAACAATTACCTTCCAAACAAAAGGAAGATGCCGACCGCTGGTGTTATCTTGAAATAAAACTAAAGGATACCGATGCCAATCCGGCTTCTCAAAATGAGATTTTGAATGCGTTGACCACGAGGGCGGCACGTCTTTGCCGATTGATTAAGGTTTCAACCCACAAAGGCGAAAAGGAGCGAAAGCGGAAAATGGAGTCGCTTGACCAATTGCGCAATATCAGTCCGCTCGACATTGCGCTCGATGCCTATTTGCAGGTTATGGGCGAGGAAATGGACGACAAGCTTGTGGAACGTTTCAATATTGCTGCCAAGGAAGCCGTGGCCCTGCAAGATAATATGGAGAATTGATTTAGACAACAGTAAAATGAAGATAGATAAGATAGAAATATGTAATATTGCCTCAATAGAGGGCGAACAGGTGATAGATTTTACTGCAGAACCCCTAAAGTCGGCAGGACTTTTTGCAATTACCGGCAACACAGGCACCGGCAAGAGCACTATTCTCGATGCCATTTGTCTGGCTCTTTATAATGAGGCTCCGCGATTGGGCAACAAGGAAGTGCAGGCTAAAAGTCAGGAGACAGACACTCCCAATATTTATAATACTTGCAATCTCTTGAGGCGAGGGTGCACAAATGGTTATAGCAAGGTGACGTTTTCTTTGAGCGACGATACGCAGTATGTGGCTTCGTGGAGCGTGGGCCTCAACCGCAACAACAAATATAGGCCTGTACAGAGAGAGTTGGCGCAGACAAAGCCACGGCGCACCACTTTGGCCGACAAAAACAAGGAGGTGCAGGCTTTACTCAACAAAATTCTTAAACTCGACTACAGCCAGTTTACGCGCACAGTGATTTTGGCTCAAAACAGCTTCACCAATTTTCTTGCCGCCAAGAGGGGTGAGAAGTCGCAGTTGTTGGAGAAAATCACGGGTACGGAGATTTATGCCGAAATTTCGCGACGCATTTTTATGAGGGCCAAAGACGCAGAGAAAATATATGAGGGAAAATGCCAATATGTTGACGGCATTTCTAAAAACACTCTTGCAGATGAAGATTTAAGTCGCATAAAAGAAAATATAAATCTGTGTGAAGGAAAGAAAACGAAATTCCAAAACGAACAGACGCGCATAGAAAAACAACTGGAGTGGTATGAACTCTATGACAAGGCTTCTGAAAACTATGAAAAGATTAAGTCGGAACATTTCAAGGCACAACAAGCATATAACGAAATGTATGACCGCCGGAAAGATTTGGAGCGTTACGATCGTTTGCAACCTTTCGGCTCGACTTATATCGAGATAAAACGATTGGAAAAGGAACTTAATCAAGAAAAAACAGCAATATCAGAAAAAGAACTTGCGGCCGACAATGTGAAAACCAACGAGGAGGATTGTCAAAGCAGATATAACGAGGCTCAGGCAAGACATCTCAATGCCAAACAAATCTATTCTACACAACAACCCAACATAGACCGCGGACGTCGCATAGAGGGACAACTTGCCACTACTCTTGAACAGTTTCAGAGCAACAGCGACGATTTGAAACGACACGAAAGCGAATTGTCGACACGAAGGGATAATCACAGCAGCAAGTTGGCAGAGTTGAAAGATGCCCGACAGCGGCTTGACAACGCGCAACTTGAAATGCAGACCATGATTCAACACCAGGGAATGGTGGCCCGAACGGAAATGATACGCACGCGTTTGGAAGAGATGAACTCTCTCAGGTTGAACATTAAATCGGCAGAGACTGCTTTGGAAGAAAGTAGGCGTGACCTCGCCTTGTGTAAAGAGCAGGAGGAAAAATTTGAAGAGCGGTCGCGTGAATTGAGGGCCACAATGCAAAGGCTTAATGCAGAACTGCTCATACACGAACAAGCCAACAAAGGTCTTAATTCGGGAGATATACAGATAAAACTTAATAAACTTGTGAGCCATGCCATGCGGTCGGGCGAGGCGATAAATCTGTGGAAACGAATAGACACGGGCTTTAATGAAATAAGTGACAAGAAAGACGAAGTGCGTCGACGCAAGGGACAAAATAAGCAAAAGGCATCTGAAATCAAACAGTTGCAAATAAAAATAGAAGTGCTGAAAGATGTTTACGAACAAATACACCGCACATATACCTTGAGCCAAAGTGAAGATATAAAAAACTTGCGCCAAGAGTTGGCAGAGGGGTCTCCTTGTCCGTTGTGTGGCTCCACACACCACCCCTATCATTCCGATTCAGATCAACATCTGGACCAATTGCTTGAAAATCTCACCGAGCAACATAAGCAGGCGCAAGACAATTTGGCAAATGCCAACACAATGTTGGCAGAATTGAGCAATGCTTTTAATGAAGAGCAAGGGCGTTTGGTCGTTGAGGAAGAGTTTCTTTGCAGATTGGAGAAAGACCAACAGGAATATATCAGGGAATGGGGTGAATTTGTCGATCTTGATCCGAGTTTTGAGAAATGTGATGAAAATGTCAACCGCTACAATCGCCATGTGATATTGCATCAGATTAACGACTCTTCGTGTCGTGAGCGCGACGAGGTGGATCGTCAGTTGATGGAGTTCAACAGACACCGCGATGAGATAAACCGCATCAACACGGAGATACAGACCATTCAACAACAAACCACTGAAAATGAGACTCGTCTTTCTCAAGTAAAAGCCAACTACCGGGTGATTGACAACAAGATTGGAAATTTGCAGACCTCAGTGGAACAAGACAAACACCGACTGACAGAAGCAACGGCCAACATCGACCCTTATATCACTATTGGCGACTGGAAAGAGAGGTGGGCAAAATCCTATGAAGCCTTTGATCGCGAGTTGCAAGCTATCAAGAGCAAATGGGAGGATTGCAAAAGCAGGGTTGCGGCTGAGGAAAACACAACATTCAGGCTTCAGCAAGAATGCAACGCCCAGGAGAACAACCTAAACGATATGGAGACATCGCGCCGATTGCTTTTAAACAAGTCTGAAGTCTTGCAACAACAAATCAGAAAATATCGTGAAGACCTTCATACTCTCTTTGGCAATAGCAGTGTCGACGAAGAGACAAACAGGCTGACGCTGGTCGTGAAAGAAGCAGAAAAGGATGTGCAGGTTGCCGATGAAAGATTGAAAAGGGCGCGCGAAATGAAAATTGCTCTCTTAACAGAGATACAAAGCATGAAGCAACGATATTCCGAAGTTGAAAGGGAACATCGGGAGTTGCGCACAAAACTCGACATAGACATCTCGCGATTTAACTCAGACGAACATTCGCCATTGCAATATTTTGAGTTGGAAAAATATTTCAGCAATCCGCGAGACTGGGTGAAGTTGCGTGCCACAATTGATGAACTCAAAACCAAACGCGATTCCATCTCCTTTAAGGTGGATGTGGCAGCCAAGGTTGTGGCCGACTTGGAGATGTCTCCTTTCAGACCCTCACAAAACGATCCTGACGAAAATCGCAAGGCTCTTTGCTCCAAACAAGAGGAACTTGTCTCTGATATCAAGAAAAACGAAGAGATGCTTCATCACAATGAATACCTCATAAAAGCCCATAATGAGAGTATGAGGAAGATTGAACAATTCAAGCCGGAACTCAACGCGGCAAAAGACGACTGTGAATGTTGGAAAAAACTTTGCGATGTGTTGGGAAGTGCCGATGGCAAGTCTTTTCGCGAAATCGCCCAGTGCTATACGTTTGAATTTTTGGTAGACTTTGCCAATCATCAGCTGGCCGATCTCACTCCGCGCTATTTGTTGCGCACAAAACCCGGCACATTGCAACTCGACGTAATAGACCGAAACATGCTCGACCAAGTGAGAGCGGTCAATTCTCTCTCGGGCGGAGAGTCGTTTATTGTGAGTCTCAGTCTTGCTCTTGGTTTGTCGTCGTTGTCGAGCAACAATCTCAATATTGGTAGTTTGTTTATCGATGAGGGCTTTGGTAATCTTGATGCCGACAATCTTAACATGGTAATAGATGCTCTGAGCAACTTGCAAAACACCCAACGGCGAAAGGTGGGTGTCATCAGCCACACAGAACAGATCCAAAATCGCATTTCTCCCAAAATTCATCTTGTGCCCGAACCCGGTGGGCGCAGCAAGATAACCATACAAGGATAGCCTATGTGTTTCTTCAAGCGAATGATTGGCAGGTTTTGTCGCTCTATGCGTATCATAGGCAATGGCGTGCAGTCACCATTTGTCTTTAGTTTTGTTTGCGGGGTGGTAAATAATCCCTCTGCTTATTATGCTTATGAAGATTTGTCCAACGAATTGAAAAGAATGTCTCGTCGGCAAAAACGCAGGGCCAAGTTGTTGTTCAGACTGTCCAATTTCGTTGCTCCGGCGATGATCTTTGTTGACTCTTTGTTGCCGGAGGTGTATTCTTCTTTTTTGCAGCGTGGCAGTCTCAAATCATCGCTGAAACCCATGGAAGAGTTTCTTGCCGGTGATTGTAAGTCGGAAAACAAAGCCGTGATGTTGGTTTGTGACAAAAGTGTTGATTGCGACAGTGTTTTGCCTGATGGGTCGATGATTGTTTGTCTCGCTATCCGCAAGAGTTCGGCTTCGTTTGAAAATTGGAAAATCCTCTGCTCCAAAGAGTGGGCAACGCTCACATTCGATATGTTTGACATAGGAATAGTGATTGTTGACTCAAAGAGGTTTAAACAGCACTTTGTAATATAATTTTAAAATAAATAATTATGAGCAAGATTTATACACATTTCGGCGATCGTGGTTCAACATCGCTTGTTGGGGGAAAGACAGTTTCTAAAACCCACATACGCATTGAGGCATACGGCACGCTCGATGAACTCTCGTCTCATATCGGTGTGCTGGTTACGATGCTCACAGACGACCGCGACAAGAGTTTCTTATATGAGATACAACAGGAAATTTTCAGCATATCGGCATGTCTGGCCACAGAGCCGGAGTCGGCTTATCAGCCGGAGAGACCCACTCAAAGTCTTGTCGAAAAGATAGAGGGAGAGATAGATTTTATCCATGCTCTTTTGCCACCGCTTAGGGCTTTTATTTTGCCGGGAGGAGCAAGGGCGGCCGCATACGCTCATGTTTGTCGCACGGTTTGTCGCAGGGCGGAGAGGCGCATTGTCTCAATGTCTGAAATTTGTGAGGTAGACGAAGTAATCCTCAGATATGTCAACCGTTTGTCGGACTATTTCTTTGTGCTTGCTCGTAAAATCAACAAGCAAGAGGGTATAGAAGAGATTTTAAAGAAATGAGGTGTCAAATCAACGGGGAGGCGGTTATTGATAGATCACTGTTTGCCGTTGACGTTAATTAACAATTGTGTAATTATATTTTATATGAAAATATTCGTGTAACATAATATATTCTATTACTTTTGCACCCCGTTAATTAAATATCAATGAATTAGTAATATGTATTGGACACTTGAATTAGCATCAAAACTTGAAGATGCACCTTGGCCGGCTACAAAAGAAGAACTTATAGACTATGCTATGCGTTCGGGTGCGCCTATGGAAGTTGTGGAAAATTTGCAAGAACTTGAGGACGAGGGCGAGGCATACGAAACAATAGAAGATATTTGGCCCGACTATCCCACAAAAGAAGACTTCTTCTTTGACGAAGACGAATACTAAGACATTCTTTGTCTTTTTTGACAAAGGCAGATAACACAGAAAAACAACCGAATCGTTTTGGATAAAGACGGTTCGGTTGTTTTGTATTAAAGGCAATTATATGGAAGAAAAATGTTGCTTTTAACAAAATAAAACTTCAGTTTGAGGGTTACTATTGGTATGAAACGTTCATTAACAATTAAATGATTATTAACTTTAAAAGAAACAGTATTATGAAGAAAACGGTTTTTATGGCGGTATGTATTGCTTTTGGCATGGCGTTTATGGCTTCGTGTGGAAATTCTGAGAAACGAGGTGGTGATAATTTCGTTGAGACAGTTGACGATGACGATGACGATGACGTTGACAATGACTCGGATGACAACAATGCTTCATTGATTCAATTGAAAAGCGAAATCAAGGCTTATAATGCTCAGTGTCCTTTGAATTTGGGAAATGGCATGACTGTGACCTCGGCAAAGGTTTTGGCAGGAGAATGTGTCTACTATTATTCTGTGGACGAGTCGCAATACAGCATTGATAATTTCAGGCAAAATGCAAGCGAGATGAAACAAAACGCGAAGTCTCTCCTGACTGCTAATGACGCAAAAATTTTTACAGAACTGATTGCAAAAACCAATCTCGACTTGAAGTATGTTTATGTGGGTGACACCACCGGTGAAGCTTTCGAGATAATTCTTTCAAACAACGAATTGAAGCGATTGGTAGATTGATTTGAGTTGTTCAGACTTATAACAGAATTTGAATGTAATTGTTTTCAGATGATGATATACAGAAACGACCTGTCCGAGTAAGAATATCGGACAGGTCGCATTTGTATTTTCGCTTTATTGCTTTGTTAGCGGGATTGCGTTGAAATCAATTCGAGTAGTTTTTCGACAGCCTGTTCTTCGGGAATGTTTTTTTCAATACATTGTTTCCCTTTGTAGAGGCTTATCTTTCCTCGTGCGGCACCCACATAGCCGTAGTCGGCATCAGCCATTTCGCCCGGACCGTTCACAATGCAGCCCATTATGGCGATTTTCATTGGTGGCAGGTGGGTGGTGGCAGATTTTATGCGCTTTATGGTTGATTGCAGGTCGTAGAGAGTGCGCCCACAGCCGGGACATGAGATATATCGGGTGGAAGACAAGCGTTGCCCAACTGCCTGGAGTATGCCAAATGAGGTTTCGATCACAGTGTCTTCGCCCACGGAGAAGTCGCTTAGCCACAGTCCGTCGCACAATCCGTCAAACAACAAGGGGGCGGCATCGGCCGAGGCTTCTATTTGGTGGTCTTCTATGGTGTTGGGGTTGTGGCTGTATTCCAAGTGGATGATGAGGGGGTTTTTAAGATTGTTTATCATCATCGTGTGGGCCAAGGCTCTGAGGTGCCCTACGCGGTTGAGGTGGTTTGTCTCTCCAATCACAATGATGTCGGGGTTTTTGCGCAGTGTAGAGACAACGTCTTTGGTGAGTTGCTCGTATTGCAGTTTCATCACTTTGTGTTTCTCGCAAAGTTGTGTAAAAGTATAGTCTGATTGGCGAGTGCGCCCCGAGCCGGCACGATCGCTGATAACCACCGGTACGTTTGAACCACCTATGTTGCCCACAGCAGTGGTAGGACGTCGTTGTGGGTCGAGATAATCAAAGTTGTCGGCCATGGTGGCACGTATGATATTGTGTTTGCGACGGTTGGCAATATAGTCGCATAGTTTTCGTGCAACGGGAATTTCTCGCTCGGGTTCCTCACTGAGTGACACACGGATGGTGTCGCCCAATCCGTCGGCCAGTAATGTTCCAATGCCTGCCGCACTTACAATGCGCCCGTCGGTTCCTTCGCCGGCCTCGGTCACTCCGAGGTGGAGGGGGTAGTGCATATCTTCTTTGTTCATCTCGTTCACGAGCAGGCGCACAGAGCGCACCATCACGGCAGGCTCGCTTGCCTTGATGCTCAACACCACGTTGTTGAAATCAACCTCTTTGCATACGCGGAGAAACTCCATGCAACTTTCCACAATGCCGCGAGGTGTGTCGCCATAGCGGCTCATGATGCGGTCGCTCAGCGAGCCATGGTTTACGCCAATGCGCACTGCCGTGTTGTTGGCTCGGCAGATGTCAAGAAAGGCGGTGAGGCGTTGGCGAATTTTTTGCAGTTCGGCAGCATATTCCTCGTCGGTATATTCGAGGTGTTTGAATTGGCGTGCCGTGTCGACATAGTTGCCGGGATTGATGCGCACTTTTTCCACCACGGTGGCCGCTGCGTCGGCCACGTGGGGATTGAAGTGGATATCGGCCACCAAGGGTGTGAGTATGGATTTTTCGCGCAACTGCTGTTTTATGGAGCGCAGAGCTTCTACTTCGCGCAGTCCTTGGGCGGTCAGTCTCACATAGTCGGCTCCCGCTCTGATGATGCGCTGGCATTGTGCCACCGAAGCATCCACATCGGTTGTAGGGGTGGTGGTCATGCTTTGCAGGCGGATTGCATTGTGTCCGCCGAGAGGTTTATATCCTATCGTGACTTCGTTGGTGAGCCGGCGTTGGTAGTTGAAATACATTTTCAGTTGGTCTTGTGTTTATATTTTGTCTCGCCGAGTTCTTGGTTGGCCTTCACGATTTTTTGTTTAAGGTTTTCTTTGTATTCTGCTAATCGAGAGGCAAGTTGTTCGTCGCTGAGCGAAAGCATTTCAACGGCAAGTATGGCTGCGTTGAGAGCACCGTTCACTCCCACGGTGGCCACGGGAATGCCCGGTGGCATTTGAATGATTGAGAGCATGGAGTCGAGTCCGTCGAGCATTCCTTTTATGGGTATTCCGATTACGGGCAGGGTGGTGTTTGCCGCAATCACTCCCGGCAGTGCGGCCGCCATGCCTGCAGCTGCGAGGATCACCTTAATGCCGCGCTCTTTGGCCCGGCGTGCAAAGGTTTCAACTTCGGCCGGCGTGCGGTGAGCAGAAAGGGCGTTCATTTCAAAGAAGACACCCATTTCATCGAGAAATTTTGCTGCTTTTTCCATTACGGGCAGGTCTGATGTGCTGCCCATGATTATGCTTACTGTGGGTTTCATTGTGTTGTGTTATGTGATTGTTTATGATTGTCGTTTAAAGAGTGAGTATTGCCAAAAAACCGATTCCAAAACCCACGAGCAGTCCTGTATAGACTTCGGCAGGCGAGTGGCGTCTCAGTATCAGTCGGCTCGAGCCGACACAGCCGGCAATGGTCAGTGTGAGACACTGCCACCATGTGGGGTCGAAATTGAATATCAGTGAAAAAGCCATCAACGCTCCGTTCATGGCTCCGGCAGCAGCGCAATGGGTGCTGATCTTATGGCGGTTGTTTATGGCGAGACATACGAGTTGCACTAAAATAGAGGCCAATACAACGCTCACCACAAAATGTGGCACGATGAAGTATGACATAATATAATAGCACATGAAATAACTCGCAATGCTTATCATGTAGGGAATAATTCGCTTTTCGCGCAGGTTGCGTTGCGATTGTCTGTGTCGCGCTAATTTATGGTATAGTGAGATTAGCAACATGGGCAATGCCAGCGTGAACAGATAGACCACCACCAATAGGAAAATCTTGTAGTTTAGTGGGAAAGACCGCATATAACTAAATCCCATCAATATCAATAGGCAGACCAAAGGGAAATAGTGGGGTGCAAACAACACCGTAAACATTTTTGCGATAAGTATGATGTGTTTTTGTTTCATCGGCGCAGTCGTGCAACGGGTATTTTCATCAGTTTGCGATATTTGGCTATGGTGCGACGTGCCACATTGAGTTTTTCTGCAAGTTCCTCGTCGGAGATGGGGTTGTTTTTGTCTTCGTTGTCGATCAGTTCTCTCATGTGTTTCATCACTCTTTCGCGCGAAATTTCATCACCCTGCTTATTTAGGAAAGTTTGGGTGAAGAGGCTGCCGAGGTGTACTATTCCAAAGGGTGTGTCGGCATATTTGTTTGACACGACTCCCGAGATTGTGCTGGGGTCGCGCTTCAGAATGGCGGCAATGTCGCTTTGTGTCATTGGCACGAGCGACGAGCGTTCGCCTGTGTGGAAATATTCGGATTGCATACGCACGATGGCTCTCATTGTTTCAAGCAGAGTGTGTTGGCGTATTTGCATGGCCGTGAGATAGAGTTTTGCTTCGTTCACTTGTTTGCGCACGGCAAGTTGTTCGTTCGACTGTTTGCCCGAAAGGGCATAGTCGCAGTATGAGGAACTGATTTTTATTTTTGGCAGGTGGCTTCGGCTGAGGCTGATGTCAAATCCGTTGTCGGTTTCTCTTATAATAAAGTCGGGCGTAATGTGAATGGCATTGATGTCGGTCGTTGTGTCGGTAGAGCCGGCGGGTCGTGGGTTGAGGTGTCTCACCATCGCGTAGATTTTGTCGAGGTCTTCTCGCGCAATTTTAAATTTCTGACACAGTTTGTCGTAGTGTTTGTTTTTATAGTCGTCAAAGCCCCGGGTGATTATGTCAATGGCTTTGGCTTTGAGTGGTGAGTTGGTGTCAAGGTTTTTTAGTTGGATGGCGAGACTCTCCTGCAAATTTGCTGCCGCGATGCCCGACGGTTCGAAGGTTTGCAGTATTCTCAACACACGAGTCATTTCGCTTACAGAGACCTCTATGTCTTCATTTATCTCCATTTCATCGCATAGTTTGCGCAATGAAGGACGCAGAAAGCCATCGTCATCGAGCGAGCCGATGAGGTAGTTCATGATGTGTGCCTCTTTGTCGGTGAGGTCAGTGCCGGCGGCTTGCTCTTGCAACAGTTCGTAGAAAGAAACGGCATCGGTCGCAGTCTTTTCGCGTCGGTTTTCGGGGTCGTAGTATGTGGGTATGTCGTCGGGCGCATAGTCGTTTACGCGGTCGTTGTCGTAGTCTTCTTTGGAGTATTCTTTTTTTTCGTCGACTTCTGTGTCAGTATTGTCAAGATTGGTGTCGCTGTCATTGTCGTCGTGCTCGTCGTCAATTTCCTCAAGGGCGGGATTGGTGTCGAGTTGGTTGCGCACATCTTGTTCAAACTCTTGTTGTGACATTCTCAACAAGCGAATTTCGGCCTGTGCCAGAGGTTTAAGCATTTGTTTCTGCTCTTCGGTCTGTATCAGAGTTTGTTTGTTTGATTGTTGTTGAGCCGTCATGATTTTTATTGTGTTTATAACGCGAAAATAAAGTAAATCGTCGATAACTCAAATAAAAAACATATAAAAATACTTTAAAACATACCAATCGACAAGATTTTTTTTATTTTTGCAGTGTGAAGAAAGCAAATTAACTGTTTTAATTATTTAAGTGAAAACAAAATTGTTATGAAGAGACATTTTATTGTTTTAGTGGCAGCCTTGTTGATGTTTGGTGTTGACAGAGCCTCTGCCCAATTTGACTTTGGCGTTGTGGGAGGTATGAACCTCACAAAGGCTGATTTTCGTGAGCCGGTGGGTCGCAATTTCGATTCGTCCAACCGTTGTGGTTGGTTTATCGGGCCCAAAGTGGAATTTACTGTACCTTTGATTGGCATAGGAATTGACTTGTCGGCTCAATATTCGCAAAGGTATATCAATGGTTCCGACAACGGAGTGGAAAAGACCAAGGCTCTCAAGACTATTGAGATACCTGTGAATTTGCGCTATCAGATTGGCATGCCCTCTATTGTGGCGGCTTTTGTGGCCACCGGCCCTCAGTTTGGTTTCAATGTTGGTTCGTCTGAGATGAGCAGTTTTTGGAGCACTGAAAATTATAAGATAAAGAATTCAATGCTGTCATGGAACATTGGTTTGGGCGTAAAGGTATTGAAACATATAGAAGTTGGGGCAGCATATAATATCGCGTTGTCGAAATTTGCAAAAATCACCGGCACCCGCGAGTCTATAAAAAATAATTCTTTTCAATTTCATGTAGGCTATTTCTTTTAATAGTATTTTGGATAATGAAAATTTGTCCGCCGTGTTTCGATATGCACGGCGGATTTTTTTGTCTTGAGACGAAGAAAAAACGGGTCTGTTTTGTTGCGTTTTGTCAATATTTTCACGCGAGCGGACTTGGCGAATTATTCTCGGCCGAAAATCTTAGTATTTCCGCCCGAAGATACTAAGATTTCCGGCCGGAAATACTAGTATCTCCGGCCGGAGATAAATCGTTAAGTCCGCTCAAAATTTCGCGTTGACGTGTACTGATTTTGGTTGACAGTTTTGTTTGTTAATACTGTTGTTGTTTACACTCTTGTTTTTTATGTTGGGACATAAAAAAACGATTGCGAGAACAAAAATCGTTTCTCGCAATCGAATTGGTATGGGTTTTACAATGTGTTGTCGTTTTTTTTGCGGCTTATGCTATCGACTCAAGATAGACGGTGCGACCCTCTTGGTCGATGAACGAAAAGAGATATTCGCGACCGTAGGGTGAGTATTCGTATTTTGCATTGCGAAACATGCTCATACACACACAGTCGCCCGAACGCTCTGAAAATGCACAATAATGCTCCACATCGTTTTCGCGGTGGGTGGCCACCAAGAAAAAGCCTGCGTCAGAACCGTTTTCAAAAAAGCCTATGGTGCGTGCCCAAAGGCGAATGTCGTTCTTAATCAGTTGGTTGATGTTTGCCATGTTTTTGTGTTGTTGTTTGGATTGATTTTGTTGTGTAGTCCGAAATGGTTGGTTGTCATCGGACTGCTGTTTGCAAATTTAAGATAAAATTTCGATTAAATCGATAATTGTGTTAAAAGTTAATCATGTTGTGTTTCTTTTTGTGTTTTTTATTCGTGAAAAAAATGGGTGATGGGCTTTTTTGCATAGTGAACCGCTCATTTCGCATGACTTTTATTAACTTTATAGATGAAACGAAGTGAAAGTAATCTGATTTCTGATTAAAAGAGTAGGAACAAAAGCAGATTGGATGGTCGTATAAGCGGAAACCATTCAAGACTCTAATGACGAACCTGCAAGTGTATTGCTTGAAAATTCGCCAAGTCGCTTTTTTCTGTGCTTGATTTGCACTATCTTTGCAATAATAAAAGCGAAAATAGGCTTCACCTCGGCAAAATAAATCGACAAGTTGCTTTCTTTTGCTCTCGGTTTGCACTATCTTTGCTACCGTAAAAGCGAAAATAGGCTGCACCTCGGCAAAATAAATCGACAAGTCGCTTTCTTTTGCTCTCGGTTTGCACTATCTTTGCATTAAATAAAATTATGACCTTATGATGAAAGACCAAATTTCTAAACGTGTCGATGATCTTCGCCAATGGTTGAAGAACTACGACCTTGAGGCTTATATATTGCCCTCTACCGACCCTCATGCGGGGGAATACATTCCTGCTTATTGGCAATGTCGTCAATGGATTAGTGGCTTTGACGGAAGTGCCGGTACTGCCGTGGTCACTCTCGACGATGCTGCTTTGTGGACAGACTCTCGTTATTTCATTGCAGCCACTCAAGCATTGGCCGACACTCCGTTTTGCCTGATGAAAGAGCGAGTGGAGGGCACTCCTTCTATTGCCGATTGGCTCGGACAAAAGATTAAACGGGGTGGAAAGGTGGGCATCGACGGCAAAGTGTTTACATATCGCGATGCTCTGGCTTTGCAAGATGAGCTTGCCCGATATGACATTTCTGTTGTGGCCGACTTTAGTGCTCCCGATGAATTGTGGGTGGAAGACCGGCCCAAGTTGCCCGATAGCGACATCGTGGTGCAACCGCTCGAATGGGCGGGTGAAACGGTGGCTTCAAAGATAAACCGACTGATGGACGAGGTTGAACGCATGGGGTGCAGTCAAATGCTGGTGAGTCAACTCGACGAGGTGGCGTGGTTGCTTAATCTCAGGGGGGCAGATGTGCACTGCAACCCGGTGTTTGTGGCCTATTGCATTGTGGGGCGCAACGGGGCAACGCTTTATTGCGATCCGATGAAGATAAATTCTGATGTGGCTGCTTATCTTGACCAAAACAATGTGAAGGTGGCCGACTATTATAAAGCAGAACTAGACCTTATGCGCTCGCAGACAATCACTCTTGTTTCGCCTCTCACCAATGCTGCCATGGCGATGTGTGCATTTAATGCAGAGAAGGGAACGGCAGTGGTGGCCGACTCGCCCATTGCTTCGATGAAGGCGGTGAAAAATCGCCAGGAAATAAGGGGAATGCGTCAGGCCATGTTGCAAGATGGTGTTGCGCTTGTGAAATGGTTGAGGTGGTTGTCGGAGGCGGTGCCGAGAGGGGGAGAAACAGAATTGTCGATTGATGCAAAACTCACCGAATTGCGTAAAGAACATGCCGATTTTCGCGGATTGAGTTTTGACACGATAGCGGCTTATAATGAACATGGAGCGATAGTTCACTATGAGGCTACGCCGGAAACCGATGTGCCACTGAAGCCGGAGGGTATCTTGCTGGTTGACACGGGTGCGCAATATGTTTGTGGCACCACGGATATTACTCGCACTATTTTGCTTGGTTCTTCTGCCACCGACGAACAGAAAAAAGTCTATACTCTTGTGTTGAAAGGACATATTGCCCTCAGCAGGTTGAAGTTTCCACGTGGGGCAAGTGGCACACAACTTGATCTTGCCGCCCGCAGTGACATGTGGCGCGAGGGGTATAACTTTGGTCACGGCACGGGACACGGTGTGGGTGCCTACCTCAACGTGCACGAGGGGCCTCACCAGATACGCATGAACTATATGCCCGCGCCTATTGTTGAGGGCATGACCGTGACCGACGAACCCGGTCTCTATCTCGAGGGACGCTTTGGGGTGCGCATAGAGAATGTGTTACTTTGTGTGCCGTATATGGAGACGGAGTTTGGCACTTTCGTAGGTTTTGAGCCGCTCACTCTTTGTCCTATAGACAAGCGGTTGATTGATACCACTATGCTGTGCGACACAGAAAAGGAATGGCTCAATGATTATCATTGCCATGTGGTCGAGACTCTTCTGCCTTTGCTTGACGATGAGGCCGACCGCGATTGGTTGAAAGAGGCTTGCAAACCTTTGGGGTGAAACATTGTTTGTTATACATTATTATATATAGGAAATTATGGCTTTAATTAAAACTATACAAGGAAAGACACCTAAATTCGGACACGACTGTTATCTTTCGGAAAATGCCACTGTTATTGGTGAGGTTGAAATGGGGGATAATTGTAGCGTGTGGTTCAACGCAGTTGTGAGAGGTGATGTGAATTATATAAAAATCGGAAACCGTGTGAATATTCAAGACGGGTCTTGCCTTCACACTCTTTATAAAAAAGCTGCCATAGAGATTGGCGACGATGTGACGATAGGTCACAATGTGACTGTGCATGGTGCTAAGATTGGCAACGGTGTGTTGGTTGGAATGGGGGCAACCTTGCTCGATGACTGTGAGATTGGCGACGGAGCGATAATAGCAGCCGGTGCGTTGGTGTTGAAAAACACTCGTGTCGGCGAGGGCGAATTGTGGGGAGGAGTGCCGGCAAAATTTATAAAGAAGGTCGCTCCCGAGCAGGCCAAAGAATTGAACATAGGTATTGCCGGCCACTATCTGATGTACACAAAGTGGTTTACCGACGAAAATCCTGAGACATTGATAAATCCCACAGAAGGGTAGTTGCCGAAATGTTGTTTGTCACCGTGATTTTGCCCGTGTTGCCGGGCGGAGGATATACCTATGAACTTGACGCTGCCGATGAGGGCAGGGTCTCTGTGGGTTGCAGGGTGATCGTGCCTTTTGGTCGTGGCAAACTCTATACGGCAGTTGTGGTGGCTTTGAGCGACAAAGCCCCCGAGGGTGATTTTCAAATCAAGAAGGTTGTTGACGTGGTCGACAGCGTGCCGATTGTGGGCGAGCGTGAGTTGAGACTGTGGCAATGGGTGGCCGACTATTATATTTGTTCGCCGGGAGAAGTGATGAAGGCGGCTTTGCCCTCGGGCATGAAGTTGGCAGGCGAGACATCGGTGAGACTTGTCGAAGACTATGAGGGCCAAGACAGGTTGGGACGTGTGGAGACAGAGATTGTTGATTTGCTTGCCAAGAGCAAATGTAACACGTTGGCCGTGTTGCAAAAAAAGGTTCCCGGTTCAAGTCTCATGCGGGCTGTGAGATCGCTGATTGCAAAGGGGATTGTAGAGATAAACGAGAGTGTGGTAGAGACTTTCCGCCCGAAAAAGGAGACCCATGTGCGTCTTTGTTCGAAATATCTTGATGAGAAATTGTTGAATGAGCTTTTTGAGTCGTTGGCCAAGACACCGCGTCGCTATGACTTGTTGTTGAAACTCGTAGAGATGTCTGCGGTGGAGCTTGCCATAAAGTTTGGAAATCCGAAGTTGCTCACCGAGGTGAGTCGTGTTGATTTGTTGGCGGCATCGGGTGTTTCGGCATCGGTGTTGCTTGCGATGAAAACCAAGGGTATTGTGGAAGTCTATGATTATGAGGTGAAACGGTTGCGCGGAGGCGGTGGAAGTGTTTGCGAGCAGTTGCCGCTTTCACCGGCTCAGCAGGGAGCATACGAGAAAATCATCGAGTTGTTTCGCTCAAAGGAGGTTTGCCTGCTTCATGGTGTCACTTCGAGCGGTAAAACCGAGATTTATATTAGATTGATAAAGGATTGTTTGTCGCAAGGTAAGCAGGTGCTTTATATGTTGCCCGAGATTGCTCTCACTACTCAGATAACTAAACGATTGCGCCGCATCTTTGGAGATTGCATGGGAGTGTATCATTCTAAATTTCCCGATGCCGAGCGTGTTGAGATATGGCAAAAGCAAATGAGCGATAAACCGTTTGGACTAATTCTCGGGGTGAGGTCGTCGCTTTTTTTGCCTCAGAAAAATCTTGGCCTCGTGATTGTTGACGAGGAACACGAAACAAGCTATAAGCAGCAAGACCCGGCTCCGCGCTACAACGGGCGCGACACAGCCATGATGCTTGCGCGTATTCACGGGGCAAAAGTGTTGCTCGGCACTGCCACGCCTTCAATAGAGACCTTTTATAATGCAATGACGGGTAAGTATGGATATGTGTTGCTCGACAAGCGATTTGGTGACATTATGTTGCCAAAGGTCGAGGTGGTCGACGTGAAAGATCTCATGAGGCGCAAGTTGATGAAACTTCCCTTCTCGCCACGGCTCGAAGAAGAGATTGCCACGGCTTTGGAGATGGGCGAGCAGGTGATTTTGTTTCAAAACAGACGTGGATATGCACCTATTGTGGAGTGTGAGGCTTGTGGCTGGGTGCCACGTTGCCAATATTGTGATGTGAGTCTCACCTATCATCATAATGACAACAGACTGCATTGTCACTATTGTGGCAACAGTTATGCTTTGCCGGCAAGGTGTCCCAACTGTGGAGGGTTGAATTTGCGCCCCTTTGGTTTTGGCACAGAAAAGATTGAGGAAGAAGTGCATCGGCGTTTTCCCAAGGCGCGCACAGTGCGCATGGATCTTGATACAACCCGTTCGAAGACTTCATACGAGCGTATAATCGACGACTTCTCGGCCGGAAAGACAGATGTGTTGATTGGCACCCAGATGATAAGTAAAGGGTTGGACTTTGAACGAGTGAGTGTAGTGGGCATTCTTGATGCCGATGCTATGTTTGCCCGGCCGGATTTCAGGAGTTTCGAGCGTGCTTTTCAGATGATAAGTCAGGTGGCGGGGCGAGCCGGTCGTCGGTCGAAGAGGGGGCTTGTGATTTTGCAGACCAAGCGAGCGGAGCTGCCTCTTGTGGGTCGTTTGGTTGCCAATGATTATAGGGGAATGTATGAGAGCCAACTGGAAGAGCGTCGTCAGTTTTTTTATCCTCCTTTTTATAGACTTATTTATGTGTGGTTTAAGCACAAGGATGAGCGTGTGGTTGACGAAGCATCGATGTTTGCTTCGCGATTGTTGTTGCAGAAGTTTGGTGGTGGAGTGTTGGGTCCCGACAAACCTTTGGTGTCGAAGGTTAGTATGCTACATTTGCGCAGGACGGTTCTCAAGGTTTCTCCTAATGTGCCACTCTCAGAGGTGAGGGCTCGTTTAAAGGATGTGGTGGCTTGCACAGTTGCCGAACCACGCCATCATTCGGTTATGATGTATTTTGATGTGGATCCGCTGTAGTGTTGTCTAATGATTTAGGTAATAAAAATCTTGGATAATAAAAACCCGAGCCTAACTCTTTTGTTTGGAGTCAGACTCGGGTTTGGAGTTTATGAAAATAGTGAAAAGTGTTTATGGCACGGGGTCGTAGCCACTGCCGCCCCAAGGGTGGCAACGCAAAATGCGGCGCACGGTGAGCCACAGTCCTTTGATTGGTCCGTGTTTGCGAAGGGCTTCGATAGCATATTGTGAACAGGTGGGGGTAAAGCGACAAGAGGGTGGGGTGAGTGGCGAGATAAATCTTTGGTAAAAGCGTATGGGCAATATCAAAAGAAAGGCAAGGGCCTTTGATATTTGTTTAACCAAGGTTTTCATTTGTTGTTAGTTTTTGCTCGATTGTTACAAGGAGCTTTTTCATGGATTTTGCCACGAGTTGTGAAGATTGGGGAGTGTTGCTGAGCCATAGGAAGGCGATATGCAGCGAACATTGGTTGTCGTTGGGCAGAGAGAGCAGTTTTTCCTTGAGCGGGAGTCGTTGCAGGCGATATGCCTCGCGTATTTGGCGTTTTGCGCGATTGCGGTCTACAGCATGGTGCAATCTTTTTTTTGCAACGGATACCAACACTTTTATTGGTTCTACGGGAATTGTTGTGGAATTGTAGGACAAGGGAATTTTGCGATATATGGCACGCAGCGGAAATGCGCTTATGCCGACAGAGCCGTGTTGTTTGTCAAACAAGGCATCGGTGTCTTTGAGGGATGTGATACGTTCGGATTTCTTGAAAGAAAACATATTGTTTCAGGCAGTTTTGTGTTGCCAAAAAGGGGGTGGTTGTTTTGTCGAACAGGCAAAACCGGGTGTTATTTTTTTTGCGCTTCTAAGAAATCGCTTATTGCGCTGGCCATTGACTGTCCCTTTCCTTGCACGGCTTTGATGTCAACACGAAATCCGAGTTCTTCGAGTTTTTTTGCAGTGCTTTCTCCAAAGCAGGCAAAGACGGTGTCGCCTTGTTGGTAGTCGGGATAGTTGTCGACCAGAGATTTTGCTCCGCTTGGGGTGAAGAAAACAATCATGTCGTAGTCGAAAGGTTTGCTTTTGTCGAGTTGCGCGCTGACGGTGCGATACATCACACAGTCGGTGTGAATAATGCCTTTGCTGTCAAGCAGGAGAGAGAGATCTTTGCGATGTACGTCGCTTTGGGGAATGAAATATTTCTCTTTCTTGTGTTTGAGCATCACTTCAAGAAGGTCGGGCAGAAGTCCTGTCTTTCCAAAGAAAACCTTGCGTTTGCGATATTGAACGTATTGTTGCACATAGAGCGATACTTGCTGAGACACAAAGAAATATTTCATGTCTTCGGGCAATTTGATGCGCATATCTTTGCAAAGCGAGAAAAAGTGGTCGATTGCTTGCTTAGAATTAAAAACAACAGCAGTATGGTCGAGAATGTCAACTTTTTGAGCTCTGATTTCTCTTGGGGTTAATCGCTCTACAGCGATAAGCGAGCGAAAATCAACATCGACACCAAATTTTTGCTCTAATTCAAGATAGGGGGATTTTGTTGTTGTGGGCTTGGGCTGTGAAACAAGTATTTTCTTAACCATGCTGTATTGTTACTCTTAACTGTACTCTTTGGAGAGCTTAAATCAACAAAAATTCATTTGTTTTTACTAATACTTCCCACAGGAAATAGAGTGGGAGCAATTCCAATGTGCAAAAGTACAAAATAGTTGGAATAAAGCCAAGTGGGTGGTTGAAAAAGATTTGCCGGGTTTTGTATAATACCAGCAATTCGTAGATGGCGAGTATTCCGAGAAACAGGTAAATGCAAACTTCAAGTGGCAAATTGAGGTACAATACAATGAGCACCACGGGCAACAACGTGATGGCTTTTCCGAAGATCACAAGGTTGTAGCCGGTAAACCATAGTTGGTTGTTGTCGGGGCTGAAAAAAGTATGGTTGAATGCGCCATAGAGGGCATATTTTATTATGAAATAGGTTGTGCATATAATCATGTCGCTCAACAAAATCAGGTAGGGGGAGATTGTTGTGAAACTGTCGGACATCTTAAATTCGGCATAACTGAAGAAAAGAAGGCTAAGTACGAAACTTTCGAGTATCACAACAAAGATGTGGTTTTTCATTTCCCCCTCAGATTTGAGCAGGAAGGATTCTTTGCGGTCGCGGTTGTAGAAGAAGTTCTTTATTTGCAATCCTATGGCATGAGCAGATCGACTTATCACGAAGCAGGCGATAAAGAGACATGCCAGCAGAGTTGACGTGACATAGATGTCGTTGCTTAATTTATATGGGATAGGGTCGCCGCTGATGCCTATAAAGCGAACCGTGTCTTTTTCGTTAAACCATTTGCTGTTTTTGAAAAATCCATATTTGTTGAGCAGAAATTTTGGGTCGAGGGTTGAGGTGACGGTTGCGGTGGTGTCGGTCGTGGTTTTTGTGATAATCAAGGGAGGTGTTGAGGCCGAGGCAGTGTCATTGGGTGTGGCGGCGGAGAGGTTTGTGATGTTTGCCGTCTGTTGTGTGGCAAAAGACTGTGTGGAGGTTGTTGCAGTTGAGTCGGGTTGAATGTGTTTGTGTAGGGTTGTTGTGGTGTCTTGCTGCATTTTCAGGTTGTTAAGGGGGTTAGCAGGTTAAATAGATCTTGTGGTTGGGTGATGGTGGTAAATAAATCGAGGTCGTTGTTGTGGCGCAAGAATTTCTGAATGCGACATTGTTTTGCCCATGATATGATATGGTCGTAGAAATGGTTTTGGTTGAGTAATATGAGAGGTTTCTCATATAGTCCGAGTTGTTTGAGCGTGAGTGTTTCAAAAAATTCGTCCATGGTGCCATATCCTCCGGGCAACACTATGGTTGCATCGCTCATCTCCCGAAAGAGTTTTTTGCGGTCGGACATGGTTTCAACGGTGATTGTCTGGTCTATTCTGTCGCTCAGCCAGCCTTGCGAAATCATCCATTGGGGAATGATGCCGATAACGGTTCCTCCGGCTTCTCTGCATCCATCGCCAACTGCGCCCATGAGCCCCTCACTGCCGGCACCGGTGATTAGTTGCCAGCCGTGGAGGGCACATTGGCACCCGATTTCGTGTGCGGTTTGTTTGTAGGCCGTGTCGATTTCGGGGCTTGAGGCGCAATAGACGCAAAGTTTTTTCGACATTTTTTGAGAATGTTGCAGTTTTTATAAGCCGAAAGCCGTTTTCACTTTGTCAACGTAATCGAGTTTTTCCCATGTGAAGAGTTCAACTTCGATTTCTTTGTCGCCTTGTATGCTGTTTTTAAATGTTTTCTTAATGGTTCGGGGTGTTCGTCCGAGATGTCCGTAGGCGGCAGTTTCGGCATAGATGGGTTGGCGGAGTTTGAAAGTTTGTTCGATGGCATAGGGGCGCAGATCCCAGAGGGTTGCAATCTTGCGTGCAATTTCTCCGTCGCTGATATTTACTTTGCTGCGACCAAACGTGTTGACATATATATTGATAGGTTCTGCTACTCCGATTGCATAACTGAGTTCTACGAGCATTTCGTCGGCAACTCCTGCGGCCACCATGTTTTTGGCTATGTGGCGTGCAGCGTATGCAGCAGAGCGGTCAACCTTGCTGGGGTCTTTGCCGGAGAAGGCTCCGCCACCGTGGGCACCTTTTCCTCCGTAGGTGTCTACGATTATTTTGCGTCCGGTGAGGCCGGTGTCGCCATGAGGTCCTCCGATTACAAACTTGCCGGTGGGATTGACGAAAAATTTTATGTTGTCGTTAAACAGAGATTTTATTTTTTCGTTATGAATGTTTGCCAGAACTTTGGGCATCAAAATGTTTTTCACATCGTCAGCGATTTTTTCTACCATTGCGGCATCGGCTTGGTCTTGTGCACTCTTGTCTGCGCTTTGGGGGAGAATAAATTCATCGTGTTGTGTGGAGACAACAATGGTGTCGATGCGAAGAGGCATTCCTTCGTCGCTATATTCGATTGTTACCTGACTTTTTGCGTCAGGGCGAAGATAGGTCATTTGTTTGCCTTCGTGACGTATGGCTGCAAGTTGTTTGAGTATTTCGTGGGCCAGATATAGCGGCAGTGGCATATAAGTTTCTGTTTCGTTGGTGGCATAGCCAAACATCATGCCTTGGTCGCCGGCTCCTTGTGCGTAGGGGTCTGCCTCTCCGCGTTCTACACCACGGTTGATGTCGTCGCTTTGGGAGTGGAGCGAATTTAGGATGCCGCAACTGCCGGCATCAAACATATATTCTGCCTTGGTGTAGCCTATTTTGCGGATGGTGTTGCGCACCACGTCTTGCAGGTCGAGCACGGTGTGTGTTTTCAATTCGCCGGCAACCATTACTTGTCCGGTGGTTACCAATGTTTCGCAGGCAACTTTTGATTGGGGGTCGTAGGCCAGCAGTTGGTCTAATACAGCATCGCTGATTTGGTCGGCCACTTTGTCGGGGTGACCTTCTGAAACTGATTCGGAGGTGAACAAATAACTCATCTTTTATACCTTTTTGAAAGTTAATAATAAAGTATAGAAGTGAGGGAGATTTTTAAATAATGCGTGGTGGTTTTGCCTTTGTGGTTTTGCGTAGCGAAATGTTGCAAACCTTTTTAGGCGTGACTACCGTTTTTAGCATTTTTTTTAGTGGTTGCAAGCAGCGCAAATCTCTCCACTTCTTTGTTTTGCGGTGCAAAATTACGCACTTTTATTAAGCGTGCAAAGAAATATGAGGAAATATTTGAGTGTTAAGGTGAAATCGTGATAAACGGAGGTGATATGTAGTGGTGTGTAAACAATGGAGAGAGAGTTTTGGCTTAGTGAGCAGGGAATTTTTTTATAGAGAGATTAAAATGGTTTGTTTTCTGTAGAGGTTGTGGGCAGGTAAAATGAAAAAGTGTTACATTTGCAACGCGTTGTATGTATGGGGCCGGGCGGTCACATATAGGAGCGGTTTGAAGAAACTTACATTACCTTATTTATATATATGTGCATGGACAAACTTGAATCGATGCTTCATTTGTCAGATACGGTTTATGCCGTGTTGCTTGTGTCGCTAATATGTGCTGTTGGCATTGCTTTGGGAAAATTAAAGTTGAAGGGCATAAGTCTCGGTGTGACATTTGTGTTTTTTATGGGTATTTTGGCCGGTCATTGTGGATTGCATATCAACGAGGTGATTATGCAATATGCGATGGATGCAGGATTGGTGTTGTTTGTCTATTCTTTGGGCTTGCAGGTGGGCCCCGGATTTGTGAGCGCATTTCGTCATGGTGGTGCGCAACTCAATATGGTAGGGCTGGCAGTTGTTGTGGCAGGTACCTTGTTGGCTCTTTTATGTTGTGGTTTGACAGATATTTCTTTGCCTGATATGATGGGTGTTTTGTGTGGGGCGACAACGAATACTCCAGCTTTGGGAACGGCTCAGCAGGCTATGATGCAGATGGATATGGCTGACGAGGCAGCTTCGCTGTCGTTGGGTTGTGCGGTGACATATCCGTTGGGTGTGGTGGGAGTGATAATTGCTTTTTTGTTGCTACGTTTTTTGTTGCGCAGAATGCACAAAAAGCCTGTTGTGGTTTCGCAGGCAGATGAAGAGCCGTTTATTGTTTCGTTTCATGTTAGAAATACGGCAGTGTTTGGCAAGTCGTTGCGCGAGGTGATGAAGTTGTCGAAATGTGAGTTTGTGGTATCAAGGCTTTGGCGCAATGGCAGTGTGTCGTTGCCAGACTCGTCTACGGTGTTTGAAGCAGACGATCGCATTCTTGTAATTACTCACCATAAAGATGTTGAATATCTCACGGTGTTTTTTGGTGAGTGTGACGCTACCGATTGGAATAAGGCTGATATTGATTGGAACAAGATAGACAGGCGGATAGTTTCCAAGCGTGTCGTGATAACAAGTCGCGAGATAAATGGGAAACGGTTGGGCTCGTTGCAGTTGCGCAATCGTTTTTCGGTCAACGTGAGTCGCGTCAATAGAGCCGGAATGGATTTGGTGGCAACGTCTGATCTTGTTCTTTGCATGGGAGACCGCCTCACGGTGGTGGGTGAAGAAAAGGCTGTTGATGATGTGGCGAAGCGCATGGGAAATGTTGTTGCCGACCTTGACGAGCCTAATTTGGGTGCGATATTTATCGGCATAATACTTGGATTGCTGCTTGGTGCAGTGCCCATAGAAATCCCTTCGATGGAAATTCCTGTAAAATTGGGGCTTGCCGGCGGTCCGATAGTGGTAGGTATTCTTGTAGGGGCCTATGGTCCGCGTTTCCACATGATAACTTATACTACGAGCAGTGCAAATCGTATGTTGAGGGCTTTGGGCTTGTCGATTTATCTTGCTTGTTTGGGTTTGTCTGCCGGTCCGCGTTTTTTTGACACGGTTGTGAGAGCCGATGGATTTTTGTGGGTTGGGATAGGTTTTTTGCTCACAGTGATTCCTGTTGTTTTGGTGGGCTGGTTGGTATTGAGGTTTTCAAAACTTGATTTGTCTACGGTTGGAGGATTGTTGTGTGGCAGCATGGCAAATCCCATGGCTTTGGGCTATGTGAACGACACGGCAGATTCGGACAAAGCCTCTGTGGCATATACGACGGTCTATCCGTTGTGTATGTTTGCAAGGGTGATAATTGTGCAAATGGTATTGGTTTGGGGTGTTTGAAAAGGAGGGTAAAAGCCCTTTTGTTGTTAAAGCAAGCCCTTTTGAACGGTAAAAATCAATATTTTTTGAAAAAAAACAGAGAAAAGTTGCTTGGTTATCAAAAATGTTATTACCTTTGCACCCGTTTCGTATGCGATGTTTGTATAATGTGGTTATGGCGATAACTATTGAGCAAAGGTAAACGGAATTTATTTGGGTGTTTTCCAGAGTGGCCAAATGGGGCAGACTGTAAATCTGCTGTCTTTCGACTTCGGTGGTTCGAATCCATCAGCACCCACTAAAAGCAAATGGCTTTTGAATGCGTTTTCTTTTAATTTAAAGAAATGTATCAAAGGAGGTCGTTTGAAAATTGCGGAAGTAGCTCAGTTGATAGAGCACTAGCCTTCCAAGCTGGGGGTCGCGGGTTTGAGCCCCGTCTTCCGCTCAAAAAAATGCTGCTTTAGCTCAGTGGTAGAGCGCATCCTTGGTAAGGATGAGGTCCTGAGTTCAACTCTCAGAAGCAGCTCTAAAATGAAAAAGAATAGGAGAGGCCTGGTTTTTCATACCTCTCTTTTTAATCAAAGAATATTTTAAACATTAAAAAAATACCAAAATTATGGCAAAAGAAACGTTCGTACGTACCAAACCGCATGTAAACATTGGTACAATTGGTCACGTTGACCACGGTAAGACTACTCTTACTGCTGCTATCTCTAAGGTTCTCCACGACAAGGGCTTCGGTTCTGAGGATGTTAAGTCTTTCGATCAGATTGACAACGCTCCCGAAGAGAAAGAGCGTGGTATCACCATCAATACTGCTCACATTGAGTATGAAACAGCAAAGCGCCACTATGCACACGTTGACTGTCCGGGTCATGCCGACTACGTTAAGAACATGGTAACCGGTGCTGCTCAGATGGACGGTGCTATCATCGTGGTTGCTGCTACCGATGGTCCGATGCCTCAGACTCGTGAGCACATTCTTCTCGCTCGCCAAGTAAACGTACCTCGTCTTGTTGTGTTCCTCAACAAGTGTGATATGGTTGACGATGAGGAAATGCTTGAACTCGTTGAAATGGAAGTAACAGAACTTCTCCAAGCATACGATTTCGAAGAGGATACTCCTATTATCCGTGGTTCTGCTCTTGGTGCTCTCAACGGTGTTCCTGAGTGGGAAGACAAGGTGATGGAGCTTATGGATGCTTGCGACACTTGGATCCAGGAGCCTGTTCGCGACATCGAGAAACCTTTCTTGATGCCTGTTGAAGACGTGTTCTCTATCACCGGTCGTGGTACTGTTGCTACCGGTCGTATCGAAACCGGTGTTATCAAGGTTGGTGACGAAGTTCAGATCCTTGGTCTCGGTGAAGATAAGAAATCGGTTGTTACCGGTGTTGAAATGTTCCGCAAACTTTTGGATCAGGGTGAGGCCGGTGATAATGTTGGTCTTCTCCTCCGCGGTATCGACAAGAATGAAGTTAAGCGTGGTATGGTAATCACTCATCCGGGTGTAATCAAACCTCACAAGAAATTTAAGGCTTCTATCTATGTGTTGAAGAAAGAAGAAGGTGGTCGCCACACTCCATTCGGCAACAAATATCGTCCTCAGTTCTATCTCCGTACTATGGACTGTACCGGTGAAATCTCTCTTCCTGAAGGAACAGATATGGTAATGCCCGGTGATAACGTGGAGATTACTGTAGAACTTATCTACGCAGTTGCTCTTAACGTGGGTCTCCGCTTCGCTATTCGTGAAGGTGGTCGCACCGTTGGTTCGGGTCAGATTACTGAAATTATCGAATAATACAATCATCGGGGCGCATTGAGCCTCTATGGGACAAAATAAAGTCCTTGTATTTGGCAACACACCTTGTGCAAGGACTTTATATACGGGAATAGCTCAGTTGGTAGAGCACTGGTCTCCAAAACCAGGTGTCGGGAGTTCGAGCCTCTCTTCCCGTGCATAAATAGACAAAAGTATATGTTTAAGAAGTTAATCAAATACTGTAAAAATTCTTACGAAGAATTGCTACACAAAACAACCTGGCCTACTCGAAATGAGTTGACCCACAAGGCTCTAATCGTTTTAACTGCTTCCGTGATTATAGCTGTTGTGGTTTTCGGTATGGACAAGTTGTTCCAGTTTGTCATGACAACAATATATCCTCATTAAACTTGTAAAAGAAATTGCGCTATGGCTGATATGAAATGGTATGTGCTTCGTGCAATTACAGGAAAGGAGACCAAAGTTAAAGAGTATATCGATGCTGCAATAAACAATGGTACGCTCGGAGGTTATGTTGGTCAGACATTAGTACCCACAGAAAAAGTTGTTCAAGTGCGCAATGGAAAGCGAGTTGTCGCAGACCGCATTCTCTATTCCGGTTATGTCTATGTGCAGGCAGCAATGGTAGGAGAGATTGCACACGCTCTTCGCAACATACCTAATGTGGTTGGAATACTTGGCGGTATGGACAATCCTGCTCCGATAAGGCAGTCAGAGGTTGACCGACTCATGGGTACTGTTGCCAGCGTAGATGTTGATGTTGAATCAGACATTACATTTATGGTTGGCGAGCAGGTGAAGGTGGCCGACGGTCCGTTTTCTACTTTTAACGGTGTTATCAGTGAGGTAAATGCCGAAAGAAAGAAGTTGACGGTGTTGGTTAAGGTTTTTGGTCGTGAAACGGCCTTAAATCTTAGTTTTGGGCAAGTTGAGAAACTTTGATTGCGTAGTGTTACGGACGCGATGAAGAATCTCGCAAATATTTTAAAATAATTAAAAACAATGGCTAAAGAAGTTGCTGGAATAATCAAATTACAGATTAAAGGCGGCGCTGCAAATCCTTCGCCTCCTGTTGGTCCTGCTCTTGGTTCCAAGGGTCTGAACATCATGGACTTCTGCAAGCAGTTTAATGCGCTTACGCAGAACAAGGCAGGTAAGGTGTTGCCGGTTGTCATCACCTATTATGATGACAAGAGCTTTACATTTGTTATCAAGACTCCTCCTGCAGCAGTTCAGCTCATGGAAGCAGCCAAGGTAAAAGGTGGCTCTGCTGAGCCCAACCGTAAAAAGGTTGCCTCTATTACATGGGACCAGGTAAAAGTTATCGCTGAAGATAAAATGCCTGACTTGAATTGTTTCACTGTAGAGAGTGCTATGCGCTTGATTGCCGGTACGGCTCGTAGTATGGGTATTACTGTAACCGGGGAATTTCCCGCAAACAATTAAAATCTTCGAACAATGAGCAAATTAACTAAAAATCAAAAGTTGACTGCCGGGAAGATTGAAGCAGGAAAGTCCTACACACTTGCTGAAGCATCTGAACTCCTCAAGGAGATTACTACCACAAAATTTGACGCGTCGGTTGATATGGACGTGCGTTTGGGTGTGGATCCTCGTAAGGCTAATCAGATGGTTCGCGGTGTATGTACCCTGCCCAATGGTACCGGAAAAACAGTTAGAGTATTAGTTCTTTGTACACCTGACAAAGAGGCCGAGGCTAAAGCTGCCGGTGCCGACTATGTTGGTCTTGACGAGTATATCGAAAAGATAAAAGGTGGTTGGACTGATGTTGATGTTGTAATTACTATGCCTGCTGTGATGGGTAAGTTGGGTCCGTTGGGTCGTATTTTAGGTCCTCGTGGCTTGATGCCAAATCCCAAGGCCGGCACAGTAACAATGGATGTTGCTAAGGCAGTAACAGAAGTTAAGGCCGGTAAAATAGACTTTAAGGTTGACAAGACCGGTATCGTTCATGCTTCTATTGGTAAGATTTCGTTTGAACCTCAAAAGATTGTTGAGAATGCAAGTGCATTTATTTCGACTATCAACAAACTGAAACCTGCAACTGCTAAAGGAACTTATATGAAGAGCGTTTTCATCTCGACTACGATGAGTAGAGGTATCAAGATTGATCCTAAGTCTATTGTTGAATAATAATTAAGCAGTCAATCATGAGAAAAGAAGATAAAAACGTAATTATAGCAAATTTGGGTGAGCTCATCGCAAAATATCCTCATTTTTATATTGTAGATACTGAGGGTCTCAATGCAGAGCAAACCACAAGCCTTCGCCGTCTCTGCTTTAAGCAGAATGTTAAAATGGTTACTGTGAAGAACACACTCTTCCAGAAGGCTTTGGAAGCAGCAGAGGTTGATTTCTCTCCGTTGTATGATGCGCTTAAGGGAACATCTTCTGTATTATTTACAGAGGTCGCCAACGTTCCCGGAAAAATGTTGAAGAACAATCCTAAGTCGGGCATTAAGGCTCTTAAAGGTGCTTATGCTGAGGGTGGTTTCTATGGCGCAGATCAATTGGATGCACTCGCTGCTCTTAAGAGCAAAGAAGAACTCGTTGCCGATGTTGTTGCTTTGCTTCAGTCTCCAATCAAGAATGTTGTGTCTGCTCTTCAATCGGGAGGCAACAATATTCATGGTATCCTAAAGACTTTGAGCGAGCGTGCCTAATGAGGCATGTTGCTTGAAGCAATAATTTTAACATTTAATAAGTATAAACAATTTAATTTAGAATAAAAAATGGCAGATATTAAAGCTATTGCTGAAGAATTGGTAAATTTGACAGTAAAGGAAGTAAATGAGTTGGTTACAGTTTTGAAAGAAGAATATGGCATTGAGCCTGCTGCTGCAGCTGTTGCTGTTGCCGGTCCTGCTGCCGGTGGTGCTGCTGAGGCTGCTGAAGAAAAAACTTCTTTTGATGTAGTATTGAAGAGCGCAGGTGCTGCAAAACTTCAGGTTGTTAAGGCTGTGAAGGAAGCTTGCGGTCTTGGCTTGAAAGAAGCTAAGGAACTCGTAGATGCTGCTCCCAAGGCTGTTAAGGAAGGCGTATCTAAAGACGACGCTGAGGCTCTCAAGAAAGCTATCGAAGAGGCCGGCGGCGAAGTTGAAATCAAGTAATTTCCGCTTAATTAAGACACATTTGGTTAAGAGTCCTCTGGTAGGGGGTTCTTAACCTTTTTGTATCTTGTAACTACCAATTGAATGGTAGTTTTATAATCTCTCTTAAAGAAATATTATTTACAAACGATAACGCGCGTTTTATTTTATGTCTCAAATTATTAACAACAGAGTAAACTTTGCGTCCATTAGAAAGCCGATGCCTTATCCGGACTTCTTGGATGTCCAGCTTAAGTCGTTTAGGGAGTTTTTTCAATTGGATACACCGCCCGAGTTGCGTAAGAATGACGGTCTTTATAAGGTGTTTGCCGAAAACTTTCCTATTTCAGACACTCGCAATAATTTTGTGCTTGAGTTTTTGGATTATTATATCGATCCTCCACGCTATACGATAGAGGAGTGTCTTATCGGAGGCTTGACGTATAGTGTGCCCTTGAAAGCCAAATTGAAATTATATTGTACAGATCCCGATCATGAGGATTTTGATACTCAGATTCAGGATGTGTTTCTTGGTCCTATTCCTTATATGACCAATAATGGTACATTTATCATAAATGGTGCCGAGCGTGTTGTTGTTTCTCAACTTCATCGTTCACCGGGTGTGTTTTTTGGTTCTTCGATCCACTCTAACGGTACTCAGTTGTATTCGGCTCGTATTATTCCGTTTAAGGGCTCTTGGATAGAGTTTGCCACAGACATCAACAATGTGATGTATGCCTATATTGATCGTAAGAAGAAATTGCCGGTGACAACTTTGTTGCGTGCCATAGGCTTTGAAAGCGACAAAGACATTCTTGACATTTTTGACCTTGCCGAGGAAGTGAAAGTAAGCAAGGCTACTTTAAAGAAATATATTGGAAAAAAATTGGCTTCGCGCGTGCTTAACAGTTGGTCGGAAGACTATGTAGACGAAGACACCGGTGAAGTTGTTTCCATTGAACGCAACGAGGTTATTGTTGAGCGTGAGACAGTGCTTGATAGTGATGTTGCAGAAAAGATAATAGAGAGTGGTGCGAAGAAGATATTGATACACAAGGAGGATGTCTCTGCTACTGACTATTCTATTATTTTCAATACGTTGCAGAAAGATACGAGCAACTCTGAAATTGAGGCTATTGTAACTATTTACCGTTCGTTGCGTAATGCAGACCCTGCTGATGATGCAAGTGCGCGTGAGGTAATAAACAATCTTTTCTTCTCTGATCGTCGTTATGACCTCGGTGAGGTTGGTCGCTATCGCATCAATCATAAGTTGGGTTTGTCAACAGATATGAGCGTGCGCGTACTTACCAAAGAGGATATTATAGAGATTATCAAGTATCTTATTCAACTTATAAATGCTAAGGCTCAACTTGACGATATCGACCACTTGAGCAATCGTCGTGTGCGCACGGTTGGTGAGCAGTTGGCAAATCAGTTTAATATAGGTCTTGCTCGCATGAGCCGCACTATTCGTGAGCGCATGAATGTGAGAGACTATGAAGTGTTCTCTCCGACGGATCTTATCAATTCCAAGACTGTTTCTTCGGTAATTAACTCATTCTTTGGTGCAAATCCGTTGTCTCAGTTTATGGATCAGACTAATCCATTGGCAGAGGTGACCCATAAGCGTCGTTTGTCTGCATTGGGTCCCGGTGGTCTGACACGTGACCGTGCCGGCTTTGAAGTACGCGATGTGCACTATACGCATTATGGTCGCCTTTGTCCTATCGAATCACCGGAAGGACCTAACATTGGTTTGATTTCTTCATTGTGTGTTTATGCAAAGATAAATGAACTTGGATTTATCGAAACACCTTATCGTAAGGTTGAAAATTCAGTGGTAAATCTTAATAATGATGACATCGTATACCTTTCTGCCGAAGAAGAAGACCAGAAAATTATAGGTCAGGGTAATGCTCCGCTTAATGAAGATGGTACGTTTATTCGCAAGGTTGTAAAGTGTCGTCAGGATGCCGACTATCCTGTTGTGCCACCGTCAGAAGTAGAGTTGATGGACGTAGCTCCGCAGCAGATTGCTTCTATTGCAGCAGCATTGATTCCTTTCCTTGAGCATGATGATGCCCACCGTGCGTTGATGGGTTCAAACATGATGCGACAGGCAGTGCCTCTCATTACAACAGAGCAACCAATTGTTGGTACAGGTATAGAGAAACAGGTTTGCGAGGATTCGCGTACAATGGTTTGTGCTGAGGGCTCCGGTGTAGTGGAGTATGTAGATGCTTCAAAGATTATAATAAGATATGACCGCACTGAGGAAGAAGATTTTGTGAGCTTCGACAGTGCTGTGAAGGAATATAAGTTACCTAAGTTCCGTCGTACCAATCAGAATATGACCATTGACTTGCGCCCGATATGCAGAAAGGGTGATAAGGTGAAAGCCGGAGATGTACTTACAGAGGGTTATGCCACGGCTCAAGGCGAATTGGCGTTGGGTCGCAACTTGCTTGTGGCTTACATGCCTTGGAAAGGTTATAATTATGAGGATGCCATTGTGCTTAACGAGCGTTTGGTGCGAGAAGATATTCTTACTTCTGTGCATGTGGATGAATATTCTCTTGCAGTGCGTGAGACAAAACGTGGACAAGAGGAGTTTACATCTGATATTCCCAATGTGAGTGAGGAGGCTACCAAAGATCTTGATGAGAATGGTGTTGTTCGCATTGGTGTGCGCGTTGAGCCGGGTGATATATTGATTGGTAAGATTACTCCCAAGGGCGAGAGCGATCCTTCGCCCGAGGAGAAATTGCTTCGTGCAATTTTTGGTGATAGAGCCGGTGATGTGAAAGACGCATCTTTGAAGGCCAATCCTTCGTTGTCGGGTGTTATTATAGACAAACATATGTTTGCGCGTGCTCAAAAGACTCGCACTTCGCGCTCTGACGACAAGAAGGCTTTGGCTCAGATACAGGCAGAGTTTGAAGCAAATGTAGAAGAGTTGAAGAAGATACTCATTGACAAGTTGCTTGTGCTCACAAAAGATAAGATTTCTGTGGGCGTAAAGAACAATTTGGGTGAAATAGCGATTGCCAAGGGTGCAAAATTTTCTGCAGCTTTGCTCAATTCGGTTGATTTCTCTTCTGTTCAGATAAGTAAATGGACATCAGACGCTCATACTAACGAGTTGATTTCGGCAGTCATTGTAAATTATTTGAAGAAATATAAGTTGCAGGATGCCGAATTGAAACGCAAGAACTTTGCTGTTACGATTGGTGACGAACTTCCCTCGGGTGTGCTTCAGTTGGCCAAGGTGCTTGTAGCCAAGAAACGTAAAATCGGTGTTGGTGACAAGATGGCCGGTCGTCATGGAAACAAGGGTATTGTTTCAAAGATTGTGCGCCAGGAAGATATGCCGTTCCTTGAAGACGGAACCCCGGTCGACATTGTGCTTAACCCACTGGGTGTGCCTTCGCGTATGAATTTGGGTCAGATTTTTGAGGCCGTGCTCGGTTATGCCGGCCGCAAGATGGGTGTGAAGTTTGCTACACCGATCTTTGATGGTGCTTCGCTTAAAGATCTTGAGGAATGGACAGACAAGGCCGGACTTCCCCACCTTGGTTCCACCCAGTTGTATGATGGTGCCACAGGTGAAAAATTTGACCAAAAGGCTACTGTTGGTGTCACATATATGTTGAAGCTCGGTCACATGGTTGAAGACAAGATGCACGCTCGTTCCATTGGCCCATATTCTCTGATTACCCAACAACCTCTTGGCGGTAAAGCTCAGTTTGGTGGTCAGCGTTTTGGAGAAATGGAGGTTTGGGCACTTGAGGCCTTTGGTGCTTCTCATGTGCTTCAAGAAATGCTCACCATCAAGTCAGACGATGTTGTTGGTCGTGCGAAATCATACGAGGCCATTGTCAAAGGCGATCCCATACCCACACCGGGCATTCCTGAATCTCTCAACGTGCTTCTCCACGAATTGCGTGGCTTGGGCTTGAGTCTTAAATTAGATTAAAATCACCTCTTAATACATCATAAATAAATATGGCATTTAAGAAAGAAACAAAAACTAAGAGTTCATTCTCTAAGATTACCATAGGTCTGGCTTCACCGGAAGAAATTTTGGAAAATTCCAAGGGTGAAGTAACAAAGCCCGAGACCATTAATTATCGCACATACAAGCCCGAACGCGATGGTTTGTTTTGTGAGAAAATTTTTGGTCCGATAAAAGACTATGAATGTAATTGCGGAAAATACAAGCGCATTCGCTACAAAGGCACTGTGTGTGATCGTTGTGGTGTGGAGGTGACTGAAAAGAAAGTGCGTCGTGAGCGTAGCGGCCATATCCAGTTGCAGGTGCCGGTGGCACACATTTGGTATTTCCGCACATTGCCAAGCAAGATGAGTTATCTTCTTGGCATTCCCTCAAAGAAACTTGAGGCAATAATCTATTATGAGCGTTATGTTGTAATCAATCCCGGTGTGTTTGGTCCTAAGGATGATGAAGACAAACGCAATATGGATGATGGTGTGTTGCGCAAGTTTGATTTGCTTTCTGAAGAAGAGTATCTTGACTTTATAGATCGTCTGCCGGCGGAGAATGCTCAACTCGAAGATAAAGATCCTGCCAAGTTTGTGGCCAAAATGGGCGCGGAGGCAGTTTATGACTTGCTTTGCGACATTGACCTTGATAAACTTTCATTTGAGTTGCGCGACCGTGCCCATACAGACACATCACAGCAGCGCAAGACCGAGGCTCTTAAAAGACTTCAGGTGGTTGAGGCATTTCGCTCAAGCAAAGGCATTAACAAGCCTGAGTGGATGATAATGAAGATATTACCTGTTACCCCGCCCGATCTTCGCCCGCTTGTTCCACTTGATGGAGGTCGTTTTGCTACGTCAGACCTAAATGATCTTTACCGCCGTGTCTTGATACGCAACAACCGACTTCGCAGACTTATCGAGATAAAAGCTCCTGAGGTAATTCTTCGTAATGAAAAGCGTATGCTTCAAGAGGCTGTCGACAGTTTGTTTGACAATTCGCGCAAGAGTTCTTCGGTGAAGAGCGATTCCAATCGCCCGCTCAAGTCTCTTAGCGACTCGCTTAAGGGAAAACAAGGACGTTTCCGCCAAAATCTTTTGGGTAAGCGCGTTGACTATTCTGCACGTTCGGTGATTGTTGTAGGTCCCGAGTTGAATATGGGAGAATGCGGTTTGCCGAAACTCATGGCCGCCGAACTCTATAAACCATTTATCATACGTCGTCTCATCGAACGTGGTATTGTGAAAACCGTTAAAAGTGCCAAACGTATTATAGACCGCAAAGATCCTATTATTTGGGATATTCTTGAGTTTGTAATGCGCGGACATCCTGTGTTGCTCAACCGTGCCCCGACGCTTCACCGTCTTGGTATTCAGGCCTTCCAGCCTAAAATGATTGAGGGAAAGGCAATTCAGCTTCATCCGCTTGCTTGTACGGCGTTTAATGCTGACTTCGATGGCGACCAGATGGCTGTTCACCTCCCATTGAGCAACGAGGCAATAATTGAGGCTCAGACCCTCATGCTTCAGAGTCATAATATTCTCAATCCTGCCAATGGTGCTCCGATTACTGTGCCTTCACAGGATATGGTGCTTGGTCTTTATTATATCACTAAATTGCGTCCCGGAGCAAAGGGAGAGGGGCTTACGTTCTATGGCCCCGAAGAGGCAATTATTGCATATAATGAAAAGCGTGTGGATATTCACGCTCCCGTAAAAGTGATTGTAGACGATCTCAATGAAGCCGGCGAGATAGTGCCGACTATGGTTGAGACCTCCGTGGGTCGTATAATTGTCAACGAGATTGTACCGAAGGAAATAGGATATGTCAATACCATTATTTCTAAGAAATCTTTGCGTGACATCATTGCTAAAGTAATCAAGAGTGTGGGTATGGATCGTGCCTGTGCATTCCTTGACGGTATCAAGAACCTTGGTTACAAAATGGCATACGAAGGCGGTTTGTCGTTTAACCTTGATGATATTATTATTCCAAAAGAAAAGGTTGATATTGTTCAGCAGGGTCACGATGAAGTAGAGCAAATTACGGCAAACTACTCAATGGGTTTCATTACTGACACAGAACGTTATAATCAGGTGATTGATACATGGACCCATGTAAACAATAATTTGAAAAAGACCCTCATGAAACAGATGACCGAGGCCGACCAAGGTTTCAACTCTGTCTTCATGATGCTCGACTCCGGTGCTCGTGGTAGCGCCGATCAGATTGCTCAGCTTGCCGGTATGCGTGGTCTTATGGCCAAGCCTCAAAAGGCCGGTGCTGAGGGTGCACAGATTATCGAAAACCCAATTCTTTCTAACTTCAAAGAAGGAATGTCGGTGTTGGAATACTTCATCTCGACCCACGGTGCGCGCAAGGGTCTTGCTGATACCGCATTGAAGACTGCCGATGCCGGTTATCTTACACGTCGTCTTGTCGATGTGGCTCACGATGTGATTATCAACGAGGAGGATTGTGGCACATTGCGCGGTCTTGAGTGTTCTGCTCTTAAAGATGGTGATGAGGTAATTTCTTCATTGGGTGAGCGCATACTTGGTCGTGTGAGCGTACACGATATTATTCATCCAACTACCGGAGAACTCATTCTGCCTGCCGGTGAGGAAATCACCGAAGCAGTTGTGGCACAGATAGAGGCATCGCCAATTGAGTCGGTTGAAATCCGTTCGGTGCTCACTTGCGAGAGCAAGCGTGGTGTTTGTCAGAAGTGTTATGGTCGCAATCTTGCTACCAGCAAAATGGTTCAACTCGGCGAGGCTGTAGGTGTTATTGCAGCACAGTCTATTGGTGAGCCGGGTACGCAGCTTACTCTCCGTACGTTCCACGCCGGTGGTATTGCCTCTAACGCAGCAGCCAACGCTTCTATCAAGGCACGCCACAAGGCACGTCTTGAGTTTGATGAACTTCGCACTGTAGAAATCACATGTAATGACGGTACTCCCGGACAGATTGTTGTGGGTCGTCTTGCCGAAGTTCGCATGGTTGATGAAAACACCGGCATTGTGCTTTCTACACAAAATGTGCCTTATGGTTCTCAACTTTTCGTACACGACAAAGATGTTGTCGAGCCCGGAACTCTTATTGCACAGTGGGATCCTTTCAACGCTGTTATCGTTACGGAAATGGCAGGTAAGATAAAATTTGAAGGCGTTAAAGAAGGTGTTACCTATCGTGTGGAAGAAGATGAAGCCACCGGCTTGCGCGAGATCATTATTATTGAGTCAAGAGAGCGTTCGCTTGTGCCTTCATGTCATATTCTTGATGAAGATGGCAATGTGTTGCGCACATACAATTTGCCTATCGGTGGTCACGTTGTTGTGACCGATGGTTCGCAGATTAAGGCCGGTGAGATAATCGTCAAGATACCGCGTGCCGTAGGAAAGGCAGGCGACATCACCGGTGGTTTGCCACGTGTAACCGAACTCTTTGAGGCTCGTAATCCAAGCAATCCTGCTATTGTCAGTGAGATTGACGGTGAGATTGCAATGGGCAGTGTGAAGCGAGGCAACCGCGAGATTATTGTCACTTCAAAGGTTGGCGATGTAAAGAAATATCTTGTGCCCCTGAGCCGTCAGATACTTGTGCAGGAAAACGACTTTGTGCGTGCCGGTACTCCGCTTTCAGATGGTTCTATCACTCCGGCCGATATTCTTGCCATCAATGGTCCTACTGCAGTTCAGGAATACATAGTCAACGAAGTGCAAGATGTTTACCGTCTGCAAGGTGTGAAAATCAACGACAAACACTTTGAGGTGATCGTGCGCCAGATGATGCGCAAGGTGCGTATCATAGATGCCGGCGATACCAACTTCCTTGAAGATGACTTGGTGGACAAGATAGACTTCTTTGAAGAAAACGATCGCATTTGGGGCAAGAAAGTTGTTGTTGATGCCGGTGACAGTGAAAACATGACCAAAGGTATGATTGTTACTGCCCGCAAGTTGCGTGATGAAAATTCATATCTCAAGCGCCGTGACTTGCGTCCGGTGGAGGTACGCGACGCCTTGCCTGCAACTTCAAATCAGGTGCTCCAGGGTATCACTCGTGCAGCCCTTCAGACAAAGAGCTTCATGTCGGCCGCTTCGTTCCAGGAAACAACCAAGGTGCTCAACGAGGCAGCAATTCGCGGTCGTGTGGACTATTTGCAGGGTATGAAGGAAAATGTCATTTGTGGCCATCTCATTCCTGCCGGAACGGGAATGCCACAGTTCCGCGACATCATCGTGGGCAGCAAAGACGAATATCAAGAAACTGCCGAACCTTCTTATAGCGAATACGAATATTAAACCGCGCTTTTAAGATATATTATATTAAAAAGAGACCGAATCTCCCGTTTTTTAGGAAATTCGGTCTCTGTTTTTGTTTTTACCCCCCCCTATTGCCTTTTGTTAATTTTTTTCATAATTTTGCTGATATGTTTTTGCGTCTTGGGTGTTTATATAACAGAGGACAGTGTCGAAAGAAGTTTTTCTTGGTGTTGCATTGTTGCTAATATTTACAAATTATTAAAGAAAATCATTGTGAAGAATTATCGAACTATTCTTTTGGCAATATCTTTGCTCTTATCCTTATTTTCGTTTGCGCAATCTCGCAAGGCGTTTTTCTATGGTCTTGCAAAAGACCATGTCACACAAGAGGTGTTGACAAAGGTTAATGTTTCTGTTTATAAAGACACGTTTTTGGTTTCAAAGAACGATCCAAATTCTAATGTAAACATTTCGGGCAATAGCGGTTTTTGGATACTTGAAATTCCAAAGGAGGGCGGTGTCTACAGGTTTACTTTCTCAAAGCAAGGATATGAGTTTTTGGAGAAGACTGTAGAGGTAAAACCTTTTAAGAAGATGGAGTCGTTACGTTTTGGTTTTATTGTAAACATGAAGCGCAAGGCTAAAGAACATAAGTTGAATGATGTTGTTGTAAAGGCAACCCAATTGAAGTTTTATCACAAGGGAGACACTGTGGTTTATAATGCCGATGCCTTTAATCTTGCCCAAGGCTCCATGCTGGACAATTTGATAAAGTCCATACCCGGTGCCGAATTGAGCGACGAAGGTGAGATAAAGGTCAACGGGCGCAAGATAGACGCTCTGTTGCTCAATGGCGAAGATTTCTTTAAGGGCAAAAATCGCATAATGCTTGAAAACTTGCCCTCTTATATGGTGAAGACCCTCAAGGTTTATGACCGCAAAGACCCTTTGGATGTATTGAAAGGGCGGTCGTCAGAGGGTGAGTATGTGATGGACGTAAATCTCAAGAAACAATATGCCATAGGTTTTATCGGCAATGCAGAGGTCGGCATGGGGTCTGAAAACCGTTATCTTGCGAGACTTTTTGCCCTTAGATTTACCGATGCTTCGCGTATAGGTGGCTATGCCAATTTCAATAATCTCAACGACAAACGCAAGCCGGGCGAAAATTCCAACTGGACACCCGACAAGATGCCTCAGGGGCTTTTGTCGCAAAAGATGGGCGGAGTAGACTATCTCTTTAAACCCAAACATACAACAAACAAATTAAGCGGCAATGCGGAGTTGTCTTACACCGATGCCGACAATTATTCCGAGACAATGACTGAGACATATCTTGACACCCGAAACACATACGCCAAGAGCCGTTCGCAAAGCCGCAATGACAATTTCAACTTCAGCACCTCACACAAGTGGGAACTTAAACAAGCAGACGGAGTGAGCGGTCTGGAATTGAGTCCCTCTTTTGCTTATTCGCGTTTTAATCGCCATGCTAACACATTGTCTGCCACATTTGACGACAATCCATATAATTATATCAAGAGCAAGGCTTTGCTTGACAGCATTCAACATGGCACCGGCACAATGCTTCGCAGCATGATGCTCAACAGATATGAACGAGACATTAAGTCCGACGGTCATAGCCTTTCTACAGGAATGCAGGCTTTTTATTCTGTGTTGTCTGCCGGTTTTGATTATGGTTTAATGGCTAAAATAAATTATGCAACCGACCGTTTCAATACGTTTGACCGTTATGATCTGCAATATCCCTCGCAGCCATCTGTGGCTCCCCAACTTCAAAACACTTTCATAAAAAACAAGCCCGACCGCGCGCTTGAATATCTTTTTAGTCCTGTTTTTGGTTTATGTATGACAGAAAACTCCACGGTGACCAATTTGGGATTCTTTCCCGAGGTCGGACAGAAAATGAAGAGAAAAGTCCTTTCGCGCTATAATCGCGAAGAAAGCAATCTGCCCTCCGAGATCGATTTCATGCAACAACTCTTTGATGACCTCAACAGTTATGATTTTCATCAGAGCGATAACTTCCTGGGCGGTAAAATTACTTTTGAACGAGCTATAGACAAGAAACCTATGGGCAAAAACAATGGTTTCTATCGCCTGCATATATATGGAGTGCTTCCGTTGCATTATCATCATTATCGCCTTGACTATACGCGTGGCAACGGCGATGTATATTCGGGTATAACGCGACGCAATGCCGTTCTTTTTTCTCCTCAGTTTTATATAAAGTATCTAAGGAATGACAGTATTCAGTTGCGTTTGGAATATAAGATGAGTCAATCCGTCCCATCCATGACAAGTCTGTTGGCAGGTTTTGAAGACACCACCGACCCCCTCAACATACACACCGGCAACAGTGACCTTAAAAACATCACTAATCACGAGGTGGCTTTGCTCTATGCTCTAAACGGTCCCAAGAGACAAAGCAACTTTACGATAAAGCAAAGTTTCTATACCACGGTCAATGCTTTGGCCTATACTTATGTTTTCGACCGTACCACGGGCATTCGCCATTATCGCCCTATGAGCGTGAATGGCAACTACACTCTGAATACCAATATCTGGCACTGGTGTCCGCTCGACAAGAAAAAGAAGTTGACACTCAAAGACGAAACGCTCCTTCAACTGAACCACGGTGTAGACTATATTTCCGAAGACAAGGACGTTACGCCTTGGCGTAGCACGGTCAACACATGGTGGGGCACAGAAAAGGTAGAGTTGAAATATGGTTTGGGCAAGCACTCTGTCGGTTTCAAAGGTTATGTGGGTGTGGGTCATGTCACGTCTTCTCGTGAAGATTTTGATTCTTATACCCTTTGGGACTTTAATTATGGGTTGACCGCTCTTCTCAAACTGCCTTTGGATATAGAACTCTCCACCGACCTCACCATTTACAGCCATCGCGGTTATGCCACCTCGAGTGCCAATACCAATGACCTCGTTTGGAACGCCCGCCTCTCAAAGATATTTCCCAAGATTGGCCTCACCCTGTTGGTTGACGGATTTGACATACTTGGCAATTTGAGCAACTATAGTCAGGTAATCAATTCGCAGGGGCGCACCGAGACCTACTTCAATTCACTGCCACGCTATGTGATGGCACATGCCATTTATCGTTTCAACAAGAAACCGAAGAAGAGATAGTTTCGTTGCTTTCTTCCATTTGAATATCACATGACGTTTTGAACCCAAGCTTGGTTTTTGGATGAGATACAAAACTATCCTCATGACTATGTTCAAGTTCCTTAATCAATAGCCAAAAAAAGCGACCGACCGTCAGTTCTCACTACAATAAAGGTGAACTGACGGTCGGTCGCTTTTTTGTTGTTGAAAAGTATCCCCGCCGGGAATCGAACCCGGATCAGCAGTTTAGGAAACTGCTGTTCTATCCATTGAACTACAGGGACATTATTCTTCTGTTGTAGCAAACTCTCGCTTGGTTTGCGGTTGCAAAAGTACAATAAAAATCCAATACCACCAAATTTTTGCAACACGGTATAAGTGTATTGAAACAACAAGTTTTTATAGTTTCCTAACTTAGGGTGCTATAGTTTCCTAACTTAGGGTGTTTAAGCACTCTAACTTAGGGTGCTTTAGTTCGCTAACTTAGCGAACTATAAAATGGTGCGATTTTTTTTCTGCGACCAAGACAAAAATGTTGGGAGTTTCTGCCAAGGGGGCAATTGGATTTCTTATAGAAAAAACTCTCTTGTGGTTTAATGATTGATTTGGGTTTTAAAAAAGTAGACTGTTGTATATGTGTGTTTTGAGATTATTTTATTACCTTTGAACTCTCATTTCGGAATATTTATTTTGCTTTAAATAATCGTATATAACAGACATACTATATGGGTGGTTTTTTTGGAGCCGTGTCTCGACAAAAGTGTATTGCAGACGTGTTTTATGGCACTGATTATCAATTTCATCTTGGCACCCGTCGTGGTGGCATTGCAACAGTTAATCATGACGGACATTTTGAACGAGAAATTCATAATCTTGAAAATTCTTATTTTCGTCCTCGTTTTGAAGACGAACTTGAAAAGTTTGACGGCCATGCCGGCATTGGCGTGATTAGCGACACCGATGCGCAACCGATGTTGGCCAATAGCCATTTGGGGCGTTTCGCATTGGTCACGGTGGCAAAAATCAATAATCTCGAAGAATTGGCCGATGAGTTGATACGCGAAGGCGAACATCTGTCGGAGTTTACCTCCGGGCGTATCAATCCTACCGAACTTATTTCCTTGCTTATCATCAAAGGGCGCACTTTTGTTGAGGGAATAGAAAATGTATATAATAAGGTAAAGGGGTCTTGCTCCATGCTTTTGCTCACAGAGAGCGGTATTATAGCAGCTCGCGACTCGTGGGGGCGCACTCCCATTGTGGTTGGAAAAAAAGAGGGAGCCATGGCGGTGACCTCAGAGAGTACTGCATTTCCCAACCTTGATTATGAGACAGTGCATTTCGTGGGTCCGGGCGAGATTGTGAAGATCAACGCTGAGGGCTTTGAGCAGTTGCGCAAACCCAACAAGCAGATGCAAATTTGCTCCTTCCTGTGGGTATATTATGGTTTTCCTACTTCTTGTTATGAGGGGCGCAATGTTGAAGAAGTGAGATTTGAGTGTGGTCGCCAAATGGGCAAGGAGGACGACACGGAGGTGGATTGCGCCTGTGGCATTCCCGACTCGGGCATAGGCATGGCTACGGGATATGCAGCCGGAAAAGGTGTGCCATATCTGCGCTGTGTCTCAAAGTACACTCCTACATGGCCTCGTTCTTTCATGCCGAGCAATCAGGCTATGCGCGACCTCGTGGCAAAGATGAAGTTGATTTCAAACAAAGACTTGTTGCGTGGCAAAAAACTGTTGTTTTGCGACGATTCCATAGTGCGCGGCACCCAGTTGCGTGACAATACCAAGGTGTTGTTTGAGCAAGGAGCCAAAGAGGTTCATATGCGCATAGCGTGCCCGCCTTTGGTCTATGGTTGCCGTTTCATCAATTTCACATCGTCTAAGAGCGACATGGAGTTGATTGCTCGCCGGGTGATACAGGATTTTGAGGGTGAAAATGTGTCAGACGAGGTGTTGGAGCGTTATACCAAGACCGATTCGCCCGAATATAAACGCATGGTTGACGAGATAGCCCGTCGCCTGAACCTGTCGAGCCTTAGGTTTACCAAACTTGAGACATTGGTAGATTCTATCGGTCTGCCCAAATGCAAGGTATGCACTCATTGCTTCGATGGGTCTTCGGCTTTTACGCTGAGAGAGAAAAACGATAACAAGTAGCGGAGCAGGCTTATTTCTCTTTCGCCTGTTGGCTTGCAATGGGATTTTCTTGCAAATCTATTTATTAACATTTTATAATCAACAACAAATGAAATTTCTCACGACTATTTTTGCTGCGCTTTTTGCCGTCATGACGTTTGCGCAGACAAACATTCCGCGTCCGGAATATCCGCGTCCACAGTTTGAACGCACCGATTGGGTAAACCTCAATGGTGAGTGGACCTACGCAATCGACCTCAGCAACACGGGCATTGATCGCAAATTCGACAAAAGCGAAGGCTTTAAGGACAAGATTCTTGTGCCTTTCTGCCCCGAGAGCGAATTATCGGGCGTGGGCTATAAGGATTTTATTCCCGGCATTTGGTATCAGCGCAAGGTTGAAATTCCCGCAGATTGGAAGGGTAAGAATATATTCATGAATTTTGGTGCAGTCGACTACTATGCCACTCTTTATGTAAACAATAAGGTGGCAGGTCGTCATTGGGGCGGCAGTTCGTCGTTTTCGATCGACATTACCGACTATGTTGAGCCGGGCAAACAGGCCAACGTGGTGTTGTGGGTAAAAGATGACTTGCGTGGTCGTGCCCAGACGGGTGGCAAGCAGAGTCATGCTTTCTATTCGGCAGGTTGCTACTATACCCGTGTTACAGGTATTTGGCAAACCGTTTGGATGGAGGCTGTTGCCCCCACAGGTTTGAAGAGTGTGTATATCAAGCCCGACCTCGACAACAGTCGTTTTGTGCTGGAACCCTCGTTCTATGCTTTGGAGAAAGGTTTGCGCCTCAGGGTGAAAGTGGTCGATGGCTCAAAAGTGGTGGCCGATGTCACCGAAAAGGCCACTACGCCCATGACTGTTTTGCTGCCGGTTAAAAATGTCAAGACTTGGTCGCCCGAGAGTCCTTTCCTTTATGATTTGGAATATGAAGTAATTGATGCTTCGGGCAAGGTGGTTGACAAGGTGAAAGGCTATGCCGGAATGCGCAAAATTCATATTGAGGGAAACCGAGTGTTTCTTAACAACAAACCTCTGTATCTGCGCATGGTGCTCGACCAGGGATTCTATCCCAAAGGAGTGTGGACGGCTCCGACAGACGAAGAGTTGAAAGCCGATATATGGCGTTCGATGTCGGTGGGCTTCAATTCGGCACGTCTTCATCAAAAAGTCTTTGAGGAGCGTTTCCACTATTGGGCCGACAAACTTGGCTATCTTACTTGGGGTGAGGCTGCCTCGTGGGGCATGGACATCAACGGCATTCCGGCTGCACGCAATTTCCTCACCGAGTGGCAAGAGGTTGTAGAGCGCGACCGCAATCATCCGAGTATCATCATGTGGACTCCGTTTAATGAGACATGGGGTCGCTCAAACGACGGTATCAATCACGACCGTTTGTTGGCCGATGTTTATGATCTCACTCATCGATTGGACTATCGTCCGGTTCACGACGTTTCGGGTGGCTATCATCAGAAGAAAACCGATATTTGGTCATTCCATGATTATGAGGGCAATGCCGTTGAATTGAAAAAACAGCTTACTCCTAAGGCAGAAGGCACTGTGCCAACGCTCAACCGCGACAAAGAAGCAGCCTATAAAGGCCAACCGTATTATCTTGACGAGATGGGTGGCATTGGTTGGGTTATTGAGAAGTATGCCGAAAACACATGGGGGTATGGAGAAGGACCAAAGGATCTCGAAGCCCTTTATAAGCGTCTCGAGAGCACGGTCGACACATTGCTCACCTTTGACTATATCAATGGATATACCTATACCCAACTCACCGATGTCGAACAAGAGCAAAACGGCATTTATACCTATGACCGCAAGTTGAAATTCGATGCGAAGAGACTCAGGCAAATTTTCGGGAAAGAACCCGAGTGGTTTAAGAAATTGAAAGAGACCTACAAGCCGTAGTCTGACTTTTTTTGCAGATTGGCACATAAAGACACTTCTGTTGTCTTGTGTGCCAATTTTTTTATCCCGATTTGGGTTTATATGTTGGCAAGAGGCAGATGGTTTCTCTTGGAGTTCTTTTTGATGGGGCTTTTGTGGAATAATATTCTAAAAAATGTGGGGCATTGGCTGATATTTAGTGTTGTTTTCTGAATGAGGTTGTGTTATGAGTGGATGTATTAAGACACAACCTTTCTTTTTTATTCTTGCCTTTGCATTGAAACGGCAGGGGAGAAAATGTTCTGACGAAATTTTTAGTTGAAAAATACGAAAACTCCTTGTTCAACTAAAAATTTCGTTATATCTTTGCCGTCGTAAAATAGATTAAATTCAAAACACATTATTATTATGGAAAAACTTACGCTTAAAGAAGAAGAGGTGATGGAGAAGATTTGGGCCATAGATGCCCCTTGTGCTCCAAAAGATGTTGTTGCGCTCTATGATGAGCCAAAGCCCAATGTCAACACAGTTGCCACGTCGTTTCAGTCGCTCGAAAAGAAAGGCTATCTTTCTCACAAATCTTGTGGTCGCGGCTATCTTTATTATGCCATTATCGAAAAGACTGCTTATGGAAGCAACCGCTTCGGTGGTCTCGTGGAGAGATTTTTCGGTGGGTCATTATTGTCGGCGGTGTCTGCTTTCGTTAAGGAAGAGAATGTTGATGCCGACGAGTTGATAGAATATTTACAAAATCTTAAAAATAAACGTCGTTAGTTATGGATATGTTTTTTGTTTATGTATTGAAATGTGGACTGGTGTTGACCGTGTTCTACACTGTTCATGCCCTGTTGTTGCGTCGTGAGACCTTTCATCGTTTCAACCGCGTGATTATAATGTTGTGTTTGGGAGCAAGTCTTTTGTTGCCGTTGTTGAATTTCGGCTTTTTGTCCGACAACAGTTTGTCTGAGGCGGGCAGCATGGTAGAGAGGCAGATAATCGCTCCCACGGTTTCTTATGAGACAGTGGCGACCCACGATGTCAAGTCGTTCTCCATTGCCACAATGTTGTCGTGGATTTATTGTCTCGGACTGCTTGTTTATGTGGCTGTCTATGCTGTCAAGTTGTGGGATGTGCTGAGATTGATAAGGTCAGGCCGCATAGACGAGGGAGAAAGTTCCAAGGAAGTGAGGGTTGTGATAAACAATCGTGTGAAAAGTCCTTTCAGTTGGTTTGGCTTCATTGTGATGAATGAGAATGATTTGAGGGAGAATGGTCATGTTTTGTTGGCTCACGAAAAAGACCACGTGCGCTTGCGTCATTCGTGGGATTTGTTGTTGTGTGATATTGTTGTGGCCTTGCAGTGGTTCAATCCGTTTGCGTGGCTTTTGCGTCAAGATTTAAGCAATCTTCATGAATATCAGGTTGACGAGAGTTTGCTCGATGCCGGTGTTGACATTGATGAATATAGCCGTTTGCTGATTAAGAAAGCAGTGGGAGGTCGTCTCATTGCTGTTGTGAATGGTTTGAGTGCGTCTGCATTGAAAAACCGTTTCAGAATGATGTATAGGCAACGCTCTAAGCGTTTGCGTAAAGTCAAGGCCGTCTGTTTGGTGCCGCTCTTGTTGGGCTTGGTGTGTGTGTTTGCCCGAGGTGAAGATTTCTCAGAAATGTTGTTGTGGGACAAGGTTGGTTATGATTCAATGCCCGTTGACACTTGTCTTGTCGGCTCAGAGGACGAATCAGTGAAATTAAGCCCTGTCAGCCAATATAACGAGGGGACTACGTTTGTGAGAATTTCTTCTAACAACAAATTGAGCAGTGTGAAGTTTTTCATCGACAAAAAAGAGGTCTCCAAATCAGAGATGATGAAATATGGCTATTTCCGCGAACACAAGGGAAAGAAAGACAGTTTTCTTGAATTTGTTGCTACATCAAAAGAGGTGGTGTCGGTGTCTGCTTGCGACAATCCCAAAATGAACAAAGACATTTATGGCATTTCAGACCCTTGCATTGAGATAAAGCTTGCTAAAAATACATTAAAAAAGATTTGTCATGAGGCAGTTTTTATTTTTAGCCGCTATCTTTTTTCCTTCGATAAGAATTTGTGCTGAAATTAGAGTGGGCGGTGAGGTCTGCAACGCCCTTACTCAAGAGGGCGTGGCGCGTGCCGTAGTCCGTCTGTTATCGGCTGAGGGCGATACCGTTTTTGCCACCGATACTACTCGCTATCGGCTGATTACGGAGAGGGGCAGTAATTGGACGACGGTTTACGCTGACAAGCATAGCGGTGCGGAGTTTTCTGTGGTTGTTGCCAAGAGGGCTGCTTATATGCTCGTGATTGAAGCTGAGGGTTTTGATGAATATCGTTGTCGACTTGTTCCTGAGGAGAAGAAGACAGTGGTCAGTGTGTCGCCGGTTTATCTTGTGCCTCGCGCCAAGGACCGCAGGCTTGGCGAAGCGGTAGTGAAAGGCACGCGCATTAAGATGTTCTACAAGGGCGATACTCTGATTTATAATGCCGACGCGTTTAATGTCACTCAAAATGAATCGCTCCGCAAACTTGTGCAACAGTTGCCCGGAGCAGAATTGAATGACGGCGAAATACGCATCAACGGTAAGCGTGTGGACAATCTCCTTATTAGTGGCAAGGACTTTTTTAATGGTAATATTCAGTCGGCACTCGACAACCTTCCTGCCTATATTGTCAGTCGCATTAAGGTTTATGACAAGGTCGGAGAGCAATCAGAACTCACCGGTCGTGATATGCACGACGAAAACTATGTTTTGGACGTACACCTCAAGCGGCAGTATCTCGGTGTGTGGATGGCAAAACTCTCTGCTGATGCCGGCTCCGAAAGACGATGGGGCGGCCAGGGTTTTCTTATGCGTTTTGACGACCGCCAAATGTTCACTGTCAATGCTGATGTCAACAATTTCAACATGAACCGCGAAATGGCGGACATTTGTAACATGGCAGAAGTTTTTCTCCATCGGGAAAAATCACAAATAAGGTCGTCCGTCTGTCTTATTATTTTGAGCCCGATAAGACATGGCGGTTCACGGCCGGAGGTTCTGTTAGTCGCAAAGATACAGACAAATCGAGTTGGAAAAACGAACAGACTTTTCTCTCGCCTGCCAATCTTATGCGTCGCAGTGAAGAAAGTTTTGAAGGAAAGGATGTGGCAGCCACGGCAACTGCCGGTGTTCGTGCACGCAAGTCGGGACATTGGCAACATAGTCTGAATTATAACATTGATTTTGCCCGTAGTCGCAGTATTCAAGACAGTCGCAGCCTTTCCTACTATCTTCCGGCCAAGGCTTTTTGGGAGGGCATTTCGCTCGACAGCATCATACGTCTTGAAGAGGCTAAAGGAGAGGAGAATGCTTTGCTCCACAGTCTGCTTGACCCCCGGTTGTTGCGCAGTCGCAGTTTTAACCAACAGCCCGAATGGAAGTCATCGTTTGTGTTTGGGGCCGACTTGCTAAACGTTGATGTCGGGTTGAAACATAATGTTCAGACACAGCGTGATTTTTCCAATTATCGTTTAAAAACCTATGCCGACAATGTTCTTGATGCTCACAGGCGTTACAAGTATCGTTGCGACTATGCTCTTGATTTCAACCCTCAAGTAGAGTGGGTTCATAAGTATGAGCGGCTCAAGCAATATGACGGTGTTTTCACTCCTTTTTTGTGTTATATTCACCGTCGTGCCACTGCCAATCACCCGGAATATCGTCTCGAACGCATGACCGAGTGGGCTGACCGGCAAGGGTGGGGGCTCGCAGGTTTGGGTTGTTTGCCCGAGGGTGAATGGCAGTCGCTTTGTCTCAGCGAGGCCAACAGTTATTATTCTGTTGAGAACAAGGAAAAGGCAGAGGTCGGCTTGCGCCTTTCCCACAAGGTGTTTTTGAGAAGAGGGTCGTCTTTGCAGATTGATGGAGATTTGTCGGTTTATTATCAAGACATCACGCTTGACTACGACCGCGAGGGTCAACGCTATTCACCCCGTCGCGACGGCTTTTTCTTCAAACCAACCTTGGCGTTGAAATGGAAATACGAAAAGAGCGAGGGACATAAGTGGTTGCCCGAGTGGGAGGCAAAATATAGTGGTTTGCCTGCCATGCCGTCTCTTCTCCAACTTCTTCCCGTTCGCGACGCTTCTGACCCGCTTAACCTTTTTGTTGGCAACGAGACTTTGGGCAATTCGTTTACCCACCAAGTGAATTCTGCCTATCGTTTACGCCATGCCGAGTCGGGGCGTTCGTGGAATATAGAGACCACCTATCGTCGGCTTCACAACGATATTGCCACACGCTCTGTCTATGACTCTGCCACGGGCATTCGCACCTATCAGCCTGTCAATACCTCCCGAACTCATGTTTTGCAGGCTCGCACGGAATATTCAACTCCGCTTGATGTCAAAAAGCGTTTCTTTTTCTCCGTCTCTATGTCGGCAGACTATTATCAGGCCGAGAATTATTCTTTTTTAAACGATGTGAATGCAGCTGCCGGACTTCTTCGCAATGTGGGTTTGACGCCCGAGATGAGTCTGCGTGCAACCATAGGTAGTGATTTTCGCTTTTATGGTCGTTGTCGCACGGCGTTTAGGCGCATCAGTCAATACGGCAATGAAAACAACTATCGGGAGACAAACCTTTATGGCGACATCAGTTATATCCTGCCTTGGGGTGTTCAGTTGTCCACCATAACAAACTTAATATTCTATGCCGGCAACAGTCAGGCGTCGCTCAATAACACAGTGACAAAATGGGACCTTTCGCTCTCAAAGTATTTTCTTGACGAACGACTTGGTGTTCATTTCAAAATCCACGACCTGTTGAATAGTGCCAACAATTACAGCAGCGAAGTGATTGCCTCCGGCCGCATAGAGAGTTACACCGATGTCTTGCCCCGTTATTTCATGCTCACGCTAAATTACCGTTTTGATTGGGTGGGAAAGAAATAAATTAGGGCATACTTAAAGAATAAGTTCGTAAAGACCAATAAAAAAGTTACGAAAGAACGCCTTCAAGTATTCTAAAACACTTGAAGGTGTTTTTGTCTTTTCAAAACGATATGCTGAAAGTTTTACCTTTAGACCATATTCTTTTTTCAATCTCTTGCATACTTTACGATAAAAATATCCATGTTGAAATAATCCTGTCTGACGATGCATTATTTTATCAACATAAAGATGAATCATTTCATGAATAATAATATTATCAAGATCCTCCTCTGTCCAAAACGCTTTTTTCACCAACAAAGGTCTTTTAACAATATAAATAACAGGATGCTGAATCTTTTTTCCCCCAAGATAAAGACCCAACCTGAAGCAATTATTTACCGCACGCATATCGCACGGCGGCAAAACTCTATTAAAATATTTTTCATTAAAATCTCCAAATTTCTTTTGAAGATAACTACTTGTAACATTTTTCATTTTAATACTTTTGCATCTGCTTCTTTGGTGATAACAATGCAATCTGCTGTCACTGCAGGTCTATAAAAAAGTTGATACCGCGCAGGTGCAACAAAAGATAATGCTAAGCAGATTAAGAATTTTAAACACAGGTCAAGTATAGTTTAAAAGAGTTGTGTGTAAATAATGATTTTTAGAAAATATGCTTGTAGATTTTGTCGACGGCACCGGCGTTTGCGCTGATATAGTCGTTGGCCACTTGAGAGGCGTGTTCGAGAAATGGTGCATCGGTGGTGAGGTGGGTTATTATTGAGATATAGTCTTGTGAGTTGCGTATCTCTAAACAACCACCCTGCTCAATCAGTTCGCGAGCTTCGCGAAAACGACGGTTGTTGGGACCGATAATCACCGGAATGCCATAAACAGCGGCTTCGGGCACGTTGTGAATGCCGGCTCCAAATCCGCCGCCAACGTATGCTATGGTGGCATAGCGGTAGATTGACGAGAGCAGTCCGTAGCAGTCAATGATGAGGCAATGAGCCGAGGCTGCTGTTTCGGGTGTGGCTTTGGAATAGCGCACGGTGGGGCGGCGCAATTTGCTTTCAATCTCAGCAAGGTGGGACTCGCTCACCACATGAGGGGCAAGAATAATGCGCTGCTCGGAGTGGTTGTTGAAGTAGTCGATCAGAATGTCTTCATCGGGTTGCCAACTGCTGCCGGCCACAATGGTATAGCCTTCGCTCGCAGGAGATTGGCAAAAGGCTTCACATAGGGGCAGTTTCTTGGCTGTTTGGCGTATTTGCAACACGCGATCCATGCGCGTGTCGCCCACAATGGTGGCATTGTTGATGTTGAGGCTGTTGAGCAAGTTTATAGACTGTTGGTTTTGCACAAACAAGTGGGTGAAACATCTCAACACGTTGCGATATTTGTGACCATACCAACGAAAGAAGATTTGGTTGGGTCGAAAAATGCTTGCCACGCTATAGGTCGGAATGTTGTTGCGATGAAGTTCGGTGATATAGTTTTGCCAAAACTCATATTTGATGAAGAAAGCCATAGTGGGCTTGGCAATGCGTATGAATTTGCGTGCGTTGAGCATGGTGTCAAACGGCAGATAGCAACACACGTCGGCTCCCTCATAGTCTTTGCGCACCTCATAGCCCGACGGAGAGAAAAATGTGAGCAAAATTTTGTATTGCGGACAATTTCTCCTGATTTTCTCGATGAGTGGTCGCCCCTGTTCAAATTCGCCCAGCGACGCAGCGTGAAACCACAGATATTGTTCACCGTCCTTTATGCCGCGCCTCAGGATTTTATAGGTCTTGGCATGGCCGTTTTTGAGCAGGCGTGCTTTTTTGTTAAACAACGCAGCGATGTTTACGCAAAGCATATAGAGATATATGGCGAGAGAATACATTGTCCGGGAGAGAGTGAAAAGGGTTTGTTTAAAGACGTTGTGTTTATTTTAGGGTTGCAATGGCAAAATCCATGCGCCTGATGGTTTCTTCTTTGCCGAGAAACGCTGCGAGTTCATACATGTCGGGTCCCTGACCTTTGCCCACGAGACAAATGCGCCATGCGTTCCATGGTTTTATGCCGGTTTGCTCGGCCCATGTGTCAATGGCAGTCTTTTGAGTGTCGATGTCAAAGTTTTCGAGTTGTTGCAGTTGGTCGCGGAGTTGTTTCATTTCATCGGCCGAGTTTTCTCTCCAGTTTTTGCGAACAAACTTGTCGTTGCGGTCAAAGTCTTGGGGCGCGATGAAGAAGAAGTCACACAGTGGCCAAAGGTCTTTGACAAACGAGACACTTCGTTTCTTTATCTGTTGTGATTGTCCGTCGACATATTCCACCACTTTTTGTTTCATCATGCCAACCACGGCGGCGGCACGGTCGGGGGTTGTGGTTATGCCGTTGTCTGCCAATAGTGTCAAGAAAGGTTGGGCCAGCTCTTCGTTTGTTTTCATGAGCAGATATTCGCGATTAAACCACCAGCCTTTCATATAGTCAAATTTAGCTCCGCTTTTTGAGCATTTTTGCAAATCAAACAATTCTATGAGTTGGTCTATGGAGAGGATCTCTTGCTCCGTGCCGGGGTTCCAGCCCAATAGTGCGAGGAAGTTGATGACAGCCTCGGGCAGGTAGCCGCTCTCGCGATAGCCACTCGACACGGCACCCGACTTGGGGTCGTGCCATTCGAGGGGAAACACGGGGAAGCCCAGTTTGTCGCCGTCGCGTTTGGAAAGTTTGCCTTTGCCGTCGGGTTTGAGCAAGAGGGGCAGGTGGGCAAAGCGTGGCATGGTGTTTTGCCAGCCAAAGGCGCGATAGAGCAACACGTGGAGTGGGGCAGAGGGCAGCCATTCTTCACCGCGTATCACATGGCTCACCTCCATGAGGTGGTCGTCTACAATGTTTGCCAAATGGTATGTGGGCAGTTGGTCGGCACTTTTGTAGAGCACCTTGTCGTCGAGCACCGACGAGTTGATGACCACATCGCCCCTTATGAGGTCGCACACATGAATATCTTCGCCCGGCTCAATTTTGAAGCGAACCACATATTGTTGCCCTTGGGCAATGAGAGAATCAACTTCATCTTTCGGCATTGTGAGCGAGTTGCGCATTTGCATACGGGTGGAGGCATCATATTGGAAGTTGGGCAATTCCTCGCGCTTTTGGTTGAGTTCTTCGGGGGTGTCGAAAGCAATGTAGGCAGAGCCGTTTTGCAGCAACACGTCCACATACTTCTTGTATATTTCCCTGCGCTCCGACTGGCGGTAGGGACCTTTGTCACCACCAAATCCCACACCTTCGTCAAACTCAATGCCGAGCCATTTGAAACTCTCTATGATATATTCCTCGGCCCCCGGAACAAAGCGGGTAGAGTCGGTGTCTTCGATGCGGAAAATCATTTTGCCACCATGCTTGCGGGCAAAGAGGTAGTTGTAAAGGGCAGTTCTCACACCGCCGATATGCAGAGGACCTGTAGGGCTGGGTGCAAAGCGCACCCTTATGTTTGTCTGATTCATGTTGAAGTATTAAAATTTGTTGCAAATATAAGCATAAATTGCTAAAAGGTAGTGTGCAGACCGGATAAATAGTGTTTTTTGAAGGCGTGGAAATAACTTTTAGGGTGAATTGACTGACTACTATCACTCTTTTTTTTAATTTTGTCGTTGAAAAGATTGAGTGTGTATATGCCACTCCAAGGTGTGTGCGCCAAAGTCCTACAATTAAAATTATTGATTATGTGGAGAAAATACAAGATGTTTGTGTGTGGTCTGTTGCTCGTTGTCACGGGAGCAATAATTGTTTATTTCATGCCCCATGAGCATGGGTTCTCTTATGACTATTCAGAGGGCAAGCCGTGGAAATATTCACAACTCATAGCCGAGTTTAATTTCCCGATCTATAAGTCTGAGGCCCGGCTCGAGCAAGAGCGCGACAGCGTGTTGCGCAATCTTAGGCCCTTTTTCAATCTCGATGAGAGTGTAGGACGTTTGCAGATTCGCAATTTTGCCATTGACCTTGCGCGTCGAGACGGTGTGGTGAGAAAAGACGTGGCAAAGACTCAGATTTCAAAGCTTTTGGCCGAGGTCTACGACCGTGGCATCACGAGTCAGGAGAGTTATAGCAATGTGGTCGACAGTGTGGAGAATGTTTGTGTGGTGAAGCGCGAAACAGCGGTGTCGTTGGCGGCAAACACGCTCTTGTCGCCGCGCATGGCCTATGAATATATTGTGAGAAAAGCCGACACCCTGCGCCTGCCAAAGGAATTACTCGATGATAGCAAGGTGGCCGACTATATAGTGCCAAACCTTATGTTTGATATCAATCGCACAGAGTCTATACGCCGTGATATGCTTGCCAATATCTCCCAGTGTCACGGCATGGTGCAGAAAGGTGAAAAAATCATTGGGGAGGGCGAGATTGTCACGCCTGCCACCTTAAAGGTGTTGCGCTCATTGGAGCGCGAGTCTGAAAAGCGCAGCAGCAGCAGTGCCGACAAGATGTTGGTTTTTGCCGGCCAGTTTTTGTGTGTGATAGTGTTGCTCAGCATATTTTTCACCTATATAATTCTCTACCGTCGCGACTATATCGATGAGTTTCGCCCCATGTTGTTTTTGCTTTCGTTGATATTGATATTTTCTGTTGCCACGTCATACGTGCAGCAATACAACGAGCAAAATATCTATGTGGTGCCTTTCGCGATTGTGGCAATTTTTGTGAGAGTCTTTCTCGACTCGCGCACGGCCTTTGTGATGATGTTGCTCATCATAGGCATTTGCTCGCTTTCCATCCACAGTTCATACGAGTTTATGATATTGGAGATTGTGGCCAGCCTCACGGCAATCTATTCGCTCAAGGAACTCACATCGCGCTCCCAGTTGTTTCGCTCCGTGTTATTGGTGACGGGAGTGACGGCGTTGATAAAGTTGGGCTACGACCTCAGCCAGGGATTTTTTCTCAGCACGTTTGACCTTTCGTGGTATATGCGCATAGCCGTCAACGGCGTGTTGATGCTCTTTGCATATCCGCTGATGTTGTTGTTTGAAAAATTGTTTGGCTTCATTTCGAGTGTAACGCTTGTGGAGTTGTCGAATGTCAATTCCACGCTCATGCGTCGGCTTTCAAAAGAGGCTCAAGGCACTTTTAATCACTCCATGCAGGTTTCCAATCTCGCCACCGAGGTTGCCCTCAAGCTTGATGCCAATGTTCAACTGGTCAGAACGGCAGCCCTCTATCACGATATTGGCAAACTCAACAACCCCACATTTTTCACCGAAAATCAGGCCGGTGGCATAAATCCTCACGACAACCTGCCCGAAGAGCAAAGTGCACAAATCATCATACACCATGTGACCGATGGCATGGATATGGCCGATAAATATGGGCTCCCCTCGGTGATAAAGGAGTGTATCGCCACACATCATGGGCGCAACAAGGCAAAATATTTCTATATAAATTATGTAAACAAACACCCCGATGAACCCGTCAACGAAGAACTGTTCACCTATCCCGGCCCCAATCCACAGACAAAGGAACAGGCCATTCTGATGATGGCCGACTCGGTTGAGGCCGCTTCGCGCAGTCTCAAGGAAATCACAGAGGAGAACCTTCGCAAACTGGTCGACACCATTGTCGACACCCAGGTTAAGGACGGCTGTTTCCGCGATTGCCCCATTACGTTCAGAGATGTGGCTGTGGCAAAAGACGTGTTGGTGGCCAATCTGAAAACCATCTACCACACGAGGATAAGCTATCCCACCCTTAATGCTTGAGTTTCTCTCGACAGTGGGAAACATTGGTGTGACAAACAAAGTCGATAAGGGGCGTTTCTGATATGTAAAACTGTTAAAAAGCGGTGGCTTTGTGTGAAAAAGAATTGTTTTTGCCTCTTAAATGACGCGTGTAAAAATATTTGTGTTACTTTTGCGACATAATGCAATCGAAAGAATTTGAATTTTAAAAAACATACAACTATGGGATTTCTAACAGACGAAAAACTTGTGATTGTTGGAGCAGCCGGCATGATTGGCTCCAACATGGTTCAGACAGCCCTCACATTGGGTCTCACCTCAAACATCTGTCTTTATGATGTGTTCTCGCCCGAAGGCGTGGCCGAGGAGATGCGCCAGAGCGGTTTCGATGGTGCCGACATTGTGGCCACCACCGATGTGGCAGAAGCATTTAAGAATGCAAAATATATCATCTCTTCGGGTGGAGCACCCCGCAAGGAAGGCATGACGCGCGAAGACTTGCTCAAGGGCAACTGCGAGATAGCCAAAGGCTTGGGTGAAAACATCAAGAAGTATTGCCCCGATGTGAAACACGTTGTGATAATCTTCAATCCCGCCGATCTTACCGGTTTGGTGACACTGCTTTACTCGGGTTTGAAACCAAGTCAGGTTACAACGCTTGCCGGTCTTGATACCACACGTTTGCAAAGTGCGCTGGCCAAGAAATTTGGTGTTAAGCAAAATCAAATCACCGGTTGTGCTACATACGGTGGCCACGGCGAACAGATGGCCGTTTTTGGCAGCCATGTTGAGGTGGCAGGTCGCAAATTGATTGATATTATCGGCACTCCCGAGTTCCCCACCGAAGAGTGGGAGGCAATGAAGACTGCCGTGACTCAGGGCGGAAGTGCAATCATCAAACTCCGCGGACGCAGTTCGTTCCAAAGCCCCTCGCAACTCTCGGTAGAGATGATTGCAGCCGTGATGGGTGGCAAGCCGTTCCGTTTCCCTGCCGGCACCTATGTAAAGACCGACAAATATCATAATATCATGATGGCCATGAAGACCACTCTCGACACCACCGGCTGTCACTATGAAGTGCCTCAGGGCACTGCAGAGGAGAATGCAAAACTCGACCAAAGTTATGCACATCTCTGCAAGATGCGTGACGAATTGGTGACACTTAATATCGTGCCCGAAATTGCCAAGTGGGGTGAGATAAATCCTAACCTTGCGTAAGAATTGAATTATTTATAAAAACGCCTCCGACCGCCTCGTTCCGGCATGGTCGGAGGCGTTTTCTATGTAAGTCTTTGCACTGTCGGTGGGAGTGGAGAGAAAGGCACAAGATGGAGCATATAGGAGCAGAAACGTAACTGATATTAGTGTAAAAATAGTTATCTGCGGTCTAATGACTGATATGGGTTAAACCTCGAAATAAAGTCAATCCGAGAGTGCATAAATACTCAAAACAAAGTGAAAGAAACGAAAAAGCGCGCTTTTTGCCTTTTAAAAGCGAAAATTCTCGCTAAAAATGTTCGTTGTATGAAAAAAAAATGCTTCCTTTGCGTCCAAAGGCTCTCTTCGATAGAGGACTTTGTATGAAAGACTAAACAAAAAGTAAACAAATTTGTAATATTATTAACCGTGAAGAACCCCTCACGGGGCAATTCAAAAAAACATTAAAAACATGAAGAAATTTTTTATGCTTCTTGCCGTTTGTGCAACTGTTTCGTTTGCAACAGCACAAACAACCGTGCGTGGCAGCAAGTTCACCGACAACTGGTCTGTTGGCCTTCAAGCCGGTGGTCTTACTCCTCTCACTCACCACAGTTTCATTGGTGACCTTCGTCCTATCGTTGGTATTACCATCGCAAAGGAACTTACTCCGGTGTTCGGTCTTGCCATTGAAGGCAACACTCTGATCAACGGTGGTCACAACACACGTTTCCACAGCTCAAACGCATTTGATGCTTCCAACATCAGCGGTTTGATGAGCTTTAACCTCACCAACCTCATCTGGGGTTACAAAGGCGAGCCTCGTCTTGTTGACGTAAAGGCTGTTTACGGTTTCGGTTGGGGTCATGAGTACTATCCCGGCGAATACAACGACGTGAACCTCCTCACCAGCAAGGCCGGTCTTAACATCGGTTTCAACGTTGGTGCTGACAAGGCATGGCAAATCAATGTTAAGCCCGCTATCGTATGGGCTCTTGGCGACGGTGGCTACACTCAGGTAGGTCAGAGCTACAATGCCAACCTCGCTCGTTTTGAGATTGCTGCAGGTGTTACCTACAAATTTAAAAATTCTAATGGCACCCACAACTTCGTGCTCGTAAAAGAATACGACCAAGCTGAAGTTGATGGTCTCAACGCAAAAATCAATGACCTTCGCAACCAACTCGGTGCCAAGGATCAGAAAATTGCTGCCGACGCTGCTGCCATCAAGAAGTTGCAGGACGAACTCAACGACTGCCGCAACAAGAAAAAACCGGCTGCTGTTGAAGCAAAGGCTGTCAATACTTATGAAACCAACGTATTCTTCGCTTGTGGCAAGTCTGTAATCTCTAAGGCTCAGGTGCCCAACGTTGCTCGCGTTGCTTCTTTCCTCAAGAACAATCCCGGTGCCAGAGTTTCTGTAAAGGGTTATGCTTCTCCCGAAGGTCCTGCTGCTCTCAACCAGAAATTGTCTGTTGCTCGTGCAGAGGCTGTTAAGAAGATGCTCGTTAAGAAATATAAGATTGAAGCTTCTCGCATCGAGGCTCAAGGTTGTGGCGTAGGTGATGTATTCTCTGAGCCTACTTGGAACCGCGTAGCAATCTCTACTATCACAAAGTAAGATTTTTCTATTTCTTTTCATAATAGTATTTAAAAAGTGCCGTTCTCCGTTTTGGAGTTGCGGCACTTTTTTTATATCTGCCCCATTTGCCCCTGCGTGGGAATCTGTATGTGGGGATTTCTTTTTTCAAACTTCCATGTGAAGCCCTTTTGCATCTCCTAACACGCTGAGCCACTGTACTTTCATAAAAAAACAATTTCAAAACGGTACAAATTTTGAACAGGAGAAAATCTGTCTTTACTTGTTGATTTTTGCCAAAATCAGCTCGAAAAGCAGAAATTTCACCTTGTTCAACTAAGAAAAAATCCAAAACCTTGCTTACTCTCATTTTTTCTAAGTACCTTTGCAAGGAAATATATAATGTTGAATAGTAAATAATAAAAGATATGGCACTACCGATAGCATCCATACCAGTATTGACTGGTGAAGTGGCTCAGCGATTCGAGGAGCGTGCGCAGGCTAATTACCAGCGATACCTCAACCGCACGGAAGAGCAGAAGAAAGCAGACGAGGCAATTCTTGAAAAGAAGTTTGCCGAGTTGTATAGCATGTTGTCAAAAGCCCATTTAGGAAGAAGATGAGTTTTCTGAAAGAACACTGCTCACTGTTTTCCGTTAACGAACCAAAGGAACTTGAAGGCTTCAATTGTGGAGATATTGACATAGACGGGTTCTTTAGCAACGATTGTTTTGATTTTACCAAGCAGTTGTTGGGCAAGACCTATTGCTATAGGTTAAATGAAGAGCCGGACAAAGTCGTGTGCGCATTTACCCTTGCCAATGCTGGAGTCAGGGTTAGCGATTTGCCCAATGCACGCCGAAAGAAAATAGAGGCCGGCATACCACATGCAAAAGCATTGAAGGACTATCCTGCTGTATTAGTGGCAAGGCTGGGAGTTTCTTCCGAATTCCGTTCAAAGCATATAGGCAGTGATGTTCTCGATTTCATCAAGCTCTGGTTCATCGAACCTCTAAATAAGACAGGATGCCGATTTGTGATTGTTGACGCATATAACATCCCATCAACGATGGCGTTTTATGAGCAAAATGGTTTCACAACGGTATTCAGTACCGAGCAACAAGAGAAAGACTACCGTCACATCACCTCAGAAACATCATTGAACACTCGCTTGATGTTCTACGACTTGATGTCGATGGTAGAAGAATATAGGTAGGAACATGTATTCATTTGCATATGGGGATTTCTTTTTTCAAACTTCCATGTGAGAAACTCCTCATAATTTCCGAGTTTTTAAGGTATAAGTTAAGAAAACGTATAATTTAAGAAGAGGTCTTATGTTTTACATTTGTAATAGTGAAAGCTGATGCAGATGGAACTAATAGAGAGAAAGCAATATGTCGACAAGGTGCTGAATTTTTAGGTAAATGTTTGATAAAGGTGTGGTGACACACCTTTTTTTTGTTGTCGGATCAACGGATTTGTGTATTGAGGCTCATCAACGGTTTTTGCGAGCGTACTTTTCCATTTATCTTCGGGCGAAAATACTAGTATTTCCGCCCGAAGATACTAAGATTTCCGCCCGAAAATACTAGTATCTCCGGCCGGAAATAAATCGATGACGTGTACTGATTTTGGTTGACAGTTTTGTTTGTTAATACTATTGTTGTTTACACTCTTGATTCATTATTTCTATGAAGGTTGACTGTTTGCGATTCTATTCAACGTGACCCGATAGAACAAAAATAAAAGTAGGTCAGAAAACAAACGTCTTCTGACCTACTTGAAAATTAAAAACAACAGCAGAGATGTAGAAAGAAGTTTCTCTGCTGTTGTGTGTTGATTTGTGGCGAGAGGGTCTCGCTTGTGTGTGGTTGCGTGATTATTCTTCAACGCTGAATTGGTCTTTGCCAACGTTGCAAAGAGGGCATTCCCATGTGTCGGGCAGGTCTTCAAAACTTGTGCCGGGCGCAATGCCGTTGTCGGGATCGCCTACTGCGGGGTCGTAAACGTAGCCGCATACGTCGCATACATACTTTTTCATGTTGTTTTGTTTTAAATGTTTTATTATGTGTTGAGTGTTAATGGTTGTGATGAAAGTGCAGGCCGAGGTGCAGCCTTTTTTCTTTTTGTTTTTACAAAGATAGTGCAAACCGAGCGCAGAAGAAAGCGGCTTGCCGATTTATTATGCCGAGGTGCAGCCTATTTTCGCTTTTTATAAAGCAAAGGTAGTGTTTTTGGTGAAAAGGGGGTGGGTAGTTGGTGTGTTTTTTATTCTTCTGGCAATATATTTTCGCCAAAAAGGGCCTCGGTGGTGTCGTTGAGCGATTTTTTCTTTTTGTTTTCGTGTGCACCGGCTTTGATAAGTTGTCGTGCAGCGGTGATGATGCTGCGCCCACTGTCGGAGGTGGTTATCTTGAATGAGTTCATTTTTTTCACGGTGTCGTTAAGACTTGACTCTACATCGGAGAAGCGCAGAGCAAAGTCTTGCACTCGTTCTATCACAGTGTCGGCGGCATCGATCATGGTTTGTTGGTTTTTGAGTTGGCGCACCTGTCGCCACATCATTTCCAACACGCGCAGGTTCATATACATTGTGTGGGGCCCGAGAATAAGCACTCCTTGGTCGTAGGCTTCGCGCCAAAGGGGTGGGTCGTTGAGCATGGCGAGATTAAACGCCCCCTCTATAGGGATATACATGATGGCAAACGAGAGGCGGTTGCAGTCTTTGGGCAGATAGCGTGTGTAGTCTTTGCGCGCGAGGCGTTTCACCTGGGCCCTGACGCTATCTATGTGGGCTTTGAGAAAGGCAGATTTTTCGGCTGTGTTTTCATCGGTGTTCATATATCGCTCATAGTCGGTGAGCGACATTTTTGCGTCTACCACCACATGGCGGTTGTCGGGAAAATGGAGGATAAAGTCGGGTATCAGTCCTTTGCCATCGTCGTCTTTCATGGCTTTGCCAAATTTGTTGCGGAGGGTTTGCTGCGTGTCAAACTGTTCCCCTTCTTTCAATTCGAGGTCTTCGAGCAATTGCTTGAGTTTGAGTTCTCCAAAATTGCCTTGCACCTTCACTTCTCCGGTGAGGGCGCGGGTGAGCCGGTCGGCTGTCTCACCGAGCGAGATGGTTTTTGCCATGCTCAGTTTAATGGTTTCGTCAAGTCGGGCAAGGGCATCGCGTTGTTGTTCCTTGGTGAGGGTGAGAGCCTGCTCCATGTCTTTGAGGCTTTTTTGGAGGGGGTCGATGATTTTTGAAACCTCTTCGCGGTTGTGCTTGCCGAGTTCGTCTTGTCTGGCTTTGAGCACCGTTTCAGAGGAGGTCTTCATCTGCTCTGCGATGAGGGCGAGTCGGTCGGAGAGTTGCTTATTATAGGTTTCTTTAAGAAGTTCGATTTGCTTGTCGTGGTCGAGTTTGATTTGCTTCAGTTGGTTGTTATGGTTGTTGAGAGTTTCTTCAAGACGTTTTTGGTGTTCCGCTTTTAGGTTATTGATAGAGTCTTGAAGCATTGAGATGTTGCTGACTGCCACATCGCGTTGAGAGGTGATTTGTATGATTTCTTCCGTATGGTTGAGAATTTGTTGCTCGAGTTGTTTGTTTTTGTTGGACAAAGTATTGGTGTTTGTAGATTTACGTCCAATGATGAAGAATATAATGGCCGAAGCAATGCAGCCGACGATAAGGATAAGATATGTGGTCATGGTTTGGTTTTGGAATATGTTTCTTTGTGCAAATTTAAGTCTTTTCATTGGTGTTGCAACTATGAGGGGAGTGACAAAATGGCGAGTGGTATAAAAAGAGGGTAGGAGATTATGTGGTTTCTTGACGGAAAGCGTTATCTTCGCTCTATGAATAAAGTTAGTGTACCTCTTCTCGACTCAGAAACAATCGGTTTTTTGCGCGTGCCTATGGCCTTGGGTGTGATTTTCATTCATCTGGGCATAAGGGCGAGCGGAGCCGATGTTGCGTGGTTTGACATGGAGGGGAAAGACGTGTTCAGATTGGTGGTTTGTGTGGTGACCAACGAGTTGTCGGCATTGGCCGTGCCCACGTTTTTTGTGGTGGCAGGTTATTTGTTTTTTGTCGGCTGCGACTTGGCGCGTGGGGGGCTGCTTTCTTTTTGTGGAGTGAAGATAAGAAAGAGGTTTCGCTCCTTGGTGGTGCCTTATTTGGTTTTTAATTTGTTGTCAATGGCAGGGTTGCTTACAGCGGCATTGATGAATGGTCGCTCACTGGGCGAGGCTTTTGCTTCGACATTTGGCGGAGGTCGTTGGTTGCATTGTTTTTGGGATGCTCATACCACGGGTCACAGCGTTAATCTGATTGGCATATCCAAGGCAACGGCTTATCCGATTAACGTGCCGTTGTGGTTTGTGCGCGACTTGATAGTGTTGGTTTTGATGTCGCCTATGTTGGTTTTTGCCATGAAGTTTTTGCGTAGAGGCTGGCTGTGGTTGGTGGCAGTGTGTGTGGCAACGGGAGTGTGGATTCCGTTGCCGGGTTTCGGGGTCACTTCGTGTATGTTTTTCAGCATGGGAGCATGGGTGGCATTAAACAAAGGCTCGTTGGTGAATGAGGCGCGAAGGCACGCTGCCGTTGTGATTTCTTTGGCCGTGGTTTTGTTGTTGATAGATATTTTGGTTGATGGAACCCCGGTTGATGGTTATGTTCATTTGTTATTTTTGGTGGTTGGTGTGGTAGCCGTGATTTGTGGCGCTTCGATTTATGTGGAGCGGCGATTGTGGCCGGTTGGTTTGGTTGACCGTGTGGGGCGCCGGTTGGTGGGCCAGATGTCTTTTTTCGTGTTTGCCATTCACGCAGCAGTGATACCTTTTTGGGGCATGAGACCGGTGGAGTGGGTGAAGTCGTCAGTGTGGTCGCAGTCAGAGAGCGGTGGGGTGGCTTTGGTTGAGTATATTTGCTGCGGACTGTTAACGTTTGTCGTCAGTGTGGCATTGTTTGTGGTGTTGAGAAGGTTGTGCAGACCGATGATCGATTTTGTAACGGGGAGATAGCAGGCTTTTTCGTTATGATAGTTTTTTGAAGATTAAAAAGAAAATTTTAATACAAAAGGCCTTGCTAAAGATAAAAATGTTATAATTTTGCTTTTAGAAATTTCAACAGAAAAAACTCAAACCAAATAGATATGAATAAAATTAAAGTGGCCATAGTGGGATATGGCAATATCGGAAAGTATTCGCTCGAGGCGATAGAGGCTTCGTCGGATATGGAATGTGTGGGCGTTGTGAGACGCAATGTTGAGGACAAACCGGCGGAACTGTCGGCTTATCGCGTGGTTGGCAATATAGCCGAATTGGGCGAGGTCGACGTGGCTATTTTGGCCACCCCTACACGCAAGGTAGAGGAGTATGCAAAACAATGTCTCGCCCTTGGCATTAACACAGTAGATTCTTTTGACATTCACACAAAGATAGTTGATTTGCGCAGGTCGCTCGACGCTGAGGCCAAGAAGCATGGAGCCGTGAGCATTATCTCGGCTGGCTGGGACCCCGGGTCGGACTCTATCGTGCGCACTCTGATGGAGAGCCTTGCGCCCAAGGGCGTGAGCTACACCAATTTCGGACCGGGTCGCAGCATGGGTCACTCTGTGGCTGTGAGGGCGATAGAGGGAGTGAAAGATGCCCTTTCGATGACAATTCCTGTGGGCACCGGCATTCATCGTCGCATGGTCTATGTAGAACTTGAAGAGGGCGCAGATTTCAAAACCGTAGAGGCAGCCATCAAAGCCGACCCTTATTTTGTGAACGACGAAACCCATGTAACCCAAGTTGACAGTGTGGACAGTCTCAACGATGTGGGTCATGGTGTAAACCTCGTGCGTAAGGGAGTGAGTGGAAAGACCCACAACCAACTCTTTGAATTTAACATGAAGATAAACAATCCGGCTCTCACTGCCCAGGTGCTTGTCAATGTGGCGCGTGCCTCGATGAAACAACAGCCCGGAGCATATACGATGATTGAAATTCCTGTGATAGACATGCTCGAGGGCGACAGAGAGGAGATTATCCGCCATTTGGTGTGACCCCTCCCATAGGTTACCAGAGATATTAAGAGCCGTTTGTTGCAGCAATGTCTGCATCGACAAAAAAAAGGGGGGGGCTCACCCTTCAAGTCCTTGCTTGTAGTTTTTTAAAAAATTGAGGTTGTGTTATCATAAATCATGAACCACAAAGAGAGTTTTCGCGAGTTTTTGGGCTATATTGATAGTAGTCAAATCGTGGACATGAGATTTGTGAGAGTCATTTTGGTTAATGATGACACAACCTTTTAATATTTGTAGTTTATGAGAATTATGAAAATAAGAATAAGATTTGGACTATTATTTATATCCATCCTTGCTTTATTTTCTTGTAACGACGGAACGAATAAAAAACATATCAGAACAGACTTCCCTGAAAGCGTGGAGGTCCATACTCATAAAGCTTTTAATATTTCCGGTGACGACGAAATAAAAGGGATGCTTTTTTTTAACAATAAATTTTATTTGGAAAATAATAATAAAAGCCCAATATATAATGTGTATGATGAAAAGGGAAAAACAATAGGATCTTTCGGCATTGTGGGACATGGAAATAATGAATTTATCATGCCTAATTTATTTGGGGGAACTAATGATACCGTGTTTGTTATTGACAATGGGAGCAAGTGTGTTTATTCCATTTACGATTCTAATATTATATATAAGAAGCCGATAAAGATTGGCCAAAATGTTAATCGGCTTAAAACAATTAGGTGGCCTTATATAGGTTATTATTATTATGCTCAGGATCAAATAGTGTGGAATTTATATAATCTTAATAATAGCAAAATAGTGGAATCTTTGCCTTTTAAAGGTGAAACCCCTTATCTTGAAACATTCGTTTGGGATTCAAATGACACATATATTGTGTTTGCATATAAGTATTATAATAAAATGAGAATTTGTACGACTTCGTCAAAGAAAGAAATTCTTAATGAACTTATTCTTTATTCAGAAACACAACAACCGCAAGAAGACCATTGTTTTTATAGTGATATAATATGTGATAACAATTATTTCTTTGTTCTCAGTCAAGAGGATATAAAAGCCGACAATCTTTCCGGCGTTTCGAAAGTTTTAATATATGATTACGAAGGTAATCCTTTAAGAGAATTGAGATTGGATAGATTCTACTTAAATATGGCATGGGATAAAATAAAAAAACGATTGTATTTTGTTTCAATTGAAGGTGATGAGATAACATACGCTCAATTATAATTGGTGTTGAGGAAAAATGTTTTTTAAGGGGAAAACAAAAAATCCGCCGGTCGCAGAGCCAAAAAGGCTTTACGATCGGCGGATTTTTCTTTTCCGGGGGGAAAGTGGGGCGTGTGTGTTATTTCACGATGTCCATTGTGTCGCTTGCCACCAGGAGTTCTTCGTCGGTGGGAATCACGCATACCGTCACCTTGCTGTCGGGGGTGGAGATAACGCCCTCCATGCTGCGGTTGGCGCGATTGGCCTCGGGGTCGATGGTGATGCCGAGGTGTTGCAATCCCTCCATGCTGCCCATGCGGATTTCGTATTGGTTTTCGCCCACTCCGGCGGTGAAGATGATATAGTCAACTCCTCCCATTATGCCGGCGTATGCACAGACATATTTGCGAATGCGATAGTTGTAGATGTTGAGGGCGAGCTGACAACGGGCATCGCCTGCTGCGGCAGCGGCGAGAATTTCACGCATATCGGAATATTTTGAAGTAATGCCGAGCATTCCTGATTTTTTGTTGAGGAGGTCGGAGGCTTGTTGTGTGTTGAGACCGAGCTGGTCCATAAGAAACAAAATGGCAGAGGGGTCTATGTCGCCGGTGCGTGTGCCCATCACGAGACCTTCGAGAGGAGTGAGTCCCATAGTGGTGTCGACACAGCGGCCTTGCTTGATGGCGGCAATCGAGGCTCCGTTGCCAATGTGGCAGCTAATCACGTTTTTGTCTTTGGGGTCGAAACCAAACAGCTCGGCAGCGCGGGCAAGCACATAGCGGTGGCTCGTGCCATGAAAACCATAGCGGCGTATGCCATATTTCTCATAATACTCATAGGGGAGTGCATAGGTGTAGGCATAGTCGGGCATGGTTTGGTGGAAGGAGGTGTCAAAGACCCCTACTTGTTTCACTTCGGGCAGTTTGGCGGTGACGGCCTCAATGCCTTTGAGATGAGCCGGGTTGTGGAGAGGGGCAAGGCTCTCGTAGGTCTTCCACTCGGCCAACACTTCGGGAGTGAGCAGAAGACTTTTTGTGAACTTTCCTCCGTGGGCAATGCGGTGGCCTACGGCATTGATCTCGTCGAGTGATTTGATGCAGCCTTTTTGGGGGTCGGTGAGGGTCTTAAATATCAACTCTACGCCAACATCGTGAGTCGGAACGGGGGTTGTGATGACTTCGGCCACGGGGCTTTTTGTTTTAAGAAAAGAGTCTTCGAGGCCAACTTTTTCGATACCGCCGGCAGCGATGACGCTTTTGTCGTCCATGTTGTAGAGTTTGTATTTAATGGACGAACTTCCACAGTTTAATACGAGTATTTTCATTTGTATTGCAGTGTTGTTGTTTGTGATGTCAGATTCGTTTGGCAGCGATGGCTTGGTTTGCCGTGATGGCAATCATTTTGTAGATGTCGTCAACGTTGCAGCCGCGCGAGAGGTCGTTGACGGGGCGTGCGATGCCTTGCAACACAGGGCCGATGGCTTGGGCTTCGCCCAGTCTCTGCACGAGTTTGTAGGCAATGTTGCCCACTTCGAGGCATGGAACCACGAGAACATTGGCTTTGCCTGCCACGGGCGAACCGGGGGCTTTGAGTTTTGCCACTGTCGGAACAATGGCGCAGTCGGCCTGCAATTCTCCGTCTATGCTCAGATCGGGCATCATCTGTTTTGCAATGGCAGTGGCCTCAATCACTTTGTCTACCACCTCGTGTTTGGCAGAGCCATAAGAGGAGAAACTGAGCATGGCCACTCGCGGCTCTTCAAATCCTGCCACCGCTTTGGCTGTTTGGGCAGTGCAGACGGCAATTTGTGCCAACTGGTTGGCGTCGGGCACGGGGGTTACGGCCACGTCGCCCATCACCAACACTCCGTTTTCGCCATATTGGGGTGTTTTGGTGAGCAGCAGCATGGCTCCGCTCACGCAGGTGATGCCGGGTGCGGTTTTGATGATTTGCAGGGCGGGGCGCAACACGTTGCTTGTGGCGTTGCGAGCTCCTGCCAGTTGTCCGTCGGCTTTGCCCATCTTTATCATCATGCATCCATAATATAGGGGGTCTTTGATTTTCTCGCGTGCTTCTTCGAGAGTGAGACCTTTGCGCTTGCGGAGTTCTGCAAGAGTTTGGGCAAATTCTTCAAGGTCGGGGGCTTTGCGCGGGTTGATGATCACGTTGGGAGAGATGTGGGTCAGTCCGAGTTTTTGTGCTTGTTCCATTATTTCATCGCTGTCGCCAAGCAACACGATGTCGGCCAATTGGTCGGCAATGGCGCGGTCGGCTGCGGTGAGAGTTCTTTCTTCTGTGCCCTCGGGGAGGACAATGCGCTGTTTCTCGTCTTTGGCGCGTTGGATTAGTTTGGCTATTACGTCCATGGGTTTGTTTTTGTTTATGGTAATTTATTGTTGGTTGATAAAGGCAAGGAAATGCCATTTTAGCCGTTGCTTTTTTTACAAAGCAAAAATAATGAAAATATGGCAGACGCAGAATATTTAGGTGTCGTTATTATTTGTTTAGGCGAAAAGCGAGAGGACTTTTGCCCGTGTGGTGTTTGAAGAATTTTCCGAAAAACGATTGGTTTGAAAATCCAAGCACGTCTGTGATTTCGGCAATATTCATGTCTGAATTGGTAAGCAGGTTTTTTGCTTCCTTTATAATAAAATGGTTGATCCATTGGCCGGCGGTTTTTCCGGTAACGTTTTTCACGATTGTCGAAAGATATTTGGGGGTGATACACATCTTGTCGGCGTAGAACTCAAGGCGGTGTTGTTTTTTGAAATGGTCAATCACAAGGCTTACGAAGCGTGTGGCCAGAATTTCGGTGCTGTTTTTTGTGATAATCCGCGAATCGAGTATTGTGGCAATGGTGATTTGTTGCCATGCGAAAAACGATTGTGATAACTGAACGAGCAGTGTTTCTTTATATTTGTTGTTGGTTTCGTTTATGGCGTATGTAATGATGTCTCTCATCTTTAAGAAAAAGTCTTGTTGCTCAGACGAAAGGTTTATTACCGACTGCTCTTTGAAAAACAGCAGGGCGTTGACCAGAGGAAATTTTTGGATGTGGTGAAACTCGTTGCCGAAATAGGGTGATATGGCGATGAACGAACAATCGAAGTCGTCACTCAATTCTATTGGCATTGTGTTGGTGTTGGGAATTATTATGAGTTGTGAACCGGCCGAAAGTTTGCGGGTGTAGTTGTTGACCTGTATGGTTGCGTTGCCCTTGTGACAGAGGCAGAAGGTTGCATAGCAATCTGTTTTGGCAGGTTGGTTGCAGAGACATTTTTTGATGTCAATGTCAAACGCAACATATATTTCGTGTTTGAAATTATAGAGTTGTCTGAATGGTATGGTTTGAAAGTTGGCGGTGGCGTTGCTGTTCATAAATCAGAGGGCAGTTGGTGGGATTAGTTCTTTGTAGGAGGGAATGTCGGGCAGAAATGTATATTTGTTGTTGAGATAGTCTATCTTGCAACAATAATGAGATATGCCATTGGATATAAATATATAAGGCACTCTGAGCACTTGGTTGTAGGCGTTGGCTTGGAGAAAAGTGTTTTTGCTGATAGAGACAGAGGGTGCTTTGTATTCGACTATTACGAGTGGCTTGAGATTGTTGTTGTAAACCACCGAGTCGCAGCGACGTTTCATGCCATTAAGCGAAATAGACATTTCGTTTGCTATGAGAGAGGCCGGATAGTCGCGGTGAGTTATCAGAAAAGCCACAAAGTGTTGCCTGACCCATTCTTCGGGTGTAAGTGTGACATAGCGTTTGCGCAAGGGGTCGAAGATAAGGTCTTTTTTCTCTTCGTGCCTGATATTTGCATTTATGTGTGGCAGGTTTAATGAAAACATTTATTACTTTTGCACATATTTAAATTAAAGCAGATAGTGCAAACCGAGCGCAGAAGAAAGCGGCTTGCCGATTTATTCTGCCGAGGTGCAGCCTATTTTCGCTTTTTTACAGAGCAAAGATAGTGCAAACCGAGCGCAGAAGAAAGTGGCTTGCCGATTTATTCTGCCGAGGTGCAGCCTATTTTCGCTTTTTTACAAAGCAAAGGTAGTGAAAAACAATGAAAACAAAACAAGAAATCACTCGCAATTGGCTTGAGCGTTACACAAAAACACCGTTAGAAAAGATTGGCAGATATGTTTTGCTGACCAACTTCAATAACTATGTTGATATCTTTTGTGATGAGATGAAAATTGCGCATCCCGGCTATGATGCCAACATGAGGTTGGCGAGTGCCGAGAGTATCACAATAATCAACTTTGGCATGGGCAGCCCCAATGCCGCGCTTATTTCTGATTTGTTGTCGGCCATAATGCCCGAGGCATGTCTGTTTTTGGGCAAGTGTGGCGGAGTTGAGACAAAAATCAAGGTGGGTGACTTCTTGTTGCCCGTGGCTGCCGTGAGAGGAGAGGGAACGTCAAACGACTATTTTCCACCCGAGGTGCCGGCCTTGCCTCATTTCATGTTGCAGCGAGTGGTTTCAACAACACTGAAAAATCATTGCTCCGCCTATTGGGCGGGCGTGGTCTATACAACAAACCGACGTGTGTGGGAACACGATGCTTCCTTTAAGGACTATCTGCGCAAAATCAGAGTTTCGGGAGTGGAGATGGAGTGCGCCACGTTGTTTTCGTGTGCAAACTATAATTATCTGCCCATGGGCGCATTGTTGCTTGTGAGCGACAATCCCATGGTGCCCGAAGGTGTTAAGACAACTGATAGCGATAAAATCGTTACGGCCAACTATTCGCAGCACCATGTGAAGCTGGGAATCGAGGCTTTGCGCATGGTTGCCGATGGTGCTGCCAAACGTGATTTCTTGAAAATTTAATTATGCGTGGGCCATGCTTCGACTGAAGTTGCTTGTTGTGGCCTATGGCATAGAGTGTAAATATCAGTTATTATAAAAAATTATAATTTGAAATGACTTTTGAAGACATAGTTAGCGAGGTGAAGGCCGGAAGGTTTAAGCCTGTCTATGTATTGATGGGTGAAGAAACCTATTTTGTCGACAAGTTGTATAGCTTGATTATGGAGCGTGCCGTGCCGGAAGAAGAACGCGATTTCTCGACCTGTGTTTTTGACGGAGGCAACACCTCGACAAACGAGGTGATAAATGCAGCGCGCAGTTACCCAATGGGCGACCGTATGCTTGTTGTTGTGAAAAATGCAGACGAATTGAGAGACATAGACGAGTTGGCTCATTATTTGAAAAACCCACAGCCTACAACGGTTTTAATGTTGCTCAACAAAAAGGGAACTTTCGACCGTCGCAAGAAATTCATGTCAATGGCCGAAAAAATAGGAGTGGTGTTTAATTCGCCCAAAATGAGCGAGAGTCGATTGCCGGCATTGGTCAGTTCGTATTTTCGCCAGAAGGGCTACTCGATAGACAGCAAGTCGGTGGGACTTCTCGTTGAGTCGGTTGGCAACGACCTCACCAAACTCCACGGAGAGATGAACAAACTGGTGGGGGCGGTGGGAGCTCCTCCCCAAAACATCACTCCCGATGTGGTAGAGAAACACATTGGCATTAGCAAAGATTTCAACATCTTTGAGTTTCAAAACGCACTGATTTCAAAGGACGAATTTAAGGCATTTCAGATTGCGAAATATTTTGACGAGAATGCGAAGCAAAATCCGATACAAAAAATATTGCCGGCGTTGTTTAAATTTTTCTCTCAACTCATGGTGGCTCACTATGCTCCGGCTAAAGACGTTTCGTCTTTGGCAAAATCCTTGTCAATGAAAGAATGGCAGATTGAGCGCAACATTCTGCCGGCACTGAGAAATTACTCCGCTTCAAAGGTTCTCTACATTTTGATGGCAATTCGCGACGCTGACGAAAAATCTAAAGGGATAGGGGGCTCAAAAACCCCTCCCGGCGACCTGATGAAACAACTCGTCTTCTTCATTTTGCATTAAAATTTTTTACGGTCAAGACTGATTTTGGAATTTTCCGGAGCCTTGACCGCTCTCTTTTTGTGAAAATTCCAAACACGTTTTTTACCCTCTTTTTCGCTTAAAATAAATAGGATAGGCCGATTTCTGCGCCCTGAGAATGTGCTCTTTTTGGCGCAGCCGACCAACAGTTTTGAAAAGCCCCAAAATCCGAAAAAAGGCATCCTGCTTCGAGAGTAAAAAACACAATTAACCTTGATTAACAGTTTTGTTTCTAAAGTTGAGTTTTAAAATGTGTAGACAAGGTTTCGTAGAGCGCGACACTGCGACCAAAGATTGCTACAAATTGCTGTTTTAAAACCAAAACAAAATGCCATGGCGCAGATTTAAAACCTGTCACTTTTAAATCTAAACGCAGAAGTGTTAAAAAGCCGAGTATTGTTCTTAACTATCATAAAATCAGCGTAGTTAGCACGGTTTAATGACGAAAAGAAATATCAGAGGTTGGAGAAAAAGGCCTTTTGGTAGGTAAATGGTTGGTAGGAGGAGTTCTCATGCGCTAAATAACAGATAGTAAACCAATTTCTTGCAAAAAAAAGCAGAAGAAAAGCGCAAAGTGCTTTTTTGGTCGTTGGCATGAGGTTACGGTTTAAAAACTAAAAACAAGACTTGTCTGTCGTTTTAAGGATAAAACCCGATATTAAAATCGAAACAACAAACGAAATTAAAATTAAAACGAACACTAACTTTGTCAATTAAAATCTTTGTTTTAATTTTGCAACCAAAAGAAATGCCGAAAATTAGGTCGTTTTTCCACCGGCCTCAAAAAACACTTATATAATGAACGACAGAATTCGACAATTGCAGTTGGCTCTCAATATGTCTCAAAAAGATTTTGCCGATGCCATCGGTATAACTCCGGGAGCGTTGTCTAACATTTACAGTAATCGAACCAATGCTACATCAAACCATGTGAGGGGCATTCACAAGGCATTTCCTCGGGTCAATGTTAATTGGCTGATGTTTGGTGAGGGCGAGATGTATTTGGCCGATGAGGTCGACAAGCCGGAGGCTGCCGGTTTGCCATCGTCGGAGGCTGAAGCGACAGTTTCTGCCCCATTGGCAGGTGGCAGCGACAAGGGGGATTTGTTTGCTGCATTAGAGCAGACAAGCGGAGGCAGATTGACGAGGCGAGCCACAGATGTGCGCACTGTTGGTCAGCGCGATGTTGCTATGGGTGGAGTTTCGTTTGAGGGCCATGCCAATCATCCGGTGCATACATCCCCCGATGACTATACTGCGAAAAAAGTTGACATCATAAGGCGCAAAATTAAGGAGATAAGGGTGTTTTTCGACGACGGCACCTACGAGACTTTCACGCCCGGAAAATAGTTGAGGAGCGTGATTTTGCCACTGTGAAGACTGTGTGTTTATGTGGAGGATTTAGTGTGTTATGATGCCAGTTTTTTATCTTCAAACAGGTTTGTTTTGAAGCAATATAAAATTGTTTTCTGTTGAAAAAATTATAGTTTCTAACTTAGAATGCTATAGTCTTCTAGTTAGAGTGCTTAAGTCTTCTAAGTTAGAGTGCTTAAGTATTCTAAGTTAGAAACTATCTTTTACACAATGTTTTTTCTTGAATTACATTGTATTTTTCACCGTTTCTGAGGTGTTTTTTATCTTTATTCCACGGAAAGTATTTCGGGATATTGTTGTTTGATTTTCTTGGGTAGTTTTTTCACGACTTCCGCATAGCTGTGGCGTATCAGTTGAAGGATAAGTTGTTCGGGCAGGGTGCCAAAGAGGTTGAGTTGGTTCCAATGGCGTTTGTTCATGTGCCATGCTCCCTGTATGTCGCAATATTCGTCGCGCAAGGCTATGGCGCGGTCGGGATTGCATTTCAAGACAAACCATGTGGTGTCTTCGAGGTCGATCATGGCAAAGATTTTTCCTTTGACTTTAAAGGCGAGGGTTGTTTCGTCGAAAGGGAAGTATTCTTCGGCGTGGGGTAGCGAGAGGCAGTATTCTCTGATTGTTTCGGGGTTCATTTTTTTGAGGGTGTTTGAGGTTTTTTGTGGGGGGGGCGTTGCTTGCTGTTATTGATTTGCTTGATATTTATTGTTCTGGCGTGATGGGGTTGCTCATCTTGATGTTGCGCATGAGGTTTGTGGAGACGGCGAGCGACAATACGGATATTTTCACGTTGTATGCGTTGCAAAGTGTTTTTGCCATTGCCAGAATGGTGGAGCCGGTTGTTATCACGTCGTCAACGATGAGAATGTGTTTGTGGTCGAGTTTGCGACCGGGGGTTACGACAAAGGTGTGTTTGATGTTTGGTGCTCTTTTGCCGATGCTGACTTTTGTTTGGCTTTTTGTGTAGTTTTTGCGTCTCACGGTGAGGTTGTCTATGGGGATGCCTGTGTGGCGGCTGATGGCTTTGGCGAGTTGTTGGCTTTGGTTGTAGCCTCGTTTTATTTTCCTTAGCATTGGTATGGGCACAGGCATTATGAGGTCTATTTCGTCAAGGAAGCCGGTTGTTTTTAGTTCGTTGAGCAACAGCGGGGCAATGTGGCGTGCTAATTTTGGGCGGTTGTGGTATTTGAGGTCGAGAATTATTTTGCGTTGGCTTTTCTCGTGGTCGTAGACGAGATAGGCTGCGGCTCTGGCAATGGGGATTTTGTGCCAGAAGATCCTCTCGAGTTTGTTTCCGTGGTGCCCGTCGGCAAATTCGGAGGGTTGCAGGTCGAACATACAGCCCACACACAGTCCGCGCTCGTGAGCGGCAAGTCTTTTGCCGCATATAGTGCATTGGCGCGGAAAGAGAAAGTCTATGACGTTTTTAATGATGTTGAGCATGTGTTGGGCTGTTGTGGCATATTAGGGGGGCAGAGGTTTGTGTTGCAGAATAAATGTGAAAGCAAACCGAGCATTATTTGCTGAGGGCATCAAGCAGGCTTTTCACGGCTTGGTCGGGGTTGGGCGAGGTTTCGAGGAGCGAAACAAATTTGCTGCCTATGATGCTGCCGTTTGAATATTGGCGCGAGGCTGTGAGGGTGGCTTTGTTTGAAATGCCAAATCCCACAAGGGTGGGGTTGTTCAGTTTCATTGCTCCGATACGTTTGAAGTAGTCGAGGGTGGGGGTGTTAAATCCTTGTTGTGCTCCTGTGGTGGCGTGGGTCGACACTTGATAGATAAATCCGTTGGTGTTGGTGTCGATTTGTTTTAGGCGTTCGGTGCTTGTTTCGGGTGTTATGAGCATCACTATGCTAAGATTGTATTTGTCGGCTGTTGGCTTATATTCTTTGAGGTAGATGTCAAAGGGCAGGTCTGGGATTATTGCTCCGTCTATGCCGCATTGCCGACATTGTTGGCAGAAGTTTTCAAATCCATATTGCATGATTACGTTGAGGTAGCCCATCAGCAGGAGGGGCATTTTTATTTCTTTGCGCACGTCTTGCAGTTGGTTGAAGAGTTTTTTGAGCGTCATGCCATTGCGCAGCGAAGTGGTGGCTGCTTTTTGTATGACGGGTCCGTCGGCCATGGGGTCGCTGAAGGGAATGCCTATTTCTGCCATGTCGACGTTGTTTTCCTGCAGGGCTCTCAAGATAGGCATTGTGCTGTCGAGGTGTGGGTGGCCGGCGCAGAAATAAACCGAGAGGATATTGTTTTGTTTTTGTTTGAAGAGTTGCGTGATGTTGTTCATATTGTTGTTTGTTTAATTCGGTTGATGTAGAGTTTCAATTTGAGGGGGTCTTTAAGGGCCGGTTGTGTTTCAAATCGGCTGTTGAGGTCGTAGCCTGCGAGCATGGGGTGTTTTATTCTGAGTGTTTCCTCTTGGTTTTCGAGTGAAAGTCCTCCGCTCAGCAAGAAGGGTGTTTCTCCTTCGTATTGCTCGAGGAGCTTGTGGTTGAATGTCTGTCCGCTTCCTCCTTTGAGTTTTGTGGGAGTGTCGAAGAGGAAGTAGTCAGCCACAGCCTTAAAGTTGTGGGTTTTCTCCAGATCTTCCCGGCTTGAAATGCTGAATGTTTTTATTATTTTTATATGGGGCAGGAGTGTTTTTAACTTGGCGCAACAGTCGGGCGATTCGTTGCCGTGGAGTTGCAGCAGGTCGAGACTGAAGTTTTTTGCGCGAATATAAATAAAATCTGTCGGGGCATCGACAAACACACCCACGCGTTTTGCTTTTTGGGGTAGATAGTCGGGCTTCTCGGCCACATAGCGCGATGAGGGCGGATAGAATATAAATCCCATCAAGTCTATGCCGAGATTATCGATTTGGCGAATGTTGAGGGGGTCTCTCATGCCACACACTTTTATTATCATGTTGTCTTTGTGTCAGGGGGTTAGTTTTTTGATAAAATTGCCGAGGGTTTCTGCCGGATTGGCTGTCTTCATGAAGGTTTCTCCCATGAGGAAGCCTTTGTAGCCGCATTCTCTGAGCGACATGATGTCTTTAGGGTCAGACAGTCCGCTTTCGCTTATCTTCGTGATGTTGCGGGGCAGTTTGTCGGCGAGCTCAAACGATGTGTTGATGTCGGTTTTGAAGATGTGGAGATTGCGGTTGTTTACCCCCACAATGCTGATATGGGGATTGATATGGTCTGTTTCTTGCAGGCTGTGGATTTCGAGCAGGGTGTCGAGGCCGAGTTGTCGGGCGGTGTGTGAGAGGTCGTTGCATTGTTGTTTGCTCAGGCAGGCAGCAATTAGCAGAATGGCGTTTGCTCCGGCGGCTTTGGCTTCAAAGATTTGATATTCGTCGATGGTGAAGTCTTTTCTGAGAATGGGAATGCCCAGCAGGGGTCGCGAGTTGCTGAGGTCGTCGAGACTGCCACCAAAATATTTTTTGTCGGTCAATATGGAGACTGCTGTGGCTCCTGCTTTTTCATACGAGGGGGTTATGTCGGTGGGCAGGGCTGAGGCGTTGATGTTGCCTTTTGAGGGTGAGCGGCGTTTAAACTCTGCGATAATGCCTGTGGGTGATTGTTCGAGGGCTTTTGCCAGCGAGAGGGGTTGGTCTGTCTCCATTATTTTCTCTACTTGTCGGTAGAGTTGTTGTGGGGGGCGTTGTTGTTTTGCCTCGGAGAGTTCTTTTTGTTTGTTGAGGCATATTTCTTCGAGTATTGTGGCCATGGCTATCAGCTGTTTAGTTTGATGAATTTCTTGAATGTCTGGAGGGCTTTGCCGCTTTTGATTGTTTCGCGCGCGGTGTCGAGACATTCCTCTATTGGTTTGTCGGTGATGAGTTTTATGGCATAGGCAGCGTTTGCCACCACTACGTTTGTTTGGCTCTGTGTGGCGTTGTTGTTCAGCACGTTGTCGAAAATCTTCATGGCCTCCTGAGGGGTGGAACCTCCAAAAATTTCCTCGGGTTTTATGCGTTTGAAGCCCAGAGATTCGGGTGTTGTGACAATCTCGCTGTCGCGTGTTTGCACTTTAAAGTCAGACGTGCCGGAAATTTCGTCATATCCGTCTATAGAGTTCACAATGCCATATTTTACGTCTATTTGGCTCAGGGTGTTGTGGTAGAGTCTCACTTGTCCGATGGTTGCCACGCCGAGCAGTTGGTAGGCCGGTCTGCATGGGTTTACCAAGGGGCCGAGCAGGTTGAAGCAAGTGGGTATGCCCAATGCTTTTCTCACCGGAGCCACATATTTCAGTCCGTTGGCAAAAAACGGTGCATGGAGATAGGTGAAGTTGCATTCTTCAAGGCTGTGAAGCAGGGTAGAGTTGTCGCGTTGAAACTTCACTCCGTGGTTTTCGAGCACCGAACTGGCTCCCGAGACCGAAGTGGCAGCATAGTTGCCATGTTTTGCCACTTTATATCCGGCTCCGGCCACCACGAAGCAGGCGCAAGTGGATATGTTGAAAGTGTTTTTGCCATCACCGCCCGTGCCGACTATGTCGAGTGGTTTGTAGGGGGAGAGGTCTATGCTTGTGCCGGTTTGGAGCAGTGCGTCGCGAAAGCCGAGCAATATGTCGGGCGTGATGCCTTTCAGTTGCAGAGCCATTAGCAGGGCTGCGATTTGTTCGTGGGGGTATTTCTCGAGGGTGATGTCGAGCATTATTTGTTTGATTTGTTGGCGCGAGGGTGTTTCGCCGGCCACGAGTTGTTTTAGAATGCTTTTCATGTTTTATTGTTTAGGGGATTATTAGTATTGAATTGGGAATTATTTTGAGGCGAGCCAGTTGGCGACGATTGTCTTGCCATGAGGCGTGAGTATTGACTCGGGATGGAACTGTATGCCACAGAGGTTGTATGCAGTGTGGCGCAGGGCCATTATTTGCCCTTCTTTGCTTGTGGCTGTTACCTTGAGGCATTGGGGCAGGTTTTTTTTGTCGACCACCCATGAGTGGTAGCGGCCTACTTCTATTTCGTGCGGCAGACCTTTAAACAAAGGTTCTTCGGGGCAAATTTCTATGGTAGACTGAATGCCGTGAAACACTTCGCTGAGGTTGGTCAGTTGTGCCCCAAACACAGAGCCGATGGCTTGGTGGCCGAGACAAACGCCGAGCATGGGTTTGAGAGCGGCATATTGCTTTATCACGTCTAAGAGCAGTCCGGCTTCTTGAGGAATGCCCGGTCCGGGAGAGAGTATTATCTTGTCGGCCGACATGAGTTGGGACATTTCAAATTTGTCGTTGCGATAGACAGTCACTTCTGCTCCGAGTTCTCTCACGAGGTGGGCCAGATTATATGTGAACGAGTCGTAGTTGTCGATGATTGTTACTTTCATTTTAGTGGGATTAGGGGGTGGTTTTACATGTTTTCGGCCATGAGAATGGCTTGTCTCAATGCTCCGAGTTTGTTGTTTACTTCCTGCAACTCATAGTCTTCGTTGCTTTTTGCCACGATGCCGCCTCCGGCTTGAAACCACAGTTGGTTGTTGCGGCTGATAAACGTGCGTATGATGATGGCTTGGTTTATGTCGCCGTTGAATCCCATGAAGCCTATGCATCCACCGTATGCTCCGCGGTTGTGAGGCTCATATTTGCTGATGAGTTGCATGGCTTTTACTTTTGGTGCGCCCGAGAGGGTGCCTGCCGGAAACGTATCGGCAAATGTGTTGATGGGGTCGGCCTCGTCGTTCATCTGTCCGCTCACGCGGCTCACGAGGTGAATCACATGACTGTAGAATTGCATTTGTTTGTAGGTGTCTACCTTAACATTGTGGCAGTTGCGGCTCAGGTCGTTGCGAGCGAGGTCTACTAGCATAACGTGCTCAGCGTTTTCTTTTGGGTCGTTGCGCAGATAGAGGGCGTTTTGTTGGTCTTGGGCGGCATTGCCGGTGCGACGTGTGGTGCCGGCAATGGGGTCGATATATGCGTGGCGATTGCGTATGCAGCAGTGTGTCTCGGGCGAAGAACCGAAAATGCGAAAGCCGCCGAAGTCAAAATAAAATAGGTAGGGCGAGGGGTTTATGCGTCGCAAGGCACGATAGAGTTTCAGGTCGTCGCCCTCATATTGCTGCACAAAGCGGCGGCTTATCACAATTTGAAACACATCGCCTCTCATGCAGTGTGAGATACATTTGCGTATGTTTTCTTTGTGTTGTTGGTCGGTGAGGGTGCTATGACATTCGCCCACGGGGTGGAAGTCAAAAGTGTCGGCGTTTGCCGTGTTGAGCAGGTTTTGGGTGTCGTTGATATGGTCGGTCTCGTTGTCGCCACAGAGTTCGACCATGTCAAGTGTGTTGTTGTAGTGATTAAACACCAACAACTTTTTGTAGAGTATCATATATATGTCGGGGGCATCGTTTTGGGGTGCCGGTTCGTCGGTCACGTCGACGGGTTCGAAATATTTTATGGCGTCAAAGGCTGTATAACCATACAGACCGCAATATCCTTGGGTGTCGTTGTCAATTTTAAAGCGGCTCATAAAGTCGGCTATGGCCTGTTGGGGAGTATAGTCGGGAGAAATGTTTTTTGTCTCGATTTGTTGGTCGGGATATTTGAATGTGGCCACGCCGTGGTTGACCGAAACATGGGCGATGGGGTCGAAGCCGATAATAGAGTGGCTGTTTTCTTCACCATGATAGTCGGAACTTTCCATCAGGCAGCTTTGCGGACAGATGTTGCGCACCTTGATATATGCGTTTACGGGTGTGTATCTGTCAGAGAGAATGGTTTTTGAGTGGAGTTTATAGTGATACATTGTTAAAGTGTTTTAGGTAGGTGTGCATATCTTTGTCTCCGCGTCCGCTCACGGTCAAGACGACGATGTCGTCTTTCTTGAAATTCATTTTTGGCAGGGCAGCGAGAATGTGGGCAGATTCGAGGGCAGGTATTATTCCTTCGAGTCTTGTGAGTTCAAATGCGGCATTGAGGGCTTCGTCGTCGTTGATTGACAATACTTCTGCGCGTTTTGTCTTGGCGAGGTTGCAGTGAACCGGTCCCACGCCGGGATAGTCGAGCCCGGCAGAGATGGAATAGGGTTCTATGATCTGCCCGTCGCTGTCTTGCAACACGATTATGCGACTGCCGTGGAGAATGCCGACCGAGCCACAGTGGAGGCTGGCGGCCGTCTTGTCGGTGTCGCAGCCCATGCCGCCGGCTTCTGCCATGACGATGCGAGTGTGCTGCTCGTCAAGATAGTGATAGAAAGTGCCTATGGCATTGCTGCCGCCACCTATGCAGGCCATTATCACGTCGGGATAGTCGCGCCCGATTTTTTCCTTCAATTGCCATTTAATTTCTTCGCTGATGATGCTTTGTAGGCGTGCCACGATGTCGGGATAGGGGTGGGGACCGACGGCCGAGCCGATCACATAGAATGTGTCGTTGGGATTGCAACACCAGTCTCTGATGGCATCGTTGACGGCATCCTTCAGTGTCATGTTTCCACAGGTGACGGGCTTCACTTCGGCTCCGAGCATTTTCATGCGTTCCACGTTGGGCATTTGTCGCTCGATGTCGGTTTTGCCCATATATACGCAACATGGCATATTGAGCAGGGCGCAGGCCGTTGCTGTGGCCACTCCGTGTTGGCCGGCTCCCGTTTCGGCAATGATGCGTGTTTTGCCCATTCTTTGTGCCAGCAGAACCTGACCGAGGGCGTTGTTGATTTTGTGGGCACCGGTGTGGTTGAGGTCTTCGCGTTTCAGAAAAATTTGTGCACCATATTTCTTTGAAAGGCGTTTGGCCTCGTAGAGGGGTGAGGGACGGCCTACATAGTCTTTGAGTAATTGTCGGTATTCTTTTTGAAATTCGCGGCTTTCAAGAATGTCGGCGTATGCCTTGCGCAGTTCTTCGGTGCATTTATAAAGTACTTCGGGTATGTATGCTCCGCCAAATTCACCATAAAATCCGTTTTTGTCGATGTGATACATGATGAGATATTTTTGAATGTTAATTTATTTTTAATTTAGATGTGAATTTCTTTAGTGTTTAAAAAAAATAAAACCCTGTCGTGAGTTTCACGACAGGGTTTTTATTGGTCTTTGTGCTTTTATTTTTGGCGCATGGTGTCGTTACTCACAATTTTTCAATTCTGAGCTCTGCCACCACCAAAAATTTGCAAAACTATTAGTCATCTGAGTAGGGTTGTGTTTGTTTTCGGTTGCAAAACTACATAAAATCTTTAATTATCCAAACATTTTCATAGGAAAAACTGTGTTTTTATGAAAAAAATAATGTTTTGGAAATGTTTGTAAAGCAAAGCGAGACGATTTTTTCGGCCGGAATGATTATTTTTGCAACATGAAAATATTTCGGTTCAAACAGTTCGGCATACGCCAGGATCATGCTGCAATGAAGGTGGGCACCGACAGTGATTTGCTCGGGGCTTTGGCCCGGGGCGGTGACACGGTTCTCGATATTGGTAGCGGCACCGGTGTGCTTGCTCTCATGATGGCTCAGCGTTTTGAGAATGCCCACATAGAGGCGGTTGAAATCGACGAAGGTGCTGTTGTTGACGCAAGGTTTAATTTCGAGGCTTCGCCATGGGGAGGACGTATAGCGTTGGTTCACTCTTCTTTTCAAGATTATGTCGTTTCGCATGGTCAGGCAAGGAAGTTTGCCAGCGTGGTTTGTAATCCTCCGTTTTTCCAACCGGGCGACCGATGTGGTTCCGACAGTCGCAATGTTGCCCGCCATTGCGACACTTTGCCATTTGGCGTGCTTGCCGAGGGGGTGGCATCATTGTTGGCAGACGAGGGTTGGTTTTCTGTTATTTTGCCGGCCGATGTTTCTCGTCGTTTTGATGTGGAGTGTGCTTTTAATGGTTTGTGGCTTTGTGAGCGTTTTGAGATACATACCATAGAG
>JAQXTH010000007.1 GCA_029219385.1 Prevotellaceae bacterium | reverse complement strand
GTACGAAGTCCCTTAGGTGTGAGCAGCTCGCGTGTTACCACATCGAGCACCGACTTGCGCTGACGGCGATCGAGCGGTGAGTAGTCGAGTCCGGCTGCAATAATCATGTTCGGGCGCACGCTCAAGTCGGTGAAGAGTCCGGTCACATAGTCATAGAGGTAACCGAAATCGTTCATAAACATATCGGTGAATGCGTCCTTGCACGTTGCTGCCACCTGCTCCCACCTCATCACACGCTCACGCTCAGCCTCATCAGTAGCAAAGAGTGCGCTTGCAAACATCAGTGCATTATACCACAGTGCATTAAATTCAACTATATATCCTGAGCGAGGCACTATTGGTTGTCCATTGTGTACGGAGTTCATCCATGTGATGGGTTTGTCGTGTCCTTCGGAGGAAAGAAGTCCGTTATCATTATAAGCCAAATTAGAATACTTGTTGTTTAAAATATGGGTCATTATTTTTTCTACAAGTTCTCCATACAATTGAATTGCTTTTTTATGGTCTATAATGCGATAATATTGTTGAATGCACCATAGTGCCCAAAGTGGCACATCGGGTTGGTCTGCTTCAAAAATTTCAACGGAAATGGGTTTGTCGTCAATTATGTCTAAAAGAACTTTAGAAGCAGTTTTCATATACAACTCAAACATTTCTGTTTCTCCCAAAGACAATGTGAGACCGGGCATAGACACAAAGAAGTCTCTTGCTCTGCATTTAAACCAGGGATAACCAGCTATGATATAGTTTTCTCCTTTTTTGTTAAGTCTGAATTGGTGGGCAGCATGATGCAGGCAATTATAGAACGAATCCATGGGATCTGTGTTTGTTTGATCAATGTCCATGATTCGTTTTAGTTGATTTGGTTGTATTTCACTTACTCCGGCAGAGAAGCATATTGTTTCGCCTTTTTTTATTGGCATTTCGAAATATCCGGGGTGATAGAGGTCTTCGTTTGATTCGTATCCTCTTTCTCTTTCTTTTGGATAGTCAAGTCCCATATACCAATCGCCCACTGCAACAAATTCGGCTTTTTTATTTATTTGCATATATATATCGGGATATCCCTCATACATATTCATTTTTATGCCATTTTTTACAGGTGTGAAAGTACCGTCGTAGGCATCGTTTTTATGAGTAAAGGTTCTCACACTTCGATATGCCAAAAACGGGTTTAGTCTTAGAGTTGTGGCCGAGTGGGCATCGAGCAGGGTATATCTGATGATAACTCTTGATTCGCTTCGTCTGAAATGAATTTCTTTCTGCAACACGACTCCACCTACATTATATATTGTTGTAGGAAAACTTTTCCATTCAAACGAGCGAATGTATTTATGACCGTTGGGGCTATAATTGTTACCCTGATATTTATGTACGCCCATATTAAATTCTGCTCCATGTTGAATGATTGTTTCGTCGAGAGACGAGAGCAACACATGAAGTTCGTTGTCAATCTCGGGGATTGGCATTACAAGTAATCCGTGATACTTGCGAATGTTGCAACCAACGATGGTTGTACAACAATATGCTCCTGTGTCGTTTGTGCAAAGGATTTCGCGTGGTAGCGACTCTTGCAAGTTGGTCATTTGAACCTTGTCGTAACTAATATATGCAGCCATATGTGAATAAATTGTATAATTATTATTATCTGTTATTATTGTTTGTACACAAATGTATGTAATTTATTTGGAAACGAACAAATTTTAATGTGGAATTTCATCAAATCAAGTTGTTTTTCGTTATTTTCTCAACTATATTCAGAAAAGTAAAGTTTTTTTGCCATGTTCACATTAAGAGATAATTTATAATGCCAATGTATAGTTATTTAGAAATAATAAATTACTTTTGCATATAAAATTCATGAAAACACATTGTTTATGTTTAACAAACCATATTTTTCAAAGACGCGTTTAAAGAAAGCGGGAAAGAAATTGTTTGATTACACTTTTAAGTGTCGTGGCAAGAGATTGGTGACAATGATAATGTTTCTAATTGTCGTGTTGTTATTATGGAATTGTTGGATGGTTTTTATAAAACCGTTCAGCACCGCAACTAAAATCTCACACTTGTATGTAGACAAGGATGACAATATAGACTCTGTTGAATATAAGTTGTCAAAGATAACAAATTCTTCAACTATGTTTTATTTCAGTATGTTATCAAATATATCTAACTATAAATCAAGGATTAGTTGTGGCCACTATGAAATTTCTGTTTCTCAGTCGACTTTTAAGACGTTAAAGGATCTCAGAGGTGGTCATCAAAAACCTGTCAGGATTGTAGTTCCTTCCGTTTGGACAAAAGAAATGGCTTTGGGACAAATTTCTCGCAAACTGATGATTGACTCGGTTTCATTAGTTAAAACATTCAACACAGAGGCCGAATGCAGCAAGTATGGCTTAGACACTTCTACTGTTGTGTCTTTATTGATTCCCAATAGTTATGATGTTTATTGGAATATCAGTGGAGAAGATTTCTTAAAGCGCATGTTTAAAGAAAGTAACAGATTTTGGAACTCATCCCGAACGGAAAAACTTCGCCGATTGGAAATGACGAAATTACAGGTGCTTACATTGGCATCTATCGTAGATGCAGAAACGACAAACAATGAGGAAAAACCAATTATTGCAGGATTGTATATCAATAGAATGAAAATAGGAATGCCATTGCAGTCATGTCCGACCATAAAATATGCGCTTCGCGATTTTGGTTTGAAGCGCATTTATGAAAAGATGTTGCTTATTGAAAGTCCATACAACACCTACAGAAACAAAGGACTTCCGCCCGGCCCTATTAGAATACCTCAGATTTCAAGCATAGACGCTGTTTTAGATTATTCCAAACACGAATATTTATATATGTGTGCAAAAGAAGATTTTTCGGGCACGCATAATTTTGCGGCAACATATAAAGAGCATCAAAAAAACGCACAAAGATATTCAAAAGTACTTGATAGTCGCAATAAAGTGTCAAATTAGAAACACTTTTTCTTTATACTCCAACCCCAAAAACGTCAGACCGAGGCAAGCAATTTTACAAGAGCAAATCTTCTTTTGAAAATGCAAACTCTACAGATGCACTTTTCATATTTACGGAAATGGGTGGTGTCTGTTTGCAAATCTCGATGGTAATTTGCTCTATTGTTTGGAAATTTTCAAACAAGCTTTTAGAAATGCGAAAAGCCAAGTGCTCCAGCAACTTTGATTTAATTTCAAATTCTCTGACTATGCAATCAGATAGTTTTGAATAATCAACGGTGCCACTCAGGTGGTCTCCAACCATCGACTCAGGGTTGACTTCCGTTTGAACCACAAGATTTATTGTAAACCAAGAGCCAACATTTTGTTCCTCGTTTGTTACTCCGTGGAAGCCATATAATTTGATTTCGTTAAGTTTTATTTTAAAAAGTCTCCTGTTCATTGAGGTTTAAATTATTTTCGTGTTTTTGTGAATTGCAGTTACAAATGTCGCCATTTAATTTTTAAACAAGGTTTAATTGTGACATAAATTGCAGAAAGAAACACAATTTCCAAACAAACCAACCAAGGGTTAAGAATAAATTATTACCTTTGTAAAGATTTTTTCGTGATATATTTCTATCGACATGATTGACACAAACGCAGAATTTAAAGATGTTATGAAAATGTGTCGTGAGGTGTTTGAAAAAAAGCTTCATGACTATGGTGCCGCTTGGCGTATATTGCGCCCCACGTCTTTAACCGACCAAATATATATAAAAGCAAATCGCATTCGCTCTCTGCAAACTAAAGAAACAAAATTAGTAGAAGAAGGACAACAGCCGGAGTTTGTCGCCATTGTGAATTATGGCATTATAGGCTTGATACAACTCTCTCTGGGTGTTGCCGACAAGCAAGATCTTACAAACGAGAAAGCGTTGGAAAAATATGACGAATTTGCTCATAAAGCATATGATTTAATGGTGCGAAAGAATCATGATTACGATGAAGCCTGGCGGTTGATGAGAATAGAGTCTTATACCGACTTGATTTTAATGAAAATTTTTCGCACCAAGCAAATAGAAGAAAACAATGGTTCAACCCTTGTCAGTGAAGGTATTGATGCGAATTATTATGACATGATAAATTATTCGGTTTTTGCACTCATCAAAATTGACGGTTTTGATAAGCAGAACGAAAGGCGAGAAAGCGCAACCGGTAAGAGCGAAAACAAATAAAACATAGTTTCTTTGCCGAAATTGTTTCATCTATAAAGTATTTCCGACTTATGAAAGAGACAACAAAAAAAACAATCTTCACCATTATCAGAGTGATTTTAGGTGTTGTTTTTGTGTTGTCGGGTTTTGTGAAATCTGTTGATCCAAAAGGAGTTGGTTATAAGGTTGCGGAATACTTTAATATAGTTGGTTTTAAAGAACCATCGTGGATAAACCTTTCTTTGATTGCCGGAGGCTGTTTGGCGATATTTGAATTTGTTTTGGGAGTTCATTTGCTATTGGGCATCAGGCGTCGTTTCACTTCATATGTCACCTTGCTTTTGTGTGTTGCTTTTCTTGCAATCTCTATTTTAACAGCGATATTTCATCCTATTCCCGACTGTGGCTGTTTTGGAGATTTTTATAAGTTAAGCCAAACGGAGACGGTGTTAAAGAACATCTTGTTATCAGCGTTTTCTGTTTTTTTGGTATTAAAACCGCGATTGTCGGTGTCGTTTGTTGCTGTTGGGTGGCATTGGTTTGTGTCCTTATATTCATGGGTTTATATCACTTTGCTCATGTTGGGCTCGATGTATTATTTACCACCCATGGATTTCAGGCCCTATAAGATTTCTGCAAATTTGCGCGAGAGTGTTTTTCCCTCAGACGAAAAAAAATTAGAGAAAGATAATTTCATACCACTTGATTTGTATCTTTCCGATAGTTTGAAAAACGACATGACAGCAGAGATTTTGTTTGACAAGGGAAAGACAATGCTTGTTGTCTGTCCTTTGCTGAGAGAGGCAGACATTGCAGCAACCGAACAGATAAACACAATAGCCGACTGGTGTTACGACAACAATATAAAAATTTATTGCCTCACGTCTTCGTCGATAGAAGAAACACAAGAATGGAGCAAAATGAATGACATACAATATCCCATACTCTTTGGAGATTTGTCGACTCTTAGAACAATCATACGTTCAAATCCCGGATTGGTGTTATTGTCAGATGGCGTTATAGTCAACAAATGGAGCTGTCATAACCTACCGCGAGTTGACAGTCGTAAATTCAAACCATCACAATTATTTGCAGACCCCGCCAACAAATACGCTCGTTTGTTGATGATCGTTTCATGGTATATATTCCCCATGTTGTTGATAATATTTTTATCACACTCCATTACGGCATTGCGAAAACATATTTACAAACCCAAAAAATCACTTGATGTTAAACTATAAAATAAAAAAACTATGAGAAAAAAAATTGTGGCAGGCAACTGGAAAATGAATATGACCCTGCCTGAGGGCGTTGCTCTCGCAAAAGAACTTAACGAACAACTCACCGCCGACAAACCAAATTGCGAAGTAGTTATATGCACTCCTTTCATACATTTGGCAACGATTGCTCCCATGCTTAATGATGAAGTAATCAAGCTTGGCGCAGAAAACTGTGCCGACAAGGCTAAAGGAGCATATACGGGCGAAGTAAGTGCAGAGATGGTGAAAAGCACCGGTGCTCAATATGTTATCCTTGGCCACTCTGAGCGTCGTGCATATTATGGAGAAACAGCCGAAATCCTTAAAGAAAAAGTGAAGCTGGCTCTTGCAAACGGCCTTAAAGTGATCTTCTGTGTGGGCGAAGTGCTCGAAGAGCGCGAAGCCGGCAAACAAAACGAAGTTGTTTCATCACAATTGGCAGGCTCTCTCTTTGATCTCACTGCAGAAGAGTTTGCCAACATCGTGATTGCTTACGAACCGGTTTGGGCAATTGGCACGGGCAAAACTGCTACTGCTGACCAGGCACAAGAAATCCACGCCTTTATCCGTAAGGAAATTGCAAAACAATTTGGTGAAGAAGTTGCACAAAACACCACTATTCAATATGGTGGCAGCTGCAAGCCGACAAACGCCAAAGAACTCTTTGCAAAACCCGACGTAGACGGTGGCCTTATTGGTGGCGCAGCATTGAAAGCAGCCGACTTTAAAGGCATTATTGATGCGTGGAAAGAATAATCCGGCATCTAAAAATCCTTTATGTAGGGAAAAGGTTTTGTTTCAAAATCTTTTCCTTGCATAAAGATATTTAAATAGAGATAAATCAAAATTTTTTATAAATCTAAAATCTTTACAGATATGTTATACCGCATTTTTTCAGTGTTCATTTCGTGCCTGGCGATATTGTCTCTTGGTGCAAAAGACACATATACAAGCAAGTTGAAGAAAAACACGAGGCTCACTATCTGTCAAGATACAACAATAGACCGACTCGTAAACGGAAATGTGGTGGCTGCGCCTATTGTCGTCGTGAGAGAAAATCCCAAAAACAATTCTTCTCAACAGCCAACCAAACACTCTAAACCGCAGAAAGTCGTAGAAAAAGAAAAAAAGCCCACTGTCTCGCCTCGCGACACTTCTGTTGCCTTGTCATCTCCCAAAAAACAATCAGCAACAGCCAGGGGATATAGAGTGAAGATCTACATGGGTGGTTCCACACGTGTTGACAAAGACAATGCCCGACAGGCAGGTCACCATTTCAAGACAGCATTCCCCGACGTCTCTGTTTATATTCATTTCGTTTCGCCCCATTGGATAATTTTGGCGGGAGATTTTGTCACGCGCGAAGAAGCCCTGTCATTTATACACGAAATTAAACAAAGAGGATATGTGTGTGCCATAGAGCCTACCGTAGTAAAGTCGCTTATAAAGGTAGCAGAATAACACACACCGACTCCTCCTCCAACAACAATAGATTTTTTAATAATTCAGTCATGCAACAACCTCAATATAATCCACAGACCGTAGAGCAACTCGAAAAACTTTTCTACCGCGAACTTGAGTTGCTCGGAGAAAATCCCGAGCGAGAGGGTCTGTTAAAAACCCCTTTAAGGGTTGCAAAAGCAATGCTCACGTTGACCCAAGGATATACGCTTGACCCTTTGGCCGTGTTAAACTCTGCAAGATTTAAAGAAGACTACAGTCAGATGGTGATCGTTAAAGAAATCAACTTCTATTCTCTTTGCGAACACCACATGCTTCCCTTCTACGGACAAGCCCATGTTGCCTATATTCCAAACGGATATATCACCGGATTGAGCAAAATCGCCCGTGTGGTAGATATTTTCTCCCACCGTCTGCAAGTTCAAGAGCGCATGACCACCCAGATTAAAGACTGCATTCAGCAAGCTCTCAATCCGCTCGGTGTGATGGTTGTGGTTGAGGCAAAACATATGTGTATGCAAATGCGAGGTGTTGAAAAACAAAATTCGATCACCACCACAAGCGATTTCACCGGTGCGTTTAACAACAAAGCCACTCGTGATGAATTTTTAGAGCTGATAAAATCACATTCTACAAACTAAGGCTATATGAACTTAGACATTGTTATTTTTTCAATCATAGCGAGTGGAGCACTATTGTTATGCCTGTCCCTATTCTTTAGTCGAAATCAGAAAAAGGGAAAAGCCCATAAACATCACTTTGAAAAACTGGGGGGGTAAAAACTAAGAAATGTCCTCGGTGTGGAACTTTGTGCAAACCAATTTATCGTGGACAATATTGGGACAACACCTCAAAACCTTATGTTGAATACAACTGTCAAAATTGTGGTTGTTTCTTTACAAACAACGAATAAGTCTTTTTAACTCCCCACTCAGACACTAACATAAAAAAATCCGCAACACCTCGCTAAAACACAGGCATTGCGGATAATTATTATTAGGAAAAAACAATATCAAGACTGCACCGAGCTTAATATGATTTCACTAAGGGTGGGGTGGGCATGGATCATGTCGCAAACCTCTTCAATCTTCATATTCTTCGTGATGCAATATGAAATCTGTTGTATAAGGTCGGAGGCATGAGGCCCCATGATGTGTCCTCCCACGATAAAATCATTCTCGTCGGCAAGAATTTTCACAATTCCCTCGGTTTCGTTCATTGAAAGAGCCTTTCCGTTTGACCTGAAAAACGCTTTGTGGCTTTTCACCTTGACACCCTTTTCTTTACACTGCTCTGAAGTCATGCCCACAGAAGCAACCTCGGGGTATGTAAACACAGCGGCAGGCATCACGTCAAATCTGATTTTGTCGTTTCTCCCCAATATAGCATTCAATGCACGTTTGCCTTGAAACGTGGCAGCATGAGCCAGCTGACATTGTCCGTTGATGTCGCCAATGGCATAGATGCCCTTGATATTGGTTTGAAAGTTATTGTCCACCTCTATGCCTCTGCGACTATAAGCCATGGCAATGTCGTCGAGATTTAGAGACTCTGTGTTTGCCACTCTTCCGACAGCCATCAAAACAATGTCTGCGTCAACGCCACACGTTTCGTTCTTCAAAAGATATGTCACGCTGCAATCACCTTGAACCCCTGCGGAAATGCGTTTCACCTCGGCATTGTTTATAATATTTATGCCTCTTGATTTCAACACAGACTTCAATCTCTTGGCAATGTCGGCCTCAAAGTTGGGCAAAATTTCCTTGCAATATTCCAACACGGTCACTTCCGAGCCAAAACTATTGAAAATCGACGCAAACTCCATGCCAATCACGCCACCGCCCACGATAACCAACCTGCGGGGAATTTCTGTGATATTCAACATTTCGTCTGATGTCAACACACAAGGCAGGTCAACACCCTCGATAGGCAAAAATTTTGTTTTGCTTCCGGTGGCAATAATAATATTTTTTGTTGAAACAATATTTTCCCCACCATCTTCAAGCGACGTTATTTTAACATTGTTGGAGTCTATAAAAGAAGCCTTGCCATAAAACAATGTGATGTTTGGGTGTTTAAGCAAACTCTTGATGCCCTCTGTCAGAGAAGCCACCACGCTGTTTTTTCGCTCCACCACCTTGTTGATGTCGAGTTTCTCATAGTTCAGACCAACAATACCATAGTTGTCGGCATTGCCCAATTCGTTGATCAACTCTGCATTTTTGCAGAAACATTTTGTCGGAATGCAGCCACAATTCAAGCAGGTGCCACCCAGATATTTTTGTTCTACGATGGCAGTTTTCAATCCGGCTCGGGCAGCCTCCACGGCAGTTTCATAGCCACCCGGGCCGGCTCCGATTATAATCAAGTCAAAATCCACGACATTCAGAATTTAAAGGTCAGTTTAGGCTCTTTCACCGCTTTCACGTCGTCAACCCTGCTAATAGGCGTGTTGTGGGGAGCCGTTTTCACCAGTTCGGGATTTTCGGCAGCCTCTTTGGCGATTTCTTTCATCACTTTGATAAAACCATCGATAGTATCTTTGCTTTCTGTTTCGGTAGGCTCTATCATCAAAGCCTCGTGAAACAAAAGAGGGAAATAAATCGTGGGAGCGTGGAAACCATAGTCGAGCAGGCGTTTGGCAACGTCCAGGGTTGTGACGTGTTGGCTTTTGTCTTTCAAGCCGTTAAACACAAACTCGTGCTTACACAAGCCGCCGATGGGCAATTCATAGTCGTCTTTCAGCATCTCTTTTATATAGTTGGCATTCAGAACCGCCAATGAACCCATCTTCGCAAAGTTTTCTTTTCCGCAACTCAGCAAAAATGTGTAGGCTCTCAACACCACGCTGAAATTTCCAAAAAATCCGCTGATGCTGCCCAAAGAGTCTGAAGAGTAGTCCACAAAAAATGAGCCGTCGTCGTTTTTCTTCACTTGGGGATTGGGCAAATAATTCTCCAAGCCCTGTCTCACTCCGATAGGGCCGGCTCCCGGTCCGCCACCGCCATGGGGCGTAGAGAATGTTTTGTGAAGATTGATGTGCATCACGTCAAAGCCCATGTCGCCCGGGCGACACACTCCGAGCAAAGCATTGAGGTTGGCTCCATCATAATACATAAGTCCGCCACATTCGTGCACCATCTTGGCTATTTCGGGTATCTGAGTTTCAAAAATACCCAGCGTGTTGGGGTTGGTCATCATCATGCCGGCAACATCGTCGCCCAGCAAAGGTCTCAGTGCCTCAACGTCAACCGTGCCGTTTTCGTTTGACTTTACCTCGACGACCTCCAGTCCGCAAACAGCGGCAGAGGCAGGATTTGTTCCGTGGGCAGAGTCGGGAATGATAATTTTTGTGCGTTTGAGGTCGCCTCGTTTAATGTGGAAGTTGCGTATAACCATAAGGCCGGTCAATTCGCCATGAGCTCCGGCAAAGGGGTTGAGCGTAAACTCCGACATACCGCCGATTTCAGACAACATCTTCTGAGTGTTGTAATAAACCTCAAGTGCACCCTGCACAGCAGAAGCCGGTGCAAGCGGATGTAATTGTCTGAAAGCAGGGTGGTCGGCGTTTTCCTCGTTGATTTTAGGATTATATTTCATTGTGCACGAGCCCAGAGGATAGAAACCTGTGTCCACGCCAAAATTATTGTTGCTCATATTGGTGTAGTGTCTCACCACGGTCTGTTCGTCTGCCTCGGGCAAAAGGGGCGGGTCGTTGCGCTTAATCTCGTTGGGAATGGAGTAGCAACCTTCAAATTCGTTGGTCGGAAGCGAAAAGCCCTGTCGGCCGGCTTTTGAAAGTTCAAACACCAATTTATTATAATATGTGTTGTTCATATTCAGAAACATTTAAATGAGTGAAACAAGTTTATCCATCTCTTCCTTGGTTCGTTGTTCCGTAACGGCAAACATAAGAGCATTGTCAATTCCCCGGGGGCGCACTCCGCCCAAAATTCCATTGTCGATAAAGCGTTGTTGCAGTTTGTCTATATCCAAGTCTGTCTTCACCACAAACTCGTTGAAAAACACAACATTATCAAAAGCCGGTTTAAATTTGTTTGTCTCAATCAGTTTGTCAAAGAGATAATGCGCGCCGGCATAACTCATTTCGTTCACCTGTTTCAACCCCTGTGGTCCGAGCAACGACATATAGACAGTGGCGGCCAACGTCATTATTCCCTGATTTGAGCAAATGTTTGAGGTTGCTTTCTGTCGGCGAATGTGTTGCTCGCGTGCCTGCATGGTGAGCACAAAGACACGCTGCCCCTTCTTGTCAACGGTTTGCCCCACAACGCGCCCCGGCATTTTGCGAAGCAGGTTTTCGCGAGTGGTGAAATAGCCCAGTCCGGCTCCGCCAAAACTCATCGGAATGCCCAGCGACTGGGCGTCGCCCACGGCTATGTCGGCACCCCATTCACCCGGGGTCTTCAAGCTCGCCAAGGCAATGGCGGGAGAGTTGATGATGAAAAGACTCTTGTGTTCGTGACACATGTCGGCCACTCCCGTAAAGTCTTCCACAATGCCATAATAGTTTGGCTGCCCCACGATAACCCCCGCACAATCGTCGGCCTCTAATTTTGCCCTCAGATCGTCCTTGTCGGTCTGCCCGTTGCTCGTGGCAATAAACTCCAAGTCGATGCCATGATATTTTGCATAGGTTTTCACAACCTCCGTCACTCGGGGATTGAGCGCAGAAGAAACCAACACCTTGTTTCTCTTCTTCGACGACGCAACCGCCATCATCATTGCTTCAGCGGTGGCTGTGGCCCCGTCATACATGCTGGCGTTTGAAACGTCCATGCCGGTCAGCCCTGCCATCAAGGTTTGATATTCAAAAATATATTGCAGGGTGCCTTGTGAGATTTCGGCCTGATAGGGAGTGTAGCTCGTGAGAAACTCGCTGCGCTGAGTGATATATTTCACCACCGAGGGAGTATAGTGGTCGTAGATGCCGGCTCCGGCAAAGCAAACAAGTTGTTTGTTTTTATTGCCAAGCGAGTTGAAATGGTTGCGCACTTCAACCTCCGACATTGCCGAAGGGAGATCATAGTCGCGATTGAGCTTCAACTCCTCGGGCACCTCGCCATACAAATCTTCCAAACCACTCAGACCAATGGCGTTGAGCATTTCGCTAATATCGTCGTTGGTCTGAGGAAAATATTTATATGCCATCGTTTCTTAACCTTAAAAAATGCAGACTATTCTCCACAAAGATTTGAATATGCCTCGGCGTTCAGCAAATTGTCGAGTTCCGAGAGGTCAGACAATTCCACCTTGATAATCCAATTGTTAAAAGCATCTTCGTTGACCAATTCGGGAGCATCGGCCAATGCCTCGTTCACCTCCAAAACCTCTCCCGAAACAGGCGAGATGAGGTCAGAAGCAGCTTTCACACTCTCAACGGCACCAAACTCTTCGCCTGCCGCAACGCTGTCGCCCACTTCGGGAGTATCAACATAGACAACATTGCCCAGTTGCTCTTGAGCATAGTCGGTGATGCCCACATATCCGATATTGCCTTCAACTCTCACATACTCGTGGCTCTCTGCATAATAGAGGCCTTCAATAACTTTTGCCATAATTTTATTGTTTTATAAATTATTTATGATATTCAGTATAGTTGATTTTAATTTACTTTTTATAACTCTTGTCGTAGAAACGCTTTTTGACCACCTCGGCAGGGTGGAGTTTCTTATGAATGCGCACGTTGAGCCCTGTGCCGAGTTTTGCATACGAAGCGTCAATAAGAGCCAAACAAACCGATTTGTCGGTCATAATGGTGCGATAGCCGGTTGTCACCTCGCCAATGGTGTTTCCCTCGTTGTCTACCACCTCATAGCCGTGGCGGGGAATAGCCTTGTCGGTCTCGGCCAGAGCAATGCCCACAAGTTTTTTTGAAACACCCTCGGCCTTTTGTTTCAAAAGAGCCTCGCTGCCTATAAACTCTTTTTTGTCGGGCTTTGTAAACATCGACAGCCCTGCCATCACCGGTGAAATCTCTGCCGACAACTCGTCGCCATAAAGGGGCAGACCCACCTCAAACCTCAGAGTGTCGCGACAGCCCAAACCACAAGGCTTCACGCCTGCCGACATCAACTTCTCCCAACAACCGACAATATAGGAGTGGGAGCCATAGATCTCAAAACCATCTTCGCCCGTATATCCCGTGCGGCTCACGATAATGGTCTCGCCCATGGTCTCAACCTTTTTGAAGGTATAGAAAACCAAGTCGGCAGCCTCCAAACCAAGAACCTCCCTCAGCGTTGCCTCGCTCTCGGGGCCCTGCACTGCTATCTGGCCGTAATAATCGCTCTGATGATCAATCTCAACCTCAAAGCCCTCTGCGTTTCGCTTGATCCATTCAACATCTTTGTCGATGTTGGCTGCGTTGATCACAAGAAAAAACTTTCCCTCGCCCTCACAATAAACAAGCAGGTCGTCCACGCAGCCCCCCTCGGGATAGAGCATCATGCCATAGAAAATCTTGCCCGGCTCCGCTCCCGAAACATCGTTTGTAAACACGTGTTGCACAAACCTCTCGGCATCGGGACCGCTAACCTCAACCTCGCCCATGTGGCTCACGTCAAAAACACCCACCTTTTGGCGAACGGCAAGGTGTTCGTCCTTTATGTCTGTATAGCGAATAGGCATTTCAAAACCACCAAACGGACTGATCACAGCCCCCAGTTTCACATGATTGTCATAAAGACAAGTCTTTTTATTTTCACTCATAATAATATAGTATTTTAAAAAAAAAGGTTATTGTGTCAACAAATCAACAAACGCATCGTTGGTCAGCCCCATGACAATCTGAGACACATCGACACCCCCGAGAGCCTCGCCCAAGTCTTGGGGCCGGCGACGCGCTCCCCTCAGCCGGTCGAGCATTTCGTTGAGGTCGCCCGTCACAAAAAAATCTCCCATCATATTGATGCGCCTGATAACATCGTTTTTCAAATCCATGCTCACATAAAACTCGCCCACCTTGTCTATCCTCTTGTGAAAAGCAAGCTTATATTCGGGATTGTGGCCCAAGATATAGTTTTCGTCGTGATAGGATTTCTGAATTTCCTCAATCTCGGCAATGTCGCCCGAGGTCAAGACATATTGAGAGTCACACATATAGTTGCAGGCATAGTCTCTGAATTGGTCAACGCTCATTTTGTTGCCGATATAATCTTTCAGCAAACAAATATGTTGCCTCACGCTCTCAATCCCCTTGCTCACCAACTTTTCGTTGCTCGGCGTGATGGCCGAAACCATGTTTTCCATGTCGGTGTCATAGAGCATGGTGCCATGCACGATGTTGCGCCCCGACGTGTGGTAAAAAGCATTGCCCGAAACCTTGCGCCCCTCGATCATGATGTCGTTGCGCGACGAAGATTGGGCGTCGACCCCGAGCGAGCGGAGCATCTTCACCGTGATGTCGATATAGTGCTCAAAAGTAAAGACCACCCTGTCGCCCGAATTGACATAGCTGAACATGATATTGTTCATGTCGGCATAGACACACCCACCGCCACTCTTGCGGCGAATCATGTCGATGCCCCTCTTTTTGCAAAAATCAATGTTCACCTCGTTTTCAATCAGTTGGTTGCGACCGAAAATCACCGTCGGCTCCACCTGCCAGGCAAAAAAGCACTCATCGAGCCCCCTCAGGCTTTTAGCCACAAACTCCTCCATGGCGAGGTAGAACGAAAGGCGACGAGGTCTCTTTTCTCCATCGGGAGAAGTTGCCAAACGATGACTCTGCGGAATAACGATATGTATCATTAAGATAAAACTCTTGATTAACTTTGCGAAACATGGCAAATTTAGAAAAATATTTCTGAAACCAATCCATTTTACACTCAAAAACTCTCAAATCACATTTCCTCGCAAACCGTGGGAGAATATTCATGCCACCTTTGAGACTTTGAGACCGATGAGACTTTGTGACCGATGTGACTTTTGTGACTTTTGTGACTTTGTGACCGATGTGACTTTTGTGACCGATGTGACTTTGTGACTTTGAGACCGATGAGTCTTTGAGACAAACGTTGCAAAAAGTCACTCGGCAACCGTCGGTCCGCCATTGTCGTTGCCATGTCCGCAGGGGCAAGCCCCTGCTATTCTATGTCGCCCTTTCAGAGCTTAATAAATTGGCTCTCAACCCCGTAGGGGTTTAATAGATTAGGGTAGGGGCTTGCCCCTACCGCATGGTCGATTACCCCACCCACGCCTATAGGCTGATCGTGTCACAAATGTCTCAAAGTCTGTTTTTTTGTGGTGAAAATCATTATTATGCCCCCGGGGGTTGGGATTTTGTGTCGAAAACTATTATATTTGCAGAAATAATAGATTTTTGAAGTTTTTTTAAATTTTGTTTGTTATGTTCAGAATTGCGTTTTTGGTGCTCGTGTTTATGGCTGCTTCGTTGTCGGCACAGGTGTTTCGCCGTGGTGCACTATATGATGTGTCGCCCATTGAAAAGGATTATGAGGGGCAGGTCTTCGAATTATCGCCCCTCTCGGGCTCATGGCGAATTGTTGACCCGTTCTCTCACCGCGCCCTGAGATATGTCGATGGCAAAATGGAGCTCGGCGAAGAAAATGGCTCAGACGAACTCCAGAAATGGACTGTCAAGCCTATGGGCAACAACACCTATCAGATTTCTCCCACAAACGCAACGCATCACCCTCAAACGCCTCTGAGGGTCACAATAAAGGAGTCGGATTTTTTTGCTTCTTCTCCCGACGCGACCTATCGTTTTCGCCTGGAGAGAGACCGCAGCATGGTGTTGGGCAACGCCGACAACGGCAACAATAATTCTCCGATTTTATTGGAGAAAGCCGACTCGCTGAACCGAGGGCAATATTGGACCATAAAGACTTTGGGAAAAAACAAACACTTGGTGGGCAACGCTTTTTATAATCAGAATTTTGACGACGGGGGCGACAATGCTCATATCGACTGCCTCATTCAATGGCCCGCTGCGCCGGGCAATCCGGGCAATGCCCTGATGACGCTCCTGCCGGTGGGAGAGGGGGTCTGTTTGTTGCTCAGCCACAACAAGCAGAAGATGTTTGCCTTGGTCGACGGCCGACTGAAACTTAAGGGTGTTGACAGAAACGACCCCTCCGGACGCTTTTTCATAGAAGAGACGGAAAGGCCCAAGATCAAATCACCCATGTGGGAAGACGAAACGGTGTTTCAGGAAAACAAACTGCCTGCCGTGGCGGCATATTTGCCATACGGGAGCGAAGAGGAGATGGTGAGCGACTCGGCTTATTATGCCACGCCGTGGGTAGAGCCCCACAGTTCGCTCTATCGCTCGCTCGACGGGCAGTGGAAGTTTGACTTTGTCGCCTCGCCCGAACTGCGCCCCGATGGGTTGGCTCTCTCGGCCGAGGGCGAAGAGAGGTTTGAGGAGTGGGCAGACATCGCTGTGCCCGGCTGCTGGGAGATGCAGGGCTACGACAAGCCCATATATTGCAACGTGGAATATCCTCATTCCAACACTCCTCCTTTTATCAAGGCACGAAACGGATTTAACGACGGGGGGCGCAACTATGCCGTCAATCCCGTGGGCACCTATAGTCGCGAGTTTGACATTGACCAATCTTGGCAGGGGGGAAAGACTATTCTCCACTTTGGTGGCATATATAGTGCAGCCTTTGTTTATCTCAACGGCAATTATGTGGGCTATAGCCAGGGGTCTAACAACGTGGCAGAGTTTGACGTGACTCCTTATTTGAGCAAGGAGGGCAGCAACAGGCTGGTGGTGCAGGTGTTGAGGTGGTGTGACGGTTCTTATCTGGAGTGTCAGGATATGTTTAGAATGAGTGGAATATTCAGGTCGGTGAGTCTGTATAATGTTCCGTCTTCGAGCATAAGGGATCATCGTGTTTCGTGTAGTTTGACCGACGATTTCGCGAGTGCCAAGATCAGCGTGAGAATGTTTGCCGACGGTGATTTGGGCGAGGGCAGGGTGAGAGTGAAACTGTTTGACCCTACGGGGAGAGAGTTGGGCAACATGGTTGCCGACAAGGTGGACGAGGGGGAATATGAGTCCTCGTTTGATGTAGAATCTCCCCTTTTGTGGTCGGCCGAGAGGCCTTGGCTCTATACGCTGAGAGTGGTGCAGAGAGACGGGGAGGGTCGCGACGTGATGGCTTTTTCCACAAAATATGGGGTTCGCAGGGTTGAGATTAAGAATTCTCTTTTATGTCTCAACGGCAAAAGAATTTTTCTGAAGGGCGTAAACCGCCACGACACCGACCCGCTGACGGGTCGCACCGTGAGCACCGAGTCGATGAAGAGAGATGTCTTGATGATGAAGCAAAACAACATCAACACCATACGCACTTCTCACTATCCCAACGACGTGAGAATGTATAGAATGTTTGACCACTATGGTTTGTATGTGTGTTGCGAGGCAGATCTCGAAGACCATGCCAACCAGAGCATTTCGTCTTTGAAATCGTGGGAGCCGGCTTTTGGAGACCGCATAGAGAGGATGGTGGCCACGCTGAGAAACTTCTCGTCGATAGTGATGTGGAGTTTGGGCAACGAGAGTGGCGCGGGCGATAATTTTAAATATTGCTATGAGGTGGCCCATGGGTCAGACCCCTCTCGCCCCATTCACTATGAGGGCACGCGCATAGACAAAGACTATGGCGGTTCGCGCTATTCGGATTTCTATTCCAAGATGTATCCCTCTGTTGAGTGGATGAAAAGAAACACGTCAAATCTCGACAAGCCTATGTTTATCTGCGAATATGCCCACGCCATGGGCAACGCCATTGGCAATCTCGACCATTATTGGAACATTATGGAGCAAAGCAACTCGACCATCGGTGGTTGCATTTGGGACTGGACAGACCAGGCCATCTATAATCCCTCGGAGATTAAGCGCGGCATTTATCGCCTGCACACGGGATATGACTTTCCCGGTCCTCACCAGGGCAATTTTTGCTCCAACGGCATTGTGACGGCCGAGCGACAAGCCACGGCAAAGTTGACTGAGGTGAAATATGCTCAGCAAAACATTGGTTTCCGTCGTGTTGAAAACGACGAAAGGGGCAATCTGCGCATTTTGGTGAGAAACAAATTTTCTTTTGTTTCGCTCGATGACATAGAGATTTCTTATGAATATTTGGCCGATGGAGAAGACTTGGGGTCGTCGACCTTGGTTCTGCCACGGGTGTTGGCAGGCGACAGTTGTTTGGTCACCATTCCCAAACTCAATGCAAAGAAGTTTAAGTCTTCGGAAATTTTGCTCAATCTTCATGCCCGATATAAGAGGGGAAACGCGTTTGCCGACAAGGGCCACGAGATTGCGAAATGGCAGTTTGTCGTTCAACCTCGCGGCAGGCTGAAAGCCATTGAAACGGTTGCAAAACGGGGCAAGTCCTTGGTTGTTTCAGACAAAGACAATCTCTTGAGCGTATCTAACGACAAGATCAAAATTGTTTTCGACAAACACACCTCTGTTGCCACCTCGCTTGCTTTTGGCGGCAGAGAAGTGTTGGCCGAGGGCCAAGGGTTTGTTTTCGACAATCACCGCTGGATCGAAAACGACCGATTTGCAACCACAGACAACGGTCTCGATTCTGTTGCCTCCATAACGGTCGACAAGCAAGATAAAAATTTGGTCTCGGTCTCTACTTTGCGCAAGGGAGAGATTGCCGACCAAAAACTTGTCTACAATATCTGTTCGAACGGAACGGTTGACATTGATGTTTCTATCGTTCCCCATTCAAACCGGCTTAGACGGGCAGGGGTGGCTTGTGCCATTGATTCGGCTTTGTCGGAAATTGAATACTATGCGCTCGGCCCTGTGGAAAACTATCCCGACCGTCGTTGTGGTGTGACTGTGGGTAAATATTCTGCCACCGTTGACAATTTGGGCGAGCCATACATAAAACCCCAAACCACCGGAGACCGCGGCGAGATGAGGAGCCTGCTGATGAAAGACCGCCAAGGGCGCGGCCTCTTTATCGAGACCGAGGGCAATGTGTCTTTTTCTGCCGGTCGCTATACTGACGAAGACCTTATGAATGCGCCCCACTCATGGCAACTCGAGAAGAGACCCTATATAGTGCTTCATCTCGATGGTGCGCAACGCGGACTTGGCAATGCAAGTTGCGGTCCCGGTCCGATGGAGCGTTACGTCATTCCACAAAAAGAGGTGGAATATAAAATAAGACTGACCGGCCGTTTTTAATCACCTCTACTTAATCACTAATACTTAATTACCACTACTTAATCACTAATACTTAATCACCTCTGCCACATTTACCCCATTTAAACGTGGCAAGAAAATAAAAAAGTATTACTTTTGCACAACAAACCACTCTCTTGCAGAGTAAACATAAAAATATTATTATTTAAAACATATTTAACATGAAAGCATTTGTGTTTCCCGGACAAGGTGCCCAGTTTCCCGGAATGGGCAAAGACCTTTACGAAAGCAATCCCAAAGCAAAGGAATTGTTTGACAAGGCTAATGAAATCTTGGGATTTGAAATTACAAAAATTATGTTTGAGGGCACAGCAGAAGAACTCAAACAAACAAAGGTAACCCAACCCGCCGTGTTCCTTCACTCGGTCATCAGTGCGATTTGTGCAGGCGACAAGGCTCAATATGATATGGTGGGCGGACACTCTTTGGGTGAGTTTTCTGCCCTTGTAGCGGCAGGAGCATTGTCTTTTGAAGACGGTTTGAAATTAGTCAGCAAGCGTGCCCTTGCCATGCAGAAAGCATGTGAGCAAGCCCCCTCCACAATGGCAGCCATCATTGGTTTGGCCGATGAAAAAATAGAGGAGATATGCGCCTCGATTTCTAAGCCGGGCAATATTGTGGTGCCCGCCAACTATAACAATCCCGGTCAACTTGTTATTTCTGGAAACAACGAAGCCGTTGCCCAAGCCTGCGAGGCACTAAAGGCAGCCGGAGCAAAGCGCGCATTGCCACTGCCTGTGGGCGGTGCTTTCCACTCGCCCTTGATGCAGCCCGCCAAAGACGAGTTGCAATCGGCCATCGAGGCTACCGTGTTTAGCAAACCCACCGTGCCTGTTTATCAGAATGTAGACGCAAAGCCCCACACCTGCCCCGAAGAGATTAAGCAAAACCTTATTGCCCAACTCACTGCCCCCGTGAAATGGACCTATGAGGTGCAGGCCATGGTGAGCGACGGAGCAACCGATTTCACCGAGTGCGGCCCCGGCAAGGCTCTGCAGGGCATGATTGCCAAGATCTGCAAGGGAAACGATGCCGTTTCGTATCATGGCATGGAGTAATTTCACACATTCTTACTATTTAAGACCATTAAACTGTGCCCACCCCAAAAATCCTTTTTAGGGTGGGCTTTTTAAAAAAATATGAGCAAAATTATAATCTATCAAGTTTTGCCCCGACTCTTCGGCAACAAGGTCGACCAACCCGTTTTTAATGGCGACATATCTCAAAACGGTTGTGGCAAGATGAACGACTTCACCCTCGCTGCCTTGAAAAAAATCAAGTCGCTCGGAACAACTCATATATGGTATACCGGCCTTTTGGAACACGCCACACAAACAGACTACAGCTCCTTTGGCATAAAACGCGACCACCGCGCCATGGTCAAAGGAAAAGCCGGCTCGCCCTATGCCATAAAAGACTATTATGACATCGACCCCGACTTGGCCTCAACTCCCCAAAAAAGAATGGAAGAGTTTGATGCCCTCATAGAGCGAACACACCGTGTGGGACTAAAAGTGATTATTGATTTCGTGCCAAATCATGTGGCTCGTCAATATGGCTCCGACTCAAAGCCCGAGGGGGTTTGCGACCTTGGTGAAACCGACAACAGCCTGTTGTCGTTCAGCCCTCAAAACAATTTCTATTATATTCCGGGGCAGAAACTTTGTTGCCGCTTTGACATGACCTCAACAGAGACACAGCCCTATATCGAAAACCCCGCCAAAGCAACAGGCAACGATTGTTTTTGCCACACGCCCGGCATTAACGACTGGTATGAAACAGTGAAACTGAACTATGGCGTTGATTATTGCGGAGGAAGTGGAAAACACTTTAAACCCACGCCCGACACATGGCAAAAGATGTGTGACATTTTGCTCTTTTGGTCGGCAAAGGGGGTCGACGCTTTCAGGTGTGACATGGCAGAGATGGTGCCCGTGGAATTTTGGGATTGGGCGGTGAAAAGGGTGAAGACACAATATCCCGATATAAAATTTATCGGCGAAGTCTATAATCCCTCGCTCTATCGCGACTATATTTTTCACGGTCGCTTTGATTACCTCTACGACAAAGTGGGGCTCTATGACACGCTCAGGGGCGTTGTGCGCATGGAAAAGGGTGCACACACAATCACTCATTGTTGGCAACAGACCGACGATATAAAGCAACACATGCTCTATTTTCTCGAAAACCACGACGAGCAACGCCTTGCCGGCGACTTCTATGCCGGTGAGGGGAAAAAAGGCATTCCTGCCCTGGTGGTGGCTGCAATGATGAACACCAATCCATATATGCACTATTTCGGACAGGAGTTTGGCGAGCCGGCAATGGAGCGCGAGGGGTTCAGCGGTCTCGACGGGCGCACCACGATATTTGACTATTGGAGGGTGAAGACCGTTCAACAATGGATAGGCAAGGGCAATTATTCTTCAAAAAATCTCTCGCCCGAATCGCAACGTCTCTATGCCTGCTATAAGAAAATCATTTCAGCGGCCGCCGGTCACCCCGATTTCGCCTCGGGTCTTTTCTACGACTTGATGTATGTGAATTTCAACAATCCCCTGTTTGACCCCAACCGACAATATGCCTTCGCAAGGCGGTCGGCAGACAGTTGCTCTCTGATTGTTTGCAATTTCAGCAACTCGCCCGTTGAAGTCGAGGTGAACATTCCCTCTCATTTGTTTGACTTTTTGGAAATCGCTCCTCGTCGATATGACGCAAAAGAACTCCTCTCGGGCAAAAAGACTTTTGTCGACTTCTTTCCCGACCGCCCCGCCAAAGTGGCAATAGGGGAGTGGAGTGCCGCCATTTTGCAATTCAAGCCCGAAAGGCAACAACATTAACAATATGATATGAAGATAGGCATTCTCGGAGCCGGAAACGTGGCGGTTCACCTTGTGGCTGCCCTTGTGGAGCAGGGGCACACCGTCTGCGTTTGGAACCGCAGCGAAGACCCTCTTTCTCTGTTTCGCCAAAAAAATCTTTGCTGCTCCACCTCCATGAACGATGTTTTAAACAACACGGAGATAAATATCATTTGCGTGAAAGACAGCGCCATTGGCGATGTGGCACGACAACTCCACGAAACCACAGACAACACAAAAGCCGTCGTTGCCCACACCTCGGGCTCTACGCCGATGGCTGTGGTTGAAAATTTTTTTGAAAATTGCGGGGTGATCTATCCCATGCAGACTTTTTCGCGACACATCGAACCAAATTTCTCCGAGATTCCTTTTTTCATAGAAGCAAACAACCCGGCCTCGGCCGATAAACTCAAACTGTTGGCTTCGTCGATGTCAGACCTTGTTTTCGACCTCGACAGCCGACAGCGCGAAATGCTCCATTTGGCGTGTGTCTTTGCCTGCAACTTCACTACACACAATTTTTCCATTGCTGAAAAACTGCTCAAAGAGATCGGGCTGCCTTTTTCCGTTGTGTTGCCACTCGTCAACGAGACAATAAGAAAAGCAAATCTCTCAAGTCCCGGCCTCATACAGACAGGGCCGGCCGTCAGAGAAGACCATGCCACACTCAAACGACACCAACAACTCCTGAAAACCCTGCCCGACGAATTGGAAATCTATCGCAACATGAGCCAAAACATCATGAAGTATAAACATCACAAAAACTCACAACAAAATGATTAACTATGATTTATCTTGCATAAAAGCATTCTTTTTTGATGTCGACGGAGTGTTGAGCACCTCCACCATACCCACGGGCCACGATGGCATTCCCATGCGCAGCGTAAACATAAAGGATGGCTATGCTATACAGCTTGCGGTGAAACTCGGTTTTCATGTTGCAATCATCACCGGCGGCAACTCCGTCTCCATTGTCAACAGATATAAAGGTTTGGGAGTAAAAGAAATACACCTCTCGGCAAAAGTAAAGGTAAAAGTTTATGAAGAACTCTTGAAAAAACTCGGGCTCGCCCCCCACGAAGTTGTCTATATGGGCGACGACATACCCGACTATGAGGTGATGACATCGTGTGGATTGCCTTGTTGCCCGGCCGATGCCGCCCCCGAGATACAGCAAATTTCGCGCTATGTTTCGCCACTGTCGGGAGGCATGGGGTGCGTTAGAGACGTTATGGAACAAGTGTTGCGCGCCCAAGGTTTGTGGCGCATGGATAAAATAGCGTTTGGATGGTGAATTTTGTCAGTCATAAAAAGATAACGCTGCTCAGCCGGTCGCCTCGCCGCCGCCGACTGCTTGCCGACATGGGCTTTGTGTTTGACGTGGCTTCTCCAAATGCCGACGAACTAATTCCACCGGGGCTCACCCCCATAGAGGCTGCCATACACCTCTCTCAACTCAAAGCCGACTCTGCCAAATCCATGCTCTCAGACGAAAACATTCTCATCTCTGCCGACACCGTGGTCTTTGCCAACAATAAAATTTTGGGCAAACCAAAAAATCGACAGGAAGCCCTGCAAATGCTCCACATGCTGTCGGGCAACAGCCACACCGTGGTCACCGGAGTGACCCTAAGAACCCTCGAAAAATCTGTCTCCTTTGCTGAAACCACCGAGGTGTTTTTCAGAAAACTCGACACCGACGATATTGAACATTATGTCGACACATGGCAACCCTTTGACAAAGCAGGCTCCTATGGCATACAAGAATGGATAGGCCTCATAGGGGTGGAGAAAATTGTCGGCTGCCACTACAACGTCATGGGGCTGCCAACATCAAGACTTTATGAAGAACTGAAGAAGTTTGATGTGTTTCCATGCTAAAAAAAAATTAATCATATCATAATATTTTGTCATTTGTAAAGAAAACACTATTTTTGTCACGATAAAACAAGCAAAAACTCATGAAAAAGATTTATTTTTATTTTCTTCTAAGCCTTGTGGGTCTGTTTGCCCTCTCTTCGTGTGGCGACGACAAGGAATATCTCTCTCTGCCGGTCTTTGAACTCGGCATTTCTTCCGACAACATAAAGGTGGGCGACAATGTGGTGGTGACACTGACCAACAAAAACAATCCCGGCAACCTGCGCTATAACTCCTATTCCTGGTCGTGCACACCCGAAGTAGACGGATTGCAGTCGTCCACACCCAACACCAACAATTCTTTCACCCCTCTCTCGCGAGGAAAACACACGATCAAAGTCTCGATTGACATCACAAACTTTGCCGACGGAAAAACCTCCGACACCGGAAAAACCGTTGTTGTCGGAGAAACCACCAACACCTACAACTCCGTCAGCACTCTCAAAACAAAAATGACCGTTTCACGAACAATTACTGTAAAATGAAAAAAATCCTGTTACTCTCCCTCTGCCTTGCGGCAACCATGTTTTATGCCCAAGCGCAAAAACAAACCACCTCTGTGCCCCTTTACAACAACACATATATCAACGGGCACCACAACGAATCTAAAGCCAACATAAACAAGGATGGTCTCACTTTTAACGAACAGACCGACAACTCGGCAACCACCTATGTCTATTTCACCGAAAAACAACAACCCCAAATTTCGCTTGTGGCCAAAGGGCATGGCACAGTCTTAGTGAGCGTCTATGGCAAGGAAAAGAAAATCAACATTAACAGCAGCGAATTTAAAGCATATAAACTCATCAACCTCAAGCCCGTGAAAGACGGCTATGTGAGTTTTACCTATAATCTTATCTCCCAAAGCGAAAAAATTACAATAAAATCTCTCTCTGTCACAGACACGGAAAAACCTATCTTCCTCAATGAAGAGTTTAACAATCATTTCGGATTGAGAGGCCCCTCGTGTCACCTCGCCTACGACATCGACTATGGTCAAAACGAAGTGGAGTGGGCCATGATAGATGTTTGTGTGCCTGCCGACTACGACAAAATAAGCTCTTATTACATGGCTCTTGGCTTTAGCGGCGGATATTTCGGCTTTCAAAACAACTCAGCCAAACGCAGGCAGGTGCTCTTCTCTGTGTGGAACTCCGTTGACGACGACAATCCCAACAACGTGAGCCAAGAGCATCGCACTCAAGTTATTGCCCGCGGCGAGGGGGTCACAGCCCAAGATTTTGGTCACGAGGGCAGCGGAAAACAAACATTCATCTCTGTAGACTGGCAGCCCGGCAAGACCTACAAGTTTTTGCTCAACGCCCAAAAATCATCGTCCTCCACGACCGACTTTAGCGCATGGTTTTATGACTCAGTCAACGACAAATGGATTTTCATGGCTACCCTGCGCCGACCCGACACAAAAATAAAGATCGAGGGACTTCACTCCTTTCTCGAAAACTTCTCTCCGCGCCAAGGCGACAAAACCCGCAAGGCATACTATTTCAACGCATGGTATAAACCCGTGGGCAAAGATTGGCAATATATCTCAAAAGCAAAACTCACCAACGACATCACCGGTAGCAAAGGAATAAGACTCGACTTTAACGGTGGCACCGAAAACGATAAGTTCTTCCTAACCAACGGAGGGTATTTTGACCGACCTCTCAAGATAGAGCGCAATCTGAAACTAAGTTCACAAACGCCTCAAAAACCCAATATCGACCTCAACAAATTCTTAAACAACAAAAATACCAAATAAACTCAAATATCATGACACTTATTAAATCCATTTCAGGCATTCGCGGAACTATCGGAGGTAAAGCCTCAGAATCTCTCTCTCCGCTCGAAATCGTGAAAATCGTGTCTGCCTATGCTATTCAGCGACGCAGATCGTGCAAAATCAAAAGCAACTATATCGTAGTGGGACGCGACGCGCGCATCTCGGGCGACATGGTCAAACAAATCGTTTGTGGAACACTCCAAGGACTTGGCTTCGACGTGATAAACATCGGCCTTGCTTCTACACCAACCACCGAACTTGCCGTCACCATGTCTGAAGCCTGCGGTGGAATTATCCTGACCGCAAGCCACAATCCCCGTCAGTGGAACGCACTCAAACTGCTCAACGAAAAAGGCGAATTTCTCAACCAAGAAGAAGCCAACGAAATAATACAACTCGCTGAGCGCACCGACGAATTTGTATATGCCGACATCGACCACCTTGGAAAATACTATAAAGACCTCAGCTTTGAGCAAAAACACATCAACCTGGTAAAAGACCTCGAATTGGTCGACGTAGAGGCAATACGAAACGCACATTTCAAAGTGGCCATCGACTGCGTAAACTCTGTGGGAGGACTCATCCTGCCACGACTGCTCAACCAACTCGGCGTTGAAAGAGTAACCGGACTCTATACTGACCCCACCGGATTTTTCGGCCACAATCCCGAACCGCTCGAGCAAAACCTCACCGACATTAAAAACCTCATGAAACAAGGCGGCCACGACCTCGCCTTTGTTGTCGACCCCGATGTTGACCGCCTCGCACTCATCTGCGAAGACGGCACAATGTTTGGTGAAGAATATACTCTCGTCACCGTGGCAGACTACATACTACAAAACCAACGCGGCAACGCTGTCAGCAACCTTAGTTCTACACGAGCATTGCGCGATGTGGCAGCACGCTATGGAGCAACCTACACTCCCTCGGCCGTGGGCGAAGTCAACGTGGTCACCAAGATGAAAGAAACCGGAGCCATCATCGGCGGCGAAGGCAACGGCGGAGTGATCTATCCTGCTGCACACTATGGACGCGACGCACTCGTGGGCATAGCCCTTATCCTGACATATCTGGCCAAGAAGAAAATGACGCTCAGTCAACTCCGTGCCACATATCCCAACTATGTCATCACCAAAAACCGCATCGACCTCAAGCCCGAAATGAACATCGACGCTATTCTCGACGCTGTGAAAAAACACTATTCAAACGAAAAAATTACTGACATCGACGGAGTGAAGATTGACTTCCCCACCGCGTGGGTACACCTCAGAAAATCAAACACCGAGCCAATCATCAGAGTCTACTCCGAGGCTTCAACCGAAGAAGAAGCCAATAAATTGGCCGAAGACGTGATAAACCAAGTGATGAGCCTCATCTGATAAATCAAATAATGAGGCACTCGCTCTTAACTCTTATTATAGCATTGTTCATTCCTCTCTGTCTCATGGCTCAGAGGAATGAACTTCTTTGCGACCATATAAAAACACCCATAGTGAAACTAAATGGGGAGTGGAACACCGTTCCCTGCATCAATCTCTCGTCACACGACTACCTCGACATCTCTTTTGACGACCTCACCCACCAATATCAAAGATACCGATACAAAATCGTGCCAATGACATGGGATTGGAAACCCGACACTCGATTGCTCACCTCTGAGTTTCTGCTCAAAGGCATAGGCGATGAATCAATCGAAGATTATGCCGAGTCAATAAACACCTCTGTCGCCTATACCCACTATTCATTTCGCTTTCCTGCTCCCAACACAGAATTCAAACTGTCGGGCAACTATCTGATAGTTGTCTATGACGACTCCGACAACGACGTGTTGAAAATACCGTTCATGGTGGCAGAAAATCTTGCCTCACTTTCCGCTCAGGTGACCACCAATACTGATATTGACTTCAATAACCGCCACCAACAAATCACTCTTTCGCTTATTCCTAAAATCAATATCAGATATCCGGAGAGAGAAATACACATTGTCGCCCTGCAAAATGGTTCGCCTCTCAACGCTGCCATTAACCCTATGCCCGACTTTGTCACACCCACCGAAATCAAGTGGCTACGGTCGCGCTCACTCATCTTTTCTGCCGGCAACGAGTTTCGCAAGTTTGAACTCACTACACTCCGCTTTGGTGGCATGGGCATAGACCATATACGATGGTTTTCGCCATACTACCACGCCACACTCAACACCGACAAACCTGCCTCAAACTATATCTATGATGAAGACACAAACGGCGCATTCCTCATCAAAACAATCGACTTCGACGACTCCGACCTTGAAAGTGACTATGTTTTGACACATTTCTCCCTCAAAAGCGACCCCCTGCCAACGACTACGACAATTTATGTGGACGGCAACTTTGCCGGGCCCTCACCCTCCGAAGAACAAAAAATGACATATAACCCCACTACACAATGCTATGAAACAACCTTGCTGCTTAAACAAGGATACTACAACTATCGCTATATCACACTCTCCAACAACGGCAAATCCATAATCGATGACAAACCGGAGGGCAATTTCTATCAAACCGAAAACCGATACACAATCTATGCCTATTATTGCGCACAAGGCTCAAGACGCGACCGCCTTATTGCAGTCTCTGATTTCAGATTCTTAGCCTCTCACAAATAAAAAAAAACTCATTTCTCACACCTCCACACTCACATATTCATGTACACACTGCCAAATGCCAAAATCAATATAGGCCTCAATATCACTAACCGCCGCCCCGATGGCTACCACGAAATAGAAACCATATTCTATCCAATCAGACTGACCGACAGTCTTGAAATAAAAACCACCCCAGCCTTGTGTGAAACACCGGTGTCGCTCCACCTCTCGGGCTTTACCATAGATGGTAACCCCCAAGACAATCTCGTGACAAAAGTGTGTCTCGCCATGAGCAAGCGTTTTAATCTGCCGCCCATAGATGTTTTTCTGGGCAAACACATACCAATGGGGGCAGGATTGGGAGGAGGCAGTTCAGATGCTGCGTTTGCCGCCAAAATGCTCAACGAATTGTTTTCGCTCGGACTCGACAACAAAGAGTTGGAAGCCATTGTCGCTCCCTTTGGAGCCGACTGTCCTTTTTTCGTGACCGGACAACCGGTCTATGCCGAGGGCAAGGGCGACAAATTCTCACCGGTGAACATCAACCTCCGCGGACTATATATCGCCCTCGTGAAGCCCCCCATCCATATCTCCACTCGCGAAGCATATTGCTCGGTAACACCGCGACCCTCCATGCGCAATTTGGCCAATGACGTAGCCCGATTACCCATAGAAAAATGGAACGACATAGTGTGCAACCAATTTGAAGAAACACTTTTTAAACACTATCCGCTCTTGTCGGCTCTTAAACAAACTCTGTTCGACATGGGGGCACTCTATGCCTCGATGAGCGGAAGCGGTTCTGCCATTTATGGCATTTTTAACCGACCCATAGACAACATCAAAGAAGTTTTTCCCGACTGCTTTACTTATACCGACAAACTTTAGAAACATAAAAATAGAGACTTTAGTGGCGCATTAGTGGCACATAGACGATAAAAAAATTGTTTTGGTTAGTGTTTTTCGCGATTTTTATATAATTTTGCGGAGATTTATTTGAAAAGTTTTCTCTCACTTCAAAAACAAATTGCAAAAATGAAACGATTTCTCTCTTTCTCGCTGATGTCTTTAATAATGATCTTGCCCTTGATGGCCGAAGAACCCAAGGCTGAAATCAAATTTGACAAAGTGATTCATAACTTTGGAAAATTCGATGAGGCAAATGCGATTATGACTTGCTCGTTTACTTTCACCAACACGGGCAATGCTCCGCTGATTGTGACGCAATGTGTGGCCTCGTGTGGTTGCACGGTGCCGATTTATCCCGACAAACCGATTGCTCCGGGCAAAAAAGGAGTGATAAAAGTAACCTATAACGGTAAAGGGCGCATGACGGGCCAATTCAAGAAGATCATAACGGTGATGACCAACGCCAAGACGAAACTGACACGTCTATGTGTGGAGGGAGAAATGGTGGAAACAAAATAGTCAGCGATAAAATATATTTTTATGAATATGAGAAGCAACAATCATGTGGTAATTATGGCCGGTGGCGTGGGTAGCCGTTTTTGGCCGATGAGCAATGTCGACAAGCCCAAACAGTTTCTCGACCTGCTCTCTACGGGGCGCACACTTATCCAAATGACAGTGGATAGATTTATGGGCATTTGTGAGCCGGAAAATATCTGGGTGGTGACTTCGGCTGACTTCAAAGACCTAGTGAGAGAACAGTTACCCCTATTGCCCGAGGAAAATATTTTGCTCGAGCCTTGTCGACGCAACACGGCTCCCTGCATTGCCTACGTCAGTTGGGTAATCAAGAGTCTCAACCCAAACGCCAATATAGTGGTAAGCCCAAGCGATCATGTGGTTGCCGATACTGCAACTTTTAAAAAGGCAGTGGGGGAGTGTCTCTCCTTTGTCTCTACAAGCGATGCAATCGTAACGCTGGGCATGAAGCCCGACCACCCCGAAACAGGCTATGGCTACATCGAGGCTGATTTGACGTGCGCAACGGTGATAAACAAAAATATCTTCAGAGTTGACAGTTTCAAAGAAAAACCTTCGCTCGACTTGGCTAAACAGTATATAGAGAAACCCAACTTTTTTTGGAACTCGGGCTTGTTTGTATGGAACGTAAACACGATTGTGAATGCTTTCAGGGTTTATCGTCCCGAAATGTCGGCTCTCTTTGAGAGTATTCGCGATTTTTATCGCACACCTCGCGAACAAGAATCTATCGACCGCATTTTTCCTCAATGTGAGAATATCTCTGTAGACTATGCAATTATGGAAAATGCCGACGAAATCTATGTCTATCCCGCAGAGTTTGGCTGGAGCGATTTGGGCAGTTGGTCTTCGCTTCACAAATTGTTGCCTAAAGACCAATACAACAACGCCAAAGTGGGCAGCAACATCAAAACATTTGAGACACAAAACTGCATTATCCATACTTCAAGCGAGAGAGAAGTTGTGGTGCAGGGACTTGATGGATATATCGTGGTGGAGAAAGACAACACAATGTTGATAACCAAATTGTCGGAGGAACAACGAATAAAACTTTTCCACGATTGAATTTATTCTGATATGAAAATTGGTTTTGACAACGAAAAATATCTGCTCATTCAGTCGGAGCACATTAGAGAACGCATTGCCAAGTTTGGCAACAAACTCTATTTGGAATTAGGCGGAAAACTATTTGACGACCACCATGCGGGCAGAGTGTTGCCGGGCTTCAAACCCGACAGCAAACTGAGAATGCTCAGCCAACTGAGCGACCAAGCGGAAATTGTCATTGTGATAAGCGCAGTCGATATAGAGAAAAACAAAATCAGAGGCGATTTGGGCATCACATACGACGAAGATGTTTTGAGACTTCACTCAGAGTTTCAAAATCGAGGCTTCTTGGTTGGCTCGGTAGTGATAACCCACTATAACGGACAGAGCAGTGCCGACCTTTATCGCAAAAAACTCGAACGACTTGGCATAAAGGCTTACTATCACTATACTATAGATGGCTATCCAACCAATGTCTCCCTGATTGACTCCGATGAGGGCTTTGGCCACAACGACTATGTGGAAACTTCAAGACCCTTGGTGATTGTAACTGCCCCGGGACCGGGAAGTGGCAAGATGGCAGTGTGTCTGAGCCAACTTTACAACGAACATAAAAGGGGAGTGGAAGCAGGATATGCAAAGTTTGAGACTTTTCCCGTGTGGAACCTGCCATTAAAACACCCTGTCAATATTGCATACGAAGCAGCCACAGCCGACCTGGATGACGTAAACATGATAGACCCTTTTCACATGGAGGCCTACAACCGTCTTGCCATTAACTATAATCGCGACATAGAGATTTTTCCGGTGCTGACCGCTCTGTTTGAAGGCATCTATGGAGAAAGCCCCTATAAATCTCCCACAGATATGGGGGTAAATATGGTTGGTTTTTGCATTTGTGACGACGAAGTTTGCCGACAGGCATCCAAAGACGAAATAATTCGCCGATATTACACGGCACTAAATCGCATGGCAGAAGGAGCATGCAACGACGCAGAGGTCAACAAAATTGCGCTACTGCTCAAACAAGCAGGCATCTCTACCGACGATAGAAGTTGCACCGTGGCTGCCAAAGAACGCAAGGCCATGCTTGGTATGCACGCTGCGGCAATAGAGCTTGCCGATGGTTCTTTAATTACGGCAGGGGAGAGCCCTTTGTTGGGTCCAAGTGCGGCTTTGTTGCTCAACGCCACGAAATATCTTGCCGGTATTGACCACACGATCAAACTAATACCTCAGATGATGATCGAGCCAATACAAAAAACCAAGATTGATTATCTGGGTGGGCACAATCCAAGACTTCACACCGACGAGGTGCTTGTGGCGTTGTCGGTGTTGAGCAAGACAGACGAAAATTGTCGTCGTGCCTTAACTCAACTTCCCGAACTGAAAGGCTGTCAGGTTCACTCTACGGTGATGCTCAGCGAGGTTGACCGCAAAATATTCAAGAAACTTGGCATTGGATTGACATGCGACCCTGTTAAAAAGAAATAACAAAGGAAATCTTCATTTATAATATTATTTTATTTTTATATTACCCTATTTAATTTTTCATTTTCAAGTTTTCATAGTGGGCTTGCGCACTTCGTGGCGCAGGCTCGCTTTTTTTTGAGGGTGAAAGACTGGAGATGTCACAAAAGTCACAAGTGTCACAGTAATCTCACTATAAAAAACAATATACTCGTGTGTTTCACTTGTAAAACACTAAAACAATAACATCATTAAACATAATCGTCATTCTAAAGAAGATGCTAAGTTGTAATACAATGTGTTGTTTTGCACTACTGTGCCAAAAATTGGCGAAGATAGACTGCACCTCGGCACAAAAAACTCAGTAAACTGCTTTTTTATGCGCTCGGTTTGCACTATCTTTGCATAGAAAATGAGTCGGTCGGTTTGTCGCGAACCGTTTTTACGGTTTGAGGAAAGTCGGGGCACCATAGGACATTCTGCTTCTTAATGGGAAGTATCCGTAAGGACACCGTAACACAGAAGAAAATAACCGCCTCGTGTTTAGTTGACATTTTTAAAAGACTAATACACAAGGTAAGGGTGAGAACGTGAGGTAAGAGCTCACGACTTTGCCCGGTGACGGACAAGGTGTGTGTGGCAGAAGGTGAAAGTGTATGTAAACCGCTGATTGAGGGCTGTCCGTCTGACTGACACCACTGCGTGTGACTGCGGCGGAGGGTGACACGATTGAGCCGCTTGGCGACAAGCGGTCGAGATAAATGACAAACAGTTTGATACAACTTGAGTTGAAAGACATGGGTTGTAGACTGACTACAGAACCCCGCTTACAGATCGACTCATTTTTTCATTTTTTTAACTTGTAAAATTTTTTCTTATGACCGACAAGAGATGTTTTGTTTTTATGCTGATTGTGGCTATGTCGTTGTTTGTGTTTGCTCAGTCTGACAAAGATCGCGAACGATTTGACTATGTTGTGGGACGAATGAAGCTTGACAAAGCAACGCGTCAAAAATTAAAACCTGTTTTTTTTGCTTACCGAAAAGATCTAAAGACGGCTAAAGATGTTTATAATAATGTGAAAGATAAATATGCCACGTCCATAAAAAAAATGACGCTCAATGTTGCTCAAGCACGCGAACTTAATAATGCACGGAGAAATGCCGATAAAAAAGTTTTGGATGTGAAAAGCAAATATGAACAGAACTTCCTCTCTATTTTGTCGCCTCAGCAGGTTTGCTATCTTTTTATGTTTGCCAACGACTCTAAGGAGAAGCGCGCAGGACGATAATTTTCGGGCTTCATAAGAAAAATCTCCGAAACCACCAAATTCTTAGTACGAAAATCGTTGTTTGTAGTAGTTTTTGCCGTTTAAGTAGTGCCGATTTGTAAGAAAATCTTTATTTTTGCACTCAAATGTTTAAATAGTTTTAACATGAGAAGAATTTCAAGACCTTCGGATTTTGTCTTTCAGGTTAGTTGGGAGGTTTGCAACAAGGTTGGCGGCATTTATACGGTGCTTTCAACTCAAGCCAAATCTTTGGGGCAAATTTATAAGGATAACCTTATTTATATTGGTCCTGACCTCAATCCGGGCGAAGAGAACCCTTTGTTTGAGGTTGACGACAAGATATTTGGAGATTTTACCGAAAAGGCTGCCAAAGAGGGTTTGCCTGTGAGATTTGGACGATGGGCTGTGCCGGGTCGTCCTCTTGTGGCTTTGGTTGATTTTAGACCACTTTTTTCGCAGAAAGACAAGATTTATGCCGATATGTGGAATTGGTTTGGAGTGGATTCGCTTCATGCCTATGGTGACTATGACGAGGCTTGCCTTTTTGCACTGCAGGCGGGCAGGTTGATTGTTATGCTTCATGATCAGCTTGACAACGAAAATGGTGGAGAGACAACAGCGGTGGTACAGGTTCACGAGTGGATGAGTGGTTTTGCCCTACTCTATGTGAAACGCCATGCTCCATATATTGCAACAGTTTTTACCACCCATGCCACGAGCATAGGTCGCTCCATCACCACCAATGAGAAACCTCTTTATACATATTTCAATGGTTATGACGGTGACCAAATGGCGGCAGAACTGAATATGCAGTCTAAACACAGTGTAGAGAAAATTGCCGCGTTGGAGGCCGACTGTCTTACAACAGTATCGGAGGTGACCGACAGGGAGTGTTTGCAATTTTTCGGTCGTTCGTCAGACGTGATTTTGCCCAACGGTTTCGAACCATCGTTTGTTACCAAAGGTGCGGGATTGCAAACTATCAGGCATAAGGCTCGCAAGTCTTTGCTCAACACTTATAATGCTCTGGCCGGTACTAATTTGACAGACAACACTCTGATTGTGTCTACGAGCGGTCGTAATGATTTTAGGTGTAAGGGATTTGATGTTTTTCTCGGTTCTTTGGCAAAACTTGAGAGAAACTATAGACTTGAGAGATATGTATTGGCGGTGATTGCGGTGCCTTGTTGGAAGAAACAGCCGCGCGAGGATCTTTGCTTGCGACTTAAAGATAAGCCGGCAATCAAAATTTTTGATGCTTCGGGGCTTGAGCCGCTTCCCCACCCTTTTATCACTCACGATTTATATAATTTCGACAGCGAGCGCATCGTAAATACAATTTATAACTGTGGTCTCTCGCTTTCGAGAGACAGCAAGGTGCATTTATTGTTTATTCCTTCTTATCTTGACGGTGACGACGGGATTATCAATATGGCTTATTATGATTTTCTGGCAGGGTCGGACTATTGTGTCTATCCGTCTTATTACGAGCCTTGGGGATATACGCCACTTGAGAGCATTGCTTTTGGCATTCCTTGTCTAACAACCAACCTCAGCGGCTTTGGTCAATGGGTCAATTCTACAGTGGGTCACACGGCTATTCTCTCTGATGGTGTTGCTGTAATCCAAAGAGACGACAGCAATTATGAAAGAGCAACTGACGAGATTGCAACTTCCATACAAGGTGTGGCAATGTTGCTGCCCGATGAGTATTCCAAAATTAGAACTACGGCAAAGGCTCTTTCCGGCAAGGCTCTTTGGAAGGACTTTATACTTAATTATATCAATGCCTATACGTTGGCAATGAAACACGCTGCCAATAGGAGCTAAAGTTTCTTATTAACTCGAAAATACAGTTATTTCAATAATTCAATCACAATGAATGTAAAAGTTAGCAACGTAAACACTCCCAATTGGAAGACACTCACTGTGCAGGCTAATATTCCTGCCGAATTGTCTAAATTGGAGGAGATGTCCAAGAATTTATGGTGGACATGGAACACTGATGCCTACAACCTTTTCCGCAGCATCAATGAAGAACTTTTCTTGCGCAAAAAAGACAATGTCGTAGAGGTGTTGTCGTCTCTTTCTTATGATGAACTTACGGCTTTGGCCAAAGACAAGAAATTTACAGACCGAATGAACAAGGTCTATGATAAGTTTAGCAAGTATATGTCGGCCAAACCCGATGAGAAACGTGCCTCGGTGGCTTATTTTTGCATGGAGTATGGCATGTCTCACTTCTTAAAGATTTATTCGGGTGGTCTGGGCATTCTTGCCGGTGACTATCTTAAGGAGGCTTCTGACAGCAATGTTGACATGGTGGGCGTGGGTCTGCTCTATCGCTATGGCTATTTCACTCAGGAATTGGCTATGGATGGTTCGCAAATTGCAAAATATGAACCTCAGGATTTTGACCAGTTGCCTTATCAGAAAGTTTTGGGTGCAGACGGAAACCAGTTGGTGATCGGTGTACCTTTCCCTTATGCCACTGTTTATGCTAATGTATGGAAGGTGGCAGTGGGTCGTGTAACTCTTTATTTGCTTGACACCGACAATGCTCTTAACTCAGGCTTTGATCGCAATATTACCCACACACTTTATGGCGGCGATTGGGAAAACCGCATGAAGCAGGAGTATTTATTGGGTATTGGTGGTATGCAGTTGCTTGATACTCTGGGCATCAAACGCGATGTTTATCATTGTAATGAAGGTCACGCAGCACTTTGCAACTTGTATCGCCTGAGTGACTATGTTGCCAAAGGACTGTCGTTTAACCAAGCTTTGGAACTTGTGCGCGCCTCGGGTCTCTATACTGTGCATACTCCCGTGCCTGCCGGCCATGATTATTTTGATGAGACTCTAACACGTAAATATCTGGGAGCATATTCCGAAAAACTTGGTATTTCATGGAACGACCTTATCGGACTGGGACGCACCAATCCCGATGATAACAACGAGCGTTTCTGTATGTCAACATTCTGTTGCAAGACTTGCCAGGAAATAAATGGTGTGTCGAAACTTCACGGCACTGTGAGCCAGAATATGTTTAACGACATCTGGAAAGGTTATTTCCCCTCGGAAAACCATGTGGGCTATGTTACAAACGGTGTCCATCTGCCAACATGGGCTGCACGCGAATGGAAATCACTCTATGAAAAATATTTTGGCGAAGATTTTTATTCAGACCAAAGCAACGCAAAAATTTGGGAACGTATATATGACGTGCCCGATGAGGAGATTTGGAATCTGCGTATTAAATTAAAGACTAAACTTATTAACTATATACGTGAGAGATTTCGCAAAACTTGGCTCAAAAACCAAGGTGATCCTTCGCGTGTGGTTTCACTGCTCGATAAAATCAACCCCAATGCATTGCTTATAGGTTTTGGACGCCGTTTTGCCACCTACAAACGTGCTCACTTGTTGTTTACCGATCTTGAAAGACTCAAAAAGATTGTGAACAATCAGGACTATCCCGTTCAGTTTATTTTTACAGGAAAGGCTCATCCTGCCGATGGTGCCGGTCAAGGCTTGATAAAGAAAATCTACGACATCAGTCAGTCGCCCGAATTTCTTGGCAAAATCTTGTTCCTTGAAAATTATGACATGCAACTTTCGCGTCGCCTTATCTCGGGTGTGGATATTTGGATGAACACTCCTACCCGTCCACTTGAGGCATCAGGCACATCGGGCGAAAAGGCTTTGATGAACGGTTTGCTTAATTTGTCGGTGCTCGATGGTTGGTGGCTTGAGGGTTATCGTGAGGGAGCCGGCTGGGCACTCACAGAAAAGCGCACTTATCAAAACCAAGAACATCAGGATCGCCTCGACGCATCCACTATTTACAGCCTGCTCGAACGCGAAATAATTCCTCTTTATTATTCACGCAATAAGAAGGGTTACTCTTCTTCGTGGATTCACGCTATCAAAAATTCAATCGCTCAGATTGCTCCTCACTATACGATGAAGCGTCAGTTGGATGACTATTATAGCAAGTTCTACAACAAAATGGCGACTCGTTTCAAAGAGGTCAGTGCAAACGACAATGCAAAGGCCAAGGAGATTGCAGCATGGAAAGAACACGTTGCTTCGCTGTGGGATAAAATCAATGTGGTTTCGTTTGAAGTGGACGGTGGCGATCGCCAGACTTCTGCTATAAGTGGCATTCAAAACACATTGAGCATTAAGGTTGACACTGCCGGTCTTGAAGACTCTATCGGAATTGAAATGGTGACGATCGCTACCGACAACGAAGGCAAAGAGTATGTATATAATGTTGCTCCTTTCAAATTGGTGGGTCATTCAGATAATTTATCGGTATATGAGTTGAATCACGTGATTGACAATGCAGGTAGTTTTAAGGTGGCATATCGTATTTATCCCAAAAACGATGCCCTACCTCACCGTCAAGATTTCTGCTACGTGAAATGGTTCTAAGAAGATAAACAAATCTTAATAAGAAATAGGCGAGAAGAAGGTTGTATTCTTTCTTCTCGCTTTTATATTGTCTTTGTCAATATGAATAAGAGAAATCAAAAAATTATTATTCCGTTGTATATTCTGCCGGAATTGACAGAAAGCCTGCGCGCTGAGAAAAAGTCATGATAGTGTCGATAGGTACAAATACCGCTGACATGAATATTTTCTTCTCTTATGCCTTCTTTTATGAGTTGCTGTCTATTTGCCTCCCAAAGGTCGATGTGCCATTTTCCATTGACATACTCTGAAATGAGATTTATCGGACAAGTTTTATCTATAGAAAAAATGTTATAGACTTCTTCTCCTACTTCAAATGATGCTTTGGAAATCGAGGGGCAGATGACGGCATGTATGTCTGAGGGGATTGAATTGAAATGACGACACATTTCAAGTACCGTCTTTCGTGAAATGTGTCTCACGGTGCCACGCCAGCCGGCATGAATAGCAGCCGATATGTTTTTCTTCTTGTCGTATAATAGTATGGGAACGCAATCTGCCGTTGAAACTCCGATACAAATATTTTTCAAATTGGTGATGAGCGAATCGGTGCTTTCCAGAAATTTAGTCTTGGCTGTAGCAGAAAGGCTGAAAAACTTCTCTGATATGATTTTAATCTTGTCTTCGTGAGTTTGGTGAGGAAGAATGATAAACTGTGAATCTATTCCAAGTATTTTGGAAAGAATTTCCTTGTTGGCGTTTACCTTTGATATGTCGTCACCACAAAAAGGATTTATATTCATTTCGCCATAATTGCCAACGCTCACCCCAGCTCCATGGCGCATTGTTGAAAAAGCCATGATTTTTGGGGAAATATCGTATGTAAGTAGGCATGGATGGGAAAGCATGGTGTTTTATTCTATATACAGTATATCGTCTTCATCGAAGTCTGTGTTGTCGGCAATTTCATAGTCATCGGGGAAATCGTCTTCCCATCCGGCAAAATCAGCCGAAAGGGATTTCATGTCGAGGTCGCGATGAACGAGTGTGTCTTTTTCTTCAACTGTAATTTTACCTAAGATTTTATTGCTTTCACTATTAAGTTCTTTCCATATAATATCTTTTAACTCAGTGATGCCCTGCATTGTTGGAGCAGAGATAAAAACCGTGGGCAAATCGTGAGGCAACTCTTGCTTGAGCATTTCTTTTAATTCTTCGTCAATTAAGTCGCATTTTGTGATTGCAAGAATTCTTTTTTTGTCGAGTATCTCTTGATTAAATTGTTTTAACTCATTGAGTAATATATCATAAGAAGATTTAATGTTCTTACTTTCACAATCTATAAGAAACAGCAAAATGGAATTGCGCTCAATGTGGCGCAAAAATCTTAGACCAATGCCTTTCCCCTCGCTTGCCCCCTCGATAATACCGGGAATGTCTGCCATAACGAACGATTTTCCTTCTCTATATGAAACAATTCCAAGTGATGGTTCGAGTGTTGTAAAAGGATAGTTGGCTATTTTGGGTTTTGCCGATGACAATGTGCTGAGTAGCGTGCTTTTTCCTGCGTTTGGAAATCCAACGAGACCTACGTCTGCCAAAAGTTTCAACTGCAAAATCACATTCATCTCCTGCATTGGCTCGCCGGGTTGGGCATAGCGAGGAGCCTTGTTGGTTGAAGTGGCAAATTCTTTATTGCCAAGTCCTCCCCTACCGCCTTTAAGCAACATCACGATTTGCTTGTCTTCAACAATGTCACAGATATATTGACCGGTGTCGGCATTGTAAGCTACAGTGCCACATGGTACGTCGATATAAATGTCTCTACCTTGTGCACCTGTAGAACAACAATCTCCCCCATTCCCTCCGTTTTCTGCGAATATATGGCGTTGGTATCTAAGGTGGAGCAATGTCCAATAATTATGGTTTCCTCTGAGATAGATGTGACCACCTCTTCCACCATTACCACCGTCAGGACCTCCGTTTGGATTATATTTAGCACGATGCATGTGCATACTGCCTTTGCCACCTTTGCCCGAGCGACATAGGATTTTTACATAGTCGATAAAATCTGACTCCATTCGCCTTGTTAGTTTTTATTGAAAATAAAAAATTAAAACACGGTGCCGTCAATTATAGGGGAATACATAGCGACACCGTGTTTATATTATTGATTCTCTGAATTTATAGTATCGAATATTGCCTCAAGCATTTGTTCTTTGGAAGGGTGTTCGTTCCATTTAAAGATGTGTCGAATGCCTTCGTTTTGAAACCATTGTGAAAGAGGTGCTGTCTGTTCGTGATACACCTTAAAACGGTTTCTTATGGTCGATTCGTTGTCGTCAGCACGACCTTGTTCAATTGCCCTATTGAGCAATCTGTTCATAAGGATTTCTTCGTCAACAACCAATTCTATCATAATGCCAATGGTATGGTTGCGCAAAGACAACATTTTTTTTAACGCTTCAGCCTGGGCAATAGTGCGTGGAAAACCATCAAAAATTACACCTCTATTATCTTTTATACTATCGTAGACTTTTGCAAGAATGTCAATCATTAGTTCGTCGGGGATCAATTGGCCTTTGTCGATGTAACTTTTTGCAATCTTTCCCAATTCGGTATCATTTTTAATCTCACTGCGAAGCACATCGCCCGTAGATATATGGCTCATGCCGAATTTCTTCACAATTTCATCGCTGTAGGTGCCTTTTCCACTGCCCGGGGCACCGAAAATAATGATGTTTTTCATTTTTTTTGAGTTTTTTTGAAAATCTATTATTTTTGTATAACATAGATTGCGGGTAGGTTGCGATATTTTTCGTCGTAATCAAGTCCGTAACCAACTATAAATGCATCAGGAATTTCAAAACAATAGTATTTTATAGTGACATTGTGGCATAGTCTGGCAGGTTTAACAAAGAGCGAGGCTATATCTATACTCTTTGGTTTGAAAACTGCTAAATGGTCTAATAAAGTCCTAATTGTCAAACCTGTATCAACAATATCTTCAATGATTACTACACGTCGTTCTCTTACTTCCTTGAAATCCATACCTATCAGTTTTTTCACCTTGCCCAGCGATTTTGTGCCGTTATAAGAAGATAATCTGATAAACTCTAGTTCGCAACTTCCTTTATAAGCCTTTAAAAGGTCTGAAGCAAACATAAAGGCTCCTTTCAGCACACAGATGAAAAGAGGAGTTTCTTCTTCACCCATGTCTGTCCTGATTTGATTTGCCAACAAATCTACTTTGTGCCTTATTTCATCGCTGTTAATGAGGCATTTTAATTTGTCTGCTCCAACCGAAATAATTTCCGAACTAATCATGAAAAAACGACAAGTGTATGGTTTGGAATGCAAATGTAATGATTTTTATCAAATCTTGAGTAGTGCGAAAAGTTTTTTGTTTTCCCTCTGTCGTAAAAATTGTTCAAACAGAAGACATACAAAACATCTCTTGCTGTTGTGCTAAAAAATGCTTTATTGCAGATTGAAATGAATAAAGACACGTAGTTCGTTTTTTTTTCTTAATTTTGCGTTCAAAATAAATTTTTATAAGACAAAAAGCAAATGATAACTGTAAACGACCTTGCCATTCAATTTGGCAGACAAGTTCTTTATAAAGATGTTAATCTCAAGTTTACCAATGGAAATATATATGGTATTATTGGTGCAAACGGAGCGGGCAAATCAACTTTGCTGAAAGCAATTTCGGGAGAATTAGAAGCAACGAAAGGTACAATCGAAATAGCACCGGGCGAGAGAATGTCTGTGTTGAGCCAAGACCATTTCAAATATGACGAATATACCGTGCTCAATACAGTTTTGATGGGCTATCATGAATTATGGGAACTAAACAATGAGCGCACTGCTCTTTATGAAAAAGAGAATTTCACCGACGAAGACGGACTACGTTCTGCCGAGTTGGAAGAGAAATTTGCAGATATGGGTGGTTACGACTCAGAAAGCAATGCCGCGAGTTTGTTGGAGCAACTCGGAATCAGTGTTTCTAAACATGGAATGTTGATGAAAGAACTATCGGGAAAGGAAAAAGTGAGGGTTATGCTTGCCCAAGCTTTATTTGGTGATCCCGATAATCTTTTGCTTGATGAGCCAACAAACGACCTTGACCTTGAAACCGTGGAATGGCTTGAGGATTATTTGGGCAATTACGAACACACAGTTTTGGTGGTGAGTCACGACCGACATTTCCTTGATGCCATTTCTACACATACCGTAGATGTTGACTATGGAAAAATAACACTCTTCGCCGGTAATTATAGTTTCTGGTATCAATCTTCGCAACTTGCTTTGCGCCAACAACAAAATCAACGTCAAAAAGCCGAGGAAAAGAAAAAAGAACTCGAAGAGTTTATTCGTCGTTTCTCTGCAAATGTAGCAAAATCGAAACAGACAACAAGCCGCAAAAAAATGTTGGAGAAACTCAATATTGAAGAGATACAACCCTCCACACGTAAATATCCAGGAATTATTTTTACTATGGAAAGAGAACCGGGCAACCAAATTCTTGAGGTTGAAAATCTTAAGGCTGTTACTGACGATGGAAGCGTTTTGTTTCAAAACCTAAACTTTACTGTGGAAAAAGGCCAGAAAGTAGTGTTCATAAGCCACAACTCTAGGGCTATGACTGCACTCTTTGAAATTATTAACGGACATAAACAACCTGCAGAAGGAACATATAAATGGGGTGTAACAATCACCAATGCCTACCTGCCTCTCGACAATACTCAATTTTTTGAAAAACCTTTAAATATGCTTGAGTGGCTTAGTCAGTTTGGCGAAGGAAACGAGGTATATTTCAAGGCGTTTCTTGGCAGAATGCTATTTTCGGGAGAGGATATTTTGAAAAAAGTGAACGTACTCAGCGGAGGAGAAAGAATGAGGTTGATGATTGCAAGAATGCAATTGAAAAACGCCAATTGTCTTATACTTGACACTCCCACCAACCACCTCGATCTCGAATCTATCCAGGCGTTCAATAACAATTTGAAACTGTATAAAGGAAACTTGCTTTTTGCTTCACACGACCATGAGTTTATTAATTCTCTTGCAAATCGCGTAATAGAACTCACTCCTAACGGAATAATTGACAAACTTACCACCTATGAAGACTATATGGCCGATAGTCATATCCAGGAATTAAGAAAACAGCTTTATAATAAATAACATATACATAAAAACAAAGATTATGCAGATAATTGCAGGCCCATGTGTGATAGAGTCGGAGCAATTGTTAGATACTGTTGCGACAGAAATCATACGACTAAACAAAAAATATAATCTGAATATAATTTTTAAAGCCTCGTTTGATAAGGCAAACCGCACCTCACTATCTTCATTTCGCGGTCCGGGATTAGAAAAAGGTTTGACAATGCTTTATGACATTAAACAAAAATATGGTCTGCCAATTCTCACTGATATTCATGAATCATATCAAGCTAAACCGGTTGCAGAAGTTGCAGACGTAATTCAAATTCCGGCTTTTCTCTGTCGTCAGACAGACCTTTTGGTTGCTGCTGCCCAAACCGGACGAATTATAAATATAAAAAAAGCACAATTTCTCAGCGGTCTTGATATGCGCTATCCTGTTGAGAAAGCTCACCAAAGTGGAGCTACCGACATCTGGCTTACCGAGCGAGGAAATTCTTTTGGCTATAACAACCTTGTAGTAGATTTTCGCAACATTCCCGAGATGTTGCAATTTACCCCCACCGTCATCATGGACTGCACACACTCCGTTCAGCGACCCGGAGCGGGAAATGGAGTGACCGGTGGAAATAGAGAATTTATCCCCTCCATGGCTCTTGCAGCAAAAGCATTTGGAGCAACAGGATTTTTCTTTGAAATTCACCCTAATCCGGAAAAAGCTTTGAGCGACGGCACCAATATGTTACCACTCTCACAATTTGAAGATGTTATTAAAACGCTGCTTTAAATATATTATTATAGTATTTCTTTAAATTAAAATTATTCCACATGTGGACAGCAACAGCAATAAAGTGTTTTAAAGACGAAGCACAAGCAATAACAGACCTTATCCCCCTGCTTGACAATAATTTCGACAAGGCAATTAACCTTATACTTGATTGTAAAGGAAAAATTATAATAACCGGAGTTGGGAAAAGCGGACATATCGGTGCAAAAATCGCAGCCACGTTTAGCAGCACCGGCACTCCGAGTTTTTATGTTAATCCCCTTGATTTATATCACGGAGATTTAGGTGTTGTTACCACAGATGACCTTGTAATAGCCATAAGCAATTCCGGCTATACAGACGAATTATTGCGCATAGTTCCCTCTTTAATTCAACGTAGCATTCCGATAATAGGCATTAGCGGCAATCCCAAATCATTGTTAGCAGAATATTCCACTGCCCATCTCAACGTAAACGTAAACCGAGAAGCCTGTCCATTGAATTTGGCTCCCACATCATCAACCACAGCGACACTTGCCATGGGGGATGCCATGGCTTGTTGTCTTATAAAAGCACGTGGATTTAAAGAGACTGATTTTGCCTTATTTCACCCAGGAGGAATGCTTGGCAAGCGCTTGCTTACAAAAGCCTCTGACATAATGCTGACCAAAGACTTGCCCATAGTATCACCCTCTACCCCACTTTGTGAAGCCGTTACTATTGTCAGCAAAGGTAGATTAGGAATTTGTATAGCTATAGAAAATGACTTAATTGTCGGAATTGTTACTGACGGTGACATCAGACGAGCCATGGAGAACTCTCAAAACAAATTCTTTTCACTAAACGTTTCTGATATAATGACGCGGTCGCCAAAAACAGTAGACTCCTCCATGAAAGTTGTCGAAATTGACCAAATTCTAAACCGAAATAAAATTCACTGTGTACTTGTTTCTGACAAACAAAACCATCTATTAGGAGTTGTAGACTCTTTCAGCACTGTTATATGAAGTTATATTTCTTAATGGCTTAAAAATAATCTGGCATGATATCTCATATTTATAAGCGACTGTTTGTATTTCTATCTGCTGTAATTTTCCTTATATATGGTTATGCTGGTTCCGACAGTATTTACTATCAGGCAATAAGAGATGGAGCGAAATTCACTTGCAACAACAGCATAGTGTTTTTTGACAATGGTCGCGACAAGTTTTCTGACTTATTTAAGGCTGTTGGCGAAGCTCGTTCAACTATACATATGGAATATTTTAATTTTCGTGACGATTCTATCGCCAACACCATGTTTGATAGTCTTGCTGTGAAAGTAAAACAAGGTGTTAAGGTGCGTCTGCTTTACGATGCTTTTGGTAATAGCAGTAATAATCAACCCATTAAGAAAAAACGTCTCAAAGAAATCAGAGCCACCGGCATTGAAATCTATGAATTTGACCCCATAGTCTTTCCGTGGATTAACCATATCATGCCACGTGATCATCGCAAAATAGTAGTAATAGACGGAAAGTGTGCATATAGCGGAGGTATGAACGTGGCAGACTACTATATTCACGGTAAAGAAGAATTTGGTTCTTGGCATGACGTACATTATCGAATAGAGGGGGATGCTGTTGCAGAATATCAAGCAATATTTTTGAGGGCATGGAAAGCAACCACGGGGCAAGAAATTTGCGGTGCTGACCTTTATCCCGGTATGTCTTTTCCCGAAAACGCTATAAAGAACTTGAAACAAGATGACACGCCAACTGCTCGCAATAAGAAAATTGCTGTTATAAACAGAGAACCTCACACTTCACCTAAAATCATTCGCAATACATTTATAAATTGCATAAACAATTCAGAAAAGCAAATATACATCATAAACCCATATTTCACGCTAAACCACAAAATTGTAAAAGCCATAAAAAAAGCGGTTAAAAGAGGTGTAGACGTAAAAATTATGGTGTCGGAAAAAAGTGATATACCAATCACTCCACGAATTGTTGACTATCAGGCTCATCGACTCATGAAGGCCGGAGCTAAGGTTTATTACTACCAAGGTGGTTTCCACCACTCCAAAATAATGATGATAGACGGTTGCTGGAGTTATGTAGGTTCGGCAAATCTTGACAATCGCTCATTAAGATGTGACTATGAGGTAAACGCCTTGATCAACGACACCTGTTCGACGCAACAACTTGAAAAAATTTTCAACCGTGACCTAAAAAAAACTGTTGAGATGACAGAAGATTATTGGAAATCTTTTTCACGCTCACGTCGTTTTCAAGCACATTTATATCATTTGTTGCTCACTCCTTGGGTTTAATAACTATAAGGATACAAAACGAAACCTACAAAATAGAGTTTTTGCGTATGTATAGTAATAAAGACAAAAGGGCTGTGTTTGAGCACAACCCCTTTGTATAATTTACAAAATTATAATAGTAATATAATCTTTAATATTAAACAATGCCTTGAGCCATCATTGCTTTTGCCACTTTCATAAAACCGGCAACATTGGCACCCTTCACATAGTTTATATATCCGTCGGCCTCTGTGCCATATTTCACACAGTTTTCATGAATATTCTCCATTATGCCATGCAATCTTGCATCTACCTCTTCGGCTGTCCACGAAAGACGTTCTGAATTTTGGCTCATTTCCAAACCTGAAACCGAAACTCCACCTGCATTGGCAGCTTTACCTGGGGCATATAAAATCTTTGCCTCTTGGAATACGCGTATCGCTCCGGGAGTAGAAGGCATATTAGCACCTTCACTTACTGCAATCACACCGTTTGCTACCAAATTGCGTGCGGCTTCTTCGTTAATTTCATTTTGGGTGGCCGAAGGTAATGCGATGTCAGCCTTTTCTGCCCAGGGCTTCGCTCCTGCAACATATTTTGCAGATGGATATTTTTCTACATATTCTTTGATTCTGCCACGATAAATGTTTTTCAACTCCATAATGTAGTCGAGTTTTTCGCGGTCTATACCTTCGGCGTCATAGATATATCCATCAGAGTCGCTCATGGTCAAAACTTTACCTCCAAGTTGCAGAACCTTTTCTGCGGTGTATTGAGCTACATTTCCTGCACCACTGATAAGCACCGTCTTGCCATTAAGATCTAATCCGCGTGTTTTGAGCATCTCCATAAGAAAATAGACATTGCCATAACCTGTTGCTTCAGGACGTATCAGCGAACCTCCAAATTCACGGCCTTTTCCGGTAAACACACCGCTAAACTCGTGGGTGAGTTTCTTATACATTCCAAACATAAAGCCAACTTCGCGACCGCCAACACCAATATCGCCTGCGGGCACATCAACATCTGCACCAATATTGCGTGTCAATTCAAGCATAAAAGCTTGACAAAAGCGCATCACTTCAGCATTACTTTTACCACGTGGAGAAAAGTCGCTACCACCTTTTGCTCCACCCATAGGGAGGGTTGTAAGGGAATTCTTGAAAGTTTGCTCAAACGCAAGAAATTTCAAGATACCCAAATTCACAGACTTATGAAAACGAACACCACCTTTGTATGGGCCTATGGCATTGTTGTGTTGCACACGATAGCCGGTGTTTGTCTGAACATTGCCTTTGTCATCGGTCCAACTCACACGAAATGTATATATTCTATCGGGAATACAAAGTCTTTCGATGAGGTTTGCCTTGTCAAACTCGGGATGTTTGTTATATTCCTCTTCTATTGTCGAGAGTACTTCTTCTACAGCCTGATGATATTCAGGCTCGTTAGGAAATCTTTGCTTGAGGTCATCAAGCACCTTTTGTGCGTTCATAGTGTTTCGATTCTTTTAGTTAATAAAAATTTTATATTCGCTATTGTTTGCAAAAGTAGTATTTTTCTTTTGTTTTTTCGATAAAAAGCAAGAAAAAAGTACTGTTTTATATAGAATTGTAAAACATACAACTACTTAACAATAGAGAAATATTCAATTTTAAAAACTACGATTTGCAAAATACCTATACTTCAAAAATATAAAATCTAAATTTTTAAATAAACTGTACCGAAAAAATAGTTTGTTTATATTTTATTGCTCTTTCTTTTTTATATGTATTTGGTTGAGAAAGTATACTAAAATGAAAACAACCTGATTTTTTGTATAAGTCAATTTTCAATCGAATCGCAGCGCTTTAGTGGGACTTATGCGCGAAACTATCAAAGTGGGAAGTCCCAACATAAAAAAACACAATATTGTCGTAGCGATGTTTAAAGACATTATCACCACACCATCAATTGCGATGGGAACATAGTCAACATAATAATTTGTTGCATTTAGACCTATAATGTGATAATTGTATTGAATATAACATAGCGATAAGCCCAAAACGTTACCAAACAATATTCCACGACCTACAACATAAACTCCAAACCAGCCGAATGTTTGTTTTAATAGTCGATTGCCTGCCCCTAAAGCTTTAAGAAGTCCGATAATTGATGTTTTATCAAGAATCTGTATGAGCAGGCCACTTGTGGTTGTAAAACAGCACACACAAGCCATCAAAACAAGAATTATCCAAATGTTCAAGTCAAGCAGGCTTAACCAGTCAAAAATAGAACTAAAAAGTTCGCCAACGCTATAAACAGCCACAAAGCAACCATTTTTATCAGCTTTGACGGGTTTATTTAAGGCTATCTTGTCAGCTATTTCTTCTGTATCATCGAAATCTTTTACAGAAATCTCCACGACAGAGCAATCGCCTTGCTTCCATCCGTTTAGTTGGTTGATTGTGTTGATATTTGCAAAAACAATAGCGTAGTCAAACTGCGACAAATGAGTTTCGTATATTCCCGAAACTGTAAATCTTCTCATCTTTAAATCGTTATCAAAAAAATAAGAATATACTTTGTCGCCGACTTCCAAATTGAGTTTTTGTGAAAGAGTATTACTTATAATTATGTCAAGTGGAAACCCCTTTTCATTATTATTATAATGTGGTATTGTACCTTTAACAATGGCTGAAGAAAGAAAAGAAGTGTCGTAATCATTCCCAACTCCTTTGAATGTAACTCCGGAGAAATCGTTATCGGTTTTGATTATTCCGTTTTTTTGCGAAACTTTTTGAACATGCGTTACCCCTTGTGTGTTTTTTATTTTAGAAATAAACACACTATCTATGACAAGGGGCAACAGAGAGGGATTTTGTGTCATATCAGCATTGACAACGTGTATATTTGCTCCAAAGCCTATCACTTTACCCCTGATTTCTTTTTTAAACCCCATAACAATAGCAACAGAAACCAACATGACACACAAACCTAACATTACCCCAAAAGAGGCAATATTTGCGCCAAGCGAAGAAACATGCTTTCGTCTGTCAGGAGATTTGCGAAAATGCTTTGCGAGATATAATGAGAGTGACACTATTTTGCTTTACTCAGATTTGTTATGATAATAACTAATATTCTCTTTCTCCAAAAATGCGAGTTCCCACTCTAACCATGTTGCTTCCCTCAGAGATTGCGATGTGATAGTCTCCGCTCATTCCATAAGAACGAATACTAAAGTCTGAATCATTTGGAAAAAAGTTTGTTTTAATGTAGTCAAACAACTGTTTTGCTCCGGCGAAGTCACGATGAATGATAGTAGAATCGCTGGTATTTGTTGCCATGGTCATTATGCCGCAAATTTTTATGTTGTCAAGTTTTCTCCATTCTCCATCAGTGAGCATCTCTATACATTTATCAGGGATAAAACCGTGTTTTTGCTCCTCTTCTGCCATATGGAGTTGTAAGAGGCATTTTATTATACGATTATTGATACTGGCACGGTGGTTAATTTCTTTCATCAATTTAAATGAGTCTACCGAATGTATGAGATCTATATATGGGGCGATATATTTTACTTTGTTTGTTTGCAAATGACCGATGAAATGCCAACATACATCGGAAGGCATTTGGGGTTGTTTTGTTTGGAGTTCTTTGACATTGCTTTCTCCAAAATCTCGTAGGCCGGCAAGATAGGCTTCTTTTAATTTCTCCAATGGATGGAATTTTGACACTGCCACAAGTTTTACCCCCGCTGGTAAAGTTGCTCTTACTTCGTCAAGATTGTTTTGGATAGATGTCATTTGGTGTATTCTTTATCGACTTTATACTCAAAAATTTCCATGACTGCTGTTTCTGAAATACTTACGATGGAATAGTCCATTACGGAATTTTGCATATATTGCTCTATGTTGTTTAGTGCATTTTTAAAGTCTTTTGCCCTGACATATATATTTACGGAAACTTTTTTTTCTTTTCCTTTTGATTCGTCAACAGAAATCATTGAAAGTTTTGCTTTATACCAAAAACCATCCTCTGGATTGTGAGTGTCAATCAATTCATTAGCATCACAATATTTTATACCTACTATGGAAATTTCACCATAGATTTTTAATTCTTCCAATATACGTGTCTCCGCTTCGGTAAAGTTGATTGCATCGACCAAGTATATCTCTTTTACGACTTTCATACTACCATCGTCAAGTGTGCGCCTCACTGCCACTTTAACTTCAAACCATTTTCCTATCATGTCTATATTTTTTGCATAATGTTTTTGTGTACGTAACTATACGTAGATAAGTTTCGCTATTTTATTTGCAAAAGTAACACATTGTGACTAAAAGGAGCACGTCTAGATGGGATTTTCTATTTTATGTCTATAATTTTGTGTGTTTGCAACGAAAGTGACCATTGTGGATGAGCCAGACAATAGTCAACAGCCCCTTTTATTAGCATAGCATTTGTTTTGTCGTTGCCTGTGTCGCATGGTTGAAGATAAAAATACTTTGCATTAAAAGAGGAATAGCGCTCAATGTCTGCAAAATTTTCTCCCGTAAAAATCAATTTTATTTCGTTTGCGTAATCCAAACATACTGTTGCATTATCAACAAAAATATCTTTTGGAGACAATGTTATCCAATCTATTCCACGTGGAAGAGGAGATGTTCCGTTTGTCTCTATTGCCACATACTTGCCTTTTTCGTGTAATGAGGATACAAGAGTCGTGTCTATATTAAGGCTCGGTTCTCCTCCTGTAAGAACAACCATTTCTGTGTTGTATAAAGACACTTTATCAACCAATGTTTTTAATTTTATGCGAAAAGACATAGAATGGTCTGTGTCGCAGAAAGGACAACGTAAATTACACCCTGAAAATCTTATGAAAACAGCAGGACGACCAGACCATCGTCCTTCGCCCTGTAATGAATAAAAAAAATCGTTAATACAATATGTTTTCATGTATTTTTTCGTCCCTCTATTCAAATTTATATAGTAGCATCACTATCTTTTGCATAAGCTGCAATATTATTTGTAGATTCTCTAAAGATCACTTTGTAGCAATTTGGAATAGACTCACATATCCATTTTGCTAAATTTTCAGCAGTTGGATTAAACACAACAACATCGTTTACAAATTTATGATCTAAAAGATTATATATAGTTTCCTTGATTTTCGAAAAATCAATAACCATTCCGTTTTCATTAAGTTTTTCCGAACGGCAAAAAACAGTTACAATTGCATTATGGCCATGCAGATTACAACACTTACTTTCGTAATTCAAGCATAAACGATGAGCCATTGCTACTTCTATTGTTTTTTTTACATAATACATAATAACAAATGATTTATTGCTCAACAATTTCTGATATTGACAAACCTTTATCTTTAACATTAATCTTGATGGAACTAGAGTAAGGCAAGCCGGTTAAATCAATTTTGTTGACCCCACCTCTTATTACCCCGACTTTTGTTGTATTATTTTCGCTTATAGCATATATTTCTGCCTCTGCTCCCGCACGATTCTCGGCTGCATATATTATGAGTTGCTTTGTGGGCACAATTGAAAACATATTGTAGACTATTATATCATCATTGGTAATGGGTGTATAGCATGTATGAGCTTTCCCATCAGCCAAGTCAAAGTTTTCTTTTCCGTTGACAGAAACCTTGGGTATAAATTGAGCAGAGAAATGTTTAGGATTAACTTCAATTTCATTTAAACGAAGCCACTTCTCTTGAAATGCTTCTTTTAAACAAACGCTAATGTATAAAGCAGTTTCTCCGTTGGCATCAAAAGAACACAATGACACGTCATCATTATGTTTTATAACCTGAGGCATTGACATTCTCATTTCAGTAATGTCAGTGTTTTCAATTTTTAAATCAGTCCAATGTGTGCTATCGTCAGAAATTCTTATTGTCGCAACTTTTGGAAAGTCAAGATTTGTTGTACCAAAAGCAACGGTAACATCATAAAGAGGACATGGTGTTGCTAATTTTACAGTATAAACATCTCCGTCTTTCTGGTCACGATTGAGACAAGTAAACGTGTTGTAATTACCATCTATCAACAAAGAAGCATTATGATTATTCCATACATCTCCAGGAGGAAGATATGCACACGAAAGAAGCGGTGCACTTGCCATCTTAATATTTAATGATGTTTCATCTAAAGTTAATGATTTTGTCTGTGCGGATTTATAAATCAATTTTAAATATTTGATTCGTTCGCCTATTACTTGTTTTTCTTTAAAAACATTAGTAAAATGTTTGCCAAATAGAGAGGTTGAAACGATGAAGTTTTTAAATATCATAGGAGAGATAATAACATCTTCCACTGTTCCTCCTTTGGGAAATTCTATTAAAAGTGTATCTTTATTTTTGACGGTAATTGTTGTACTTAAATACATCTCTCCTGCTTCAGTTTTATGTCCTTCTGTAATAATTCCCTCGTGATATAAAATAGGCATATTAAAACTCTGTTCTTTTTTAAAAACATAAGCATTGTCTATTAAGTACTCGATAAAAGGCATTAGATATTTATGACTTGGCTCTACGCGATGTAATACAGAGGGAGGATTTTCACCCATACCCTCAAGAGCATCAACCATGTATTTAATATCTGTTCTAAATTCATTTAAAGATTTTACCTGCTCGCAATACACATTCCAACGAACATTCTCATCTTTTATATCTTCAAGTGAAATTAAAGAAATGCCCATCTCTGCCATTTTTTTCAATTTTACAAGCCATGGTTTTAAATCAGATATAAGCAATCTGTCACTTTCAATTTCTGAATTATATGAAAGCATTTTATTTGACGAGTTTTTTATCTTATTTAACAACTCCAACAGCTTTTTCTTTATGGTTAAATCAACTTTATTAGAATTGTATTTTTGTTCTATATATTTCTTTGTAAGAATGTGCATTTCTTCTGTATCTTGAAAACGAAGGTAGTCAGAAAGAAAATTATATGTAGATGACATATCTTTCCCTATTATAGCAGTAAAAGCATCTTTCCAGTTTTGGATTGCGTCAAAGGCCTCTGTGTTCCACGAATAATCTGCCACTCCAAAGAGACCTATTTTGGCAACTGTTCCTTGTTGCATTGGATTACTAACAAGCCCTATGCAATCAGGCACGTTTTTGTCAGGAATGGGTAGTCCCATTTCCTTAAGATTGGAATACATATCTGAAGTATAAATACGACCGTCTTTATTATCATTGCATGGATAGTTCCACCATAAGGCAACCGGCCTTTTCATCAAATTTTTCATTATAGAAAAATCTTCGTTTTTAACGGAACTCCATACTCCACTTCCTGTAGTATAAACAACTATATTGGAAGATGTCTGTGAAATTGCGTCAAAATAGGTTTTCAAGTCTTCTTTCTTTGCAAAATTTATTGCATAGATGTGCGGAACATAATGAATAGGTAGAACGGTATCACTTGGATTGGTATAATTCAAATTATATTTATTTTGAAGTCTGCATTGAAGATTCGTCAAAAAATCCCGATAATTGTTTACATCGTCAAAATTCCAACCTGCATCATCCAAAAAAACAGAAAATTGGCGAATACCTAATTTATGCATCTTTTCAAACTTATTCATCACATCTTTTACAGCCTGATTTGTAGACTCTACAGAACTAAAATCAACAGAATTGCCACTGTTAGGATGAATTGCCCAAATAAAATTTACTTTTGTCTGCAACGAGAGAAGAGATAAATCTTTAATCATATCTTGAGATAACCAACCGTTTTTTTCTTGTAAGGTTGTTATATTTTCCGGATAAGCATCGCGCCAATAACCACTATGAAAAGGGTCGCTTTTTGCTCCATAAATATATGTGTTCATCTTATAACGCTTAAAAAATTTCATCAGATCTTTTTTTACGGCATAAGAATAAGGGTATCCATAATATCCCTCAACAATACCTCTATATTGCATATCTGCATAATCAGAAATAAAAACAGATTCTAACGAAACGGAATTTCCCTTTTTAAGACCTTGCTCCAATATTTGTTCCATTGTTGCAAGTCCATAATAAACGGCATTGGTATGTTCTCCTATTATAATAATTTCAGATATATTTTTAGAGTTTTTACGAACACAAACAATATGTCGGTCATATTTTCTTTCAACAGAAAAGACATCTGTAGAAATTTCCTGTTTTGAAACATATTTATCTACGACTTTTCCGGAATTCCTTATGCCTAAATATAAATTAGGAATTTTTGAAGATGGTTTTTTCGAGAAAATCAAATTAAACGAATTTATAGAAGCGAAAATTTCTTTAAGACGAGCAATTGTATATTGATCAATACCATCTTCAACAACTACATTAAGATTCTTCTCAAAATCAATTTTGTCTTGATTATAAGCCACTTTCTGCGGGATAGGATAAATAGAATAATCTGCCTTAACGATATTTATCTGAGTGAAAGCAAGACAAAAAAACAGCACCGTAAATATATTACTTCTCATTTTAAATATTATTTATGTTGTTATTTTATTATTACTCAAAAAATATTTTGAAGCAAATATAACATCTTTTCTTGGGAAAATCTCCTTTTGACACACTAAATTTTGCTACATCACAATTTTTTTGCAATTTTGCGGACACATTATAATTAGAATGAAAAAGAACTATTTTATATTTATCTCCATTGTAATTTCCGTTTGTTTTACAATATATTCTGCAGCTCAAAGCAATTTGCCAAAGAGTAAAAAACAGTTTAGAGTAGGTAATCCTGTAATTAAAGGATATTATGCAGACCCTGAAGGTGTCATTTTCGATAACCGATATTGGATTTATCCGACCTACTCTGCTCCGTTTAACAAACAAGTTTTTTTTGACGCATTTTCTTCCTCTGATTTTTCAAATTGGGAAAAGCACGAGAAAATTCTTTCCGTTGATGGCGTTGCGTGGATAAAAAGAGCTCTTTGGGCCCCCTCTATTATTAAAAACAATGATACATATTATCTTTTTTTTAGTGCCAACAATATCCAAAACAATAAAGAATATGGTGGGATCGGGGTGGCAACATCAAAATCTCCATCCGGTCCATTTAAAGATGCCATTGGACGACCGTTGATAGATAGTATAATAAATGGAGCCCAACCAATTGACCAATTTGTGTTTTGTGACGATGATGGTCAATTCTATATGTATTATGGAGGATGGGGACATTGCAATGTTGCAATGCTAAACAAAGACTTAATTAGTTTGAAAAAATTTAAAGACGGAACTCTTTTTAAAGAAATTACTCCAGATAAATATGTAGAAGGTCCATTTATGTTAAAACGCAAAGGGAAATATTATTTTATGTGGAGCGAAGGCAATTGGACCGGCTCTGATTATTGCGTCGCATATGCAATTAGCGATTCTCCTATAGGACCTTTTAAACGTGAAAGTGTAATACTGAAACAAGATCCAACTATAGGAACTGGTGCAGGTCACCATTCTGTCATTAAAGGCAAGAGAAAAGACGAATATTACATTGTTTATCACCGTCGACCTTTAACAGAAGTTGACGGTAATTCACGAGAAACATGTATTGACGTATTACGCTTTACTAAAGATGGACATATTTTACCTATTAAGATGACAAAAGAAGGTGTAAAAAGAAAAAGACCTTAGTAAAAAATAATCTGGTATGATGAAACAACAAGTAGAACGCGATATGCGAATACTACAATTACTCTCTCAAACATTTCCCACTGAAGCTTCTGCCGGTACAGAAATTATAAACCTTGAAGCAATATTAAATCTTCCAAAGCCGACAGAGCATTTTATGGCAGATATTCACGGTGAACATGAGGCTTTTCTGCATATCTTACGCAACGCAAGCGGAAATATCAAACGAAAAGTACAAGAATTATTTGGGAATCAAATGAGAGATAGGGAAATTCAAGAGTTATGTACGCTAATATACTATCCTGAACAAAAATTAGAGTTGATAAAGGCTGCCGAAGATAACCTTGACGATTACTACACAATCACACTTAACCAATTGGTAAAGGTTTGTAGAGTGATGAGCAGCAAATATACTCGTAGCAGGGTACGAAAAACATTACCGCAGGAATTTGCTTACATAATTGAAGAACTTCTTCATGAAGATTCCACAGACAATAACAAGCAAGCATATTTTAATGCAATTTTTCATTCTATCGTAGATACAGGACAAAGCGACAATTTGATTATTGCATTGTGTCATGTCATACAACAGTTGGCTGTAGACAAACTGCATATATTGGGTGACATCTTTGACCGAGGTCCTGGCGCGCATATTATTTTAGATTTTCTTTTAAATTACCCTAATTTTGATATACAATGGGGTAATCATGATGCATTATGGATGGGTGCTGCTGCCGGCAACGACCCTTGTATAGCCAATGTTATTCGTTTGTCCTTAAGATATGGCAACATGGCAACATTGGAAGATGGATACGGAATAAATCTTATTTCTTTAGCAGCTTTTGCCATGGATGTGTACGGCGATGACCCATGTAAGCATTTTTTTCCGGTTGTTGGAACAGAGACCAAGACTTTTTCCAACAAGACTCTCATGCTTTTAGCCAGAATGCATAAAGCAATCACCATCATCCAATTTAAACTTGAGGCTCAAATGACAAGCAAACACCCCGAATGGAATATAGACCGCCGAGGTACACTTGAACATATCGACCTAAATAATGGCAAATATATTTATGATGGAAAAGAATATGATTTGTCGGATAATCTTTTCCCGACATTAGATCCAAAGGAACCATATAAGCTTACTTCTGAAGAGGAAGAACTGATGAATAAACTACATCACTCTTTTAGAGTTTCTGAAAAACTTCAGAAACACATTCATCTGTTGTTTACAAATGGCTCTATGTATGGCATATATAATTCAAACTTATTGTTTCACGCCTCTATTCCCCTTAATCCCGATGGTTCTTTAAAAAAAGTTGATTTATACGATGGAACTTATAGTGGCAGACAACTGATGAAACATATAGCGTTGTTAATGCGTTCTGCATTTAATACCGACACCCCAATAAAACAAAAACAACAGGCACGAGATTATTTTTGGTATTTATGGTGTGGTACAGATAGTCCTTTGTTTGACAAATCAAGAATGACCACATTCGAACGCTATTTTTTAACAGACAAACATTTGCAACACGAAGAAAAAGGAAATTATTATAAATTGCGCGATAATGCGTCTGTATGCAATAGGATTTTAGACGCTTTTGGTGTAGAGGGGGAAAACAGACATATAATTAACGGTCATGTCCCCGTACATGCCGGAGAAGGTGAAAACCCTATAAAAGCAGACGGGAAACTAATGGTTATTGATGGAGGTTTTGCCAAAGCCTATCACGACACAACTGGTATTGCCGGATATACTCTTGTTTATCATTCTCGTGGATTCCAATTAATACAGCATGAACCTTTTGAGTCTATTTCTGAAGCAATCAAAAACGAAACAGATATAAAATCTTCTGTGCAAATCGTTCAATTGATGGGTAAAAGAATTATGGTCAGAGATACAGATAGAGGCCGTAAAATTCAAAATCAAATTAAAGAATTAAAAGAGTTGCTATATGCCTACAGACACGGCATAATAAAGGAAATGAAATAATATGGAAAATTAAGAAAATATTATCTGATCATGCAAAAATACATAGTATTTATAATTATATTTTTATTTGTATTTCCGTTTGAATTAAAGGCAAGTTCTAAAATAAAAAAAGACAAGAAAGAAAAACATAAAGTAGAATTGCCACGCGCATCGGAACCTGACCCTTATGTTGAAATAAAAAAAGATGTATTATTATCTCAGGCTGTTGTTGCACATTGTGGCTCTCGTCGTTTAATTGAAAATATGACAGAGGGGATAGACGTGTCCCATTATCAAGGTAGTATAGATTGGTCTTCTGTTGCAAAAGGCGGAAAGATAAGTTATGCTTTTGTTAAAGCCTCTGAAAGTAATTATTTTATAGATGATTATTATGACTATAATATTTCAGAAGGTAGAAAACATGGAATAACGATGGGGAGTTATCATTTCTTCCGCGCAAATGTTAACATGACAGAACAATTTCACCACATGATTTCAGTTATTGACCCTAAAAAACAAGATATCGTTCCCATGATTGACGTTGAAGCCGCCAATGGTGTTTCCTCCGACAGGTTTGCCAAAAGATTAAAGGAATTTCTTGATATGGTGGAAAACTATTATGGTCGTCCACCAATACTATATACTTATGTTAATTTTTACAATAAATATATGGCATATCGCGGTTTTGATCGTTATCCCTTAATGATTGCATTCTACAACGAACTGGTTCCATCTGTTGACGACGGCAATCAGTTTATAATGTGGCAGTATTCTTGCAGAGGTAGAATTGACGGTATAAGAGGAGATGTTGACCGTTCTAAAATAATGAGCGGTTTTTCCATATATGATATTTTAATGTATCAGTAAATTGAAGTAAACAAATTAAAAAATATGTCAGATATAATTTTTCTTAATATTGAAGTTGAATACGTTACACATAGCAAAGACCAATGTGTATATCTTAACTTATCTTCCAATAAAAAACTGCGTGCGGGACTGAATGAACCTATTAAAATGAAAAGTGAAGATGGTCAACACTGGTATCAAACCATAGAATTACCCTCACGAAAGATTGAAGAGATAAGTTATGGATTTACTATTAAAACAAAACGTTCGTTTATAGACGAAGAAAAAGGACATGGTCAATATCCTCATCATATCTTTTTTAGCAACACGAGCAATATTACTATAAAATCCTTATGGCATATAGATCAAGGTAAGAACTATCTTTATTCTTCTGCTTATTCTAAAACGATATATCCTTTCAATTTAAATCCTAAAGATAAAGATGCAATAGATTGTGCTGATATTGTATTATTATTTACAGACTATATTCCTCCTCGCAATTGTCAGTTATACCTTTGTGGCAACGGAAAATCTGTTGGAGAATGGAAACTTGAGGGGGCTATTCTCGGTCATCAGACATCTATGGGAACGTGGGCATTTCCTTTGAAATTTTCAGATGTCCCTCAACAAGGGTTGATATATAAATACATTCTTGTAAATAAAGAAAACAAAGAGGTAATATGGGAAGTCGGTGAAAACAGAGAACTAAGTTTTATTGACAATAACGATGGGAAATTTTTTATTGACACTACCACGCCAAATTTACCACAAAATGATCTGAAAGCAGCAGGTGTTGTCGTTCCTGTATTTTCTTTGCGCTCCGAACAGAGTTGGGGAATTGGAGATTTTGGAGACCTTATAAAATTTATAGATTGGGCAGCAGAGGCCGGATTAAATGTTATACAACTCTTGCCTGTCAACGATACTACACGCGAAGGAAATTGGCATGACTCTTATCCTTATAATCCAATATCTTCGTTTGCGCTTCACCCTATTTACATGGATTTTAATTCTTTGCCACAAATCAAAAGTAAAACGAAGCTAAAGATTTATGAACAACGTCGACAACAAGTTAACGCTCAACAACAATTGGATTATGACGAAGTATTTGATTTGAAAGAACAGTATTTACACACATATTACCAAGAAAATAAGCAAGACATACTTCGTTCTACAAAATACAAAGTTTTTAAACGCGATAATGCAGATTGGCTCATTCCTTACAGTTTCTTTCGGTATTTATTAAAAATACATGGCACTGCAAATTTTCGCAAGTGGCCAAAATTTAAAGAATATAATCCTGTTGACCTACAAAGATGGGCAATAGCAAGCAATTTGCTAGACGACATCGATTTTTATGGAGTATTACAATTTCTTTTGGACAAGCAATTGTCTTCTGTACATGATTATGCACAATCCAAAGGAATTGTATTAAAAGGAGATATACCTATCGGTGTAAGTAGGGATAGTGTGCCTTCGTGGGTTTTACCAAAATATCTCAACTCAGATTCTCAGGCGGGTGCACCACCCGATTTCTTTTCTGCTCATGGTCAAAATTGGGGCTTTCCCACTTATAATTGGCCAAACATTTTGGCAGACGATGCAAAATGGTGGAAAGATCGGCTGACATATATGTCTCGCTATTTCGATGCATATAGAATAGATCATGTATTGGGTTTCTTCCGAATATGGGAAATTCCTATTAAGCATTATTATGGAACACTCGGCCATTTTAACCCGGGACTGCCACTGACAAATCAGGAATTAAAAATATTAGGTTTCACAGACGATCCCGAATATTATACAAAAGTGAGGTTCACTGAGGGAGAAATGCAACGACACTTCGGAGAATTGCTGCCGGTTGCAAAAGAATATTTTTTTGAGTTTGGCACAGACGGGAAATGGACCTTGAAAAAGAATTATGCCCATTCACAACGTGCTATAGATAATATGTTGCGTGAAATGGGATTTTCCGGACAACAACGGGAATTATTCTTATCTGCTTATACAAACGTGCTGTTTATCAAAACTTCACCCGAAACAAAAACATACCATCTAAATATCTTAGGTAAACAAACAAAAATTTTCAAACACCTTTCCCAAAGTAATTCTGCTGCCTACGAAAGGATTTATGAATATTTCTTCTATGAACGACACAATAATTTTTGGACAGAAGAAGCCTATCGCAGACTTCCAAAACTGACGTGTGCTACTTCCATGCTTGCTTGTGCAGAAGACCTTGGAATGATTCCGAGTTGTGTGCCTTCCGTATTAAAAGCACTAAATATATTGACATTAGAGATTGAAACTATGCCCAAAAAACCAAATATGCGTTTTAGTAATTTGTCAGAATCACCCTTGTATTCTGTAGATACAATTTCAACTCACGATATGGCTCCTCTAAGACTTTGGTGGAAGCAAAACCCGGAAAGTGCAGTTGACTATTGGCGCAATATCTTACACAAAGATAGCCCTACGCCAGGCTTATTATCTCCCGAAGATTGTGAAATAATTATTGCAAGACACATGCGTTCAACCTCTTTACTCTGCATCATTGCACTTCAAGACTGGCTTGGCATAGACTCAAACCTTAGAAGTGAAAACTTGGAGCAAGAACAAATCAATCACCCTGAAATACCACGCCATTATTGGAGATGGCGCATGATCCCAACTATAGAACAACTCATTTCCAACAAACAATTCACGGCTAAGGTAAAAAAACTTTCACAGCTTAGAAATAATTCACTATAAGAGTTCCTTCCTATCGTTTTGCAGACATTTGTTTTTTAAACTCATAAAAAATTTTTACCTTTGCATAACAAAAAATACAAACAATAATATTATCAAGAAATGAACATATCATACAATTGGTTAAAAGAATACGTTGATTTTAATCTATCACCCGAAGAGATTGCGGAAGCACTAACATCAATAGGACTTGAAGTCGGTTCTATTGAAGAAGTACAAACTATCAGAGGAGGACTAAAAGGACTTGTAATTGGTTATATTGAAAAATGTGAAGTTCATCCCAACTCTGACCACATGCATGTTTGCATTGTCAATGTTGGAAAAGAAAACCCTTTGCAAATAGTTTGTGGTGCTCCTAACGTAGCTGTTGGGCAAAAAGTTGTTGTTGCTACAATTGGAACCATATTGTATGATGGAGACAAACCTTTCACCATCAAACGTTCAAAACTACGTGGCATAGAAAGTCTTGGAATGATTTGTGCAGAAGACGAGATTGGCGTAGGCACGAGCCACGATGGAATAATTGTTTTGCCTCAAGATATTCCTGTAGGAATGACCGCAGCTGAATATTATAATATTAAAAGTGACTATGTCATTGAAGTCGACATTACTCCAAACCGTGCCGATGCCTGTTCCCATTTTGGTGTGGCTCGTGATTTATATGCATGGTTAAAACAAAACGGTTATAAAACTTCTTTACACCGACCAACATCAGATTCTTTTAATGTTGACAACAATAATCTTGACATTGACATAATCGTGAAAGATTCTGTAAAATGTCCGAGATATGCAGCTGTCACACTTAGTGGTTGTACAGTGAAAGAGAGTCCCGATTGGTTGAAAAACAAACTTAATATTATCGGCTTGCGTCCAATTAACAATATTGTCGATATCACAAACTATATACTTCATGCCTACGGTCAGCCGCTTCATTGTTTTGATGCCGACATGATTGAAGGCAACACCATTATTGTTGATACTTTACCTGACGATACACCCTTCATAACACTCGATGGTGTTGAACACAAATTATCAAAAGATGATCTTGCCATTTGCAATGCAAAAGAACCGATGTGTATTGCCGGAGTATTTGGAGGAAAAGGTTCCGGAACGTACAATACAACAACAAACGTATTATTTGAATCTGCTTATTTTAATCCTACTACAATACGTAAGTCTGCACGCCGACATGGATTAAGTACAGATGCAAGTTTTCGATTTGAACGTGGCGTAGATCCCAATGGCACCATTTATGCCCTCAAGCAAGCTGCAATTCTCGCAAAAGAACTTGCCGGAGGCACAATTTCCATGGAGATAAAAGATATTTATCCCTCCCCTATCAACGACTTTAAAATCAATCTATCATATAATTACATCAACAGTTTGATAGGGAAAATTATTTCTAAAGAAGAAATAAAAAACATTCTCACTTCGCTTGAAATATCAATCGACAGAGAAACAGAGGATGGTCTATCTCTTACTGTTCCGGCATATAGAGTAGATGTGAAACGTCCTTGTGATATTGTTGAAGAGATTCTTCGCATATATGGTTACAATAATGTTGAAATTCCTTCCTCTGTAAAGTCTTCATTGACAGTTAAAGGGGATGTCGATAGAAACAACAGACTACAATATATCATTTCAGAGCAACTTACTTCGCAAGGTTTTAATGAAATAATGAATAATTCTCTTTCTAAGGTTTCTTATTATGAAAATTTGGAAACCTATCCAGCCTCAAATTGTGTAAGACTTATAAATCCCCTTAGCGAAGATCTTAATATTATGCGCCAAACCTTGCTTTTCGGAGGTTTAGAAACATTAAGGTTTAATATAAATCACAAATCACCTAATTTAAAATTATATGAATTTGGCAAAGTGTATGATTTTCGTTTAAACAATAAAGACGAAAACCAAATTTTAAGTGCATATCACGAAGAACTTCGTCTATCATTATGGATTACTGGCAAGCGAATAGAGGGTTCTTGGACCCATCCCAACGAAGACTATACTTATTATAATCTTAAAGCATATATAGAGAATATTTTTTGCCGATTGGGAGTAAAAACAAAACAATTATTTTACAAAGAATTTTCGTCAGATATTTATTCTTCTGCATTGCAGATTACAGATAAGAATGGTAATATTTACGCATCAATAGGTCTTTTGGATCACAAGATAACAAAATCTTTTGAAATAAAATCTCAAGTTTTTTATGCTGACATCCATTGGGATTTTCTCATGAAAAGCACTCGCAAGAATAATGTCACTTTTGTTGAAATAAGTAAATATCCGGCAGTCAGTCGAGATCTTGCACTATTGGTTAATAAGGACATTACTTTCCGGCAAATAGAAGATGTTGCATACCAAACAGAACGAAATCTTTTAAAGAATATAGAACTCTTTGATGTGTATGAAGGTAATAATCTGCCTGAAGGCAAAAAAAGTTATGCCATCAATCTTACCTTACAAGATACACAGAAAACACTTACAGATAAACAAATTGATAAAGTAATGCAGTCCTTGATAAATAATTTTAAAAATCGTTTGAGTGCAGAACTTAGATAATAATTAATTAAAATATATTTTACATTTCTTATGGGAAGAGCATTTGAATATCGCAAAGCAGCGAAACTAAAACGATGGGGACATATGGCAAAAACGTTTACCCGTCTTGGAAAACAAATAGCAATTGCTGTAAAAGCAGGAGGTCCAGAACCGGAAAATAATCCGACACTACGTAGCATTATTGCTGTTTGCAAGCGTGAAAATATGCCTAAAGACAATATTGAACGTGCTATAAAAAATGCCATGGGAAAGGACCAAAGCGAATACAAGACTATGACATACGAGGGTTACGGCCCACATGGCGTAGCAATTTTTGTAGATACACTTACAGACAATCCTACACGCACCGTGGCAGATGTCCGTTCCGTATTTAATAAATACAACGGCAACCTTGGCACAATGGGTAGTCTTGCTTTCTTATTTGATCATAAATGTGTTTTCACTTTCAAGAAAAAAGCCGACATGGATATGGATGAATTTATACTTGAGGCTATTGACCTTGGCGTTGAAGATGAATATGATGAAGATACCGAAGAAGGAACCATCACTATATATGGAGATCCGAAAAGTTTTGGCGTTATTCAAAAATTTTTAGAAGAGAGTGGATTTGAAGATGTTGGTGGAGAGTTTACATACGTTCCTAATGACCTCAAAAGTGTTTCACCCGAACAGCGCGAAACAATCGACAAAATGATTGAAAAACTTGAAGATTTCGATGATGTGCAAACTGTGTATACCAATATGGAACCGGCATAAACAAAAGTATCTCAAAAAAATAAGGGTTGTAATTTTGCAACCCTTATTTTTTTATATATGTTTTTTTATAGATTTATATTTATAAACAATATAAGATATATATATTATATAAAATAGAAAACCTACATATATAGGTATTGTAAATGTAAGCACAATGTAAACTGCTCCTGCCCATGCAACAAGTGAAACAAAATAAGATGCTGCATCTTCAAAAGATACTTTTTCATATAGCTCAAATATTACAGTAATCAATAACAAAATACACAACCACACTAAACACAAAAACAATGCAATAATAAACGGTTTTCCAACAGGGTTTAATGATGGGTTAAAATAATATTCCACCCACAAATCAGGCGCATACATTTGAATTAAAGCATATACACTTGCCGAAGTAGCGACACAAGCCATAAAAACAGTTGGATAAATAGAATATATATCCTTAAAATGTAAAAACCACATTTTCTTTCTTCGGTATTTCCTAAATGCAGATATCAATCCACTAACAGCCACGATAAAATAAAACCAATAAATGTGTCTTCCGCTAAATTTAGTAATAAGTTGTGAAATAGGAGAAATGGGGGTAGACTTCTCTAACATCACATTTTCCTCCACCCAGCCAAGATGCATATTATCCGAGGCAACCCTAAGCCATACGCTATCAATTCCTCTTTCTTTAAAATCCAAAGGCTTAAATATTTCTGTTACAATAAAATCCATTCCTTCCTTCAGATATATGGTAGTATCAGAAACATTTGTCAGCACTACTATACCAGGCAAATGAGAATACAACGGCAAAGAGTCTGATGTAGATATGAAATTCGTGCCTATATTATAGTGATGGTACTTGCTAAACACAGCAGAATCTCGTTGACTTTCTGTAAGCAACCAATCACTTCGCAAAGGATTGCCACTTCTCGCGCAAGAATTAAGTATTATGAAAAGAAGTAAATACAACACCAATTTTATAAATTTAGAAAAATGTTTATTCTTTTTCATTTCTGCCTAAATTTTAGTTTTATTAAAAGTTTCGTTTTCTTGCCAAGTCAAAATGAACGAGTCCCTTTTTGACCTTCTGGCTTAACGAAAACGATTTTAACATTGTAATTTATAACCCTGGCATAACAATTCAAATAAAATTGACTATACTCCTATGGCTTAACTAAAACCTTCATCTCGCATTTATCACAATCAAACGACAAAGGAAATTTACGTCCGTCCGGTAATGACAACTGCAAAGATAAAGGCAAAGAAACTTTTTTTCTTTTATCTTTGAGACAGGCCCCCAATGCCCTTCTTATACAATGTTTACACGTCATTATTACAACTGTCGACATCTCTGTAGAAACTCTCGTATTAATCTCATATGCAGGTTGAATAACTTTTGCTCCTCCGTCAGTATAGACTTTGCTTGCAAGACTATTTGATATATTATATGTATAATCAATATTGTCGGGAATGCCAATGTCCTGACACTCATTATTCTTTACAACAAAATCATTCTGCTTCACACAAATCACCTTCAACATTTCTGTTAATATTTCTCTACGCCATTGAGACAAAATTGACCCGGGTATAAAATAATTATCAGACAAATTGATTTTCATTGTGTTTATTTTAAAAATAGAATCTCCTGTTTTCGACAACTCTTTTAAAATACGCTCAGTTTGAGATGTCCGGGCAATTTCTTTTACAAATTTCTTTTCAATTTTTACCAAGGGACCATCGGGAACGGAAACAAAAAATATAAAACCATCATCTCCGTCCTCCATTATAAGATTTATATTTATTAAGCGATTGCTTTCAGATCTTTGCAATTTCTTTTCAAAATCAATATTTCTATTCCTATACAAACAAGTATTGTTATTAACTTTAATGTTGCTCGGAAACGGATATATTTTATTCCCGACAACTTTATTAGCTCTAAAACCTTCTAAAATCCCTTTGTCATTAATAAAACATATTCCGTCGCCATTATATAACATCTTGTCACCATTAAAAAGAATATAATCTTTTGTCTGCATCTCGACCAAACCTATTTTTTCTCCAATAGATTTTGGTGTGTCTATAGAACATATATTATTACCAGAAGGAGTCAAAAAATAGTTTGTAAATCCTCTATTGAAAGATTTCGATAAATCAGGTTGAAAATTTACATTACAAGTTCCGCGTGAACTCCTTTTAAATTCATGAGGTCTTCTGTTGACTATATCATTTAAAATTTCACTGTAATATGCAGTAACATTTTTCACATATCCAACATCCTTAAGCCGTCCTTCAATTTTCAAAGAACAAATTCCTGCGTCAAGCATTTCTTCAATATGTGAAGAGCGATTCATGTCTTTTAAAGAAAGCAAATACTTGTTTTTTACCAAAACTTTTCCTTTGTTATCTTCCAAATCAAACGCAAGACGACAAAACTGTGCGCACCGCCCCCTATTTGCACTTCGATTAAAACAAAATTGTGAAGCATAACATCTACCACTATAACTTACACACAAGGCTCCATGAACAAATGCCTCTAACTTTATATTTGGGCAAGCATCGTGTATTAACTTGATCTCATTAAGACCTAATTCTCTTGCCAAAACAGCCTGTTCAAATCCCCAACTCTCTAATTGTCTAACCCTCTCTATCGTACGATTGTCCATTTGAGTACTTGCATGAAGGGGTATGTCAAGTTGCATTGCCCTATATGCCAAGTCTTGAGTAATAAAAGCATCTACTCCTATATCAATAAGACTACGAGCAAGTTTTTCTGCCTCCGCCAATTCATTTTCATATAGAATAGTGTTAAGCGTAACATAAACTTTTGCACTATATATATGAGCATATTCTACAAGCCTCTTTATATCTTCAACAGAATTAACCGCAGCATGACGAGCACCAAAATTCGACGCACCTATATAAACTGCATCTGCCCCACATTTAATTGCCTCAATACCAATCTCAACATTACGAGCAGGTGAAAGCAATTCAATTTCTTTAACACATTCAACCAATGGCATATTATTCCTTTACATAAAAATCAATCCAATTTTTATAAAAAAGTTCACCTACCTCATGCCAAGAATTATTTATTCCTAAATCCGGATTATTATCAATAAAATAATTCGCAGGAAGTTTTATAGGCAAACCTTTCTTTATGTCGCGTACATATTCAAATTCCAAGCGGTTTGCAGCATATTCCAAATGTCCAGTTGCAAAAATATGCCGTTTTTGTTGGTCGATAATTAATTCAGGTCCCGTTTCATGATGATCAAGCAACAATATCAATTCCTGATGTCTGTAAATGTCTTCACGTCTTAATGTTATCTGCCTACTTATAGGAACAGGCACAGAAATAGGAAAACCATTTACTATAGACTGAGCAATATCTTTAATTTCATGTTTAAAAACGCCAAATAGCTTTTCTTTTGTAAGATATTTATCTATATTGTAAAATATCTTTAACGCAGCAAAAGCAGCCCAACAAATATTTAATGTAGAACGAACATGCAACAAACTCCATTCATATACATCTTTTAATTGCTGCCAATATTTCACCTCTTTATATTCATAGTGTTCGAGAGGCGCACCTGTTATAATCATACCTTCATAATGTCGATTTGTCGACATAATCTCTGCGATGTCAATATAATATTGATCCATATAAGCTTGTGGGGTCGTTTTATAAGTTAAGCCACTCATTTTTGCCAATATAATCTTTATGTCTACACCACATTTGTCCAACACTCTATAGAACTCCTCTTCTGCTTCTTGTTTTTGAGGCATTAGATTGAGTATTATTACATTTATCGTATTATCAGGTGCATCAAAATCGGATACTGAGACATCCTCTTTACTTAACGATACTAATGAAGGATGATTTTTCGGTAAAAATAACATTGTTAATAATTTTCTAAAGATTCAAATATTTCAGACAAATCTTCCCATTCTTTCATTTTGTCGTTTAATTGTGAAGTCATGAGATGATGTCGTTCAAACAATTCATTATTATTTACACTTTCCGGCACACACATTTCTTGCTCAAGTTGCTTTATGTCATTTTCAAGTTTTATAATTATCGCCTCAACATCAGAAATTTGTTTTTCTAACATATTTCGTTTTCGCTTGATTTCTTTTTGTTGCTTATATAATAATTGCCCTTGATTGTCCCCATCATTTTTCTTGTTATTATCAAGCTGACAAGAAGAGTTTGGGATATTTAAATCATCTCTTTTCAATCTTAATAAAAAATCATCTATTCCACCAAGATGTTCCCTTAACTTCCCATCCCTAAATTCATAAACCTTATCAACAAGCCCTTCAAGAAAATCTCGGTCGTGACTTACTACTAAAACTGTACCCTCAAACTCTTTCAATGCTTTTTTTAAAACATCTTTTGTCTGAATGTCAAGATGATTTGTCGGCTCGTCAAGAACTAATACGTTGACTGGTTCTAACAATAATCGTATCATTGCAAGCCTGCTTCGCTCTCCGCCACTTAAAACTGCGACTTTTTTTTCAGAAGCCTCACCTCCAAACATAAAGGCACCTAATATATCATTTATTTTCTTTCTTGCTTCACCGGTAGCAACCTGATCTATGGTATCAAAAACAGTTAATTCGTTATTTAATAAATTTGCTTGATTTTGTGCATAATATCCTATTTCAACATTATGGGCAATCTTTAATTGACCATCAAAATCAACTTCTCCCATTATACACTTCACAAACGTAGACTTACCTTCTCCGTTTCGACCGACAAGTGCCACTTTTTCTCCGCGTTTTATGGTAATATTCACATTATTAAATACATTATGACTACCATAGTTCTTCGACAACCCACTGCATATCAACGGAAACTCTCCACTTCGTGTAGGCACATTAAATTTTAAATGTAAAGCCGATGTGTCAACCTCATCTATTTCAATAGGTACTATTTTTTCAAGTTGTTTGATCCTGCTTTGCACTTGAACGGCTTTTGTCGCTTGATACCTAAAACGCTCTATAAATTCTTTTATCGACAATATTTCCTTTTGTTGATTTTCGTATGCCCTTATTTGTTGTTCCCTGCGTTCTTCTCTCAGTTTTAAATAATCATCATATTTTACTTTGTAGTCAACAATCCTACCACAACTAATCTCTAACGTTCGCGAAGTCACATTATTTATAAATGTCCTGTCATGGCTCACAACAATCACACTTCCTTTGTTTTCTTTAATCAAAAAATTCTCAAGCCATGTTATAGATTCAATATCCAGATGGTTTGTGGGCTCATCAAGCAACAATACATCTGGTTTTTGAAGAAGGAGTTTTGCGAGTTCTATTCTCATACGCCAACCGCCACTAAACTCCGATGTGTTGCGACAAAAATCCTCACGTCTGAATCCTAAACCAATCAAAATTCGTTCCATGTCAGATTTGTATTGGTTTACCCCTTCTATTACAAGTTGCTCTTCAAGTATATTTGCTTTATCCAACAACGAACCATATTCCAAACTTTCATAATCTTGTGCCTCAGATATTAACTTCCTCACTGTCGATAATTGTTGCTCCAATTCGTGTAAATAAACAAAGACAGTTTCAACCTCATCCCACAAACTATGTTTATCAACAATCTTTACAACTTGAGGAAGATAACCCACCACACAATTCTGAGATTTTAAAACTCTTCCATTTGTTGCAGTTGTCTGTCCTGCCAAAATTTTCATTAGAGTGGATTTTCCTGCACCGTTGCGACCAACAAGGCAAACCCTCTCTCTGTCATTTATCACAAACGAGACATTATCAAACAACAGTCTCGCGCCAAACTCCATTTTTAAATTATCTACTCCAATCATACTGCAAAGATAACACTTTAAAAAAAAACATTTCCAATACTGATATTTTTTTCTTCTAATTGAAGAAAAAGCAAAACACTTTTTTTATCCTAAATTATTTTTCTTACTTTTGTATCATGAAAATAACGTGATTATCAGTTGCGTTTTCTCATCATGGCATAGTTCAAGCAAGCTTGGATCTGCCCATTTGGTTTAACGAAAAGATTGAAAAATAAATCCCAATAATATTTAAAAATTTCATCATAGAAAATAGAAAACCATATTTATCGTGATACAAATTAAAAAAGTAAATACCGACAATGATTTAAAAGAGTTCATAGCGTTTCCTTATAATCTTTATAAGAATTGTAAACAATATGTTCCCGACATGAAACAAGATATGCAAAACTTAGTCAATCCTCACAAAAATCCGGCTTTAAGTTTTTGCAAATATCAACTTTTTTTAGCATACAAAGAAAATGCTGTTGTTGGCAGAGTCATGGCAATTATCAATCCTCGAGCCAACGAGACATGGCATTCCAAGTATGTGAGATTTGGCTATATTGATTTTATAGATGATATTAAAGTGTCTGAAAAATTGTTAGACACAGTCGCCAAATGGGGGCGCAAACACGGAATGACAATGATTCAAGGTCCTATGGGATTTACCGATTACGACAAAGAAGGAATGCTAATTGATGATTTCGACCTCACCGGCTCAATGGCCACAATATACAATTATCCGTATTACAAAGAACACATGGAGACACTCGGCTATACAAAAGAAGCCGACTGGATTTCCGTAAGGGTTAAAATTCCACAGTCGTTGCCTCCAAGATTTGAAAGAATAGCTAAGATAATAAAAGACAAATACAATCTTACTGTAACAACGATACCCAAAAGTCAAATGTACGGAAAGAGTGGTCACGAAGTCTTTCACCTTCTCAATAAAGCATACACTCCACTCTTTGGCTTCACCCCGTTTGACGAAGCCCAAATAAATGCACTATTAAAACAATATGTTCCCCTGCTCAATTACAAAATGATGCCTTTAGTCTATAATGACAAAAAAGAATTGATAGGTGTCGCTATAACCCTGCCCTCATTGTCGCGTGCACTCCAAAAAAGCAAAGGTCAATTATGGCCATTTGGGTGGTTTCATCTGCTCAAGGCTCTAAAATGGCACTATGAAGACACTGTTGAGTTAATGCTTATAGGAGTGCGCCCAGACTATCATGGCCTTGGTGTAAACAGTTTGTTTTTTGAACATTTATTTAAAGTATGCACAGGTCTGGGCTTTAAATATGCAGAAACTTGTCCGCAACTCGAAACAAATTTAAAAGAACTTTCTCAATGGAAAGATCTAAATCCGCAATACGTAAAACCCCGACGTTGTTGGAAAAAAGAAATATAATCTTGTTATTTCTTTGTATACCAATTGTCGCGAATAATTTTTTTTGTTAATTTTGCACACCAATACCGAAGTCAAAACAATTATTAACACTAACTAACAGATAGACAAAACAATGTCAGATTCTAAAAATCCGTTTATGGTTTTCTCCGGAACATTCACAAACTATCTTTCAGAGAAAATTTGTCAACATCTTGGTATGCCTATAGGAAAAATGCAGGTTACACGTTTTTCTGACGGTGAGTTTGAAATATGTTTCGAAGAAAGCATTCGTGGACGAGATGTTTTCTTGGTGCAATCAACATTTCCTTCTGCAGACAATCTAATGGAACTCCTTTTGATGATTGACGCAGCAAAAAGAGCCAGTGCACGCACCATCAGTGCCGTGATACCCTATTTCGGTTGGGCACGCCAAGACCGCAAAAGCAAACCGCGTGTCAGCATTGGTGCAAAACTTGTGGCAGATTTGCTTAGTGTCGCAGGTGTTACTTCTGTCATCACAATGGATCTTCATGCAGATCAAGAGCAAGGCTTTTTTGATGTACCCGTAAACCACCTTTATGCATCATCAATAATGCTGCCATATATAGAAAGTTTAAAATTGAAGAATCTTTGCATCGCTTCGCCTGATGTTGGCGGCAGCAAGAGAGCCAGCGCATATGCAAAATATTTTGGTTGTCCCATGGTGATGTGCAACAAATCCAGAGTTAAAGCCAACGAAGTTGCAACCATGCAGGTGATAGGCGATGTAAAAGGATATGATGTGGTAATTGTAGATGACATGGTCGACACGGCGGGATCTATCACCAAAGCAGCCCAACTGCTCAAGGACCAAGGCGCAAACTCTGTCAGAGCCATAGCGAGCCATTGTATTATGAGTGGACCGGCCGATCAAAGAATAGAAGAATCCCCTCTTGTAGAAATGGTTTTCACAGATTCTATCCCATACAAAGGCACATGCTCAAAAGTTAAGCAACTGTCGGTTGCTGCATTGTTTGCAGAAACCATTAAACGCATTGAAAGCAATCAAAGCATTTCTTCACAATACATAATCTAATCTACTTACATTCAGACTGAAAACGCTTCAACAGAAAAATGTTGAAGCGTTTTTTATGAACAGACCCAGTTAATCCAAAACATGTTTGCTTTTGAGTTTAAAACTCATCATTTATATTTGGATTAAATCTTTGCATCAAACGCCAAGGGCAACAAAAAACCGGCACTATCGATAATTCTTGTTGCAAATTTGCCCACTAATAAAACAGTTATACAACTCTGCTGTCTATTTTCAACATCAACAATAGATTGACGACACAGACCACAAGGAGAGATAGAATCTTCAATTTCGTCTCCACGAGCTGCAACTATGGCAATGGCTGTAACATTTACATTAGGATAATTTGAACGAGCATAATTCAAGGCAGAACGCTCGGCACATGTGGAACAAGGAAAAGATACATTCTCCTGATTGGCACCACAAACAACAACCCCATTTTCCAACAACACAGCAGCCCCAACCTTAAAATGAGAATAATCCGAATTGCTGCCACCTAAAGACATTTTCGCCTTTTCAATAAGATTGTACCACAATGCCGGAACCTCATCATTATTATATTCGATAAAACTGAAAGCAAATGTATCTTTTTTCATAAATTAAATTTGTTAGAAAAGCAACATCAACCATACTATACAAATATACAACGTAAAAGCCTCAAAAATATTGCACCTACAATACTCAAACTACTTTTTTCTATCCTAAAAGAAACTTAAACAAAAAGAAAGAGTTATATTTGTAAACAAATTTATATCGAAAAATATTAAAATGCAAATAATTATTTAATAAAAAATTAGTATTATGAACACCATCAACAAAGCACTGCTTGTTTCAACCGTGTTTCTTGCATGTGGATCAATGAAAGCTGATGTCTTTCCGCTTGAAAACTACCAGATTTCGACCACCCAAAAGGCTCCGCAAGGCGACGAGTGGAACAACCCAACTAAATTAGCTTTAAATAAAGAAATGCCCCGGGCATGGTTTTTCTCTTTCCAAGACAAAGACAACGCTCGCAAAGTATTGCCGGAAAACTCTTCATATTGGAAAAGTCTTAACGGCAAATGGAAGTTTCATTTTGCAAAAGAACCGGGAGAACGTCCCAAAGATTTCTATCGCGTTAATTACGACGATACTGCTTGGGACGAAATAAATGTGCCTGGCAACTGGAATGTTGAAGGCATTGACAAAACAAATGGAAGTAGAAAATATGGTTCTCCTATATATGTGAACCAAGGAGTCATTTTTGGAGCCCATGCCGTACCCGACGACTGGAAAAAAGGTGTAATGCGCGACAGACCCGAATATTTCACCACTTTTAAATTCAAAAACGAAGTAGGTAGTTATCGTCGCACATTTGAGATACCCGAAGATTGGGACGGACGCGAAATATACATTAGTTTCGATGGTGTCGACTCTTTCTTTTATCTTTGGATAAACGGACAATACATCGGTTTTAGCAAAAATTCGCGCAACACTGCTCGTTTTGACATTACAAAATATGCCAGGAAAGGAAAAAACGAAGTTGCCGTTGAGGTTTATAGAAACAGCGATGGAAGTATGCTTGAAGCACAAGACATGTTCAGATTGCCGGGCATTTTCCGCACTGTAGCCATATATAGCACTCCTAAACTCCAAATACGCGACATTGTTGCAATCCCCGACTTTGACAATGACTATGAAAACGGACTGCTTAAAGTCACCACCTCCATTCGTAATCTTACAGGCAAAAAAGCCGAAGAATGTTATGTGCGCTACTCCCTCTATGCCAACAATCTATATCAAGACGACAACACTCTTGTCAACACCACTGAGAGCGAAGCATTTGGCGTAGGAAAATCACAAGAGACAAAGTCCCAAACCTCCATCTATGTTGTGAAACCAAAAAAATGGTCGGCCGAAGAGCCCAACCGCTACACTCTAGTGGCAGAGTTGATTGACAAAAAAAACAACGTGATTGAAACAGTGTCAACCATTGTAGGCTTCCGCAAAGTGGAGATCAGAGAAACTCCGGCTTCAGAAGATGAGTTTGGCAATGCCGGCAGATATTATTTCATCAACAATAAGAATATAAAATTAAAAGGTGTCAACCGCCACGAGACAAACCCTTCTGTAGGTCATGCCATTTCTCGCGAACAAATGGAGCAAGAGGTGATGCTGATGAAACGCGCCAACATAAACCATGTGCGCAACTCACACTATCCCGACGACCCCTATTGGTATTATCTCTGCAACAAATATGGCATTTATCTTGAAGACGAGGCTAACATCGAAAGCCACGAATACGGATATGGCAAAGCCAGTCTCTCACATCCCGAAGAATGGCGTCCCGCCCATATTGCCCGCCTCATGGAAATGGTTCATAGCAATATTAACAACCCATCTATTGTGATATGGAGCCTTGGCAATGAAGCCGGCCCGGGCAACAACTTCAAGGCTGCATACGATACCTTGCGCACATTCGACCTCAGCAGACCTGTACAATACGAACGCAACAACAACATTGTCGACATGGGGTCAAACCAATATCCTTCTGTTGGATTAACACAAACCATTGCCAAAGGAACTAAAGGATTTGTCTATCCTTTCCACATTTCTGAATATGCCCACTCAATGGGAAATGCAGTAGGAAACCTTGTAGACATTTGGGCTGCAGTAGAGAGCAGCAACTTCATCTGTGGCGGTGCGATTTGGGACTGGGTAGACCAAGCGATATGGAACTATACCCCAACCGGAGTAAGATATGCAGGCTATGGAGGCGATTTTGGTGATGTGCCAAACGATGGGCAATTTGTGATGAACGGAATTATGTTTGCAGACCTTGAACCTAAACCCCAATACTATGAAGTAAAGAAAGTATATCAAAACATCGCCTCCGAAATGCTTGACGCACGCCGAGGAGAAATACAAATTAGAAACAAGAGTTATTTTACAGACCTTTCGCAATACATAGGAGAATGGAGTTTGTGGAAAAACGGAAAACAAGTAAACGTTGGCGAAATAGACCTTGAAGGACTAACACCCCGCACCACAAAAAAACTCTGTCTCCCCTACGAATACGACCAACTTGATGCAGAAGGCGAATATTTTGTAAAACTGCAATTTATTCTCAAACATGCCACCCCTTGGGCTGATGCCGGCTATGTGCAAGCAGAAGAGCAATTCATGATCAAAGCAGCTCAAAAGCCCACTATCCTTGCCGACGACAACAACACACAGCCTTTAAGGGCAAAAGAAAATGCCGACGAAATAGATATACTCGGACAAGATTTCCGTGTTTCGTTTAATCTAAGCGATGGCTCTATCAACAAATTACAATACAACGACATGAATGTCATTACTCCGGGTCAAGGTCCGCGTCTCAACGCCTACCGCGCTTTTGTAAACAACGACAACTGGGTCTATAGCAATTGGATTAAAAACGGTCTACACAATCTCAAACACAAAGTGCTCTCCTACGACAGAACCGACAATGCAGACGGCTCTATCACCCTTGCTTTTACTATAAAAAGCCAAGCCCCCAATGCCGCTCGCCACATCGGAGGTACCGATATGAACAGTCGTGGAAAATACACCAGCCGCATTGAAGAACTCACAGACCAACCATTCGGAGAAAACGATTTCTTATTCACTTCGCGACAATTCTACACCATTCATCGAGACGGCTCAATTGAATTGCAATCGGCAATTAGTTCAAACAACAGCAAGTTGATATTGCCTCGTCTCGGATATCAAATGCAAGTGCCGGAGCAACTATATAAATTCGACTATTATGGTCGTGGCCCCGTCGGAAATTACAACGACCGTTGTACGGGCTCTTTTGTAGAATGTTTTACCGGCACCGTCTCACAACAAGTTGAAAACTTCCCTAAACCACAAGAAATGGCCAACCATGAAGACACCCGTTGGTGCTCACTCACAAACAGCCAAGGCGAAGGTGTGGTTTTCATCGCAAACAACACAATGAGTGTGCAAGCACTCCCATATTCTGCCGTTGACATGACAACAGCGTCCCACACCTGCGACCTCAAGACAAACGGAAACACATATCTCAATCTCGATCTTGGAGTGACCGGTTTAGGTGGTACAAGTTGTGGACAAGCCCCCCCCTTAGAAAAAGACAGAGTGACGGCCAAACCACAAATCTTCGGCTTTATCATACGTCCAATCAAGGCAAACGACAATCGTGTGAAAATCACAAACGTCTCTCCCAAATCTCCCGGACCTGTAAATATAGAGCGCAGTGCTACCGGCATGGTTTCAATAGTCTCTTCGCGCGACAATGCAGAAATATCATATACCGTCAACAACGGAGAGCCAAAAACCTATACACAACCTTTTGAATTTAAAGAAGGTGGAGAAATCAAAGCATGGATAGCCGGCAATAATTCATTTGCCACATCAATGACTTTTGATAAAATCACAACAATCCCAATAAAAATCGCCTTTTGCAGCAGCGAAGAAAACAAAGCAGAAGATACACCTGCCACAAACCTGATTGACGCAAATCTCAACACTTTTTGGCACACAATGTATTCCGTGACAATGGCAAACTATCCCCACTGGGTTGACTTCGACTGCTATGAAACAAAGACACTTACGGGCTTCTGCTATACCCCACGCCAAGACAACCAAAACGGAAATATAAAAGACTACGAAATTTATGTGAGCCAAGACGGCAAAAACTGGGGCGAGCCGATACTCAAGCAATCATTTGCCAACAACACCAACGCAAAAAAAGTAATGTTTGAAAAACCTGTCAAAGCACGCTACCTACGCTTTAAGGCACTGTCGAGCCAAGACAAACAAGACTTTGCTTCAGGCGCAGAATTTACCATAATGGCAGAATAACATCATTCTCGTTAAACCATTCAAGAGAGCATATCAGAAACACATTTTGATATGCTCTCTTTGCATTCTTATGCAAAATTCAAGACAGACAAAACAAACAAACCCAATCAACCCATATAACACCTAAAAAGAAACCTTGCCGATACACCCACAAAAGTTTTCTTTCGTAATTTTGCAGCGGAAAATTTCTTTTAATAGTTTTTAAGACTTTCACTTAAACAAACAGACAATGAAACAAATATTTGCAAACAACATCAAAGGAGACCTCTTTGGAGGCATCACTGCCGGCATTGTAGCATTGCCCTTGGCTTTGGCATTTGGCATACAAGCCTTTGGAGGAATAGACTCGCCCCAAGCCTCTTCCATAGGAGCTCTCAGCGGAATAGTCGGTGCTACTATGCTCGGATTTTTTGCGGCGTGGTTTGGAGGCACACACAGTCAAATTAGTGGACCAACAGGCCCGATGACCGTGATAACTGCAGCCCTTATAAGCGGAGCCTGGACAGCCTCTAACGGCAATATGGCTTCCGTAATCTTGGCAATGTCAATGGCAGGTGTCTTTTGTGGACTTTTCCAAATATTGTTTGGCATTATAAAGATAGGAAAATACGTAAGATATATACCCTATCCTGTGCTTTCGGGCTTCATGAGTGGCATAGGAGTCATCATTATACTACAACAAATATACCCGTTGCTCGGACTCAAATCTCCCGTGCTTGTAGTCGACATGATAGGAAACTTCACCTCGGCTTTATCATCGGGCATATCAACAGCAGCCCTGCTATTAGGATTGCTCACAATTGTCATCGTCTGGTCTTTCCCCCTCCTTACACGTAAAATTCCGGCAACACTCGTCGCCCTAATATTTGTAAGCGTTATTTCTGTTCTTTTCAACATAGACCCCTCTCTTACAATAGGCAACATACCCACAGGACTACCCTTGCCCTTGTTTCTTAAAGAAAACATATCGTTTGAAAACATTGATTGGCTCTCATTAATCAAAGCATCCATAATACCGGGCCTCACACTCGCCGGTTTAGGATCTATCGACACTTTGCTCACCTCGGTCGTTGCCGACAACATCACCAAGACAAAACACAACAGCAACAAGGAACTCGTAGGCCAAGGCATCGGCAACGCCATTGCCGGACTCTTTGCCGGCATAGCCGGAGCAGGAGCAACAATGCGCACTGTCGTAAACGTAAAATCCGGTGGACGCACACAATTGAGCGGCATTACTCACGCCCTGTTCTTGCTTGCAATTCTTCTTGGAGTTGGCAGTCTCGTGAAATATGTACCCCTTTCTGTTTTGGCAGGCATTCTTATAACTGTTGGTTGGGGCATAATAGACTTCAAAGGATTTCGCGACATAACCAAAATACCCAAAGCCGATGCCTTTGTGTTAATTGTTGTGTTTGTCACCACTGTGTTTGTAGACCTTCTCACCGCTGTCGGTATAGGCATGGTGATAGCCTGCGTTTTATTTATGAAGCGAGCCGGCGATTTGGTAGAAGGCAGCTATAGTTCCGCAGAGATAACCAATTTCGACAAAGAATCACCGTGGTTAGACGAAAACGGCATTCCCGAAGAAATCAAACACAAAATATATATTCAGCGACTCAACGGACCTATATTTTTCGGTTCAATCACTCGTTTTCAAGAAGTGATGCACAACATACCCAACAACGTCGAAACTGTTGTAATACGCATGAGACTCGTTAGCTTCATGGACCAATCCGGGCTCTACGCTATGGAAACAGCAATAAAAGACCTTAAAAATAGAGGAATAGAAGTGCTCATGACCATTATACAACCTCAACCCATGTATATGCTCAAAGCGATGAACTGCATTCCCGATTTAGTGCCCGAAGAAAATGTGTTTTCAACATTCGAAGCATGCACTCAACACCTTAAAGAAAAATACAAGGCCTAAGATTTTTCATATCAAATCCATATAAAATAAGCGTATCGAGCAAAACAATTTTTTTCGCTCGATACGCTTATTTTTTTGATGCAATCCTTGGGGCATAATGTGATGCCAAAAATGTTGACCTCGTTTTTTTTTAATTCATCAAAGATTTCTCAAGACTGGTATAACGATTTCTTCTGACTTAATCAGAGAAAAAAAGTCTTTAACGTGATTTCTGAAAGTTACTTCGGATTTTTTTCAATCAAAAATAGGTTTTTAAAATTATCGCATATTTAAAAATCAAAACCCTTAGGTACGCAAACAATTTAATGTTAAACAATCACGTTATCGTTGTGGAAAAACTCAGACAAACTTGGCTCTGCTCCTTTTACTACGACTTACTCTGTCGCTAATCAAAATGGTCAGAGCAGGTTCAACATCTGTCTTCACAGATCCATCGTAGGCTTAACTAAAATGAAGCTTTTATCAATGCTTCTGCAAAAAGCAAGTCTGAAGGAGTTGTGATTTTAAAGTTTTCACGGTTTCCTTCCACCAATCTAATTTTTTGATTGACTGTTTCAACAACTGTGGCGTCGTCGGTGAAATCGGGTCGAAATGGTTGGCTGTAAGCTTTAGCCAAAAGCGAAAGTAAAAAAACCTGTGGAGTTTGGATGGTCATGATGTGTTGGCGATCTATGGCTCTCCACTCACCGCCTTGATCTTTTAATCGCATGGAGTCTGTTGATGGCAGAGCGACAATGGCAGCTCCATGTCGCTCTGCTTCACAAAAAGTGTTTAATATCACATCTTTCGACACAAAAGGTCTGACTGCGTCGTGAATTGCGACCAACTTTTCATCGGTATTCTCTTTGACCAAATAGTCAATTGCATTTTTCACGCTGTGAAACCGCTGTGCTCCACCCTCTATGACAGTATGGGGATAGTCAAAGGAGTGTTTGCGACATATTTCTTGCCAAAGTGTTTTCCATTTGTCGTTGAGAACAACAATCAGTTCTATATCATTAAGAGCAGAAATAAATCTGTCGATGGTTCTCAATATGACGGGCACTCCGCCAATAGGCAGAAATTGCTTGGGAAGCGTGCTTTTCATACGCTGTCCACTTCCTCCGGCTGAAATAATTACGGTTTTTCTTATGGCCATAAAAAGTAAAAAGACTAAGAGACAAAAATTATAAGAGAAGCAAGTAATTATTTTATCAACATTGCTTTAGCAACGCTGTCAGCGGTAGCACTGTCTGTCAGTTTTTTGAGCAGTTCAAACGCAAACTCTATTGTGGCCGAAGGCCCACAAGCCGTTATGATATTGTTGTCTGTAACAACTCTCTTGTCAAGATAGGTTGCCCCATTGAGTTTGTCTTGAAAACCGGGGTAACAAGTTACATTTTTGCCTTTTAAAATGTCAGCTTTTCCCAAAACAAAGGGTGCGGCGCATATGGCAGCAACAATCTTATTTTCTTGATAGAATTTTTTTACGGTTTGAATTACGATGGAGGATTTTGACAGATTTTCGGCTCCAGGCATTCCTCCGGGCAAAATAACGGCATCTTGTGAGTCGATAGGATATTCGTCAACGGCATCGGTTGTCACCTCTATGCCATGCACGCCACATACAAAGGGGTCGGACGAAATGGAGACTGTAGTCACTTCAATTCCTCCGCGACGCAAAATGTCAACCGTGGCAAGGGCTTCTATTTCTTCAAAGCCGGGTGCTAAAAACAAAACAGCTTTTTTCATGTGATGATATTTTAAGATATTAGTTATTTTTTGGTGATGAATTATGTGTATGCTTGTTGTAAAGCATTCGAAGTTTCTTGAACGGAGAGGGATCTTTTTTGCTTTGATAAATAATTTCACCATGAGAGACCTTCTTCTCAAACTCTGTGACAAGACGAGTGAACTCCTTATTGTTGAACTCCTTATTGTTTTGCAACGCTTCTTCTGCCATGTCTAAAAACATTTTCCATCGTCGAGCGTAATAACCCTCAACGAGTCCGCTCCAAGTTCGCGAGGCGTAATCGTTGAGCGATTGGGGTGTTTCACCCCATGTAGTGAGAAGTGTGGTGGCCGATTGACGATAATATTCTTTCTGTTCGTTATTTTTTGCGTGGCTTTGCGATAGGTTAATCCATCTATCAAAGGAAAAGGCGGGGTGAAGGGCTGTTATCTCGTTGATGTCTTTTAAGAGATCGAGCATTTGGTTTTTTGCCTGTTTAAATTTCAAAATATCGCGTTGAATATATGCGTCGGTCATGGAGTCGCGCAACGTAGAGAATTTGTTTCCGAGATATTGTCGCGCTATGTTTACACAGTCATAAAGGGCTGCTTCAGTTTGGTTGTTATTGTCAAAAACTGCGGTCATCATGAGTCGCCACACTTCAGAGAGAATTTCATTATTATAATTTATCTTGGGATTTGTGGTCCAATTGCCTTTTCCCTTAAATGTAGGGCGTGAGTTGGTCAATGTTGCCTGTCCTAATCGTGCGGGAGTGGTATAAACACTATCAACCAACAGTTGCCACGCTTGTCGGTATCTCTTGTCTGCACGCTCGAGACGTCTGTCTGCCCACTTGTCGATCCATTGTTTTTCTGAGTAAAGGGGTGTCCACGCTTTGTCTAAAACAAATTCATACATTAATGGGTTACAGTCTAAACCTTCGAGTGTAGAGCCGATACCATTCATCAACCCGTGGGTTTCTTTCAGTGCGTTTTCTATGCGTCGGGATGTTTCTTTAAAATTTCCTGCCAACATTGTGTTGCCACCAAAGTTGCCAAGATAACACCAAATAAATTTGTGGTCGTAGTATGAATTTGTTTTTCGCCAAACCTCTGTATCTTCTGCATAATAGTCTAATAGGAGCAATTTGTCTTTATCAACACCGTTGAGAAAGGCCTCTGTTTTTTGGGGCTTCCAGTGGGATTGGTCTATATAAAACAACCAGGTCATTTGTATCCATACGGCCTTTGGGTCGTGGTGGGCAACCGAGTTGTAAATTGTCTCTGCTGTTTTCCTTAAAAAATTTTCTTCCCATGATGGTGGGTCTACTTCATTAAAAGGATCTATCGCATAAAGATGGTCTGTTCCATACAGTTTTTCTTGCTCTTCAAGAAATTCTTTTTGGATAATGGGAAATAACGAATCTTGAGGAGAAAGAAAAAAACTGCGATAAGTGTCTTTAAATCCACCCCAGGAAGTGTTGCGCGTGATTTTGGCATTTGGATATATTTCTTTTAATGCTTCGGGCACGTGACCGGCAAATGCCGGCAAAATGGGTTTCATCCCTAATTCTCTCTCGCGTTTAACGATAAGGCTTTGGAGTTTTTCTTGCTCTTTCAGCCATGATTTTGGCAACATTCCTTGCCATTTGTCCATATTTATCATTCGATGCCATGGCAAATGAGCCGGCCCGGTGAAATAAGCCCGTATCTGCGAGTCGCTTAAGCCGTGTTTTCTCCAAATACGATGCCATATTGCTTCTTGACCGCAACAAGCTAAAGGCATGTTGATGCCGTTAAGAGCCATCCAGTCAATAAAATACTCCCATTCTTTCCATTGCCACCAAACCGTGGTATATCCAAAAGTGCAATAATTAAGAAAAAACCTGTCTTCTACGCGTGCTTCGCGATAAATAGTCTTTTCTATTCTCGGAAGTGTGTCGGGCAGAGTTATTTGAGAAAAATTTTCCCACGAGATGTCTTGATTACAACAATATCTGATATAATGTCCCAAACCCATTGCCATCGAATTTACATTGTTGGCAGTGATAACAACATTTTTTTTATCTGATTTTAATTCAAAAAAATCCTTGTCTGCGTCTTTTTGTTTGAATGTAATTTGTTGAGCCTTGGATTTGCTCATTATTCTTTCGGCAAGACTATATGCAGCTTTTTCAAAATTGTTACTCCATGCGCCGAGTAACATCATTGTTGCCACAAACAATAAACTAATCTTTTTTAACATAACCCTATATTATTTCAATTGTGACAGATATTTTCCTATTGTTTCTTTCAACCCATAATACAATGCGTCACATACCAACGCGTGACCTATGCTTACTTCGTCGAGCCATGGAATGAGGGAATGAAAATATTTTAGGTTGTCGAGATTGAGGTCGTGTCCCGCATTTAGTCCCAAGCCTGAGTTATGTGCTACTTTTGCTGCTTCTATAAATGGTATAATTGCTTTTTGAGGATTTTCAGAGTAAAGAGATGCGTAGGGCTCTGTATAAAGTTCTACCCTATCGCAGCCGGTTAGTTTCGCAGCTTCTACCATTGCAGGGTCGGCAGCAACGAAAATAGAGGTGCGAATGCCTTGTGTCTTAAACAAGGAGACAATGTCTGTGAGAAATTCTTTATGGGTTATGGTGTCCCAACCGGCATTTGAGGTTATTTGCTCGGGGCTGTCGGGAACCAAAGTGACTTGAGCAGGCCTAACTTCCGAAACGAGTTGACAGAAATCTTTTGAGGGATAGCCCTCGATATTAAACTCTGTGTGCAACACTTTCTTTAATTCATATACATCGCTTCTTCTTATGTGACGCTCATCGGGGCGTGGATGAACAGTGATACCCTCGGCACCATATTTTTCGCAGTCAAGGGCAACCTTGATAACGTCGGGATTGTTGCCTCCACGAGCGTTACGCAAAGTTGCTATCTTATTGATGTTCACACTTAGTCTGGTCATAATCTTCTGAATATTTTTATAATCATGGTGCAAAATTGCTAAATAAATTATAGATAGTGAAGAAAAAACACTACTTTTGCTGAAAATAAAATTTTGCTCATGCTTTAAAAGGCTTCAGCAGCTTGTTGTTATAAATATAACTTGTTGAAAATTGTATAATGAAAAATAAAACCTTTGCATTTTTTGGCAATACGTTTCAAATAAGTAAGTCCGGAAATATCCGAAGGGTGATGGAAGACATTACCCTCTTGGGCGGAAAAATTGTAGTGGAAAAAGAATTTGCCGACTTTCTTGAAAAAGCCGGTTCTTTACATGACCTTGCTCCGATCCGTTTGCCTTCGTCAGAAATCAAGGCAGATTTTGCCGTAAGCATGGGCGGTGACGGCACTTTTCTTGAAACTGCACGCCAAATCGGAGATAAACAAATCCCTATTATCGGGATCAATACCGGCCGACTTGGTTTTATCAGTGATTTAATGCCCAATGATGCTTCTGCTTTTTTTAAAGATTTAATGAATGGCAACTACGATATCGAACGACGCACTTTGCTAAATGCTTCATTTTCGGATTGTGAAGAGTGGCAATCGTTTTGTGCCCTTAATGAAATAGCCGTTTTGAAACACGACGAATCCTCCATGATTGACATCACTACTCATGTTGATGGCAAATATCTCACAACATATAGAGCAGATGGACTTGTGGTAAGCACACCAACCGGCTCTACAGGCTACTCTCTGAGCGTGGGTGGGCCGATTGTTGCTCCCGACTCTAAGTCTATAATCATTTCTCCGATTGCTGCCCACAGCCTTGCCGTAAGACCGTTTATCATGAACGATGACGTTAAAATCTTGTTGGAAATCAAAAGTCGCTCAAAAAATTTTATGATAGCAATCGACGGCAAAAGCAAAAGCCTTAACGACAGCATTAAAATTAAAATATGTAAAGCACCCTACACAATCGGAATTGTGAGACAAAAACAGCACTCTTTCTTTGATACGCTTAGAAACAAACTGCTCTGGGGGGCAGACAGACGCTGACATGAAGTTATTTGACAAAAACAACAAACAAATCTTTGCTCTCTTTTTCTCTTTGCTAAAAGCAAATCGTCTCAGAGCAATAAATAATATCATTGCGGGATTGCTCATTGTATTTCTCGAATTTCTTTTTGTGTGGTTCACAAAACTAACCATTGATATTGCCACAAACTCTAAGGAAACGTTTAGCTTTAAAACTGCTGCTATTTTGCTTGTTCTGACTCTGTTTTGCCAGATTGGCGTTGCAGCTTGGCGCAGTCGGGTCAACGCCATGTTGGGAGCGCGTGCCACCAACAAACTGCAACTTGAAATCTTCAGCCACTGTTTGTCTGCCTCATGGCTTTCCCTAAACAAATTTCATAGTGCCGACCTCATAAACAGAATAGAGAAAGATGTCAACACTCTGATTTCCGTGATAACCGACACTTTACCAAATTTCATCGTAGTGAGCGTGCAGTTTTGCGGTGCCTTTGTCTTTCTATACCTTATGGACAAAAGACTTGCCCTCTTGCTTATCTTTATAACTCCTTTCTTCTTAATTGCAAGCAAAATGTATGTAAAGAAAATGCGCAAACTGTCGCGAAAAATAAGAAAGACAGATGCCGTGATACAATCTCAATATCAAGAGGGGCTTCACAACCGCATAGTGGTGAAGACCATAAGAAACGCTGCAAATGAAATAGTCCGTCACACTGTTCAACATCAGTCAACCCTCTTGTCCCTAATCAAACGCAAGACAAATTTTTCGATTGTTTCAAACCAGATAATCAGCCTTGGTTTCTCGATTTCTTATCTTGCCGCGTTTATATGGGGTGCCTATCGTTTGTCGATTGACGCAATTTCATACGGAACTCTTATAGCTTTTGTTCAACTTGTGGGACAAATTCAAAGGCCCTTGCGATCAATGCTGAGGTTTTTGCCCGAAATAATCAATGCCATGACATCCGGAGAACGTATCGCCGAAATTAAAAACATTGATATTGAAGACGTCAAAAATATTGAAGACACTGCAAATAGGCAAATTTCTGCCTGTGCCACAACAAAACAAAGCGAGAATTTGTCTTCCCCGATAGGAATAAAAATCGAAAACCTCACTTTTGGCTATAAAGCAAACCGCGTTATACTGCTAAATCTATGCCACGATTTCAAACCGGCTTCACGCACTCTTATTTCGGCTCCCACGGGACGAGGCAAGACTACACTTGTGAGACTCATGCTATCGCTCTTTAACCCCAACTCTGGAAAAATAATCTTATATGATAACACCGGAAAGAAAACAGACGCAACCATTGCTACGCGCACATTGTTTTCTTATGTGCCACAAGGCAATACTTTGTTTGGAGGCACAATACGCTCTAATCTCAAAATTGCCTCGCCAAATGCCACTGACGATGAGTTACGCAAAGTGTTGAAAACCGCAGATGCCGACTTTGTCTTTTCATTGCCCGAAGGGTTATCTTCACTTTGCGGAGAAAATGGAATAACTCTGTCGGAAGGTCAAGCCCAGCGTATTTGCATAGCACGCGCCTTGTTAGTAAACGCACCAATATTACTGCTCGACGAAGCCACCTCTGCCCTTGACCCTGCCACAGAGACTCGCGTTTTACATAACATTGTAAACTCTTATAAAACCACCACCATTATTTGCATTTCTCATCGACCTAAGGCACGAGAATTTTGCCCTGACACACTGGAACTTCTTTAAACCAAATTCCAAAAGGATGTCTCTATTTATGAAATAATGTCAGATAGGCAGCGGCAAGTCTCCATACCCCCTTCACACCGGCTCCTGCCAACAAAAACACAGACTTCGTCAATAAGTTAAAAATCACTCCCTCTTTCTTGCCGGGCATGACAGTGTCAAAAACGCGTTTCGCCCCGATGAAATCGCCCTCTTTTTTTATATAGCCGGCATACAATGACTTGCGAAGCGCAAGAGCTTTTTTCAAACGACCAACCTCTTTTTTATTTTCACAATAAATATTAATATCATTTTCTATCTCATCATGGGCTATTATTATTTCAGAGAGGTGAGAAGAAAACAAAGTGCCGGTGATGCTTTGGGCGTGGTGGTATATATAATGATAACAACCTTTTAACCACTTAAACGAAGAAAATGAAAGCAAAATTCTAAAAGCCCATTCGAGGTCGTTCCAATAATACAAAGTCTCATTCCATGTGGCTTTTTCGAGGGCAAACTGCCGATTTAATATAAATGACTGCGTAGCAAAACGGTTGGCAACAAGATGAACGGCAGCATCCATGTCAAGAGAGTTGTTTTTTCGTCTGACAATTCGGTTTCCCACCATATATGTATGAAGAGCAATGATGTCTACCTGTTCTGTTTTTATCACATCAAAAAAATCGTCCAAAACATCGGGCGAAAAAGTGTCATCAGAATCAAAGAAACAGACATATTCTCCCTTGGCAACGCTAAGTCCCTTATTGCGTGCAGCCGGTGCACCTTTCTTTTGTTGGTCAATAAGCGATAAAATCGTAGGATTACCATTCAAGAGTTGCGTCTTGATAAATAGGACAACTTTTTCTCTTGTCTGCGTATTGGAATTATTGTCCACAAAAATTATCTCCACCCTATCGTCTCTGATGGGAGCAAGACTGTCGAGCATTCTCGTCATCAAGTCTGCACGATTATAGAAGGGAATTATTATGCTCAGCAATATCATTGGGGATTGTTAAGCCTATTAAGCATTTCTATTTTTCCAACATCGGTTATAGAGAGGTTATCTTGTTCTATACCCTTAATAATCAATTTGTCGGCATTTTTTATGTAAAAATCCATGATGCCAAATTTTGATTGGCCCATATTCTCCATTGTGTCAACCGCTCGTTTTGTAACCACATGAATTCCTGCAAAAGCTCTTTTTGCAAAATCATCTATTTTAAGATTTGGAAAAGGAGTTTTCACCTCTTGTGTGACAATATTGGTCCAGCCAACCAGTCGTTGTTCGTTGTTGAAAAGCAAAAGGCGTTGTGTGTCTCTTTGGCTAACCAACAAAGAGGCATCGCTGTTCTTTCCTTTATCGTATAATTCAGAAAGGTTTGCATTGCTTATAATGTCAACATTATGCACAAGAATAGCCTTGTCGTTTTCTCCAAACAATAGTGGGGCTGCATGAAGTAAGGCTCCTCCCGTGTCAAGTAGGAAGTCTGTTTCGTCGCTGATTTTTATTTTTGCATTAACGGAGTTTGTCAATGAGCGATATTGATCTGTTTCAACGTATTCCATAATCCGGTCGGAAAAATGGTGAACATTGATGGTAATATCGTCAAACCCATTTTCAACAAGTTTTTTAGTGACATGATACAACAAAGGCTTTCCCCATAATTCAACCAAGGCTTTTGGCTTGTTGCTTGTCAGAGATGCTAATCGTGTTCCAAGTCCGGCAGCAAGAATCATTGCTTTTCTGCTCATTGTATAATTGCTTCGTTTGTTAAAGTTATTGTTTATTATTTCTATATTCAAGACACACAACGGCTTGTCTCTTCAACCCATTAACGGCAGTCCACAATGGTCGTTCAAATCTCACATGGCGAACATGGTCATATTCAACAATTGGTGTCATGCTGTTGAGCAGTTTCTCCTTAAAAAAGCCCTCACCATTATATTCGTTAATGGTGAGATAACTCACACCCAGCGAAGTGAGGTTTTGAAAAAAATGTGTGCCCTGCGACGGATCAACGCGATAACAATCAAGGCCTGCCTCCACAATCATTTTCGCAGCCGAAATGTGGGGCCATTTCACCGGTATGCCAAGCCACGGATCACTCGACCCCCAACGCCCCGGACCAATATATATACACGACCTGTTTTCCTTCAACAATGCAGTATTTACCTTTTCTATTTCCTCTGCAATAATAGTGTTTTGAGACTGATGATATTCCTCTGTCTTTACATATACAACATCAAAAATATCGTTTTGCACACCAAAACCGATGGCATTATTTGAGCGCAATAGACAATCTTCATCAGAAATGTTAGATATATCAATGTTTGCATCAATTCTGTTGTCGACCATTGGCCTGATTTGCAACAAATAAAGTTCCCCACTTCTGTCGCTATGGAGATTTACGGCAAATTCTATTTCCACCGGACGTCTCATTTCGTCACGTCCACACTTCAATATCCTATTGATTGCATCGGGCAGAGGGAACACATCATGTTGCAATACCCCACAAAAAGATATTATCTTGCGATTTTTCCCTTCGTAGTAACCGTCATATATCTGATAATCCTCGGGAATGAATGTAGAACAAACATATTGCAGCGTATTATCTGACTCTGCTTCTCTAACCGGCAGTCTCATAAGGTTAAAACCATCGTCGGTGGAAAATTTCAAGTCTTTCTTCGACAAATCGAGAGCCAAAAAAGAAGTCTGCGTATCTCTCAAGGCAATCTCAGTTTCACTTGTCTGCAAAACATGGTCGGGACTTGTGGGACAAACCCTCAACGATGTTCCACCGTCAACAATGTGTTTTCCAAGTCCAAAAGCCAGCGAAACAATGCCATCGTCAGGGTTTTCGTCATTTATGGGATAATAGTTAATACTTCGAGCCACGCCACTTATCACGGGATAAAAACGGTCGCCATGTCTATCCCCCACAACCTCTTGCAAAATTACAGCCATTTTTTCTTGGTCGATAACATTTTGCGTGGCAGTCATATAGTCTTTTGATGCCTTGAAATAAACAGATGCATAAACAGATTTTATTGCTGATGTTAAAATCGTGAGGCGGTCCTCCACGTCTTCTGCAGCCGGTATCATATATGTGGAATACACCCCGGCAAAAGGCTGATAGTGGGCATCTTCAAGCAAAGATGACGACCTCACGGCAATCGGCCCTTTTACTACATCGAGAAAAGCCTCTAGGTCGTTTTTCAATTGCAACGGAAGTTTTGCCTCAATAAAAACATCCAGAAGCCTGCTATCGTCATAATTGTCAGATAGCGCAGGCCCATAAAGATTGTTGCTGTCCATAAACGAATCAAAAACATCTGTACACAACACAACGGTCTTAGGAATCATAATAGGGGCAATATCATTAAGATAGGCGTGCTTCTTCATTATATGATCGAGAAAAGCCAAACCACGGCCCTTGCCTCCGAGCGACCCCTCGCCAATACGTGCAAGATTGCTGTATTGGTCAAAACGGTCTTTGCGAAACACTGCCACAACACCCTTGTTTTTCATCTTGCGATAGGCCACAATTGCTTCAAAAATAATCTGACGATGAGTGTCAATATCCTGCAAAGAAGTCCACAAAACTCCTTTCAGAAAATCCGAGAGACCAAACAATGCCCTCGAACTGAGCCAACGGCTGATATTGTTGCGCCTTATGTGCCACAACAAAGAATCGCTCGGCACGGTGAGAATCTGGTTTTGAAGATCTCTCAAATTGTGAACCCTGACAACCTCGTTTTGCGTAGATGGGTCACGAAAGATAAAATCGCCAAACCCAAGATACATTCTGAGAGCATCTCTAAGATCTTGCTCCATCTTCTTGGAGTTTTTATCAATAAAATGATAACCATTATGCCAAGCCTTGTCTCTATTGCCCTGTTCTGAACTGTCAATAATCAGTGGAATATAAGGGTCACGCTCTCTCACGGCTTTAAACAATTTAAATCCTGCCTCACCGTCTTTTTCCTCTTCCTTGGGATTAGGCCCCTCGATAAAGTGCATCGGAAACTTGCAATCGCTTATAATGCCCAATGCGTTTTGACCAAAACGACAAAAAATCTGCCAAGCCTCCTCATAGTTTCTGGCCAAAACAATTTTCGGCCTACCCCTCATGCGCAAAGTTTCTAATGACGTGTTGAGAGCCTCGGTGGCAAACTCCAGACTCTGTTGCAACACAAATTTATATAAAGAAGGCAATATAGAAGAATAAAACCTAATGTTGTCTTCCACCAGCAAAATCATCTGCACACCCTCTGCTATATCGTGCTCCATGTTCATGCGATCTTCAATCAACTTGATGATAGTAATCAGAAGGTCTGTATTGCCCAACCAACAAAAAACATACTCAAATATGCTAAGGTCAATATTTTGCATACGCGCCGTTATACCGTGGCTGAAAGGCGTCAACACAACAATGGGAATATCCTTGTGCAACTCCTTGATACTCTTTGCCGTGTCAAACACATCGTCATCGTCGTTGGTCGAACGCGAAGGCATACAGATCACCAAATCTATACCACCGTTCATCAAATGCCCCTCAGCCTCCTCGCGAGCACATGCTCTGATGAAACGAGGAGGAAAACGCAACCCCAAACGAGCATATTCCTGAAAAATTTTTTCATCTACGCGTCCGTCATCCTCCAACATAAAAGCATCGTATGGGTTTGCAACGATAAGCACATTGCAAATACGTCGCCTCATCAACTCGGTAAACTGTGTATCTTTAAGTTGCATATTTCAAAACAAGATAAATAATATATGTGTTTTTGCAAAAATAAGAAAAAATGACCGTTCCCCATATATCGGCAACCAAAAATCAACCGTTACGACCGACTTTTTCCGACTAAATGGAGTAATTTTGCACTACTAAACACATTTTATATCCATACATGACAGACAGCCTCTCCTCCAACGCTACCCTCAATGCCCTCGCCTCTCCCTTGTGGGACAAAGTAGACGGACAACTCACCTCCACCACCATGCCTATGCTTAACGCAAACCAACTCACATTGCTGGCATATTGCATTCTGCGTGAGCAACTGCTCGAAGGCGGTTTTGTGCAACTCATTCAAAATGGATATGGCGACTTTATATTCCACAACCCCTTTGCACGAGCCATGCGACAATGGGGACTCAACGACTTTTCCAAATGGCTCTACAAAGCACGCAAGGTTTATGACAAGACGCGCGACCAACTCATAATTCCCACTATCGACCAACAAGAGTTTATGGCCCTCTATGAACAATATCCTGAATGGGATCTTTTCGATGATGAATTTATAGAGACCGAACCACTCATCACAAATAGTATATGTGAGGCATATTCTAAAATATCACACAACTCAGAATCAACACCATGACACAATTTAAAACAAAAATAAACATTAAAAACCGCAAAGCGGCTTTTGAATACTTCTTCATATCACGATATAATGCCGGCATAGTTTTGAGTGGCACCGAGATAAAATCCATACGCCTTGGAAAAGCCTCACTGGTCGACACATACTGCTATATACACAACCACGAAATATGGATAAAAAATATGTATATCGCTCCCTATTCGTTTGGTTCGTTCAACAACCACTCTGTCAGACGCGACCGCAAACTTCTGCTTAACCGAAAAGAAATCATCAAACTTGAGCAACAACTCAAAAATCCCGGCCACACAGTTATTGCACTAAATCTATATATCAACGAAAAAGGACTTGCCAAACTCGAAATCGCCCTTGCCAAAGGTAAAAAAATCTACGACAAAAGAGCAAGCCTCAAGGAAAAAGACGACCAACGCGAAATGCAACGCGCAAGAAAACACTACTAAACAACACTATCATTATGACACTCAGACAAGCCATAAAACAACGCATACTTATACTCGACGGTGCGATGGGCACAATGATACAAAGTCATAACCTCTCCGAAGAAGATTTCAGAGGAAAACTTTTTGAAAATACCAACCGCCGAATGAAAGGCAACAACGACTTGCTCACGCTCACAAAGCCCCAAGTCATCTCAGACATTCACCGACGATACCTCGAAGCCGGAGCCGACATAATTTCTACCAACACATTCTCGGCACAAACAATCTCCATGTCTGACTATGGTTGCCAACAATATTGCGACGAGATAAACCGCAATGCCGTAAAAATAGCACGACAACTCGCCGACCAATATTCCGCCCTGACCCCTCATAAGCCGCGCTTTGTGGCCGCCTCGATTGGCCCAACAAACAAAACAGCCTCCATCTCGCCCGATGTCAACAATCCATCCATACGCGAAATTACCTACGACCAACTCGTCGAAGCATATAAACAACAGATGAGAGTGGTAGTGGCAGAAGGAGCCGATGCCTTGTTGATAGAAACCATTTTCGATACGCTCAACGCCAAAGCCGCAATTTTTGCTGCTTGCGAGGTTATGGAAGAACTGTCATGTGAAATACCACTCATGCTTTCCGTCACCGTCTCCGACAAAGCCGGACGAACACTCAGCGGACAACGCCTTGACGCATTTATCGCCTCCATAAGCCACGCACCCGTTTTCTCTGTGGGACTTAACTGCTCGTTTGGACCGCGTGAGATAGAACCATTTCTTAAAGAATTGGTCTCCGTATCACCCTATTATATTTCTCTGCACCCCAATGCCGGATTACCCGATGCAATGGGCAATTATGACATCACCCCTCAAGAAATGCAAAAACAGATGAAACGCTTTGTCGATCAAGGTTTGGTAAACATCATCGGAGGTTGCTGTGGAACAACAGATCGACACATTGCCCTCTATCCTGCCCTGGTTGTCAACGAAGACAATTCACCCAAGAAGCCACACATACCCTGCCAGACCGGCACGACGCTATGCCTATCCGGACTCGAATTGCTCAAAGCCACACCCTCTGTCTCTTTCTTCAAAATTGGCGAACGATGCAACGTGGCAGGCAGTCGCAAATTCCTGAAACTCATTGCAGAAAAAAACTACAATCAAGCCATTGAAATTGCCCGTCGCCAAGTCGAGGCCGGAGCAATGATAATAGATATCAACATGGACGACGGACTACTTGACACCGCCCGAGAGATGACAACCTTTCTCAATCTCATAGCCTCCGAACCCGACATTGCCAAAGTGCCCGTAATGATAGACTCTTCGCGTTTCGATGTCATCACCGAGGCACTCAAGTGTCTTCAGGGAAAGTCCATAGTAAACTCTATTTCCCTCAAGGAAGGAGAATCCATTTTTCTCGATCGAGCCCGCCAAATTCGTCGTCTCGGAGCCGCAATCATGGTTATGGCATTTGACGAAGAAGGACAGGCCACAACCTACGACCGTAAAATCAGTGTCTGCAAACGAGCCTACGACCTTCTCACTCAAAAAGCCCATATACCTCCCTGTGAAATAATATTCGATCCTAATGTCCTTGCCGTGGCAACCGGCATGGAAGACCACGACCGCTATGCCCTCGACTTCATCGAAGCCACAAGGTGGATTAAGCAAAACCTTCCCGGAGCACGAGTGAGTGGAGGACTGAGCAACCTGTCGTTCTCCTTCAGAGGCAACAATTACCTCCGCCGTGCAATGCACACCGTTTTTCTCCACCATGCCATAAAGGCCGGTCTTGACATGGCAATCGTCGACCCTACAATCACCGTTGAATATAGCGACATCCCCCTCGACCTGAGAAATCTGCTCGACGATGTCATACTCTACCGTCGCACCGATGCTGCTCAACAACTCATAGATTTGGCACCATCAATTTCTTCGCCCAACCAAAAATCAACACCGACAATCAACACCGTTGAAACACCCGGCGAACCTGCCGACATCGACGACAAGATATGCCACGCACTTATCAAGGGAGATAACAATGCCATAGCCGGTCTCGTGGTTGAAGCCACAGAGAAATACCCCAATGCCACAGACATTATACAAGGCCCCCTCATGCAGGGCATGGCCACAGTCGGTGAACGCTTTGCCAAAGGACAGATGTTTCTTCCACAAGTGGTCAAAACCGCCCGCACCATGAAGACAGCCGTCTCCACACTGCAACCCCTCATAGAAAAACAAAACATCTCAAACAATGCTCACGGCTCAAAGATAATACTCGCAACCGTTAAAGGCGACGTTCACGACATTGGCAAAAACATTGTGTCGGTCGTTCTCGCTTGCAACAACCACACGATAACCGACCTCGGGGTAATGTGTCCTGCTGAGACCATCGTACAAAAAGCTCGCGAACTGCGTCCCGATATCATCGGACTAAGCGGACTGATTACCCCCAGCCTTGACGAAATGTGCAACGTGGTGAAAAAACTCAAGGAAGAAGGCATAGACACTCCTGTAATGATAGGTGGAGCCACCACGAGCGAACTACACACTGCCCTCAAAATAGCCCCCCTCTATGATGGTGTCGTTGTTTGGGTGAAAGATGCCTCCCAAGACCCCCTTGTAGCCTCAAAACTGCTTGACCCACAGTCGCGGTCTGAGTTTATCGCCCAATACAAAGAACGTCAATCAGAGCTTCGCCTTCAATACCACAACAAAAAAAATAGCGTCTCCCCACTCCACAAGGCGAGAGAACAAAAATTCAAGTACAAAGAATAAATTTTTTTTTACAAAACAAATAGGACTGATTCCTACTCAATGAACTGCACCCCAAAAGTTAGACAAAAAAACTTTTGGAGTGCAGTTTGTTTATGAAAAGGACATTCACAGAGAAGCTCAATATAGTAAGCCAAGCACTCTCTGGGGTACCCCAGAGACGATTGTGTGCACAGTACCATCT
>JAQXTH010000006.1 GCA_029219385.1 Prevotellaceae bacterium | reverse complement strand
TTTTGGTGCTTTCATCGGTGATACCCTGAGCTGCGGTGAGGGCTGCGCTGTAGGCGGCTATCTTCTCGGCATTGTAGTAGCCGGGCTTGTCGCCTGTGGTGGCGGTGGCGAGGTCGATGTTGCAAGTTGCAACGACTGCTGCCAACTCAGCGCGGATGTCGTTGTTGAATGTTGCCTCATAGAACTCCCATGCGAGATCATCCTTGTAGGGCTCGAAGGTAGCATCGGTGCCGCGCTGCTGGCCGAGGCGGAGTTGCTTGCCGTCGTAAGCGGTGGCGAGGATATAGCCTTGTTCGCCTCCGTCGGCTGAACGCCAGTTGTCGGTTGAGCCGCAGGCTGCCACGGTGATCTTGATGGCTTCAGCGGTATTGTCGGTGAAGTAGGTGTTGAGACCTGCATAGCCGTGGATGTCGAAGCCGTCGTAGCCTTCGGGTTCGTTGGCCCAGTCTTCTTTCTTCCAATAGAGGCCGTTGTCTACCGACTTGAAGTAGTAGGTGTCGAGACCGTCTTCTTGTTCGCCGGTGGCTTCGAGGGTCCACACGCCGGTGTTGTTCAATACGTTGACATTGCCTTCAACACCCTTCATGGTGAGGTAGTTGGCATTGGTCACGTTTTTGATGGCGTAGGTCTTGCCTGCTGCGGGAGCAGTAGCCTCGGATGCAATCTCCCAGACGCCGCCCGGAATGTTGTATTCCGTTATAGCAGCAGCATAGGTGTCGTAAGCAGTTTCAAAAGCAGTTTTCTGATCTGCGGTTACAGTATTTGCATCAACAGCCTGACGGAGTTCGTCGATAGCATTGACGAGAGCAGTGTAAGCCGCGCTTACATTTGCATCGTCGATTGTGGCTGCAGCTGAAACAGACTCAAGTTTAAACTCGCCGAGGGCAAAGTGGGTTGTCTTGCCGGTGCGATTTTCGATAGCCACAGGAGAGGTGAAACGCACATATTTGGCAGTGCTGCCAAGACTGATTACGGGATATGTGAACAACTGACCTTCGGCAATGGCATCGGGGTCGGTCGAGTATTCACCCACATAACTCCAATTTTCACCATCATCGGACTTTGTTACAATCCAACTCTTGGGAGTGTCGGCCTTGTAGTATTGACCGGTGCGCGGAGCGATAGAGAGACGCAAATCGCTGCACAAATCGGCATCGTCGATTTCTACCTGGAGGTAGGCATCAGAAGAAGGATATTGAGCCCATGTCTCGGTTGTTTCGCTAAGATTGCCATTGACAAGTTTGCCAAGGTCGAGCGAAGTAGCATTGGTCGAAAGGTTGCTTGCGTCGCTCTTGATCAAAGTAGCGTTTGTGGTCCACTCGGAAACATTGTCAAGAAGGGCAAGATTTGCCTCGTTGAGCAGTGCCTTGGCCTCTTCGGTGCGTTTGCCCTGTTCGATTGCAGCCCAATCTTCGTCGGTAACCTTAACGAAATTCCATGTGGAAACCTCCGACATATAAGCCGGCCAGCCCACAATGCTACCACTGACACCTTTACCAGCATTGTTGCCCAGGGGATGCCAATCCCATCCGTTCACAACATTATGGATTACATAAGCACCCTCGGAATATTTCTCGTAGTGCTTGATAATCTGCTCTACAGGAGCATCAAGCGAGGTAAATACCGGATTAGAATAGGTATCGGGTTGTTCAGTAGAAGCAAAATATGCACCGGTAGAATAACCCTTGATTAAGTAGTTGCCACTATCCTGCTTCTTTATCTCCATCACGAATTTCTCCTGAGAGTTGTCGAAGAGAGCCCATTTGATGGGTTCGCCTGCCACGTCGATACACATTGCGGCATTTTGACCATCGTGATTGTTCTTGAAATCAGAAGCAGCATTTACGATATAATAGTAACCATCTTCGAGATTTACGGGAGTTGCCTCAACGAGAGCCTGTCTTGTGGCTTTGAGATTAGCCAAACCGTTGGTGTAGGTCTCGGAAGAAACGCCTTGATTGTATTTCTTGATGGCAACGAGAGTTTTGGCTGTGGCGTATGCGTTTTTGAAGTTTGCCACAACCTCTTCGTTCATGGTGTCGTAGGGAGCCTCACCGTTGTTGACAGCAGTTGCCAAGTCGGCCAATGAAGCATAGAGAGGTTCAAGTTCTGCAAGAATGGCAGCCTTGGCAGCCTTTTCTTCTTCGGCTTTTGCAACAAGCGTTGTAACCGTTTCTTCTGCAACAGGAATAAGGGTCCATGTGTTGTAGCCTTTGAGATTGTCAGCAACAACATCGGCAAATGTAGTCCAACCAAAAACGTAGTTGCGCGAAGGAACACTTGCAGCTCCACTAATGGCACGACTCACGTTTGTATCGGTTTCGTCTGCCACCCAGAAAGCACCGTTACCCACGCCATAGGCCTTGAATATCTGTGCATTGACAGCAGTTTCGGAGCAAGTGGTCACTTCACCATACCATGTGTCGCCATCACCGGTGTTGAGATACCAACCGGTGGCAGCATTCTGAGCATAGAAGCCTCCCTCGAGACCTTCTTTTGCAGTAAGCTTATAGATATAGTTTGCATTGTTGGCATCAAACTTGTCGAAGAGACAAGCCGAAGCACCTGAACTTCTCACAAACTCGGGAGCTGTAAATATGGCGGGATAAACACCATACTTCTCATTATATGCCTCATAGTTGTTTACCATATAATAATAGCCCTCGGTGAGAGGTAAGGCAGCGGGAAGAGCAGCATAGGTATTTTCAAGAGTCTTCACAGCGGCTTTCATGTCGTCGCTCGAAGTACCTTCTGTCATGGCCTTTGCCGCATCAAGAGCAGCCAGATAAGCATTGACTTCTTCGCCTTCTGCAAAGGTGTTGGGACTGTCACCCTTCTTAACACCTTTGGCAACATAAGTTGCAAGATTTGCTTGGAAATCCTCCCAACTCATGGGAACGTTGATATCGCCTACAAAGTTGCGTGTGCGACTCCAACCGTCTTTCGCCCAACCGCAAGCCTGATAGAGAGCAAGCGAGATGTCGGGAACGTGAATCTTCGGAGCCTTGGAGAACGCATAAGCACCCACGGTAGTGGCAGGATTGGTGCCATACATGTAAACGTCATTTACATTGGCGTTGTACATGAAACTGCCATTGATCGCGGTAAGTTGCGAGCCTTTTTCGAGCGAACCGATGATAATCGTCGGGCAAGTGGAACCCGCACCATTGTCACCGGCGCCGGAAATGGTTGTAACAGTGCTTGGAAGCGTCATCGACACTGCAATATTTGCATTGTTGAATGACGAACCGGCGATTGTGGTACAGCCCTCACCAACCACGAGAGAGTTGATGCTGGCGAACTTGAATGCGCCTTCTCCAATCGTTGTTACAGTGTACTCATACCCGTTGTAATAAACTGAGCCGGGTACGACAACGTCACCACTGTAGCCGTTATTGTCACCGGCTGCAGCAGGCACGCTCGGACCGGAGTAAGTAACGGTGGCTGTGCGATTGGCTTCATCAAAGATGTAATAAACGCCATCGACAAGCGTGCCGTTTGCAAACGCCCGGTTCGCTCCAAATGCCAATAAGACAAGGAGCGAGAGAAGTGTGAAACGTACTTGTTTGAACATAATAGATTGATTAAAGTTAATAATAAAAAAAGGTTTTATCTGTTTGTCGCATTTAAAAGTGCGCAAATATATTTATTTTATACAAAACCGCCATAAAAATCCGTTAAAAAAAACATACTTACGCACTTCTCAAGTCAAAAAAAACTTAAAATGCGCATAAATATACTCTTCAGGATTGGTTTTCTTCTAAATCCGTCTTTTGATTTGGACTTATGCAACTATCGCGAAATTTTGTGGGTTTTGCCACGCCAAACGAAATCACACTCCACTCCCTCGGGCACGGAAATGTCTTTTTCAAGTCTGCCATCGGGCAAAAGACGTAGCGAGACACTTATCTCTCCGCGCGGATGAGGAATGATTCCACTGACCTCGCGCAATTTTCCAAGCGATGGTTTTATCTCCACTTTTTTGAAACCGGGCGCACGGCTGTCTATACCCAAGACAATGCGAAAAAGTTCGACATTGGGACTTGCTCCCCACGCATGGCAATCGGAACGCGTGGGCGAGGGCATTTCCGCCCATGTTGTCATGCCCTCATCGAGTTGGTTGCGCCAGATGTCGAGTTGGTCAAGGAAGAGGTCGGCAAGACCTGCTTTTTTCATAGCGGCAAAGAGATAATATCTGAAATATATGGTGGCTTGGGTGAGCGATTTGTCTTCAATCACGCGCCGACACAAATCGGTGTTTTTAGCCGATGGCAATATGTCGCACAGTATTGCCATGATGTTTGTGTGCTGCGAATAACTACGCCGGTCTTTGGTGTCAGCAAAGAGTTGTTTCGACTCGTCCCAATATCGCTCGACGAAATTGTTGCGTATCTTTTTCTGAAGAGCTTCATAGTGTTCTGCCATGCCGGCAATGCCCAAGGCTCTCTCCATGGCGGCAGCTTCTTCGAGTGATTTCAAAAAGACAAGTTCCTGATATGCCGAATAGCCGTCGTCTTGGCGTATGGGCATTCCGAGAGGGAAATTGCCCGCCCAGTCGCAGAAAAACCAAAAAGGAATTTTCTCCATGCTGCCATCGGGGCGCACATATTGCTCAAACCATGCTAAAATGCGCCTCACGGAAGGCAACAACTTCTTCACCTCGAGGGGATCGTCGCGATACATCCAATAGTCATAGACCATGCCACACCACGAGAGCGAATAGCTCGAAATAACCTGAAGTATCGACGAGGGGTAGCGACTTTGGGTCAATCCGTCGGCAAACATCGACTGCATTCCCATCTCCAAAGCCTGTTTCACCATGAAGGTATCACGAGTATTGAACATGGTTATCATTGTCTGTATGCGTGTATCGCCGAAATATTGCAGTTGTTCATAATAGGGACAATCCATGTATGTCTCGTTGGCGCAAAGACGAGCCGTGCGCCACCCAACATCGAGCATACGAGAAAGAATGGGGGCTTCGGGAGCGGAAAACGAAGATACTCTCTCAAAAGGATACATGGAGGTCTCGCCCCGAAGCTCATTGACAAAGAGTGGAGCGTCTTTTGTCTCGACCTCAATCAAGAGATAACGCCATGTGCGCCACCAAAGGGGAGAGAAACGAAAATTATCGGTTCCATCGCAAATAATGCGGTCTTTATAGCCCAAGAACACTTTTCCCTCGACACTGTCGCGATTGCCCAATGGCAAGAGCGAACCCGATGCAGTTTTTTGAAACATTGTCTCGGCATAGCCTATCGTTACGACTGCGTCTTTTCCACCCGACAAAAGCATATTGAGATAGCCGGTGGCCAACTCTTGTTGGTCGAGCAAGAACGTGGCACGAGAGTTTGCCTCAACCTTAAATGAAGAAAAAGTTTTCTGCGAAGACAAAGGAAAAATGGTCTTCTTTCCGTCAACCTCTGTCTCCCTTAAAACCAACGGTTTCATCGGCTCATGTTGCATCGTGGGAATGGTGCGCTCTACAAGTTGTCGAAAAGGATAGTCGGGAGTGCCCTTCATGGCCGCCCGAAACTGCCCGTAGGCCTTTTTCCATTTCGTGTCGTCAAAATCCGGATTGAGCCAACCGTGGGGATAGAGTTTCATGTCGATCTGCTCGTTGGGCCCCACAGCGAAATATCCTCTCACCCTGCCCTCTCGACAAATGGAATATGCCTTGTTGGAAATGCAGCGCCAAGTGTTGTTGGTGTTCACAATATCTTCGCGCGGAGTGTCGCCCTGCATCAAGAAACCACACTCACCGTATGTAGTCTGGGCGGCAGGTCGGGAAGTGGCAAAAAACCACACTGTGGCACACAAAACGTTTTCACCCTCACGAAGATAAGGACGCAAGTCTATCGTCTCAAACTTCCAGTTGAGCATATCGCCACGCGCCGGCCCCTCGCTCACCTGCACTCCGTTGACATACAGTTTATAACGCTCATCGGCAGAGACATGGACAAGGAAACGCTCGCCCATCGTTGCCTTGTCAACCTCTATCTTCTTGCGGAAAAGACGCACGCCATACTCACGCGGACTCTCACCGGGCACTCCAATCCAATATGCGCCCCAAGAGTTAGACAACAAACGCTTGTCAACATTCCCAAAGGCATGAGGAGCAAGACGACACTCCCCTTTATCCACACCGACATTTGCCGACTCTGCCACCAAAGGAGCAATCGACAACAATGACAACAACACACACACGGCAACAACAAAACGACACCACGATAATTTTTTTCTGTTCTTCAACTGCATATCCAAAAATTAAAATAAAAACCACACTGTGCCACACAGCACACAACAACAGCAAAGTTGCATATTTATAGCCAAACTCCACCATGATTGCAACACAAAAATACGCTTTTTTATTTTTCCTACGACAAAACCTTGTCGGAAATAAAAAAAGGCTTACCTTTGAAGATTGAATAAGTTAAGCAACATTTTAATCATACTTAAAACAATAATGGAAAACAAGAAACTCTTTTCTGATTTCGCTCCTGTCAGCAAACAAGAATGGCTCGACAAAATTCAGGTAGACCTGAAAGGAGCAGATTTCAACAAGCGAATGGTATGGCGCACCAATGAGGGTTTTGACGTGCAACCTTTCTATCAAAGAGAGGACATCAAAGACCTCGCTGCGACAAACGCCCTCCCCGGCGAATTTCCATACGTCAGAGGCAACAAAACCGCCAACAACATTTGGTATGTGCGCCAAAACATTAAGTGCGACTGTGCCAAGGAAGCCAACACCAAGGCCCTCGACATTCTCAACAAGGGAATTGACTCGCTGGGTTTCAAGGTGCCTGCCGAGAAATTGAATGCCGACTACATCGAGACCCTGCTCGACGGTATCTGCGCCGACTGCGTGGAACTCAATTTCACGACCTGCCAACGCCACACAGCAGAACTTGCAAAACTCTTGGCCGACTATTTCACCAAGAAAGGCTATGCAAAGGAAGCTGTGAAAGGCTCAATCTCTTTTGACCCGATCGAGAAAATGCTCTCTAAAGGAAAAGACACCTCTGCTCTGTTAGCACAACTGAAAGAGGTTGTCGAAACGCTTGCCGAATATCCCAATTTCCGCGGTGTGGCTGTCAATTCCGCCACTCTCACCAACAGTGGAGCCTTCAGTTATCAAGAACTCGGCTACGCTCTCGCTTGGGGTAACGAATATCTGCAAGAAATGGTCGATGCCGGAGTTTCACCCGAATTGGCAGCACAAAACATAAAGTTCAACATGGGCATAAACGGCGTCTACTTTATGGAAATCGCAAAGTTCCGCGCTGCACGCCTCCTTTGGGCACAAATCGTGAGTCAATATACTCCTTGCAAGGAAAGCGCAAAGATGCACGTATGCGCCACCACCACCACATATAACCTCACGCTGTTTGACAGCTATGTAAATATGCTGCGCACACAGACCGAAACCATGTCGGCCGCCTTGGCAGGTGTGGAGAGTATTGTGGTGACACCGTTTGACGAGACCTTTGAAACTCCCACAGAATTTGCCGAGCGCATTGCCCGCAATCAACAACTTTTATTGAAAGAAGAATGCCACTTCGACAAAATCGTTGACGTGGCAGGCGGCAGTTACTTCCTTGAGCACCTCACCGATGCCCTCGCCCAACAGGCATGGGCTCTCTTCCTCGCTGTTGAAGAAGACGGAGCTTTCCTCGCCCAGGCAAAAGCCGGCAAGGTGCAAACCACCATCACCGAGACCAACGCCAAGCGTCACGCCAACGCCGGCAAACGCAAGGAGTTTATTCTCGGCACAAACCAATTCCCCAACTTCACCGAGACGAGCGAAGGCAAGACCCCGACAAAATGCTGCTGCAAATGTTGCGGAAACGAAACAGAGATTACTGCCATCAAAGCTTCGCGCTTGGCAAGCGACTTTGAAAATCTGCGCCTCACCACAGAGAAGGCAGAGAAAGTGCCCGTGGCATTTATGCTGACCATAGGTAACCTCGCCATGCGCCAGGCTCGCGCACAATTCAGCTGCAACTTCCTCGCCGCCGCCGGATATAAAGTGATCGACAACCTCGGCTTTGAGACCGTAGAGGCCGGAGCCGCTGCCGCACGCGAGGCCGGAGCCGACATCGTGGTGCTCTGCTCAAGCGACGACGAATATGCAGAATATGCTATCCCCGCATTCAAGGCCGTAGGCGACAGTGCAATGTTTGTTGTGGCAGGTGCACCCGCCTGCAGCGATGAACTCAAAGCCGCCGGCATAGAAAACTTTATTCATGTGCGTGTGGACCAACTCCAGACACTCAAAGAGTTTAACGCTAAATTGGGAATTTAAAGCTATGGCAAGAAAAACATTCAACAACATAAACATTTATGCCGGTATTGAAGCCAAAAACGGCCAAGACTGGCAAAAGGAGAAAGGCATTAGTGCCAACTGGAAAACTCCCGAACAGATAGACATTCAGCCTGTCTATACTAAAGAAGACCTCGAAGGCATGGAGCACCTCGACTTTGCCGCCGGCATTCCGCCCTTCCTGCGTGGTCCGTATAGCATGATGTATCCTTTCCGCCCGTGGACCATTCGTCAATATGCCGGTTTCTCGACAGCAGAAGAGAGCAACGCTTTCTATCGTCGCAACCTCGCCAGTGGCCAGAAAGGTCTGTCGGTGGCATTCGACCTGCCCACACACCGTGGCTACGACCCCGACAACGAACGTGTGATAGGCGACGTGGGCAAGGCCGGTGTGTCTATCTGCTCACTCGAAAACATGAAGGTGTTGTTTGCCGGCATTCCCCTCAACAAAATGTCGGTGTCGATGACCATGAACGGAGCCGTGTTGCCCATTCTCGCATTCTATATCAACGCAGGTCTGGAACAAGGAGCCAAACTCGAAGAAATGGCCGGCACGATTCAAAACGATATCCTCAAAGAGTTTATGGTGCGCAACACATATATATATCCGCCTGCATTCTCAATGAAGATTATCGCCGACATCTTTGAGTTTACTTCTCAAAAGATGCCTAAATTCAATTCTATCTCCATATCGGGCTATCACATGCAGGAAGCCGGAGCAACCGCCGACATAGAATTGGCCTACACTCTGGCCGATGGTATCGACTACCTCCGCGCAGGTGTCAACGCCGGCATCGACGTGGATGCTTTCGCTCCGCGCCTCTCATTCTTCTGGGCCATTGGCGTGAACCACTTCATGGAAATCGCAAAAATGCGTGCCGGCCGCTTGTTGTGGGCCAAGATTGTGAAGAGTTTCGGAGCAAAGAATCCCAAGTCGATGGCTCTGCGCACCCACTCACAGACTTCGGGTTGGTCGCTCACAGAGCAAGACCCATTTAACAACGTGGGCCGCACCTGTATCGAGGCTATGGCTGCCGTGTTGGGCCACACCCAGTCACTCCACACCAACGCCCTTGACGAGGCCATCGCCCTGCCCACCGACTTTTCAGCCCGTATTGCCCGCAACACACAAATCTATATTCAAAACGAGACACAAGTGTGCAAACACATCGACCCGTGGGCAGGCTCTTACTATGTTGAGAAACTCACCCAGGAACTCGTTGACAAAGCTTGGGCACACATCGAGGAAATCGAAAAACTCGGTGGCATGGCAAAAGCCATTGAAACCGGTGTGCCAAAAATGCGTATCGAAGAGGCTGCCGCACGCACACAAGGCCGCATAGACACCGGCAAGCAGGTGATTGTCGGTATCAACAAATATCGTCTCGACCACGAAGATCCTATCGACATTCTCGAAATCGACAACACCGCAGTGCGCAAACAACAAGAGGCCTCGCTCGCCGAACTGCGCAAAAACCGCGATGAGGCAGCCTGCAAAGCAGCCCTTGCCGAAATCACAAAATGTGTGCAAGAATTCAAAGACGGAAAGAAGAGCGAGAACAACCTGCTCGACCTCGCTGTGAAAGCAGCCGGTCTCAGATGTACGCTCGGAGAAATCTCTGATGCCTGCGAAGCCGTGGTGGGTCGCTATAAAGCCGTAATCAAAACCATTTCCAACGTGTATTCATCAGAAAGCAAAAACAACAACTATTTCCAGGAGGCACGTCGCCTCACCGAGGAGTTTGCAAAGAAAGAGGGTCGTCGTCCGCGAATCATGATTGCCAAAATGGGTCAGGACGGCCACGACCGCGGAGCAAAGGTGGTCGCCACCGGCTATGCGGATTGCGGTTTCGACGTAGACATGGGACCGTTGTTCCAAACTCCGGCCGAGTCTGCACGTCAGGCAGTAGAAAACGATGTCGATGCTCTCGGTGTTAGTTCTCTCGCCGCCGGTCACAAGACACTCATTCCTGCTGTTATTGAAGAGCTCAAGAAACTTGGCCGCGAAGACATCGTGGTGACAGCCGGAGGTGTGATACCCGTCAACGACTACGACTTCCTCTACAAAGCAGGAGTGGCTGCCATTTTCGGTCCCGGCACCTCGGTTGCCTACTCTGCCGTAGAACTCATGAAACTGTTGCTCGAAGAATAATCTTTTACCCAAATAACTCAACAGACCGATTTGGATTTCAAAGAATATTCCCCTTGCATTGCAAGGCACACAAAAAAGAGGATAAGCCGATGTGGCTTATCCTCTTTTTTGTGTATGAGAAAACGAAACAGTGATTTTCTACAGATGTAAAATCATGACAAGTTGATATTCTTTTTCGCCATCAACAGCCTGCCAACACTCAACCTATAGCATTGATTCATTTACTGGCGAAAGAGAAATAAGTTTAGTCCACATTGCGCATATATAGCAAAGAGATGTACTAAATGCAAAAAGACACTGTGTAATTTTGTCGGGTCGTATGCAAAACAAGGAGTTAGAAACACAAAAAGTGCCAAAAACGAGATATTATTCAACATCAACTTGGGCAGCTTAACAAATTATGTTTATTTTTGCACATGTAAATAGCTAAAATCAAAATAGATGACCAAGAAAGATTGCCAAAACAGAATCAGAGTGGTATTGGCCGACAAGCAAATCACCAACCGTTGGCTTGCCGAACAGATGGGTGTCACCGACATGACTGTTTCACGGTGGAAAACCAACAAGATACAGCCCTCCATGGCACAATTCGTAGAAATCGCTCGCCTGTTACAGGTTGACATCAAAGACCTGCTGGAAGTGGATTTCGATGCTGAGAAGAAAATCACATCGAGTATTGACACAATGGCGAAAGATCTTGCGAATGAAATGACCAATGTAAATATTCAATCAAAAAATCTCCAAGGCGAAGCATCCATCACACGGGAATATGTCGATAATAATGCCGCTGTGCATAAGATGCTCACAGAACGAGGCATTATACCTGAATCTGAATCAGCCAAAATTGGATGATTACATAAAAGAGATGTATTTTTTTCTAAAAATAGAACGGAATAAGAAAACCACACTATATGACTAAAGACAATATTAAAGAATTGCTAAACTTGCTTGAATTTGAGCACGATGGCAACATATATACAAAAAAATATAAGAATGTTAACGAGCCACTAAAGGTTGATATTAGTGGTGACGGACATATCTTCTATAGCGAATGTGGTATTTCTATTGGTCGAGAAACGACTTGCAATCTCTTGGAACCAGAAAATCTTGTCGTGTTACATTGTGTCGATCGCCTTTTACGGAAAGGCTACAATCCTATTCATATCGAGTTAGAACCTGCATGGAAATTGGGACATACAGCCAAAGGTGGCTATGCGGATGTTTGGGTCAGGACCTTTAAAAATGGTGGTTTTGATGGCTCAGACGAGGATAAGGAGTCTTTGTTGATTATTGAATGTAAGACTTGGGGACGAGAGTTTGATGGAGCATGGGCAGACACAAAAGAAGATGGTGCCCAACTCTTTAGTTATTTCCAACAGGAACGCTCCACGAAGTTCCTTTGTCTATATACTGCTGATATTATTGATGGAAGGATAGAACAAAATTATCATCTCATTAATGTCCAAGATAACGAAGAGAAACTAGCCAATGAAGAAACTGCTAGGAGCTACAAAGATGCAGACAACAACAAGAAACTTTATAGAGTATGGCATGAAACCTACCATGATGATTATGCAACGCGAGGTCTTTTCGAGGACGAAATAGAACCATACAGAATTGGTAAGAACAAGTACACAACAAAAGACCTGAAGTCTGTTGACAGCGATACCATTCAGAAAAAGTATAATGAGTTCGCCTTGATTCTGCGTCAACACAATGTTGGAGGATATGAGAATGCTTTTGACAAACTGGTGAACCTCTTCCTTGCAAAAGTCGTGGATGAGACAAGCAATCCTGATGACTTGAATTTCTACTGGAAAGGTTCTGCATATGATGATGATTACCGCTTGCAAGACCGCTTGCAGCGTCTTTATCGTGATGGTATGAAACGCTTCTTGAATGAAGATGTTACTTACATAGAGGATGGTGAGATTGAGAAAGCATTCCGTCGATTCAAGAATGACCCAGATGCGACAAAAAAGACCATCAAAAGCTATTTCCGTGCCCTGAAGTTCTTCTCTGACAACGACTTTTCTTTCATCAGCGTACACAATAAAAAACTCTTTGAACAGAATGCAGCCATTTTATTGAAGGTGGTCAAGATGTTACAGGACATTAAACTGAAAGACTCTGATCAAAACCAGTTGCTTGGCGATTTGTTTGAAGGTTTCCTGAATAAAGGTGTCAAGCAGAGCGAAGGCCAATTCTTCACGCCTATGCCAATAGTGCGCTTCCTCGTTTCTTCACTTCCTTTGGAACGGATTATTCAGAACTGCGAGGATATCCCTTCTGCTATAGACTACGCTTGTGGCGCAGGACATTTCTTGACAGAATATGCAGTACAGATAAAAGATTACGTGGAGAAGTATCGTCCCTCAATACCATTAAATGAGTATTATGCACATATCACAGGTATAGAAAAGGAATACCGCCTGTCTAAGGTGTCTAAGGTTTCTGCCTTCATGTATGGTCATGATGAGACGAAGATAATTTATTCTGATGCTTTGGTTCCAAATGAAAATGTTAGAGAGGCGTCATACGATGTTCTGATAGCTAATCCACCTTATTCGGTTAAAGGTTTCTTAGAGACCCTGACGGAGAGTCAACGAAAGCATTATTCTCTCTTCAATGATGGCCTTAATATTGCCAAGAATAATGCCATTGAGATATTCTTTATCGAGCGTGCTGCCCAGTTATTAAAGGCAGGTGGTGTTGCAGGTATCATACTTCCTGTCTCTGTTCTAAACAAAGGTGGCATTTATGCCAAGGGGCGTGAAATAATTCTCCAAAAGTTCGACATCGTGGCTTTGGTAGAGTTTGGTAGTGGAACGTTTGGCAAGACAGGAACCAATACTGTTACGATGTTCTTACGACGCAAGGAAACCAATACGCCCGATGCAGAGCACTATCAGAATAGGGTTAATTGCTGGTTCTGTAATTATGAAAAGTGCGAGTCCAATGACATCTATGATGACACAGATTTGCTGCAAGCATATTGTGACCACTGCGATTTCAATTGGGAAGATTATCATGCATTCCTTTCTGGCAATATGACGGAGAACTTTATGGAACATGATACCATCCAAGCCTATAAGACAGCCTTCTTTGGCAATCAACGCAACGCGATGAAGGGAGTTTGTACCCAAGCAAAGGAAATCAGGGCAAAATTCAAGGGCCGCCAAGATACTCAAGCATATAGAAAACTATCTGAGGATGAAAAGAAAAGGCAAGGAACTAAAGCTTTCTTGCAATTCGTCATTGCCATCGAGAAAGAAAAGGTATATTATTTCATATTAGCAAAAATTACGCCCAATCCTGTGGTTATCGTCAAGTCGCCCTCAGGAACAACAAACATTAAGCGATTCTTGGGTTATGAATGGAGTGACAGCAAGGGCAACGAGGGTATTAAGTATTTGAATGTTTCAACGCAAAGTACCTCTGACGATGAAGGCAATGGAGAAGACGATGACACTATGCATCAAATTGAAGGTATAAAGGGTATTCAAACGCCCTTATTCAATCCACAAGATTTGGAAGATGATTTGAAGATTAACTCCATAATACGACAAAACTTCGCGAATGGAGAAGTTTCTGTTCCTGATGAGTTGATGGATTATGTTGAAGTATATGATCTTGCAGATTTAATTGATTTCAAACGGGCAGACTTTTCAAAGTCTATCAAGACAACCCCGGTTCTATCATATCCCCAGATACAAAGCAAATACCCATTAGAAAAATTAGGCGTTGTAAGCCCATATATTTCTGAAAAGGTAGCATATTCTAGCATATCACCGTCAAGTTATGTAACGACAGCCAACATGCTGCAAAATCGTGCAGGAATAACTCCATATAACGATGTGCCCGAGGTAGGTAATGTAACAAAGTATCAAAAGGATGATATTCTGGTTTCAAACATCAGACCTTATCTAAAAAAGATATGGCTTGCCGAACACGACGGAGGGTGTTCAAATGATGTTCTTGTGTTCAGAAATGCCAAGCCATCAGATTATTTGTCAGAATACCTGTATGCAATCCTTTCATCTGACATTTTCTTCGACTACATGATGGTAGGAAAAACTGGACTAAAGATGCCTCGTGGTGACAAGAAGGTCATACCAAACTTCTTAATACCGAAGGCTCCACTTGTGGAGGTGCAAAGAAAAATCGCAGAGGAATGTCAAGAGCAAGACAACGATTATATCAATGCTTCGTCTCGTATAATTGAGATAGAAAAGGAAATCGAAGAATTGATGCGTCAATCGCAGATGAAGACCAACAATTCCATCAGTCTCAACCGTGCAGACTTGTTTGATATATCCATTGGCCGCCGTGTCTTAAAGTCTGATATTGTGAAAGACGGAGTGTATGACGTGTTTAGTGCCAATGTGTTTGAGCCATTTGGTAAAACCAGTAACTCTGTGCTTTCTGACTTTTCGAAGCCATCTGTTCTATGGGGCATAGATGGCGACTGGATGGTTAATTACCAAGAGGCCGAAAAACCGTTCAATCCAACAGACCATTGTGGCGTAATCAGAGTCCTGGATGAAACCGTTGTCAATCCAAAGTATTTGGTCTATCCTCTTCTGAAAGCAGGTGAGGCGGAACGGTTCTCACGTTCTAACCGTTCGTCAACAGAACGTGTCAAAGCTCTCTCTATCATGTTGCCAGACATTGAAACGCAGAACAAAGTGGCTCAACAGCTCATTAAACTGGAGAATGAGATAGCTGACCTGAAGAAAAAAATGCAAGATTATATAGTTGTGAAGCAAAAAATTTTGGATAAGTATTTGAAGTAGAAAAGGTAAAGACTCTATCATGATGTCCAATACTAAAAAAGATAATGCAAGACAGATTTCTTCGCATTATAAAAAGATGGGAGGATAAAGAATGAAAATAAGAGAAGTCAAATTAAATAAGTTCAAGCGATTTACAGATCTAACTATTACAGGAATTCCTCAAACTGCAAAGCTTGTTATTCTTGTAGGACCTAATGGGTGTGGTAAAACCTCTGTATTTGAAGCCCTGAACCATTGGTATAAATGGCGTGGTTTTAACAGAGTTGGCAATAAAGATTATTACTTCAAAAAAAGTGATATAGAGACAGAAGAAAATGGTGACTGGTATTCTCATCAAGTACAATTATCGACATACGACACAGATTTGAATGATCGCAATAGTATTCATGGACGTTTTTATTTTCGTACTGCCCATAGAAATGAACCGGATTTTACAACATCAAGCTTATCACGGCTCGGTAATCCTAAAGATCAAATGAAATTTGATACTTTGATGAATACAGACATGTCCGTATCAGAGAATTACCAAAGGTTGGTATCAAATACATTGTCTGGAGTCTTTAACTCAAAGAATGACAATAAGTCTGTAAAAGACCTGAGAGAAGAATTGACTGGTAAAATAAAGAATTCGCTTAATAATGTTTTTGATGATTTGCAATTAGCCTCCATCGGAGATCCACTTGCTAATGGCAGTTTCTATTTCACGAAAGGACGTTCTGAAAGTTTCCATTACAAGAACCTATCTGCTGGTGAAAAATCGGCTTTTGATTTATTGCTTGATTTGGTAATCAAGGCTACTTATTTTGATAATACCGTATATTGTATTGATGAGCCGGAAACTCATATGCATACAGCTTTACAAGCAAAATTGTTGTCTGAATTGTACAATTTAATTCCTAATAACTCCCAATTATGGTTATCAACTCATTCCATTGGAATGCTTAAAGCTGCAAAAGAATTGGAAGAAAAATATCCAAATACAGTTTGCTTTTTGAATTTTACAGATATGGATTTCGATGCTTCTGTCGTTATTCGACCTTCAACTATAGATGCTACTATCTGGAATAAATTCTTAGAACTTGCATTTGGTGACTTTGCGAAATTGATTGCTCCACAAAGAGTTGTTTTTTGTGAAGGAACTGTACAAGGAAGAGCCTATAAGAATTTTGATGCTCAGATTTATAGTCGTATTTTTGCCTCAAAATACCCTGATACTTCATTTGTGTCAATTGGTTCTTGTTCTGAACTTGAAGATGAAAACAACATTAGTATGAAAATCATCTCACAAGTTCTTAAAAATTCTACAATAATAAAATTTGTAGATCGAGATGATAAAAGTGAAGGAGAAATAAATGATTTGAAAACAAAAGGTATTAAAGTACTAAACAAGCGACATATAGAATGCTATCTTTTAGATGACGAGATAATCACAAAGTTATGCACTTCTCTGAGTCAAGAAGACAAAATTACAGAGTGCCTTAACTTTAAGAAACAAGCGATAACTGAAAGTATTGGAAGAGGCAATCCTACAGACGATATAAAATCCGCAAGTGGAAAGATCTATACAGAACTAAAGCGATTATTGTTATTAACGAAATGTGGAAACACAAAAGATGCTTTCCTTAGGGATACAATAGTTCCATTAATTACAGAAGATACACAAATATATAAAGAATTGGAATCTGAGATTTTTGGAAACGCATAAATTGAAATATAGTCTCATGGGCAAAACAGTAACGACATATTTGATAGATGGAGATCCGAAGGGGACTCAGTATGTGTTCATCAGCAATAAGATTTGCCAGATGTATGTGATTCCTCGTTCTAATCTTTCTATTCTGAATGAGCGACAGGAGTTGCAGACACCTGCATTTTATATCTTATTGGGTGAGGATGAGGCAACCAAGCCAAAGGCTTACATTGGTGAAACGGAGAACTTTCGTGAACGCGTTAAAGACCACGATAGCAAAAAGGTGTTTTGGCAAAAGGCATTGCTGTTTATCTCGAAAGATGCTGCGATGACAAAGGCTGATGTGCAATACTTGGAGCATAGGGCAATCGCAGAGGCAAAGGCTTCCAATAATTTTGTGCTAAATGAGAATAAGCAAACGCCAAAGGCACCTAATCTACCTGAGTATAGAAAAGATGATATGGAGGGATTCTTTGAAGATGTGAAGTTCCTAACATCTTTTATTGGTTGCAATATATTTGATGTGGCAAAGCCAAAGGAAGAGCATCTGTTCTATACTAAGGGGCGTGGTTGTAACGCCAAAGGTTTCTATGATGCTAATGGATTTACAGTTTTAAAGGGTAGCATTATTGCAAAGTCGTCTGTTCCATCGTTTACATGGAAAGAGAAACGTGAGAATCTTCTCAAGGATTATACCATCAACAATGGTGACAAGTTGGAATTGGAATCAGACAAGACTTTCCCAAGCCCCAGCACAGCTGCCGACTTCTGCATTGGTAGTAGCAATAACGGTTGGCTCGTCTGGAAAGATAAAGACGGCCAAACATTAGATGCTGTATATAGAAAGCAATTGGAATAATTAGATTGAGTGGATTAGGCTATATGGCTAAAAAGGATATAAATAAAGATGTATTTACTGAAGAAACAATGCTGAAATTAGAAATATTTCGGCAATGTTTCCGTGAATGGTACCCTGTGTTTGTTCACAACAAATTCATCTCGCACATATTTGTATATGATATGTTTGCTGGAAGTGGTAAAGATATCGCCCAACACCCAGGATCTCCAATCATACTTTTCCAAGAAGCGCGAGGTGATAAACGGCAACATTGCAAATCATTGTTGAAGAGAGGAATCCCATTTATTACATTTGGTTATAATGAATTAGATGAAGTTAAGAGGACAGAACTAGAATCTAATGTGTCGGCAGAATTTACTCTATGCAAATCACAATGTATAGAAAAGGTATGTCCTTTTCAAAATGCATTCTTTTTTGAATCACAAGATTTCTCCTCATTGATTAACAACAGAAGATTAAATCAGATATTGTCCAATGCAAAATATGCAAAATTTATTTTGCTTGATCAATATGGTTTTAAGCAAATTAATGATGATGTTTTTCTTAAATTGGTTAATTCACCGACAACAGACTTTATCTTCTTCATAGCATCTTCTTTTATTAAACGATTTAAGGATTTACCTGCTGTTACAGCCTATTTCAAAAAAAATAAAATTTCATTTGATGAAACACAACCAAAGGAATGTCATAAGGTTATAACGGATTATTTTAGGAGTTTGATTCCTGTAGATAAAAAGTATTATCTACATTCTTTTACAATTCAAAAAGGAAGCAATTACTATGGGCTAATTTTTGGTTCTGCTCATTCGCTAGGAATGGAAAAGTTTGTCAAGGTTTGTTGGAAGGAAGATAGACAAGCAGGAGAGTCAAATTGTAATCTTTATAATGATTTTGAACCTGGTACACTGTTTTACGACCCACTATATACAAATAAGAAGACACGTATAATTAAGGAAATCAAAGAAAAAATACTTCATTCTACCATTAAAGACAATATTACAGGATTGGATTATGCCTTAGAATGCGGCTGTGAGCCCAAATTGTTTGTTGAAGTAATGGATTCTATGATAAAAGAGAATAGAGTTAAGATTTTGGGCACTTACAACAAACAGGCAACAAATATTCATAAGGCAAATATATATAAAATAGAACTGAAATGAGAACAACCAAAATAGAATGGACAGAACGAACCTGGAATCCAGTCACAGGGTGTAATAAGATTTCTGAAGGATGTCGTCATTGTTATGCAGAGATGATGACAAGGCGTTTGTTTGCTATGGGTAATCCAAAGTATGCGAACAACTTCATACCCACAGAACATCCGGAAGATTTGTTGGAACCATACAACTGGAGAAAGCAATCAACTGTTTTTGTCTGCTCTATGAGCGATTTGTTCAATGAGAAAATTTCTTTTAATTTCATTGACAAGGTGTTTAACGTTATTAAAGATACTCCTCAACATACATATCAAATACTAACGAAAAGAGCGAAGCGGATGGCAGAGTATTTTGAAAGCAGAGTTATTCCACCTAACGCATGGATCGGTGTTACTGTAGAAAATAGGAATGCTATTGAACGGATTGATTCAATTAGACACCTTGATGCGAAAGTGAAATTTTTATCATGTGAGCCCCTTCTGGAAGATTTAGGAGAATTGGAACTAGATGGAATAAATTGGATTATTGTTGGTGGTGAAAGTGGTGTTTCTGCTAGGCCCATGAATGAAAAATGGGTCGTAAACATAATGAACCAAGCTCATCAACTAAACATACCATTCTTTTTTAAACAATGGGGAACATGGGGATGTGATGGAATTAAACGTAATAAAAGGAAAAATGGCAAACTTATAAATGGAAAAATAGTTCAAGAATTCCCAATAGTTTATTAATGCTTATGATGACCATACAAGAAATAACTACTCGCAAGGAAGACCAGACATTTGATTGCAAGAGCATTCAAATAGAGCCGAAGGCTTTGGCTGTGCCCATTGTAGCATTTGCCAATGCTGATGGTGGTGTTATTGCCATAGGCGTGTCGGATAAGACTCGGAAGATTGAAGGTGTTGACCAGCATACAGAGAAGTTGAACGAACTGCTGCGTGTGCCGTTTGATTTCTGCAATCCATCGGTTCCTGTGACTTGCTCATACCTTCCTTGCACGGATAAGGATGGGAACGAGAACCGTATCCTATTGATGGAGATTCCTGCCAGCTCGAGCCTGCATACCAACCAGGCAGATGAAGCCTTTATGCGTGTAGGTGACAAGAGCCGGAAACTAACGTTTGACGAGCGAGTGCAGCTGATGTACGACAAAGGGGAACGCTACTACGAAGATACAGCAGTATATGACGCAACCATCGATGACATTGACATGGATGCCGTTGCCGACTATGCCAAATTGGTCGGCTATGGGAAAAGTCCCCTGCAATACTTGCGAGAGAACAATGGTTTTGTGAAGCCCAACAAGAAGGCTGCGATTAAACGAGAGCAGAGCGATGCTCGCATCAGCTCAGCCGAGCGTGAGCAGGCTCGACCGGAGGTCAATGGTGAAGAGAAGGTGAGCACCGCTTGCATTCTTCTCTTTGGCAAGTATCCCCAGAAGTTCTTCCCTCGTGCCCGCACACGTTTCATCAGATATGAAGGTGTTGACGAGAAGGTGGGTGCTGAGATGAATGTCATCAAGGATGTTACATTTGAGGGAACCATCTTGAACCAAGTCAAGAAGACGATTGAGTTTATCGAGACGCAGGTTCGTGAGCATACGTTTCTAGGACAACATGCCCAGTTCGTGACAAAACGTGACTATCCTGAGTTTGTCATTCAAGAGATGACAGTCAACGCTTGTTGCCATCGAGCCTACAACATTAAGGGCACGGAGATACAAATCAAAATGTTTGATGATCGGTTGGTGTTCGAGTCTCCGGGCAAACTCCCAGGACAAGTAAAACCTAACAATATCCGGCATACCCACTTCTCTCGTAATCCCAAAATAGCTGCATTCCTCAAAGCATATCATTTTGTGAAGGAATTCGGCGAGGGTTTTGACCGTATCTATCGTGAGCAAGAGGCTAATGGTGCGAATATTCCATCTTTTAGGACTGACGAGTTCATCCTGAAGATTACAGTGCCAAAGGTGAGTGAAAAGGTGAATGTAAATGATGAAAGGGTGAATGTAAACGTCACAGAAAACGGTAGAAAGGTAGCAGAAAACCATAATAAGGTAGCAGAAAAGGTAGCAGAAAATCATGGCAAAGTAACAGAAAAGTTGAGAAAAAAGGCAGCTGCATTGGGAGAGACATTAACAGCTAATAGAATCAAGATATTAGAACTGATGATAGAAGATCCGTATATCTCGAGAGCAGAGTTGGCAAATAACGTCGGAATTAGCGAAACTTCGATTTATCGCAATATCGAAGCCATGCGTGGTAAGTTTCTCCATCGTGTAGGTCCCGATAAAGGCGGTTTCTGGGAAATAATACTTGAATAATAGTAGATAGTAGTCCTTATAATGTCTGAATGAGAAAAAGTAAACGATATAAGGCTTATAAGCATCAGCTTTCGCGTGAGAGGTCTGAAATGAAGAAACGCCATCTCCTTGCAATAAGGAGGCGACGTAGAAGACTTTTGTCACGAAAACTAGATATTGCAGAGAGAAAACGTGTTAATGAGAAGAAAGATATTACAAAGGTTTCGCCAAGTAATTTTTCTCTTATCGATAACACAGATGCGGTTGTAAGCTACATTAATGACTGCAAATCTTTATTGCATAAAAAGGAAAAAGTAATAATGGATATCGAAAATGTCCAGAACCTTTCTCCAGATGCAATAGCCTTATTAGTTGCTTGTGCTAATGATGCTCATTTTTATGGGAAATATGGTAAATTGTCAGGCAATGCTCCAAAAAAACCAAAACTACTTAAACTCTTTGCAGAGTCAGGGTTTTATAAGTTTGTCAGTTCAAGCAAACTTATGAAGTCAGCACAAAAGCAGGACGTTAACTTACTGCACAAAGAAAGTCATTTTCAAGTACAACCAGAAATTGCAAAGCAAGCATGTCTTTATGGAACGAAGCATGTATTTTCAAGTACAGAACCTTTTTCCGATTTATATGAAATGATTGTCGAAGCAATGTCTAACACTAACAACCACGCAAATAAGAAACAAGCAGGTACCACTAAGTGGTGGCTTTACACCTATAATGACCCTGACGGAAAGACGTGCTATTCATTTATAGACCTTGGGGTTGGTATTTTTGATAGCTTACCTGTAAGTAAATATAAGAAATTGACAAATTGGATAGGAATTTCACATAATGTAGATTTGGTACAAGATTTGCTAGATGGGAAAATAAAGTCTCGGGAGATTATAGATAACAATATAAGAGGAAAAGGAATTCCTCAAATTGCTAGAAATAGTCAACAGCACGTTTTTGGAAGAGCTTATATCATCAGTAATGATGTTAAAATTAATCTCAAAACAAGAGATGCGGAAAAGCTTAAAAGCAATTTTCAAGGAACGTGTTTATATTGGGAACTTATAAAAGATCAAACAAATGGATAATATTTGCATTAACATCAAAAATGACTTTTCCGATTCACCAGGTGCTAGGTATCGGAAAGATGGACCAAACTCTGGTCAACAGTTTTATGAAGAAATCCTCAAAAACAAATTTGAGGAAGCAAGGCAACGTGGTGTGAAGTTGGAAATAAACCTTGATGGGGTATGGGGTTATCCTTCTTCATTTGTTTCTGGTTCGTTCGGGAAACTATCAATAGAATACAGTGCCAATGTTGTACTTGATACGATAGTCTTTATTTCAACAGAAAGCGAGACTAGAAAGGAAAGAATTATAGAAGAAATTAAGAATCCTACGAAGAAATAGTATGAAGTTTTTAATAGGCCTATTTGGTTTTCTATCTGGTTGCTTTGTTTCTGCCATGGTTATACTCTTTATACAAGGAATATGGGATTTCAAAGTGAATATTGTTGACTTATTAATGCTAGTCGCAACAATAGTTCTTTCGATTGCTGTAATTTATTTAACAAAGGCCTTAAACAAAAAAGATATTGTTCGAGATATTGTCGTGACTGATTTAAAAGAACTATCAGCTTTGTATGAACACAACTCGGAGATTTTCTCAAAGCTCCAAAAAGGAGAAATACAATTAGAAGTGGCAAGGAAAGAAGTTAGAATGATATTTCACAAAGCAGATCTTATTATTGACTGTATAAATAAGGAAATAAAGGAATCTTTTCCTAAGTTTTTAGAGAAAACAAAGGGAGCGAATTTGCTGGAATTAACAACTACGTATTATAAATGGGTTACTGGTGGTGAGTTTTTCGACGAGAAGAGATTTCAGGTTACTACAGAATTTCTAAAAAGTCATGAGACATCACTATACAATACGACATCTTCAATTAAGCTAATAATACACAAGTTGATTAAGTTCATTTAAAGTCATATTATTCATTGAGAAGCCGAACTGATTCTCTTAGACAGCTGCGCTAATATTATATGTATCTCCACACATCTCTGCGAAATCTATAAACACAAAAAAGGGAGCAGATTACTCCGCTCCCTTTTTTTGTACCCAGAGCCGGGATCGAACCGGCACGCCTTGCGGCATTGGTGTTTGAGACCAACGCGTCTACCAATTCCGCCATCTGGGCTTGGTAGTCGTGCGAAATGCTCGGCAAAGGTAAGGCTTTATTTTTAATATGGCAAATTTTTTGAAGACTTTTTTGCCAAAATAGTCTCGTTTTGACCCAAATCGCTTATTATATTTCACTCTGCTCGAAAAGACAGGCATGAAAGGTCCTTGCCTTTTAAAGAAACAAGAAAATAACGTTTGCATAATTTTGTTTGGCATTACGTTTTTTAGCACAAAAAATCTTTGCGGTTATGGAAAAATGCCTAACTTAGCAACGCAAACAGAACAACAACCCTTAAACGCATTGGTTATGAACAAAAACAATTTCTGCATTATTTTGGCGGGAGGTATAGGTTCGAAACTTTGGCCTATCAGTCTGTCGAAAAAGCCAAAACAGTTCCTCGACCTTTTTGCCATGGGGCGCACTATGCTTCAAATGACCTACGACAGGTATTCAAAACTTGTGCCGCCCGAAAATATATATATCAGCACTTATAAAGAATACACAGAACTCGTCTGCGCACAACTGCCCGAAGTTGACCCCAAGCATATCATTGCCGAGCCTCTGCAAATCAACACCGTGCCTGCCACGGCTCTCACCCTCATGCACATTGTTGGGCGCAACCCCGAAGCCAACGTTATTTCCGCACCTGCCGACCAGATTATATATGATGTTGTGTCGTTTGAAAACCAAATGGCGCGAGGACTGAAATTTGTCGATGAAACGGGCAATTTCGTGGCCGTTGGCATCAAGCCCACACGCCCTGCCACAAGTTATGGCTATCTGCAAATAGGCGAAGAAAATATCGATGGATTTATGAAACTGAAAAGTTTCACGGAGAAGCCCAACATCGACTTTGCACGCATATTCTGCGACAGCGGTGAGTTTTATTGGAACACCGGCATTTTTATCTGGAAAGTAAACACCATGCTCCGTGCAATGGAAGAAGACTATCCCTATGTGAAAAAGATGGCAGCTCTCGTAAACGGTTCGATTGTGGTTGAAGACGCGAGTCGCGTGATGGAAGAACAATATGCGCGCATAAGGTTTCAATCTATTGATATGCTAATCTTAGAACATGCCGAAAATGTCTACATCTCTCCCTGCGACTTTGGTTGGGCAGATGTAGGCACATGGAAAAACTATTATGACCTTCACCAAAAAGACGCTCACAAAAACGTTGCACTCGGTTCGCGCAACCTGCTCTACGACTGCAAGGAGAACCTCTTCTATTCTTCGTCTGACAAAGTGGTCGTGGCACAAGGGCTGGAGGGATATATCGTGGTAGAAAACGACAAAATGCTGATGATTTGCAAAAAAGACGATCCTGCCCTCGTGAGGCGAATAATGAATGATGCAAAACTGAAGTTTGGCGATGACATAATGTAAGGCAATCCACACTCCACCTCTCAGATGGAAACAAAAGACATAACACTATACCCCCTCTTGTTTGAACCCAACATGAAAGAAGTGGTTTGGGGCGGGTCGCGCCTCAAAGCATGGAAAGGTCTCGAAGATGACAAACGACCCATTGGCGAAAGTTGGGAAGTGAGTGCCATTGACGAACGACCCGGCATTATAAGCAACGGCCAATATAGGGGAACAAAAATCACTGAAATCATCGAACAATTCGGAGAACGCATACTTGGCAAATCCGTGGTTGAGAAGTATGGGCGGGAAATGCCCTTGTTGGTGAAATTTATCGACGCACGCCACGACCTCAGCATACAGGTGCATCCCAACGATGAAATGGCCATGAAACATCACGGAAAAAGGGGCAAGACCGAAATGTGGTATGTAATTGATGCCGAACCAGGCGCAAGCCTCTTTGTGGGCTTCAAAGAGCATATCACCCCCTACGAGTTTGCCTGCCGCACCAAAGACGGCAGCATTTGCGATGTTTTGGCACGCCACGAAGTGAAAACGGGCGATGTGTTTTATATTCCGTCGGGCAGGGTGCATGCCATTTGTGGCGGCATTCTGTTGGTTGAAGTGCAGCAAAGCAGCGACCTCACCTATCGCATTTTTGACTATAACCGCAAAGACATCAATGGAGAGCCAAGAGAATTGCACATAGACAAGGCAAAAGAAGCTATCGACTATGAAGTGCTCGATGATTATCGTGTGCACTATATGGAAAAGACACAAAAGGCTGTACCGGTGATAAAAAGCCCGTTTTTCAACATCAGGGTGATAGACGTGGAGAAGTCTTTTCACCGCAACATGATAAAATATGACTCGTTTGTCATCACTGTGTGTCTGAGTGGCACTTGCACCATAAAACCGCGCATGGGCAACAATCCTACCCCCACCACTTTAAGAGAGGGAAACAGTTGTCTCATTCCTGCAGAACTTGCTGACTACGACATTGTGCCCATTGATGGCAAAGTAAAGATTTTAGAAACATTTATCGACAATCTTGACACGAGCATTGCCAACAAAATTAACCGCTTCTTTCATCTCACAAGCAGATAATCCCTTTCTTCCAAGAGCATACACCCCAAAAAAACGACCTTTTGGTCGTTTTTTTAAAAGAGAATTATAGTTCCCTAAATTAGGGTGCTATAGTTTCTTAGTTTAAGGTGTTATAGCACGCTAACTTAGGGTGCTTTAGTTCGCTAAGTTAGAGAACTATAAAATTCTGCGACATTTTTCCCCAAAAAAAGGGCCTGCCACCCCTATAGGAGCAACAGACCCTTATAATTACATGAAAAAAAATTAGAACATCTTTTCGGGATATTGACCAATCTCGGCAAGTTTGGCAAATTTCTCAACCACGCCCGGACGGTCTTCGGGATATGTCACGCCAAACCACTTTGAAGTGGTGTCGAGCACTTCACAAGTTGCCTTGCCGGTTTTGATGAGGTGGTCAACCATAAGAGGAATGAAAAATTCGCTCTTGAGATTTTCCTGATTTTTGGGATCGGAAAGGAAAACCTTGAAATATTCCTCGCTGTGTTGGAAATAGTCGGGAGTGAAACCCCAGAAATTCATGCTGACAGGAGTGGTGTCGGGAATGCTTACCCAGTTGCCCTCTTCATCAAGATATTGCACGATGCCATCGTGGCGTTCAATTTTGGTGCGTTCCACAACCGAGGTGAGGTGGTGTGTTGCAGGGTCGTATTCGCAAATACCACGGCTCACTGTTCCACTGTCGCTCAAAGTGTTGTCTACACGGAAACCCACCATGGCATATTTGCCGGTGCTACCCTCGGGCAATTCGCTGAGGAATTTTCCCAAAACCATAAAAGCATCTCTGTCGTAGAAGTCGTCGCAGTTGAGCACAGCAAACGGTTCTTTAACAACATCCTTGCCCATCATCACAGCATGATTGGTTCCCCAGGGTTTTTGGCGTCCTTCGGGCACGGTAAAGCCCTCGGGCAGTGCGTCGAGAGCCTGAAAACAAAGTTCACAGGGAACATGACCTTCATACTTGGCAAGCACCTGTTTGCGGAACTGCTCCTCAAAATCCTTGCGAATTACCCATACTATTTTGCCAAATCCGGCCTTGATTGCATCATAGATAGAATAGTCCATGATGGTTTCACCATGAGGGCCGAGGGTGTCTAACTGTTTGAGACCACCATATCGACTGCCCATTCCTGCTGCGAGAAGAAAAAGTGTTGGTTTCATAATATTTATATGTTTTAAGATAATTATCCGTCTATGTCGGCATAAGCCTATTTTCGCGTCTTTGTTCGCAAAGATAGTGCAAATCGAGCGCAGAGAAACGGTTTACCGATTTCTCTGCCGAGATGCAGCCTATTTTCGCGTCTCTGTCGCAAAGATAATCTTTTTTATTTGATTGAATGAAATTTTAATACAATTTTCTATCTTTCAGCAGCAAAAAGTCGACCGTTGTTGTCTGTTTCGGCCTATCTGCGCCGCAACAAGACATAGAGTATCACCGGCACTCCAAACAAGGGTGTTATCACGTTGAGAGGAATCAGAGTGCCATCTGACGGCAAAGAGCAAATGCGGTTGCAAGCCAAGCCCAAATCGGCACCAATCAACAATGTGAGCGGCACAAGAACAAGATGATTGGCCGACCGACTCAACAAACGTGCAATATGAGGCACGGCAAGTCCCACAAACGAAACCGGACCGCAAAACGCCGTGACAACAGCCGAAACCATGCCGGTTACAAACAACATCAACGAGCGAGTGCGCCTTACGTCAACACCAAGATTTTCAGCATAACGATTGCCGAGCAAAAGGGCATTCAACGGTTTTATAAGCGAAACACCCAACACTATGCAACCCACCACAACAACAGAGAAATATGGAAGCACCTTGAGATTTACACCCCCAAAATTGCCTAAGCCCCACATCACATAACTGTGCACCCCTTGTTCGGTGGCATAGTAGTTGAGCAACGAAATGGCCGACGAGGTGACATAACTCACCATTATGCCGACAATCAGCAACGTGGTGTTGCTCCTCACATGATTGGCAAACACCAACAACAAAACTATTATGAGCAACGCCCCGGAAAAAGCCGCCAGCACAATAAGCAAAAAACCACCGGCCACACTGCCGGCGGTTAACACACTACCTCCCAAAAGCAACATCACAACAGCCACACCAAGGCTCGCCCCACTGTTGACACCCAAAATCGAGGGGTCTGCCAACGGATTTTGAAACACGGTCTGCATCATCAGTCCGCTCACGGCCAATGCCGCCCCACTCAACATTGCCGTGACCGCCTGGGGCAGACGCGACTCCACAACGATAAACCTCACCGTGTCGCTCGTTTCACCACCCGTAAGGGCAGCCACGACATCGGCCATCGAAAAAGACACCGAACCGCTAAATAAGTTTAGGAAAACAAGAATAAACAACAAAAAGAGAGAAACGGTAATCAGCAAAGAAGTCTGTCTCATGGTGTTTTTAGTCAATCGAGTGGTAAATAATAGTTGAGTTTATGATTGGGCAGCAGGCCGGGGTGGAATATCTCTACAAGATCGGCCAACAAAAGGTCGGGACGAAATGGAACCTCATCGTAATAGGCAGTCTTGAATGTGTTGCAAGCAAATATTTTGTGTGTCTTATATGCCTTAAAGCGAGTGTAAGCCTTGTTTTGCCCTGCCAGCGAATGATAGGTATAGTCTTGTGTGCGACCATATTTGATAAGCCACACGTCGGCATCGAGCGATTGCTTCATCACGCTTTCCAGCGACAAGGCCTGAGTGCCACTCACATCTTTGCACCCCATGGAATAGTCGGCCGCCGCATCTCTGAACATCGCCCCATAGATGCTGTTGCCACCGGGCTGAAACCAAGTAGAGCCATTGAGCATATCGACAAGCAAACGTGGCCGTTGGGCAGCCTTTGCAGCAGCAGTCTTGAGTTTCAGATAACGGTCTCTCACTCCATTAAAATACTCGATGGATTGGCTTTCTTTGCCCACAAGCATACCATAAAACTTTATCCATTCGGCCCTGCCCAGCGCCGATGTCTCCATATAGTCAGCACACTCCACGATAGGCAAGCCCGTTTTCTCGAGCAAGCCATAACTCGTACCCTTGAAAGGAGACATGAGCAAAGCATCGGTATCGAAGGCAATTATTTGTTCTATGTTGGGGTTCATGCTGCTGCCCGCATTGCCAATAATGCCATTTTTCACACGAGCGAGCACGAGACTATCCAATATATATTCCGTGTCGCAGACAGAAGCAACATTCTCAAGCGCATTGAGTTGTTTGAAGACATTCACATGCACCGAGGTGCTGACACATATTTTTTTGAGCGGCACTCTCAAAACCGTGACATCTGCGTCAAGTCCCGATGGAATTGCGCTATTTCTTTCGACAAGAGCATAGCGATGAAGCACAGCGTTTTCTTTCCAGGGATCGGCCACCGTCACGAGTTTATAACCCTCGCAACGCTCAATGGTGAGCAATCGGGAATATTGTATGTCGAGCGTATCGCCACCCTTGCGTTTTATCGCAGAATTGTTTTCACACGAAACAAGGGCAGCAAGCAACACCGCAACAAAAGCAATATGTGTCAGTCTCAGTAACATCTTTATAGGCAATCAAGAGTTTTTAGAAAAATATTACAGTGCCGGCATTCACTCCAATATTGAAGCGATCGAGTTTCTTGTTGTCTTTATCGAAACGCAAGGTATAGCCGTTGCCACTATAATCAGGATAAAGAACGCCGGTTCCATAATCAATAGAATTGTGTGATGTGACATATATATCACCGTTTGAGGGATTAACGCCTATGGCATAGGGCGAGAACGGTTTTTCTTCAAGTTCCCAGGCACCAACCTGCTTTGTGGCAATGTCATAAACCTGATAGCCAATGCCGGTGGTGGAATAATAATTGTTGTCGACAAGATAGATTTTTCCACCTCCGATAGCAGCAATGGTAGCATCGCAGATCTTGGTTGTAACTCCATCGGCAGTCATCGCATAGATGGCAGGATTTTCTTCATAGCCGCTATAGTCTGCCTTGTATTTGCCCGATGAAAGCAAGAAAAGTTCATTTCCTTCGGCAAACAAGTCTACAGGATTGGTAGGAACGGTGAGGGTTGCCTCAACCTCAAAATTAGCGAGATTGATTTTTGTAACCGTGTTACCCATGCCGTAACCGGAATTAGCCACATAGAGTTTGTTGTTGGCAATGACGAGCCCCTCGGGATTGTCACCAACCTCTGCCGTTGCCTCAACAGCAAGCGACGTGGTGTCTATCTTAGCCACCTTTGCGCCGGTAAATGAGGTGACATAGATTTTGCCGTCGTAAGGCTCAATGCAACGTGCACCATTAAGATTGATTTTTCCGATGGAACGAGCTGTTTTTGCGTCACACACTTCTATGATATTCTCATCGGTGTTGGCAATATAAAGTTTAGAGCCATAGACAACACCGTCGTTTGACGTGCCACTCAATGCACGTTCGTTCACTGATTTGAACAAACCGTTTGAGACTTCTTTTGTCTCGGGATTATAAAGTGTAAGGTCTCCGGCAATGTTGTTGTTATAATTGCCTTCGCTGAGTACATAGACACCGGTGACTGTCACAACGGGGTCAGGGTCAGGATTGGGATTTTTGTCTTCGTCGCTACAAGCGGTGAAAGTGAGTGCGCCGGCAAAGAGCAGCGCAAATTTCCAAAGATTTTTCATGATGTTTTTGTTTTTGATAATATTACGTTATTACATTATGTATATAATCATACCACGTCGCCCGCGTGTTTTTTGTTAAAACACACGAGAAACTCTTCCGTCCCCACCGTTGACGAAAGCGCGACTTGCTTTACAAGCATTTGTTTTTATCCGTCCGACACTCGCAGACTTCAAAATTGTCGAGGCAAAAGGCAGGTCTTCTGGCTCGTCCCGCTCGGTGCGCCTTCCCAACCATTGCAAGCCGTGCTTGCAGTCAGTGGCTTTCTATGCACCTCACACAATGGAACATACAGCAGCGAGTACTGCTTCGGATTCTAACCGAATTCCCTGTTAAACTCCCAACGGAGTACCTTTGCGACTGCAAAAGTATGTATTTATTTTTGAAAGAGACACAAATAAGTCGATTTTTCTGCGTTACGTCTTAAAAACAAAACAAATCCTTTTAATGTCATTAAAGTTGAGTTATATAAATTTCCACCTAAACTAAAAAGAATACGAAAGTGAAGTTCGCCACCCGCGACCTGGCATTGGATAGTGGGCCACTACTTCGTATTGCTTATTAAAGATATTGGTAAGAGAGAACGACACATTTAAAGTTTGTCGATTGCCGAGAGAAAACTTGCGAAACAGAGTTGCGCCAAACTCTGCATATCCGCTTATGTCTGTATCGACAGCATGGGAATTGGTTGCCCAACGTCGGCTTTGACCATCGGCATCAACAGAAAGTCCAACCCATGGATTTTCCCATGTAGCAACAAAGCTGAAAGTATGGCGAGGCATATAAGCAATCTGCTTGTCGTATGACGCAGAGCCGACACTCGAACGGTCTACTGCTTGTTGGAAAGAATAGTGACCCCTAAGCTTAACGCTGTGATGTCTATTGACGGCATATCTCATCGCAGCAGTGAAATCAAGTCCTTTCACCGTCACCTTGGCGGCGTTGATATTCTGCCACACAAATAAATTGACAGGAACAGAGACAATCTTGTCTCTCACCTTGTTTAGATAGCCATCGACCGTAGCCTCTGCCTCAAACCGCGGTGAAAAGCGATGATTTAGTGTTACACCGACATTATATTGCGTGGTTTGCTCCGGTTTAAGATCTTTTGTGCCCAAATGATAATAATAGAGGTCGCTAAACGATGGCATTCTGAAAATCTTCTTCCATGACATTCTCACATTTATTTCTCGCGTGGGCTTGAAAGACAATGCTGCCGAAGGAGTAAAACGACGATAATTGCGCCCACTTTCTCCAATGTGTGTATCATTAAGGTAGACAGAGTGAAGCAACCTCACACTCGCCGACAAATTGTCGCGGTTCCAGCGAGCAGAAACAGTATTGAGAAACGTGTTGCGCACAGGACGCTGATTAACCGATGTCTTAGAACGGCTGTTGAGCGAATTATAAATATAGTCAGATGCCGCCGACAAAGAAATGTCGCGCAAGGGAGACCATAGCAACGCATTTGTGAGATAACCCTCTCGTTGGAAATAGCGAGCGTCCATAATGCGATTTGTATAGAGCAAATCCTTATAGTCAGACGAAGCCCAATTCCATTTGGCCGCGCTCTTGAGACTCACCTTGCGCGACAGTCTGCCCCTATACTGCAACTGCGAAAAAGCGTTGCGTTCCCTTAGGTTTTGCTCGCTCTCAGAAGTATAGTATCTCACTATGCCCGGCAATTGACGGTCGTTGTCATAATAGTATGCTTTCAACGAGAGATAATGGCTGTCGTTGAAACGATAACCAAGCGTTGCCTCGCCATGCCCTTGATTCATCAAAGAGTGAACGCGGCGCTTGTGAATGCGCTCGGAAACATTATAGACCGTAAAGGGATAGTCGTTTTCGGCATAAACATAGTCTGCCACCAATGAGAGTGACAGTTTTCCAAAAGATTTGTCAAACTTCACAGACGGAGCCGTGTAGCCCCACGCGCCAATAGTTGTTTGGGCAAGAAGATGTGGATTTTGGTCGGTCGGTAAAGACGTATTGATTTCTATCAAGGAAGGGAGGGCCGCATTGCGCGCAGACGAAAAAATATCGGTTCCATCACCTATTTGCAGCGACACGTTGCCAATGCCGCTGAGAGTGTATCTTTGCAAATCAATCTGACCGTTTTGAATGTCGCTCACAGCCACTCCGTCATAATTGACAGCAGTGAATTGCGCCCCAAGTCCACGAATGCTCACCGTCTTCATTCCACCCGCGCCACCATAGTCGCGCAAGGTCACTCCAGCCATGTGTTTTATAGCCTCGCTCACGTTGATTGCGCCAATTTGCTCCATTTCATCGTGAGAAACATTCTGTCGCGGTGTCGCAGACTTAAGAAGGTTTCCACTCTGCCTTTTCTTCACGACCACTTCCTTTAGCTGCTTTCGAGCCAAAGTTGTGTCGACCTGCCCAAAGACAGAAAGAGCATAGACCGGCAACAGCAGAAACAAACAAAAACTATTTACTACCTTGTTAGACATTTCAACGCTTAATTTATTTTTATGCAAAATTATTGCTATTTTTTCTCTTCTCCAAGTTTAAAGAGAGTAATTCTCCACAATCCCAAGCCACAACAAGTCAAGCAATCAAAGTTCTGCCACATATTTAGACGAAAACCAAAAATAATATAATTACACGTTTGTCGGTGTTGTGAAAAGTTGTAACTTTGCAATATAGATAAACAAACACTCGTTTTGTCACGAAAACATTTAACAGTTAAATATGATACAGTTTTTTAAGACCCCGACAGGCAGCGTAATCGCTGTAGAAGTAAAAGAAACTCTGTCCAAAGAAAATTCTGACGCTCTATGTTGGTTGTTTGGCAATGCAAAGCCGATAGAGAGCGATGTGGTGGAAGGTTTTTTTATCGGTCCGCGCAGGGAGATGGTCACTCCGTGGAGCACAAACGCCGTTGAAATCACCCAAAACATGAACATCAACGGAGTGGAGCGCATAGAAGAGTATTTTCCCGTTGACAACGCAGAGGCCGACCACGACCCCATGCTACAACGTCTGTATAAGAAACTTGACGGCAAAATCTTTGACATCAACATCAAGCCCGCGCCCATCAAAATAATCGAAAACATCGAAGAATACAACGAGGAAGAAGGTCTTGCCCTTTCACCCGAAGAAATAGAATATCTCCATAAAGTCGAGGGGCAACTCGGGCGCAAGTTGACCGACTCTGAAGTGTTTGGATTTGCCCAGATAAATTCTGAGCACTGCCGTCACAAAATTTTTGGCGGAACATTCATAATAGACGGCAAAGAAATGCCCTCATCGCTCTTTGCCATGATCAAGAAGACGACGCAGGAAAATCCTCACCATATCCTTTCTGCATATAAAGACAACGTCGCTTTTTCGCAAGGTCCCATCATAGAGCAGTTTGCCCCACACGACCAAAGCACAAGCGACTATTTTGTTATTAAAGACATCGAAAGCGTGATTTCCTTAAAGGCTGAGACCCACAATTTCCCAACCACGGTCGAACCCTTTAACGGAGCCTCGACCGGCACCGGTGGCGAGATACGCGACCGCATGGGAGGCGGTGTGGGTTCGTGGCCTATTGCCGGCACAGCCGTCTACATGACAGCATATAGCCGTCTCGATGGCGAGAGGTCGTGGGAAACGATACTGCCCGTGAGAAAATGGCTCTATCAAAGTCCTGAACAAATTCTTATCAAGGCCTCCAACGGAGCCAGCGACTTTGGCAACAAATTCGGACAACCGCTCATCACCGGTTCTGTATTAACGTTTGAGCACCATGAAAACGGTGAGAAATATGCCTACGACAAAGTGATAATGCTTGCCGGTGGAGTGGGTTATGGCACAAAGCGCGACTGCCTCAAGAAACAGCCTCAAAAAGGCAACAAGGTTGTTGTGGTTGGTGGCGATAACTATCGCATTGGCCTTGGCGGTGGTTCTGTCTCTTCAGTCGACACGGGTCGCTACTCCAACGGTATTGAGCTCAACGCCGTGCAACGCGCCAACCCTGAAATGCAAAAAAGAGACTATAACCTTATTCGCGCTCTTTGCGAAGAAGATGTGAACCCTGTTGTCTCCATTCACGACCACGGCTCGGCAGGTCACGTGAATTGTCTCTCTGAACTTGTAGAAGAATGTGGCGGTCAAATCGATATGTCAAAACTGCCAATCGGTGACAAGACCTTGTCAGCCAAGGAGATTATTGCCAACGAAAGCCAAGAACGCATGGGACTGCTCATCGACGAAAAACATATCGACCATGTGAAACAAATTGCCGAGCGCGAGCGTGCCCCTATGTATGTAGTTGGCGAGACCACGGGCGACGCACACTTCTCTTTCATACAAGCCGACGGGGTAAAGCCTTTCGACCTTGATGTTGCACAAATGTTTGGCCACTCGCCCAAAACCGTGATGGTAGACGAAACCGTTGAGCGCAAATATGAAAACCCTCAATACGAAGAGAGCAATATCTCCGAATATCTCACACAAATGTTGCAGATGGAGAGCGTGGCCTGCAAAGACTGGCTCACCAACAAGGTAGACCGCTCCGTGACGGGCAAGGTGGCTCGCCAACAATGTCAGGGCGAATTGCAATTGCCATTGAGCGACTGCGGAGTGGTGGCATTAGACTATAGGGGCAAAAAAGGTATTGCCACCGCTATTGGCCATGCACCTCAGGCAGGTTTGGCAAGTCCCGAAGCCGGGTCTGTTTTGTCTGTTTCTGAAGCCCTCACCAATATCGTGTGGGCTCCCCTTGAGGAGGGCCTCGACAGTGTATCGCTCTCTGCCAACTGGATGTGGCCCTGTCGCTCGCAAAAAGGCGAGGATGCCCGTCTCTATAAAGCTGTTGAGGCATTGAGCGACTTCTGCTGCCAACTTAACATCAATGTGCCCACCGGCAAAGACTCTCTTTCGCTCTCCCAGCAATACCCCAACGGAGAAAAGGTAATCTCTCCGGGCACGGTGATAGTAAGTGCCGGAGGCCAGGTGAGCGACATTCGCAAAGTAGTGTCGCCCGTTGTGGTTAACGAAACAAAGTCTACACTCTACCACATAGACTTCAGTTTCGACAAACTGCGCCTCGGTGGTTCGGCCTTTGCCCAAAGTCTCGGTCGTGTGGGTAGCGACGTTCCCACCTGCAAAAATCCCGACTATTTCAAAAGCGCATTCAACGCCGTGCAACAACTTGTGACAGATGGTCTCATAATGGCCGGCCACGATATTTCTGCCGGTGGTCTCATCACCACACTGCTCGAAATGTGTTTTGCAAACACCGAAGGCGGTATGGAAATCAACGCAGACGGATTTAAGGAAGATGACCTTGTCAAAATATTGTTTGCAGAAAATCCGGGTGTTGTGGTGCAAATTGCCGATGCTAACAAAACTGCGTTTAAGAAAATCCTCGACGAAGCAGGGGTTGCATTTGTGAAACTCGGCAAACCTTGTGACGAACGACATATATTGCTAAGCAAAGACAACATCACACATCAATTCGGCATAGACTATCTGCGCGATGTGTGGTATCACACCTCTTATTTGCTCGACACGAAACAAAGTTTCAACGGACAGGCAGACCAACGCTTCACCAACTACAAACTGCAACCTGTAGAATTTGCATACAACAACGATTTTTCCGGCAAATTCAGCCAATATGGCATCTCGCCCGACCGCAGAGAAAAAAGTGGTGTCAAGGCTGCCATTATAAGAGAAAAAGGCACCAACGGCGAGCGCGAAATGGCATACGTTCTTCATCTTGCAGGTTTTGATGTTAAAGACGTGATGATGACCGACCTTATCACCGGCCGCGAAACTCTGGACGACATAAACATGATTGTGTTCTGTGGAGGTTTCTCAAATTCAGACGTACTTGGCTCGGCAAAGGGCTGGGCCGGCGCATTCCTATATAATCCACGCGCTAAAGCCGCCCTCGACCGCTTCTATGCCCGCCAAGACACTCTGTCGCTCGGTGTGTGCAACGGTTGCCAATTGATGGTAGAACTCGGACTTGTTAATCCCGAATTGGAAAACAGCAGCAAAATGCTCCACAACGTGAGCCACAAGTTTGAAAGCGGATATGTCGGTGTCACCGTTCAGACCAACCGCAGCGTGATGTTGGGTTCATTGAGTGGCAACAAACTCGGTGTTTGGGTTGCTCACGGTGAAGGTCGTTTCAGCCTGCCTTATCCCGAAGAAAAATATAATATTGTGTTGAAATACAGTTACGACGGCTATCCCGCCAACCCCAATGGGTCAGACTATACCACCGCGGGAATTTGTTCGCCCGACGGTCGTCATCTCGCCATGATGCCCCACCCCGAACGTGCATTCTTCCCCTGGCAATGCGGTACATATCCCAAGGAACGCCTGCAAGACGACGTTACCCCATGGATAGAGGCCTTTGTAAATGCTCGTAAATGGGTTGAGGAAAAAACAAAGTAACATAAGGCTTTATAATACAATAAAAAAGGAGTTGCGACTTTTCATTTGTCGCAACTCCTTTTTCTTTTTTAAAGAACCATCTATTTAATTTGACGCAATCGTAACAACATTGTAGTGGCTTTGTAATTTTGCGCAACTAATTTTGCAATGTGAATTATAAGAAATGAAAACTATGGACACACAGCAAGCACAAGAAATCAAACGTCTCTACAACAAATGCAGAATCATAGGCATTATTATCCTAATTGTATTTATAGCAGCATGTCTGAGTTAATCACCAACACAATGAACGCTACTCACAGATTTTTAGATCAAGAAGTTGGAAGATTTTTACTCACCAAAGACTACCGGACATCACACAGCCATATCGGAGAAGAAATAGAAGATTGGACATATTTTGATGACGACTTCGAAGACGATGACTTCGAAGACGAATGGGACGACGACGATGACGACTAACTCTCTCCCACTCCCTTATTCTTCTATCGGCTGACGTGCACTGTTTTCTGCCTGCACGACATTGACCACATGGTCGCCAATTCTTTCACACTCTGCAATAAAATCATTAAAGAATGTGCCAAGGCGATAGCCGTATGCTCCCGAATTTATTGCTTCGAGATTTTCTTCGCGGCACTTAGAGCGCAACTCGTTAAGTTTGTTTTCTACATAATAAGATTGACTCAGATCAAGCAATGCTTTGCTGTTGTCACATAAGTTGTGGTACATTTTCGTGAGAGCTTGGTCTGTATAGTTCATCATCTCCTCCATATGTTCTATCTGTTCTTTGGTAAACGGAGCAGGTTCATGTTGTCTCTTGCGCGATAATGTGCGTGCAAGATGATACATGGAGTCACCGACCGACTCAAGTTCGTCAACCTCGCGCAACATGTGAGCAATATGTTTTTTAGAGAATGCTGAAAGACGACCCTCCGTCACTTTGCGCAAATATTCGGCAATCTCACTCTCCATATTGTCGGTGATTTGCTCGTAATGCTCAATGCGCTTATATATTTTTTCAAAATCACTGTCTTTCTCAGTATTAAGGGCAGTTCTGACCATATCCAACATTCGGTGACAACGCTCGGCCATCAGACTAACCTCATTGCGAGCCTGCCATATAGACAACTCGGCAGTTGAGAGCAAGCCACCCGTGATATAACGCAAGCGCGGTTCTTCTTTCTCCTCTTTCTGAGGCAACACTTTGCAGACAAACTGCTCTATCTGCTTCACAAAGCCTATAAGCAACAGCGTGTTGAACACATTAAACGCTGTGTGGAATGCCGACAACTGAAACATCTCGTTGGAACCGGACATCATTACATTCTCCACAAACCACTTGATACCGTTGCAGAAAGGATAGAATATCAACAACACCACAATCACACCAAACACATTGAAAAACATGTGGGCCAAGGCTGCCCGTCGCGCTTGTGTGTTTGCCGTGAGCGAAGCAATAAATGCAGTGATTGTCGTACCAATGTTCTGACCCATCGCGAGCGCAGCTGCCTGTTCGAGCCCAAAGCCCTCTATATGCATATCAAACAACATGAGCGTGATGGCCATTGTTGCCGCCGAAGCCTGCACAAGCATTGTGACCAACGCACCTACAATCACAAACAATAATATGGTGAAGAAACCACCGTCAGCCACCTTTGAGAGCATCAGTGCAACAGCAGAACCCACATCCAGATTATTGGCCGACTCCTGAAGGAAACTGAGGCCCATGAAAAGGAAAGAAAAGCCAAAGACAAATTCTCCAATCGACTTGCGTTGAGAATTGTTGCTGAAAATCAACGGTATTCCAATGGCAAGCAACGGCAGGGCAAAAGCCGCGATATTCACCTTGAAACCAATGGCCGAGATTATCCACGCCGTCACCGTTGTGCCGACGTTGGCACCCATTATCACGCCGATAGCCTGCACCAAAGTCATCAATCCCGCGTTGACAAAAGAAATTACCATCACGGTGGTTGCCGATGAAGACTGTATCAAAGCCGTCACGGATATACCCGTAAGAACTCCCATTACACGATTTTTTGTCATTGCGGCCAAGATATTGCGCAGCCTGTCGCCTGCAAACTTCTCAAGACCTTCACTCATTATCTTCATTCCATAAAGAAAAAGGCCGAGAGAGCCCAACAGCGAAAAAATGTTTACAATTGTGTCCATTGAAATATATTCGTTAAAATTCGCTCGCAAAGTTATTACAAAATTGTTACAAAACTGTTAAATAAAAGGAAAAATGTATGTCTGCCCCAATGTTTTCCTTAAATAAGATGAATATGCTCTATTATTCTATGATATTTGTTTATTTATCAACTTCAATTAACAAGTCGAAAGACACTTCTCCCTCCTCCACGCATTTTCAGCCCAAGCCATAATTCATTTAATTGTTTATAACATTGTTTGTTTGGATATAAATATCAAAAGAAGTAATTTTGCCACCTCAAAACACGGAGAAGATGAAACAAGAGTTTAGTTTTAAGGGACTTAACGATGCCCAAGTCGCAGAAAGTCGCAGCAAGCACGGCCGCAACGTTCTAACTCCACCTGCAAAGACCCCCGTATGGAAACAATTCTTAGAGAAATTCCGTGACCCACTGATAGTTATTCTGCTGATAGCGGGCATACTGTCGATTTGCATATCTATCTATGAATATTCAGGTCTCGACAAAAGCATAGAAGTCTTTTTTGAACCTGTCGGTATTTTTGTTGCAATTTTATTGGCCACAGGGTTGGCATTTTATTTTGAATATAAGGCCGGCAAGGAATTCGACATACTCAACCGAGTAAACGACGACGAACCGGTTGAGGTAGTGCGCAATGGAAATGTGACGCACATAGCCCGTCGCGATGTCGTTGTGGGCGACCTTGTCTTGATTAACACGGGTGAAGAAATTGCCGCCGATGGTGAACTATTGCAATCCGTGCGACTTCAAGTCGACGAGTCCTCACTCACCGGTGAACCTATTTGCCTCAAAAGTTGCCGAGAGGAAGACTTTGAACCCGAAGCAACCTACCCCACCAATCATGTATTGAAAGGCACCAAAGTGATGGAGGGACACGGCAGAATGATTGTCACTGCCGTAGGCGACAAAACCGAGCAAGGCAAAGTGTTCGTAGCATCACAAATAGACGATGGAAAAAAGACCCCTTTCAATGAGCAACTCGACAGACTCGGCTTCTGGATCTCACGGTTTAGTTACATCTTTGCTTTTGTCATCATAGTGTGTCGCATAATTCTTTATCTCCTGACCTACGGCACAGACTTATTCGACTCCTTTCAACATGCAGCACCATTTATTGCATACGTATTGCAAACACTCATGATTGCCGTCACACTAATAGTTGTGGCCGTGCCCGAGGGGCTGCCAATGGCCATAACCTTGTCGCTGGCCTATTCGATGAGAAGAATGCTTAAAACAAACAACCTCGTGCGCAAACTCCACTCATGCGAGACTATGGGAGCCACCACCGTGATTTGCACCGACAAAACCGGCACTCTCACTCAAAACCGCATGAAAGTAGACAGCATGAAAATATTCAACACAACTGTTTCCCACAAACTTATATACGAAGGCATAGCAGTCAACTCAACTGCGTCTATTGACTTCACCCAAGCCGACAACCCTCAAGTGTTGGGCAACCCCACTGAGGGAGCATTGCTTATATGGCTCAAAAACAACGGTATCGACTACCGCACAATACGCAACAACACAACCATTATAGAAGAACTGCCCTTCACCACCGAGCGCAAATATATGGCAAGCGTTGTCAATTCTACAGCCATGCCCGGCAAAAAGATATTATATATAAAAGGTGCACCCGAGGTTGTTTTTGAGATGTCAGACACAACGCCTGCCGACAAAGCCGAGGTCTACAAACAATTGGAAGAATACCAACACCACGCCATGCGCACACTCGGCTTTGCATACAAAATTCTCAACGACGACGAAACGCCCATTGAAAACGACACCGTCAACTCGCAAAATATCTGTTTCATCGGTGTCGCTGCCATATCAGACCCCGTCAGGGCCGATGTGGCTGAAGCCATCAAAGAATGCACTAATGCAGGAATAAACATCAAGATTGTCACCGGCGACACTCCGCTCACAGCCATGGAGATAGGTCGACAAATCGGACTTTGGACAAGCCGTGACAATGAAAACAATATCATTTCGGGCACCGAATTTGCGGCTCTTTCCGATCAAGAACTGCCCGAGCGCGTAGAAAAAATCAAAATAATCGCGCGCGCCCGGCCAATGGACAAAAAACGATTAGTAGAAGCCTTGCAAGAGAAAAGCCATGTGGTGGCCGTCACCGGAGACGGAACCAACGACGCACCGGCACTCAAAGCCGCCCACGTGGGGCTCTCCATGGGCGATGGCACATCGGTGGCAAAAGAAGCCTCCGACATCACAATCATCGACAACTCATTTTCGAGCATAGGAAAGGCCGTGATGTGGGGACGCTCACTTTATAAAAACATACAGCGTTTCATTCTCTTCCAACTCACCGTAAACGTAACGGCCTGCTTCCTCGTGTTGTGTGGCGCGTTCATGGGCACAGAGTCGCCTCTCACCGTCACCCAAATGCTATGGATAAACCTCATAATGGACACCTTTGCCGCCATGGCTTTGGCCTCGCTGCCCCCCTCACAAAGTGTGATGCTCGAAAAACCGCGCAACCGCCACGCCTTTATTCTCAACAAATCAATGATAATCAACATTGTGGGAGTGGGTGGATTTTTCTTCGTGCTGCTATTGGCTTTGCTCTATGTGTTCCAACACTCCGACATTCGCAGCATGACAGACCTCCTCTTTGTAACATTGGGCAAAAAAAATCACGTCACGACCTACGAGTTGACCCTCTTGTTCACAATCTTTGTAATGACCCATTTCTTCTATCTCTTCAACTCTCGTGCATACGAAACCGGGCGCAGCGCACTACACTTTAAAGGTTGCAAAGGACTGCTCACCATCGTCACAATCATATTTGCCGGCCAGATAGCAATGGTGGAAATTCCCGGACTGCAAAAATTCTTCAACGTATGCAGCCTGAGTCTCCAAGATTGGGCAATAATCATTATCGCCTCATCGCTTGTCTTATGGGTGCGCGAGGGATACCACCTTTTGAAAAGCCACAAAATCATTTCGTCATGCCACGCAGCCAAAACCCATTGAAAAACAACTGTCGACAAGTCACAACGCTAAATAGTCGAACCAAAGGAATAAATAACGAAATTTAATTAGTAACTTTGCTTACCTTATTTAATAAATGAAAAATAACAATATTTAAGCATATCATTATGACACAATCAGTATTTAGCAATCTTCCCTACAAAATTGCCGATCAAAACCTCTCTGCATTTGGTCGTGAAGAAATGAGAATAGCCGAACACGAAATGCCGGGCCTCATGGCTCTGCGAGCAAAATATGGTGAAACAAAGCCACTCAAAGGCGCACGAATAATGGGGTCGCTCCACATGACCATTCAGACAGCCCTCCTGATAGAAACACTCAAGACACTGGGTGCAGAAGTGAGATGGTGCTCCTGCAACATCTATTCCACCCAAGACCATGCAGCAGCAGCCATTGCCACCGGAGGCACACCTGTCTTTGCATGGAAAGGCGAAAATCTCGCAGACTATTGGTGGTGTACACTCCAGGCACTTAATTATGGTTCTGAATACCCCAACATGATTGTTGACGACGGTGGCGATGCCACTCTCATGATACACCTCGGAGTGAAGGCCGAAGACGACCCCTCCGTTCTCGACACACCCTCAGGCAGCGAAGACGAACGCGAGTTGAAACTGATACTCAAAAAAGTGCTTGCCGAAAAACCACGCTATTGGCATGAGCTTGCCTCAAACATCAAAGGAGTAAGCGAAGAGACCACAACCGGTGTTCATCGCCTCTACAATATGCAAGCCAAGGGCGAACTGCTCTTCCCCGCTTTCAACGTCAACGACTCCGTCACCAAGAGCAAGTTTGACAACCTATATGGCTGTCGCGAAAGTCTGGTCGACGGTATCAAACGTGCCACCGACGTGATGCTGGCCGGCAAGGTGGCTGTTGTGGCAGGCTATGGTGACGTGGGTAAAGGCTGTGCCCAGAGCCTCAAGAGTTATGGCGCACGCGTTTTGGTGACAGAAATTGACCCCATCTGTGCACTTCAGGCAGCCATGGAGGGATATGAAGTTGTCACCATGGACGAGGCTGCCCCACGTGGCAACGTGTTTGTCACCACAACGGGCAACATCGACGTAATTACCGTAGAACACATGAAGCAAATGCCCGACGAGGCCATTGTGTGCAACATTGGTCACTTTGACTCAGAAATTCAAGTAGAAAAACTCAAACAGGTAGAAGGCATAAAACGCACCAATATCAAACCGCAAGTAGACAGTTACCTCTTCCCCGACGGGCATCACATCACCCTGCTTGCCGACGGACGACTCGTGAACCTCGGCTGCGCCACCGGCCACCCGAGTTTCGTGATGAGCAACTCGTTCACAAACCAAACTTTGGCACAGATCGAACTCTTCACAAATAAATACGAAAAAGGAGTCTATGTCTTACCAAAGAAACTCGATGAAGAAGTGGCACGCCTCCACCTCGAACGCATCGGTGCCCACCTCAGCAAACTCACTCCCGAGCAGGCTGCCTATATCGGTGTCAGCCCCGAAGGCCCATTCAAAGCCGACAACTACAGATATTGATCTATTCTATTGTCAACAAACCACAACACAACTCTCAAAATGCAACTATTCAAAAAAATCTGGCCCGATGTCGCTGCCATTATCTTTTTTGTGGCAATAGGATTTATCTATTTCCTCACCCCCGTGAGCGAAGGAATGGTGCTTTCGGGCTCCGACCACACCGGAGCCATAGGCAGCAATCACGAACTGTCGCTCTACCACGAGCGCACAGGCGAAGAAACACGCTGGACCAACTCCCTCTTCTCAGGAATGCCGACCTACCAAATGGCTCCCTCATACGATTCGCGCACCACTCTTAGCGCATTGCGCAGCATCTATGAATTAGGACTGCCCACCGTGGTGATGTATGTCTTTATTCTGCTGCTGGGTTTCTATATACTGATGCGCTCGTTTGGCTTCAAACCACTATTGTCGGTGCTTGGAGCAATAGCGTGGGCTTTCTCGTCTTATTACTTCATCATAATCGGAGCAGGCCACATCTGGAAACTGCTCACCTTGGCATTCATCCCACCCACCATAGCGGGCATGGTGATGTGCTACAAAGGTCGATACCTGTGGGGCGGTTGCGTGTTGGCACTGTTTCTCTCGTTCCAGATTTTGTCAAACCATTTGCAGATGACCTACTATTTCCTTTTGGTGATGTTTGCAATGGCAGTGGCATGGTTTATTGATGCCTATCGCAAGAAACAACTATCGCATTTTTTCAAAGCGACCGCCATTATCGCCGTGGCAGCACTCATTGCCGTTTGCACCAATATCTCAAACCTCTACCACACCTACCAATACAGCAAAGAGACCATGCGTGGCCGCAGCGACCTCGCTGTCGAAGGCAGTTCACACAAAAGCGGTCTTTCGCCCGAATATATCACCCAATGGTCATACGGCATTGACGAGACATGGACTCTCCTTATCCCCAACGCCAAAGGAGGAGCCTCGGTGCCACTCTCAAACAGCGAAATTGCCATGGAAAAAGGAGAATACACCCAATACTACAACGTGATGGGAATGTATTGGGGCGACCAGCCGGGCACTTCGGGTCCTGTCTATGTCGGAGCATTCATCATCTTCTTGTTTGTTTTAAGTTGGTTTGTGGTGAAAGGTCCGATGAAATGGGCACTTCTTGTCGTCACCTTGATTTCTATCCTGCTCTCATGGGGTCACAACTTCATGGGGTTCACGCAATTCTGCATAGACCACGTGCCACTCTACAATAAATTTCGCACAGTGTCGTCTATACTCGTAATTGCCGAGTTCACCATACCGTTGCTGGCCATCATGGCTCTCGCTAAAATCCTAAAAGAAAAAAGCGAAGCCTTGGGACACAAAATGTGGAAATTCTACGGAGCCCTCGCCCTTACAGCCGGCATAGCGCTGCTCTTTGCCCTCGTGCCGAGCATTTTTCCGTCCTACACTTCTTTGCGCGAACAAGAACAGCTTGCACAATATCCCGAACTGCTTGCCGACCTCACCATGGTGCGCAAAGCCATTTTCGCAGCCGACGCATGGCGCAGTTTCTTCTTCATTATCATTGGCGCAGCCTTTGTGTGGCTGTTTGCAAAAAACAAACTCAAGGCAATACCCACGTTGGTGGCAATCTCCCTATTGTGCCTCATTGATATGTATGCTGTCAACAAACGCTATCTCAACGACGATATGTTTGTAATGCCCGACCAAATACACAACTCGTTTGTCAAGACCTCGGCCGATGAGCAAATTCTGGCAGACCCCGACCCCAACTACCGTGTCTTGAATTTCACCACCAACACATTCAACGAAAACGAAACCTCCTACTTCCACAAAAGCATTGGCGGATATAGTGCGGTGAAACTCGGACGCTATCAAGACATCATCGACAACTACATATCGCCTACCCCCGGCCGTGGCAGACCAAGCGAAATGCAACAGGTTGTCAAAGCATACAACACCTCCCAAGGCGATCTCACCACAATAAAGGGAGACAGTCTCTTTCCTGTGCTAAACATGCTTAACTGCAAATACTTTATCCTAAGTGCAGAAGGAAAAGAGACATTTGCCGTCCACAACCCCTTTGCCATGGGCAACGCATGGTTTGTAGACCAAGTGAAATTTGTAGACAACGCCCGAGCCGAGATAGACGCACTAAACGACGAAGACCTCCATCGCGTGGCAGTGGTCGACAACAGTTTCAAATCAACCTTTGGCAACAACGCCACAAACATTGCTCACGACTCTACAAGCACCATCCGCCTCACACACTACGAGCCCAACTCGCTCGACTATCAATCAAACTCACCGACCGGCGGTGTGGCCGTATTCTCAGAAGTCTACTACCCGGGCTGGACTGCCACCCTCGATGGCAAGCCCCTCGAATTGGGCAGAGCCAACTATATCTTGCGCACTGCCTACATTCCTGCCGGCAAACACAACATTCACATGGAATATAAACCAGCCTCCATACAAACCACCGAGACCTTGGCATATATCTCCATCGCATTGCTCATAGCAGGACTTCTTGCTGCCATCGGCATATCTATAAAGAAAGAAAAACAGAAAAAACAAACATCAAATGAATAAGCCATCCATACCTAAAGGCACACGAGACTTCTCGCCCACCGAGATGTCTAAACGCAATTATATCTTCAACACAATTCGCCACGTCTACAGCCTCTATGGTTTCCACCAGATAGAGACACCTGCCATGGAAAATCTCTCCACGCTGATGGGCAAATATGGCGAAGAAGGTGACAAACTATTATTTAAGGTGCTCAACTCGGGCGATTTCCTCAAAGGCATCACAGCCGAAGAACTGCAAGACGGTGCAACAGGCCGCTTGGCTGCCCGTCTGTGCGAAAAAGGATTGCGCTATGACCTCACCGTGCCCTTTGCACGCTATGTAGTGCAACACCGCGACGAATTGCAAATGCCGTTCAAGCGTTATCAGATACAGCCCGTGTGGCGTGCCGACCGTCCGCAAAAGGGACGATACAGAGAGTTCTACCAATGCGATGCCGACATTGTGGGGTCTGACTCGCTGCTCAACGAGGTTGAACTAATGCAGATTGTCGACACTGTGTTCAGCCAATTCGGCATAAGGGTGGCCATTCACATCAACAACCGCAAGATTCTCGCCGGCCTTGCCAACCTCATCGGATTTCCGCAAAAAATGATTGAGATTGCCACGGCCATAGACAAACTCGACAAAATCGGTCTCGACAACGTGAAGGCAGAACTTGCCACAAGCGGCATCTCGCCCGAAGGCATCGAAAAACTTATGCCCATTTTCAATATTGAGGGCAACAATTCGCAGCAACTCGACACAATGGCAACCCTGCTTGCCAATGATGAAACGGGCAAAAAGGGCGTAGAGGAACTTCGTTTTGTGATCGACTCGCTCGAATCACTTAACCTCAACAACACAGTCACCATAGACCTCACCCTCGCACGCGGCCTCAACTACTACACCGGCTGCATATTTGAGGTGAAAGCCCTCGATGTAGAAATAGGCTCTATCACCGGCGGTGGTCGATATGACAACCTCACAGGCATATTCGGAATGCCCGGTCTCAGCGGTGTGGGTATCTCGTTTGGTGCCGACCGCATCTACGACGTGCTGAACCAACTCAACCTCTATCCAACCGACACCACCCTTGTCACCAAGGTCTTGTTCATCAACTTCGGAGAGAAAGAAGCTGCCTGTTGCCTCAAAACGGCCACCATGTTGCGCAAACACGGCATTAGCGCCGAAATCTATCCCGACATCACCAAGATGAAAAAACAAATGAGCTATGCAAACGCCATCGGAGTGCCATATATCGCGCTGATTGGTGAAAACGAGATTAACTCAGGACTTGTCTCCCTTAAAGACATGACAACGGGTGAACAAATGCAACTCTCTCCCCAACAACTCATCGAGAAACTTTCATAACAGGGGCATACAACACAAAAAGGGGAACATCGAGTGCGATGTTCCCCTTTTTTTATATTACCATTTTTTAGTGTCCGCAAAAACTTTTTATTTGTGCCTGAGGATATGTCAAAATTAAGATTTTGGTTTCACCCTCTAAGGTGCGTCAGAATAGTCAAAATGCAAGGCACTGAGTCTGAGGACGCAGGGAGTGTACTTGAAATACATGACCAAGCCCGAAGACGATAGCAATGCAGCATATTGGCTATTATGACACACCGTTTAGTACTTTATTATTATAACGCGAGAAGTTTTAGAGCGAAATTAATTTTCAAAGACAATATTCTCCCTTCAACTTACATCGTAAAAATTATAGTTTCCTAATTTAGAGTGCTATAGTTTCTTAACTTAGGGTGTTATAGCACGCTAAGTTAGGGTGCTTTAGTTCGCTAAGTTAGCGAACTATAAAATCGTGGTCTGTCAGAAACAAAATATCATTGCCCAACAGCAAAAAAATCCGGCTCGCAATCGGCCGGATTTTTATTTTTCTTTTCCTTTGTTTAGAACGGCAAGTCTTCGCCAGTGTCACCACCCAGAGGGTCGGAAGCGATGGGAGGCGGTGGAGCAACAGCCACACCGGATTGTGGTACTGCAAACGGTTGGTTTGCCACAGGCGACATGGCAGCCTGCGCCACAGGAGCCTGGATATGGGTCACCCTCCATGCACGCACCGAATTATAGTAGCGTCCATTGTATTCGCGAGCATCTATGTCGATGTCAACCGAGAGATCATCTCCCGCTTTAATATTATATTGTTGCAAGCGATCGGCACCAAAAACCGAGAACAAACACTTGCGCGGATATTGGTCATAGGATTCGAGCACAAACTCCTGCACCATCCACGGTCCACGATCATTTTGACCGGAGCGCGGTTCGAGAGCCGCGATAATTTTTCCTTGTATTGTAGGCATGATATTGTCTGTTAAGAGTAATCAAAAAATCATATTTGCTATCAATCTCTCACAACACACTACTCCCAAGGCAGTGCGGCATTTGAGGGAGGTGTTTGAGGCTGTGCTCCGATGGGTGCAGTCGTACCAACAGGCGTTGCTCCGCCCACTGTTTGTGTAGCTACAGGGTCGGCCACCCCGATGGCACGGAAGTCGTTAAACCAACGACCCTCATACTCATGGGCATCAACCGAGAGAGTGACCTTCACCATTTTACCCTCTGTGAGATTAAATAAATCAATATTACCGTCAGCCACCGTAAAAACACATTTGCGCGGATATTGACCGGGAGTCTCCAACACATAGTCACGGCGTCGCCACTCATTGCCCGTGCGCGCACTCAATCCCGAGCGCAATTCCAAGGCTTTAATAATCTTTCCTTCTAATTCGATTTGCATAATTTCAACGTTTCTGTTCGTAAAAGCGAAATTACGACATTTTATTTTATTACCAACAAAAAACACCCAATTATTTTTATTCCCAACACCGAAACGATCCTGAGAAACAAACTCTCTACCTTATTATATAAATAAACATTGCCAAAACACTATTTTAACCTACCGTCTTACCGACAAAACAAAAAAAATAATTACCTTTGTGCTTTAAGATAATAAAATAACAATATAATTATGAGATACACACTTAACAGCGCAGAATTGCTTGACCAACTGCAAATACTCGACAAAGTAGTTCCCACAAAAAACGTAACACCGATAGAATTGTGCGTGCTTTTTGACATTAAAGACGACACTCTCTATCTTAGAAGCACCGACCGCGAGATTACGCTGACTTCGTCAATGCCTATTGCCGATTCATCGGGCGACTGCAGGTTTGCCATCGAGTCGAAACGCATGATTGAAATTCTCCGCACTATGCCGGAGCAACCCGTGACACTCGATGTCGACACTGTTTCGCTGCAAATAAACATTGACTTTCAAAACGGTCATCTGGTGATACAGGGCGAAAGTGCCGACGACTTTCCTGCACTAAAAAACATAGAGGGCGAAATTTCATCTTTTCCGGTTAATTCAAAGGCGTTAAGCCGCGCTTTGGGCAACGCAATGGCTGCCACCGCCACCGAAAAGGCCCGTCTGGTAATGCAAGGTGTGTTTTTCGACATTACTCCCGATGAATTTGCTGTTGTGGCAAGCGATGGTCGCAAACTGTCGCGCACGCTGATCAAAAGTGAAGGACAAAACAATCTCACAACAAGTTTCGTGATTCTTCCCAAACCTATCAATATCATCTGCTCGATGATTGACAAAACCGATGGTGTTATAAACGTCAGTTCAAACACCGAGGGCAACGCCTCTTTCAGCATCGGCACTTTCACCATGTATTGCCGTCTGCTCTCCGACCCCTACCCCAACTATCGCAAGGTGATTCCCCAAAACAACGACAACACCGCCATAATAGACCGCCTCTCCATTCTCTCGGCTCTGAAACGTGCCATTGCCATTGCCGACAAGGCGACTTGCCTCGTGAAACTGCAATTTGGCAACGACAAGATTACCCTGTCTGCCGAAAACAACAATTATGCCCAATCGGCAGAAGAACAAATCGTGTGCCAATACGACGGAGTAAATCTCAAAGTGGGATTTCAAGGCGACTTTCTCTATGAACTTATCAACCGCATAAACAGCAACGAAGTAGTAATTAAACTCTCCGACCCCAGTCGCGCCGGACTGATTTTGCCCTCTGAGCAAGAGGAAAACACCGAACTACTCATGTTGCTCATGCCTCTGCTCATCACCAACTAATTGTCAACACAACATGAAACTAAACCTCAGCAACCCCATAATTTTCTTCGACCTTGAAACAACCGGCACCAATATACAGAGAGACCGTATAGTGGAAATAAGTTGCACGAAGGTTTTCCCCAATGGCACGGAAGAATGCAAATGCCGACGATTTAATCCCGAAATGCCCATTCCGCCCGAAGCCACCGCCGTGCACCACATCACCGATGACGACGTGAAAGACGAGCCCACCTTCAAGCAAGTCGCCAAGAGCATGAAACAATTTTTCGAGGGTTGCGACCTTGCCGGCTTCAACTCAAATAAATTTGACATTCCCCTGCTCGTGGAAGAATTTCACCGGGCAGGTATCGACCTCGACCTCTCAAAGCGCAAACTGATTGACGTGCAAAACATTTATCACAAACTCGAACCGCGCACGCTTGTGGCCGCCTACAAATATTATTGTGGCAAAGACCTGGAGGCAGGCATCAACGTAGATGGCAAAGAAGTGAGCGCACACTCGGCCCTGGCCGACGTGGCCGCCACCTACGAGGTGCTCAAGGCACAACTCGACAAATATCCCGACATTCTGAAAAACGACGTTGCTGCATTGGCTGAGTTTAGCAAGCGAGGCAACTCCGTAGACTTCGCTTCGCGATTGGTCTACGATGAAGAAGGCCGGGTGGTGGTGAATTTCGGGAAATACAAGGGTCGGCTACTCGATGAGGTTTTCAAGCAAGATCCCTCATACTATGATTGGATGCAGAAAGGCGACTTTGCATACGACACGAAACACAAACTCACACAACTCTATCTGCAATTCAAACAAAGAGAAAAACAATCATGACACTCACAGGCAAACATATTGTATTGGGAATTACCGGCAGCATTGCAGCATATAAAGCCTGCTCGCTCATAAGATTGTTTGTGAAAGCCGGAGCGGAAGTGCAAGTGGTCATCACGCCTGCCGGCAAGGAATTTATCACTCCCGTCACCCTCTCTGCCCTCACCTCCAAACCCGTGATAAGCGAGTTTTTCGCCCAACGCGATGGCAGTTGGCATAGTCACGTAGACCTTGGACTGTGGGCCGACGCAATGGTGATTGCCCCGGCCACTGCCTCTACCATCGGCAAGATGGCCAACGGCATTGCCGACAATATGCTCATCACAACATATCTCTCGATGAAAGCACCGGTTTTTGTGGCTCCCGCCATGGATCTTGATATGTTCAGACACCCCGCCACACAGAAAAACCTTGAGACTCTGCGTTCGTATGGTAACCATATCATTGAGCCAACCTCGGGCGAACTCGCAAGCAAACTCGTTGGAAAAGGACGCATGGAAGAACCCGAAAACATCTTTAGCACAATAGAACAGTTTCTCACCACTGACCAAACGCTTGCCGACAAAACCATTATGATTACCGCCGGCCCTACATACGAAAAAATAGACCCCGTAAGATTTATTGGTAACTATTCGAGCGGGAAAATGGGATATGCCATAGCGCGACAATGTGCGCAAAGAGGAGCCGACACGATTCTCATAAGCGGGCCTACACAACTGACAATCAACCACCCGCGCGTGAAGTTAATCAAGGTTGAAAGCGCACAAGAGATGTATCTGGCCGCCACTGAAAACTTCGCCCTGTGTGACGCAGCAATTCTCAGCGCAGCCGTGGCCGACTTTACGCCCATGCAAAAAGCCGACACAAAAATAAAACGCGAGAAAGGAGAACAAGTCATCACACTCCAACCCACCCACGATATTGCCGCCACACTCGGCCAACAAAAAACCGACAAACAAAAACTCGTGGGCTTCGCGCTCGAAACAAACGACGAACAACACAACGCCCAACAAAAACTCTTGAAGAAAAACCTTGATTTCATCGTACTAAACTCTTTGCGCGACAAAGGAGCGGGCTTTAACGTGGACACAAACAAAATAACCATCATCAACCGCTCGGGAGAAACCACCAACTATCCCTTGAAGAACAAAGACGAGGTTGCCAACGACATCGTCAACACTCTCACAAGTCTTTGGGAGCAACAAAAATGAGACCTACCACACAAAAGCGGCACAAAACGAATGATTATGAAAAAGTATTTCCACAACATAATGATATGCACACTGTTCACGATTGCAACAATTGGTTCGTCAACCATTGTTTCGGCTCAGGAACTTAACGCAAATGTTGAGATTAACACCTCGCGCCTCGATGGAACCAATAAGGCCGTGTTTGATAATCTGAAGCAGTCGGTCACCACTTTCCTCAACGAACGCAAGTGGACAAACATGCAGTTTGCCAACAACGAGCGCATAAGGTGTGGCTTTAACATAATCATCAACAAATATAGCAGCGACAACGGCTTGACAACGTGTGATGCCTACATAACCGCCCAGCGCCCCATCTATGGCTCTACCTACAACACTGTGACATTCAGCAAAAAAGACAAAGATTTCAGTTTCACATTCCACGAATTTGACCAACTCGAATTTAACGAAGAGAACATTGAAAACTCGCTCACTGCCCTGCTCGCCTATTACGCCTACCTAATAATCGGAATAGACATGGACACGATGTCGCCACTTGGCGGCACCGAAATGCTCGAAAAAGCCATGACCATTGTCAACAACTCGCAAACGCTCAACGTGAAGGGTTGGAAAGCCTTTGACGATGCCACCAACCGATTTGGCATTCTCAACGATTATCTTGAAGAGAAGTTTTCGCCTTTCAGACAAATGCAATATAAATACCACCGCGAGGGCATGGACCAAATGACCGAAAACCCCGACCTTGCCCGCAACGCCATCACCGAGTCTTTCGACCTGCTCAAAGAGGCTCGCTCAAACAAGCCCATGAGCAGCTGGCCGCTGATGTTCAGCGAGTATAAACGCGATGAGATTGTTGGCATTTATCGGGGACAGGAAAACGAAAGCAAAAAACAACCCATCTTTGAACTGCTCACCAAAATAAACGCATCTCAATCTGCCTATTGGAAACAAATGCTCAAATAGCCCATGCTCAAAAACCTTCACATACAAAACTATGCTTTGATAGACAATCTCGACATTGATTTTGAGTCGGGATTTTCTGTAATCACCGGAGAAACAGGAGCTGGCAAGAGTATTCTACTTGGTGCCCTGGCTTTAGTTTTAGGTGGCAGGGCCGACACGGCAGCAATAAGTCCGGGGGCAAAACGCTGTGTGGCCGAAGCGATATTTTCCATATCAAACCCCGACATCTCCGCTTTTCTTGAAGACCACGACCTTGACGCAGACGGAGACGAATGTATCATAAGGCGCGAGTTGACCGCTGCCGGCAAAAGCCGTGCTTTCATCAACGACACTCCCGTGGCTCTGTCGACCATGAAAGACCTCAGTTTGCTTCTCATTGACATTCATTCACAACACCAAAACCTGTTGCTCAACAACGGTTTCTTTCTGCTCGATGTAATAGACTCAGTGGCAAACAACGAAACCGAGCTCAACGAATATACCACACAATATGCCTTGCTACGCAAAAGCGAAAAAGAACTCCGCGAAATAGAGACACAAAGCAAAAACCGGGCGGAAGACCTTGACCGCCTGCAATTTCACCACAAAGAACTCACGGCTGCCAACCTTGTGGAACACGAGCAAGAGGATTTAGAGCAAGAGCAACTCATGCTAAACAATGCTGAAAGCATAAAAGAGGCTCTCTATGGCGCAAGCCAAAGCATTAACGACTTGCTCGACAATCTGCGTTCGGCTCACTCTTCGCTCAACCGAATAGCAAACGTATATCCACAGGCAGCCCCCTTTGCCACTCGCATTGAGAGTTGCAACATAGAGTTGGACGACATCAGTTCGGAACTATCGTCAAAACTCAACGATATAGAGTTCGACCCCGAAAGAGCCGATTTCGTCAACGATCGGCTTAGCACAATCTATACGCTGCAAAAGAAATTCCACGCAGAGAGCGTTGCCGCTCTGATTGAATTGAGGGATTCCACCGCTAAAGAAATAGACAATATCACAAACTGTGACGAACTGATCGAAGAAAAGCGACAAGAGTGCGACAAACTCAGAAAGCTTGTCACAAAGGCAGCAGAAAGCATCTCGCTGTCGCGACAAAAAGCGGCTCTCTCCGTGGAAGAATACATTGCCTCTCAACTTCGCTCTTTGGGAATGCCCGATGTGGTCTTTAAAGTTGAAATATCCAAAACCGAAGATTTCACACCAAGGGGAAACGACAACGTGTGTTTTCTTTTTAGCAGCAATAAAAACATGCCACCCCGCAATCTTTCAAAGATCGCCTCGGGCGGAGAAATGGCGCGCGTGATGTTGTCGTTGAAAGCCCTGCTGTCATTCCACAAAGAATTGCCTACCATTATCTTTGACGAGATAGACACGGGAGTCTCCGGCAAGATTTCTGAAAAAATGGCTGTTCTCATGAACGAAATGACACAACACGACCGTCAAGTGATTTGTATTACTCACCAGCCGCAGATTGCCGCAAAGGGGCAACACCACTACAGAGTCTACAAAGACAGCACGACAGATGCCACCCATACTCATATCGAGAAACTCAACAATGAAGAAAGAGTCGGAGAAATAGCCAAAATGCTATCGGGCGAAATAATAACCGACGCAGCCATATCAAATGCAAAAACCCTTCTTAAGCAATGAAAATACTAAATCTTATTTTAATAGCAACATTTGTCTGCACTTTGTCTTATGGAGCAGGCGACAAAAAATTTCAATTACCGATTGTAAGCATCACTGCCACCGACATCAACAACCAAACAACGGGCAGGGCAACCGGTTTTATCGTAGCCGCCGACAGCAGCAACGAGAGCAACGTTCTATCCGTGGTTTCGCCCTACACCTTGTTGCGCAATGCAGTAAAAGCCGTGGTGACCGACCCCAAAAACAATACTCACACTGCCCTGCGCATAAGTGGAGCCAACGACCTCTATGACGTGGCAAAATTCACCATTGCCAATACCCCCGACATCACTCCCCTCTCTTTGGCAAACAAAAAACTGGCAATAGGCGACAAAGCATATATAGTAAACAACAAACAAGAAAAGAAAAAGCCCCTTGCTGAAGTAAAAGTGACACAGGCCGACGAATACAGCGGTCTCACATACTATACACTGTCGGCCACGGCAGACACAAGCCTCATAGGAACTCCACTGCTAACTGCCGACAACAAAGTTGTAGGAGTGATACAAAAAAATGCCTCCGCCAACGGCGGAAGCATGTATGCCATAGGCATTGAGTTTTTCGATGCGCTGAAAATCACGACCATGTCGGCTGCCGACCCCTCGCTTAACAACATACATATAGCCAAACAACTGCCCGACGATGAGAAACAGGCCGCAAGCTACCTCTATCTCTTTGCGCGAAACTCTGAAGATACCATATCGTATGCCGTGAGCCTCAACGATTTCATCACCAAATATCCGGAAAACTCCTTCGGCTACAACCAAAGCGCACTGTTTTATGCAAGCAACAAACAATATTCCAAGGCTGAGCAAATCTATAATGAGGCTCTCGGCAAATGCACCGACAAGGCCGACATTCACTATAACATGAGCGTGATGCTTTATAATCTCAATCAAGACAAATCGTATTCCCCTTACAAAGATTGGACGCTCAACCGTGCGCTCGCAGAGATAAAACAAGCCTACGAACTACAGCCCACGCCAATCTATCTCATGCAACAAGGCAAATGTCTCTATGCCTTAAAAAAATATCATGAGGCTTACGACACCTATGACAAAATAAACAAGACGAATTTCCGCTCATCGGAAAACTTGTTTTGCCAATCGCGCTCATTGCAAATGGCAGGTGGCGACTCTACTGTGATATTGGCTCTGCTCGACAGTGCCGTGGTGCGTTTCATCAAGCCCTATAAGGAAGATGCCGCGCCCTACGTCTACTACCGAGCCCAACAATACGACCGCTATGGTTTTTATCGCGAGGCAGTAGTAGGTTATCAGGACTATCAAGATATAGTGGGGTTGAGAAACCTTAACGACAAATTTTTCTATATCAAAGAACAAGCCGAAATAAAGTCTAATTTCTACCCACAGGCCTTGGCCGACATCGAACGAGCCATTGCCATTAACCCCAACGAATATGTCTATTATATCGAGAAAGCACTTATCGAAACCCGCACAGGCAACTACGAAGAAGCAATCCTGACAGCCGCACAAGCAAGAAAACTAGATGCCAACGACCCCGACTCCTACAAGTTGGCCGGCATTTCCTATGGAGAACTTGGCAACAAGACTGAGGCACGCAAAAATCTGGAGAGAGCAATCGAACTGGGCGATGAAGAAGCTCGCTCGTGGCTCAACAGCATGAAGTAGTCAAATTCTATTCTTGTAAATCATGAATATAGGAAACATCACTCTTTGCAACAGAGCCGTGTTGTTGGCTCCGATGGAAGATGTCACCGACATCGGATTCCGCCTTTTGTGCAAGCAGATGGGGGCCGACATGGTTTATTCGGAATTCGTTTCGTGTGATGCTTTGACGCGCATGGTCAACAAGTCGCTCCTGAAACTCAATGTTTGCGAGGAGGAACGCCCCGTTGCAATCCAGATATATGGCAAAGACCCTATGGCAATGGCCGAGGCAGCAAAAATCGTGGAAAGCCGTTCAAAACCCGATATTATCGACCTCAACTTTGGTTGTCCTGTGAAGAGAGTTGCCGGAAAAGGAGCCGGAGCCGGCCTATTACAAAACGTTGAGCTGATGATTGACATTGTGAAGGCCGTGACCGATGCAGTAGGCATTCCTGTCACCGTGAAGACACGCCTCGGCTGGGATTGCAACAACATAATAATAGAGCAACTCGCCCCACTCCTGCAACAACAAGGCATAAAAGCACTCACCATTCATGGACGCACTCGTTCACAGATGTATACCGGTTCTGCCGACTGGCAACCCATAGGCAGAGTGAAACGAAACCCGGAAATACACATTCCCATAATAGGCAATGGAGACATTGACTGCGCCCAAAAAGCCATTGACGCTTTCGAGCAATATGGCGTAGACGCAATAATGATAGGACGCGCGTCGTTTGGTCGTCCGTGGATTTTCAAAGAGATACACGATGCCCTCCACCCCGACTCGCCAATCGACACAAGTAAAACGATAGAGAGCAACCACACCCCCATGTCGCCCGATTGGAAACTCGACGTGCTCAAACAGCAAGTTAAAACCAGCATTGAACATCTCGATGAATATCGGGGCATTCTCCATGTGAGACGCCATTTGGCTGCAACCCCCCTATTCAAAGGCATTGCAAACTTTAGAGAACACCGCATTGCCATGCTCCGAGCCGAAACGGCCGACAAACTCTTTGAATTGATGGAACAAACTCGCGAACTAATATCAGAAAAACAATAATTCTTCATGTCACTATTTATACGCAAACCATTAGACCTGCTACAGAAAGAAGCCTCCGCCCAAGGTAACAACTCGCTCAAGCGTGTGCTTGGGCCGGCAAGTCTCATAGCAATAGGAATCGGCACCATTGTGGGAGCCGGCTTGTTCTCAATCACAGGCTTGGTGGCTGCCAACAATGCAGGACCAGCCATAGCACTGTCGTTTGTAATAGCCTCGGTGTGTTGCTGTTTTGCCGGACTTTGTTATGCCGAGTTTGCCTCGATGATACCAATTGCCGGAAGTGCCTACACGTATTCCTATGCCACAATGGGCGAACTTGTGGCGTGGATAATCGGTTGGGATCTTGTTTTGGAATATAGTGTGGCGGCCACCACAGTGAGCATTTCGTGGAGTCGGTATCTCGTTACTTTCCTTCACGATATAGGCATCGCCCTGCCACCCGAACTGACCTCATGCCCCTGGGACGGAGGCATAATCAACATTCCGGCAATGGTGATTGTAATTATTATCAGCCTGCTGCTTGTGAGAGGCACAAAAGAAAGTGCTGCCTTCAATTTCATTATTGTGTTGTTGAAAGTCGGGGTGATTGTGGCATTTGTCGTTTTGGGTTGGAAATATATAGACGCAGACAACTATACACCTTTCATTCCCGAAAACACCGGCAAAGCGGGTGAATTTGGCATTTCGGGAGTGTTTCGCGGTGCGGCCATTGTGTTTTTTGCATATTTAGGATTTGACGTAGTAAGCACCACCGCCCAGGAAACAAAAAATCCCAAACGCAATATGCCGATTGGGATTTTAGGGTCGTTGGCAGCCTGCCTCATACTCTACTTGTTGTTTGCCCATGTGATGACGGGCGTTGCCCACTATAGCGAGTTCAGCGGGAAAGAAGGCATTGCTCCTGTTGCCATAGCAATTTCAAAAATGGGGGCTCCCGATGTGAACGGAGTTATACAACCGGCCTATCCCTGGCTCAACAAAGCCATCGTGTTGGCCATACTGATAGGCTACTGTTCGGTGATAATGGGCACTCTCATGGGGCAAAGCCGTGTTTTCATGAGCATGAGCCGCGACGGAATGCTTCCGCCTTTTTTCTCTCGGTTGCACAAGAAATATCGCACTCCCGCCCACAACAGCCTCTTGCTTATGACTGTGGTAGGATTGTTGGCAGCATTCATTCCGGCAGGAATTGCAGGCGAGATGTGCAGCATCGGAACACTGTTTGCCTTTATCCTTGTTTGCGCCGGCATTATCATAATGCGCAAGTCTATGCCCGAAGCAAAACGCACATTCAAAGTGCCCTTGGTTCCTTTGATACCCATTTTAGGAATTGTTTCATGCCTTATAGTGGCACTCAGTCTGCCTGCCGACACATGGATTCGCCTTGTGGTATGGATGCTCATCGGTCTCGACATTTACTATGCCTATGGAATGCGCCGCAGCAGGCTTGAGCCATCATCGTCGCGCAAAGGTATCGTGACACTGCTTTGGTTAGCTTGCATTGTGTCTGCATTGTGTCTCATCACCGGACTTTGGCATCAATACTCTGCCGGTTGGCATTCAGACCCAACACTGCTTATAATCGCCCTGCTAATAGGAGTCAGCCACGCAGTCTTCTACATTTTTAAACTAATAAAAACTAAACAATCATGCAACAACGTCAAATAAACCGCCGACAATACTTCAAGGAGCTTGCCCACACAAGTCAAAAATATTATCTGCCCTACATCACCCAATTCAAGAAACTCATGGAAAATATGCGAGTGCTTGAAATAGGTTGCGGTGATGGTGGCAATCTTGTGCCGTTTGCAGAGAAAGGTTTCGATGTGTTTGGAGTGGATATGTCACCCTCGCGCATAGAGGTAGCAAAAGAGTGTTTTGCCGAGTTGGGACTGAAAGGCGATTTCTTAGCGTCAGACATCTTCAAGGTGAAAGAACTTGAATATCAGTTTGACTTGATTATTTGTCACGATGTGTTGGAACATATTGATGACAAACGCACATTTATTGCCAATCTCAAAAAATATGTCAAGCCGGGCGGAGTGGTCTTCATGTCATTTCCCGCGTGGCAAATGCCCTTTGGCGGACATCAGCAAATCTGCCACGGCAAATGGCTTAGCCACTTGCCTTTCTACCATATCTTGCCGCGACAAATTTACAAGGCCATATTGAAATGGGGTAAAGAACCTCAAGACATAATCGATGAGTTGATGAGCATCAAAACCACGAAATGCAGCATCGAACTGTTTGAGAAACTTGTGAAAAAAGAGCAGTTGCAAGTGTTGGACAGACGTTTTTATTTTATCAACCCACACTATGAAGTGAAATTTCACATGAAGCCTCGCAAGCTCTCCCCTATTATCGGCAGCATTCCCTGGCTAAGGAATTTCTTCACCACATCGAGTTTCTACATTCTCAAACCATGACAACCATTAAGGTTTGAGCACCACACTCACCGATTTTCCTTCGCTGATTAAGAAAGTCTGATCTCCACTCTGCTGCGAAACAACAACAGCAATTTTTTTGCCGCGTCGTTCAACGCAGACATTAAAGTCTGCCTCAAACGCACGAATGTGGTTCAACTCCATTTTATTCCAATTTTTTGGCAATCGCGGAGTGATGACAAACGAATTGAAGCCGGTCGGTCGAATGCCGAATAGTCCCTCTGTTATGATGCGCCCATATAATCCGCTCTCAGCCGAGAGATGACGTTGACTGCCCTCGGGCCATGCCTCAATGGCGTATGGCACATGATCACCCAGTAATCTTGTGGTCGAATAACGATGAAGAAATTCTATCGCCTTTTCTGTTGCTCCCACACAAAACGCACCGCGCAGAGCATAGAGCGTAGTGCGATCCCAAAAAGTTTCGGTATGTGATTGTGTGAGCATACCATTTTCTGTCCAGAGCAACGGAGAGAACAAAGCATCGAGCGTTGCCGGAGCCTTCTCATCAATGCCCATCACCAACGGTATGCAAATCCAAGAGCGCAACACATCGTTTCCTTTATAATAGGCATAGGTATCAAACCCCTCCACCGGTCCGGCAAAATATGTATTGATATTTTTGCGCAGACGCTTTGCTTGGGCAGAATAAACCTTGGCATCGGCAGGCTCACCCATGAGTGGGGCAAGATAAGACGCAGAAACCAAAGCGTCATAATAAAGACTCGACGTACACAAATTGGCTTTGCCCGAGGGGAAACGACCTTCCAACTCATCGCTATCAGAATTTACCACTCCCTGAGCATTTATCTTTGACTTGCAATAATCCAGACACCACTTTATGAGTGACCACAACTGTCGAGCCTCGTCTGCATTGCCACGCGCAAGGGCATATCGTGCCGCGCCGTATGCTATCATAGCGGCATCTCCACGGTCACCGGCTCCATTCCAAATATCCTTTCCCTCTGCAATAATCGACGATGGGATTGGTTTGCCCTCTGAGTTCATGAAGCGAGCAAACATCAAATAACTATTGAGCGAAGATTTGTTGCCATAATCATATCCCGTAAAAGGAAAATAGGGATTGATGTATTCGGCCTGGTCATTAGCCCATATAGCAGCATAATATGATTCTCCACCCGGTCCGTGCATTGGGCCACCTGCCGTTTCGTAGATACTCTCACAAGCACGTATCTTAGAAAAAGCAAACATACGGTTCAGAACCGTGTCGGGACAAACGAGAGTGAGGTTGTCGTCGAGGGCATCAACAAATGCCTTTCGCGCTGAATATTCTTTCTCGCAATCCACGTCAAGCTTTTTTTCTCCCTCAACAGAAGCCGAAATAGTTCCGCAAAACTCTATGGATTTTCCGGGAGCGAGATTGAGCGACAACGGATTAGACACCCTCATGCGTATGGCATAAGAGCCGCTAACACCTTTCTTGGGATCCGTAAGCATAATATTATCAGTATAGGGCATATAAACTTTTGTGTCTGTCGTTCCCATGTTTGACACCACCATACGTTCTATCATTGCTGGTTGCTCGGTAGAGGGGAAATAGGTGCGCACAACCTTTATATTGCCTTCAAAAATACTTTCAACCGTAAGCATTCCGCGCAAAGAGATCTTCTCCACCTTTTCATTGGCAAGTTTGCGATTGTTCACAAAAAGATTGTCAATCATATCCCAACCCACTCGTTTCATCAGCGAAGCATGGGTATTGTTTGGCACTGTGCGCAACATTGGCCACACCATACCCTTTTCAACACTAAACGAACCTCTTGCGTCAATTCCGTATCGCAGAACCACCGAAACACGTTTGCCACTCATCTCAATATGGTCTTTGTGACCAACAAATTTACTACCGCTACACGATATACCGCCATCCGGAGTAATTGACCATCGTGTGTCAGCAAAACCAACCAACGAACCACAAACAAAAGTCAAGCAAACAAAGATTTTCTTAATCATAATATTGATTTTTTTAGTTCTATTGTGCGAAGATAATAATATTTCACCACTAAACACCCTTTTTCTCAGCCAAAACACTAACTTTGCAACAAACAACATTTTTCCACTATTTCGTCTACAATGAAGTCTACACCACATTTTCTTGTATAATCTTTATCGCTCTTCACCTCTTTTCGACAAAACCAACACTAAAAAACTAAGTCTTTAACAACATATCTGCAATTTTTTGTTTATTTTTGCCTCACTATGAAATTTAAAACAAGAATAAAGAAAATATTGAAAAAAGCATTTCGATGCTCTGCGTTTATTGCGCTGAGCATTGTTATGCTTTTTTTGTTATTGGCCATAGTCGTATATCTGCCGCCCGTGCAACAAATTATAAAAAACAAAACCACAGAAGTTCTTAGTCGCGAAACCGGTTTGGACATTAAAATCTCAAAAATAAGGCTTTCCTTTCCACTCGACCTGCTCATTGACAACATGAGTGCAACCGACCGTGGCGACACCATTGTGGCTGCTCAACAACTTTTGCTCGACGTAAAATTATTACCTCTGATTGAGAAAAAAATAGAACTCAACGGATTTGAACTTCACAAAACACGTCTCAACACCAAAGATCTTGTTAGTGACATAAACATCGATGGTCGTTTCAATCTTCTGGCAATCGACAAACCTGCAATTTGCGACCTTGATAAAAATCATATAGACATCAACAAGGTGAGATTTCAAAAAGCAGACATCAACATCACCCTGAGCGACACCGCCCAACAAGACACCACCACCTCCAAACCCTCTCCTTGGTTAATAAAACTCAACAAGATAGACATATCCGATACACAATTCTGTCTCCACACGCCCGGCGACACGATAAACGTGGGTGGCAATGTCGCCCGACTGACAGCAAACAACACTATCCTCGACCTCAAAAAAAACATTTACAGAATAGAAAACACCTCTCTGGGTGCGCGCAAGATAAACTACGACATCAGCCATATCCCGTTTGACACAACAAACACTCCGCGACCACTCGACACTAACCACATTTTGCTCACATCGCTCTCACTCGATGTCTCTGATTTCTGTTTCGACAACAAAGGTATCAACGCCGACATCAACCGCCTTGCCCTCGCCGAACAATGTGGGCTGACAATCAACAGACTCTCCACCAAACTACACTACGACTCCACACGCATTAACCTCAACGACACACACATTGAGACGCCCCACTCAAAACTCGATGCAACAGTGTTGCTGCCATTCTCTGCCCTCAGCAACAATCCTCACGACAAACTTGAAATAAAACTCAACGGAGAAATAGGCAAACAAGACATAAACCTTGCCACATCAAACACACTCAACGACATATTCGACCATTTCCCCTCAAAAAATATTGAGGTAAAACTCAGAGCACAAGGGTCGGCCGACAATCTTGAACTCGACTATTGCAACATTACCATGACCGAAAATCTTGATTTGAGGCTTCACGGTATTGTAAACAAGATATTCGACTCCCGTCAACGCAACGGACAACTTCACTACTCCTCCTCTCTCAAAAACGCAACTTTCATTAACGGCCTCATTCCTCGCGACCTTAGACAAACCATAAGCATACCCGCCGGCCTCCAACTCGGTGGCGACATAAATATAAACGGCAACACATACTCCTTATCCAAAAACACTATTTATTGTGGAAAAGGAAAGTTAAGCATCAATGGCAAATACAACACTGACAACAATTCATATTCCGCCACTCTTATTGCTGACCGCTTTCCCCTGCAAGCCTTTTTGAGAGGCATGAATTTATCACCACTCACATCGTCGATTAAAATCAAAGGCCACGGCACCGACTTCACCTCACGCACCACCTCGCTCGACGCTGCAATCAACATTAACAACTTTGCCTACAACGACATTCCTCTCAACAACATAAACCTCTCCACAAAAATTAAGGGAGGAAACACACAGGCCGACATCACTGCCGACAACTCTTGGCTTAAAGCCACACTCAATCTTGATGTGCAACAAGCCAAAGACATCATCGACTTATCCCTTGTGGGCAACGTTGACCAACTTTCACTCAACTTCGGAGCCGAAAACAATGAGACACAAACCGATGACCTTAGCCTCATCATGGGCATCGACATCAAAGCAAGCATCGACAACAAAAACAATGCTATTTCACTCAACGGCACTATCGACCCTCTCAACGCCATGACCTCCACAAAAGGCTATCCCGGCGGCAACCTGCACCTTGACCTCACCACAAACAATAACGAGACACGGTTTTCACTCAACTCAGGCGACATGAACGCAAGTCTCTATTCACCACAACACATCGAAAGTATTCTCTCTGATTTGCAAAACTACACTACCCAACTCGCCACACAATTTGCCGACAGAAAACTCAACCCCGACACACTCAAAAACCTGTTGCCTCAAACTCACCTTGCCATCAAAGCCACACACAATAATCCTCTGCAACAAATTCTCTCGCTCAAAGACTGTTCTTTTGATTCTCTTTCAACAGACATAACCACCGACAAAGCTCATGGAATAAATGCAGAACTCTCCATTGTCAACCTGCAAAAAGGAAATGTGCTGCTCGAACACTCAAAAATAAACATCACCCAAAACAAAGAGGATCTTAACCTCCATGCCGACATCAAAAACTCCAAACGCAAAAACCCCAACAGATTTTCCGCCTCTCTCGACGGAGCACTGCTTCACAACGGATTTTCCATACTCGCACGCTTTGTCGACGCAACCGGTCGCGAAGGTCTCAATATTGGCACACGCGCTACTTTTGACCATAGCGGTGGCATTTCTCTCTGCCTGATACCCGAAGTGTCTACCATTGCATACAGAAAATTCAAAGTAAATAGCGACAACTTTATTGCCATTGACTCTAACAAGGTTATAACAGCCAACGTAAACCTGTTGGCCGACGACAATACTGCGCTCAGGCTCTTCTCCATGCCCACCGACACCACTGCCAACCAAGACGTGACACTCAGCATAAACCACCTCAACCTGCGCGACGTGTCAAGCGTTGTGCCTTATATGCCCAAAATGGCAGGTTTTGTGAGTGGAGACATCCATGTCTTGAAAGAAAACAACACCTTCACAGCTGTTGGCGCGATTGAAACAACAAAACTGCAATATGAAGGAACCCCGCTCGGCTCACTCGGTCTCGAACTATTCTATATGCCTGAAGACAATGGTCACTATGTGATGGCTCAAATTCTTAATGCCGGTAGGGAGATAGCCGTTCTCGATGGTCACTACAACGATATGCCCGACGCAACAGACTCTCTTGGCATTGTTGCTGCCGACGTGCTAAATGCCACACTCACCCTTGACAAACTGCCTTGCAATTTGCTCAATCCCATAATGGGCGAAGACGGCACGATAGGACTGAAAGGCCACCTTAACGGAGAAATTAGCCTTGCCGGGCCACTCAACAATCTGAAACTCAACGGAGAACTACAACCCGACTCCATTCACGCCTATTCCGAGCTCTATGGTTATGACCTCGCAATGGAAAACAAAACCATAAGCATCAAAAACGGAAAAATTATTTTTGACAAGACTGCCTTCAAGTCCACCGGAGAAAATCCTCTCATAGTGGACGGAAGCATTGACTTAGGCAACTTCAGCGGCATGGACATCGACCTCAACATCAATGCCAACGATTTTGAGATTATCAACGCTCGCAAAACAAAGAAATCAATGGTCTATGGCAAAGTCTTTGTAGATTTCAATGCCACCATGAAGAACCGGGGCGAACTCATAGTGTTGCGCGGTGAACTCAACGTGCTCGACAAGACAAACGTGACATACGTGATGATCGATACCCCCCTGCAAGTGGAAGACCAATTCAACGGTCTCGTTGAGTTTACAAACTTCACCGACAGTCAACATGAAGAAGAGGAACAACAAATGCCATTAAGCGGCACATTCGTGATACTCAAAATCGGTGTCAGCGAACAAGCACGGCTTCACTGCGAATTAAGTGCCGATGGAAAAAGTTATGTGAATTGCACCGGTGGAGGCGATCTCACAATGCAAATATTCCCTTCGGGCGAAATAGCCCTAAACGGACGGTTTAATATCAATAGTGGCGAAATGAAATACACCCTGCCATTCATTCCCCTCAAAACATTTACTTTCACCGAAGGCAACCATATTCTTTTCAACGGTGACCCAACAAACCCAACGCTCAACATCACTGCCCTCGAAACCACCAAGGCAGCCGTAACCGACGACAACGACCACAGTCGTATGGTGACATTCAAAGTCGGTGTGTCCATAACTCGCCAGCTGTCTGACATGGGCATTGAGTTCCTTATTGAAGCACCCGAAGACCTCGAAGTGCAAAACGAACTCGCAACATTATCTAAAGAGGCCAAAAACAAACTCGCCATCACGATGCTCGCCACCGGAATGTATGCGTCAACCGCCAACAAAGCAGGTTTCAAAGCAACAAATGCCCTCAACGCTTTCCTTGAAAACGAGATACAAAACATTGCCGGCAGTGCACTGAAAACCATCGATATCAGTGTTGGAGTGGAAGGCAACACAACCTCGACCGGTGAAACACAAACAGACTACACATTCCAATTCTCCAAAAAACTATGGAACGACCGCATAACATTTGTGTTGGGCGGAAAAGTCACCACCGGAGCCACCAACAACACCTCTTCCCAAAGTTTTATCGACAACATCTCGTTTGAATACCGTCTTGACGACAATAGTTCACGCTATATCCGCGTATTCTACGACAACGACACCTACGACCCACTCGAAGGCAACTACTCATCGGCAGGTGCAGGCTATATCATGCGCCGCAAAACGAATCACTTCGGCGACTTACTGATATTCAAGAAAAAGAAAAAATGAAACCAATACATTATCTATATATTCTCATCTCCATTTCTATTCTCTCGGCCTGTTCGACCACTGACAAACTGCCCGAGGGCGAAACACTCTACACCGGCATACAGTCAATCAGTTTTGTAGACCAGGGCGACAAATACCAAAAAGGCGATTCCAAATATGTTGGCGGAGTGATTGTGGCCATTGCCGATGCCGTAGACAAAGTTTCAAATGCTTTAAATGGTATCAACACAACAATCAATGCCGGTGCCACCACCACCTCTCCTGCCCAAATCACAATTCAAGAACGCGACTCCATGCGCCTTGCAAAAGAACAAGAAGATGCCGTAATAGAAGTGCTGCGCGAAGAAATGGATGCCGTGTTCGACTGTCCGCCAAACAATGCCTTCTTCGGCAGTTCATATTATCGCACCCCCCTGCCCATCGGCCTCTGGGCCTACAACGCATGGGGACAATCAAAAAATGGGGTTTCAAAATATCTCTACAAAACCATTGGCAGCGAGCCTGTTCTCATCTCCACTGTTAATCCCGAAACACGCGTAAAAGTTGCCAACAACGTGTTGCGTAACTACGGCTATTTTCACGGCTATGCAGATTTTTCACTCACCCATACCGACAGAAAAAAACGAATGGCAAAAATAAACTACAACATTCACACCGGCCGCGTGTTTCGCATAGACTCAGTGGAATTTCTCGGATTTACCGGCAAGGCCGACAGTCTCATACAAGCTTCGCGCACCGAGAGTTTTCTCAAACACGGACTTCCATTCTCTGCCATCACACTCAATAATGAACAATCACGCATTGCCACCCTTTTGCGAAACGAGGGCTATTATTACTACCAACCCTCGTCGGCCACATTCAAAGCCGACACTGTGGCCAAACCATTCAAAGTGCAGTTGAGAATGCAGCCCAACCCCAATCTTCCAAAAAAGTACATAAAGCCTTGGTATATCGGTCGCACAACATTCACCGTATTAAAAGAACCCGGCGACACAATTCTTAATCAGCAAAAACTGCGCCGTGGCAACGGCACATATTACTATTCGGGCAAAAAACAACCTGTTAAAGTCGGAGTTTTGTTGCGCAATGTGCTACATCGCCAAGGGCGTCTCTACCGATATGATGACCAAGACAAAACCCAACAACTCCTAAGCGAACTCGGCATCTTCTCACAAATATCGCTCAAATATGTGCCGCGCGACACCACACAGACTTGCGACACCCTTGATTTGTGGGTCAACGCAATGCTCGACAAAAAATACAACACAGATTTTGAAGTCAACGTAACAGAGCGCAACAACGAGCGCATCGGACCGGGCTTGTCATTCGCCTTAAAGAAGAAAAATGCGTTCAAACGTGCCGAACTGCTGTCGTTTAAACTTTTCGGCTCATACGAATGGAAGACTAACCTTGAGAAAAATCAAAAAGGGGCACTCTTCAATTCCTACGAAGTTGGCACAAAAGTCTCACTCGACATTCCGCGATTTATCTTGCCGGGCATGAAATCGCGCAAATTGCGTTTCCCCGCAACAACGAGTGTTTCATTCTCCACCGATTGGCTCAACCGCTCGGGATTTTACAATCTCTTTTCACTAAGGACCGACCTCTCTTACACCTGGCGCAAAAACCTCACCTCGCGCCACGAGTTGACCCCCATTTCGCTATCGTTTGACAAACTTATCCGCACCACCTACGAGTTTGACTCCATTCTGCAAGCCACCCCCTCGTTAGCCATCTCATTGAAAGACAGATTTGTGCCTGCCATACAATACTCCTATTATTACACTTCCCCTAAAAACAAACGCAACCCCGTTGCCTGGCAATTCTCCATAAAGGAAGCCGGAGCTTTCACTTCTGCAATATGTGCCATTTCGGGTCAAAAGTTCTCAGAGAAAGACAAAAAGGTATTTAACAATCCTTTTGCACAGTTCATCAAAGTTTCGAGCGATTTTCGCAAAACGATTAAGCTGTCGGGCAAGACAAGCCTGGTTTCACGCCTCATGGCAGGCATTGCATACTCCTATGGCAACTCTACGATAGTGCCATACAGCGACCAATTCTATGTGGGCGGAGCCAACAGTGTCAGAGCGTTCACCATACGCACCGTTGGCCCCGGACGCTTCGTGAGCCGTGGGCGCAAATACTCCTATATGGACCAAACGGGCGACTTAAAATTAGAGGGCAACATTGAACTGCGTTTCCCCATGTTTGGTTCGCTCTCGGGCGCGCTGTTTGCCGATGCCGGCAACGTATGGCTCATAAGAAGCGATGAAACGCGGCCCGGAGGCTCATTCCACCTGCCGGATTTCGCCCAAGACCTCGCTCTCGGCACAGGGGTCGGCATTCGCTACGACCTCGACTTTATCGTGGTGCGCCTCGATCTCGGAGTTGCTCTCCACGACCCTGCTTCGCAACACAGCGGATATTTTGACACCGGCCGTCTCTCCGACCGCTTCGCCCTTCATTTCGCCATAGGCTATCCTTTCTAAAACAAACAATAAAAACAATATAACTATGAACATCAACAAACTCTTCTCCTCACTGTTGCTTCTCTCTCTGAGCCTTTGCCTTGCCAAAGCAGAAGTGACTGTCAATCCCGAATCTGTCGTATCACTGCTTAAACGTGTGGCAAACATCGACAGCGAGAAATTCACCGTCATACTCGACACCGAGATGACCGACAAAGAAACATTCACCATTGACTGCGACGGAGACAAACCTCTCGTGAAAGCCTCTACCATGAGTGCACTCACCACGGGCATCAACTGGTATCTCAACCACTATGCCCATGTAAACATTTCGTGGAACAATCTGACAACAGATCTTTCCAACACACAACTGCCTCTGCCCACCTCTGCCGAAAGCCACACTGCCAACGTTGACTTGCGCTACTACCTCAACTATTGCACTTTCAGCTACTCCATGTCAACATGGACATGGGATCGCTGGCAAAAAGAAATAGACTGGATGGCCCTCCACGGAATCAATATGCCACTGCAAATCGTGGGGCTCGAAGTTGTTTGGCGCGATTTTCTCATCGACAACTATGGCTACACCACCGACGAGGCCAACGCCTTTGTAGCCGGTCCTTGTTTCCAAGCCTGGTTTGGCATGAACAATCTCGAAGGCTGGGGAGGTCCCAACCCCGAATGGTGGTACACACGACAGCAACAACTCGCCACAAAAATCCTTGCTCGAGAGCGCGAACTGGGCATCGAACCCGTGTTGCCCGGCTTCAGTGGCATGGTGCCCCACGACTTCACCTCCAAAACCGGCATTGCTGCCGAATCTCAAGGTGGATGGTGCGGTTTTCAACGCCCTTTCATTCTCGACCCCACTTCAAAAGATTTTGCCGATGTAGCAAAAAAATACTATGCCACGCTCAAAAAAGTTATGGGCACAAGCCGATATTACTCAATGGACCCCTTCCACGAAGGAGGCCGCATTTCATCGGGCAAATATGCAGAAGGCTACACTGCAATCTTTAATGCGATGAATGACAACTGTGGATCCACCACACAATGGGTGATACAACAATGGCAATGGGCCTCCCATCAAGCCACCTCGCTCAATGCCGTGCCGGCAGGTCGTTTATTGGTGCTCGACCTTTTCAGTGATGGCAGCCCCGCCTTCGATTATTATAATGGCTATGCTCCCCAAATATCTCTCTATTGCACCATCTCCAATTTTGGCGGACGCTCAGGCTTTATGGGGCGTCTTGACAAACAAATGAAAGACTTCTTTGCCTACAAATCAAAATACCCCTCTCTAAATGGTATCGGTGCGACACCCGAAGCCATAGAGCAAGTGCCTGTGATTTACGACAACCTCTACGAACTGCCTTGGATGGATAGTGCACCTGCCAATGCACAAGAATGGCTCAGCGACTACACGATTGCACGCTATGGCCAAGACAATGCCGACGCACGCGAGGCATGGGAGTGTCTGCGCACCACTGCCCTAAACTGCACCTCCGCCCTGCAAGGTCCCCACGAGGCTGTTTATTGCGCCCGACCCTCACTCGATGTCTATGCTGTTTCGAGCTGGGGTGGCACAGAAATATTCTATGCCACCGATGCAGTGGTCAAAGCCGCATACTCTTTGCTCAATGCCGACATCGACCACCCAAACTATCAATACGACCTCATTGAAATATCACGCCAGGCACTCAGCGACTATGCCAAAGAACTGCTCAGTAGCATCAAAAACTCTGTCAGCACCGATAATTTCAACATCAGGCGCGATGCTTTCCTCTCGCTTATTCTCGACATTGACACCTTGCTCGCCACAAACGAAAACTTCCGCCTCGGCCACTGGACACAAATGGCTCGCGACATAGCCGATGAAATCGAAGGAACCACCGATGCCGACCGCGACTGGCTCGAACTCGACAATGCCCGCACACTCATCACCACATGGGGCGACTATACCTCCTCCGAGCAAGGCGGACTGAGAGACTATTCCTATCGCGCATGGAGCGGAATGTTGAAAGATTTCTACTATCCACGTTGGAAATACTGGTTTGACCACAACATGACTGCCCCCGCCGGCGGTTGGTTCTTCCACGACTGGGAATGGGCCCACAACCTCACCATTGACTATACCCTCGCCCAAAAAACCACCACAAAACAAACACGCACCTATTCGCCCACACCCGAGGGCGACACTCGCGAAGTGGTGAAAAAGATACTGCCCAAATACATCGTGCCACTCAAAGCCGGAAACACCACTTTCTATATCAGGCGCATTATCGCCACCACAACACTGACCGAAGAAGACCTCTTCACAGTATATCGCAACAGCAGTTTCACCCTGCCCCTACAAATCAACTCTGACGAGGGCTTCACAATCTCTGCCGACCTCAACCAAGACGACAAATTCGACGGTGACAACGAGGCCTGCGAGGGGCTCACTTTCCAAATACCCGAAAATGCTCCCGACAAACTCAAGTTGCTCGTTACCCACACCGATGGAACAAAAATATACCTCACCGTTTCTGTGGCCGACGAAATCACCTCACCGCGCACCGTGAGCGTCTTCTCAACCAACCTCAAAGCCGGTAGCGTTGCGATTGAAGGAACAACCAACAACAAAATCACAACCATCGAGCCGGTAACTCTCAAAGCAACCCCCAACGAAGGCTATCGCTTTGTGAACTGGGGCGATAAGTCAGCAGAGCCCGTCTCCACAAAAAATCCCTACGTCTATGTCCTCGCACCCGATGCCGAGTTGTGGGCATACTTCGAGTGGCATCCGTGGGCAACCGTCGAGGAAAACTACCAAGACATGGGCACCATTCAAAGCTACGCACAATATGTAAACTCTTTTACGGCAGCTGTGGGGAGCGGCACAGCCTCTGAGATCTACTCTACCGCCACCTGCCCCACAACATTGTGTCACCAAACCGAACCCGTCTATGTCGCTCCGCGCCAACGTGTCACAATCACATGGTCGGGCAACGACGGTCTGAGTTATTGCTACCTCTCAACCTATATAGATGCCGACTCCAACGGTTCGTTTGAGAAAAAAATAGCCACTCGCGGAACTGCCTCTGCCCAAAACCAATCCGTGGTGAGCGGCAGCATTTCATTCACAGCCCCCTCGGTGGAATGCAACACCCTCGTGAGATTCAGGTTTGACAGTGCATGGCGTTTGCCCGACAATGCCGACTTTTCCACCACTCGCATGATCTACGACATACCTCTCATTGTCACCACCACCACGGCAATAAACGAAGCCCCGGCTGCGAAACCGGCCTCCAAAGGCAAAATTTACAACCTGCAAGGCCAGCCTCTCGACCGTGTCGACCGCGCCGGATTATATATCATCGACGGAAGAGTAACAAAAGTCTCCTCCGCTCACTAAAACACAACATTGCGATATTAACTCACACAATTCTTAGCAACCATGAATTTTAAACTTAAATCATTCATTGCAACCATGTGTCTCGCCACCATAACGGCAAGCGCAGACATCATCAATCTCACCCCCAAGCCAAAGGATATAACCACCCGGGGAGGCACTCTCGTTATCAACCGCGCCTCAACGGTGGGTTGCGTCGGCCTGCCCGACAGCATCATTGCCGAGGCAGATAAGTTTATCAACGACATCAACACTGCCACTCCGCTCGAAATGAGCAAAGCCAACACCGGCCAAGGCAATATCAACCTCACACAAACTCCCTCATATCCCGCCGAGGGCTATAAACTCGACATCACTGCTGAGGGAATCTCTATCGAAGCCACTACCACGGCAGGCTTTTATTATGCCTTTCAGTCAATAAAAAAGATGCTGCCCCAAAACGTAATGGCAGGTGTAAAAGACCCCTCTGTCACGCAATATACTCTGCCCCTCGTCACAATCAACGATGAGCCTCGCTATGGTTATCGTGGCTTTATGCTCGACGTGAGCCGCCACTTCTTCACCGTGGCAGAAGTAAAACGCATGATAGACATCATGGCTGCCTATAAGATGAACGTCTTCCACTGGCATCTCACCGACGACCAAGGCTGGCGCATTGAGATAAAAAAATATCCAAAACTCACCGAAGTGGGAAGCATAAGAACCAACAGTTGGACTGTCGACATGAAATATGGCGACTATTGGACCAACGAGCAATACGGTCCCTACTACTACACCCAAGAAGACATTGCCGAGATCATAGACTATTGCCACCAACGCCACATCAAGGTGATACCCGAGGTAGATATGCCCGGCCATTTCGTGGCAGCCATGGCAAGCTATCCCCAATACAGTTGCAATCCCTCGGGCAACCACTCTGTATGGATCAACGGTGGCGTGAGTAGCGATGTGCTCAACGTCGCCAACCCCGAGGCTGTGACATTTGCCAAAGATATTCTCTCTGAGATTATGGATCTTTTCCCTGACAAATACATACACATCGGTGGCGATGAATGTCCCACCTCTGCATGGCAAAACAACGCAGAATGTCAGGCTCTCTACACAAAATTAGGCCTTACCAATTATCGCCAGTTGCAAAGTCACTTCATAAAAGAAATAAGCGATTTTGTTAAGCAACGCGGCTACCACATGTTTATGTGGAACGAGAGTATCACTGCCGATGGAGCCGACCTCGAAATGATGAAACAAACCGGAGCCACCGTGATGTCTTGGCATCCCTGCCAGGAGGGGGCTCTCAAAGCCGCCCAACTCGGCCTCGACAACATTGTGACCGAATACCATTCTGCCACCGGTGGTTATTATATCAATCGCAAGCAATCAACCGACCCGGGCGAGCCCTCGGGTGCCGGCTATGGCGACGATACAGTGGAAGGCTGCTACAACTATGTGCCACTGCCCTCAAGCGTAAGCAGTGATTTACAAAAATACTATAAAGGTGTGCAGGCTACTTTCTGGACAGAACATGTGGCCAACCGCGAATATCTTGAATATCTTGCCCTGCCGCGATTGATGGCCGTGGCAGAAGCCGGTTGGACACCACAAAACAAAAAGGACTTCAGCGACTTCCGCCTGCGCATGATGGCAGACACCGTGATGCTCAACTACAACAACTATCAATATGGTCGCCACGCATGGACTACCGCCAAAATAGACACCATGCTTCCCGAAAAAGGCATATACTACCGCCTCGTGACACGAGCCGGCGACACACGAAAAGACCGCTGCATAGAACTTCTCTCTCAATCGTCGCCACTGCTTTCCGAATATGCCGACAAAGGAGCACAAGCCAACCGCCTTTGGACCAACAGCCAAGCCGAAGAAACCGACCTCAACTATGCCTACCAACAATGGACCTTTGAGCAAAGTCCCACCAACCCCTCTCGCTATGCCCTCGTTTGCAAAGCAATACCCAAAGGCAGTCTCAACGCATCTCCCTCGGCCAACAGCACAGCCGGTCGCTGGACCTACGACAATACCACAAAGCACTATGACTTTGTGTTGGGCGACAGAGTTTACGGCACAGCCCAAAACGATGGCAGCACCGTGGCATACAACTCCATACGTTCTGCAAACGGCAATGATCTATTCCTCAACGCCTCTCTTGCCGGCCAAGGTTTTGCCGTCAACGTATATGGTGACCCCGCGAGTGGCAACGGAGGAGTGTGGACCATGATACCCACAACAAAGGCCACAGTCTCCTATCCCGACTTCTCACAAGAACTTTGGGACTCACTGCCCAAAATCGTTGAAAACGACACACTCATCATCAAGGGTGCCGTTGAAGGCTATCAAAACATTTTTATATCAGACCGCACAGGCCAACTTAACCTTATATATAATATTGGCGAAGAAGGCAACACTCGCTGGGTGGCTCAAAATGTCACCCCCATGGACAGCAGTTACACACAGACCATGCGCCTCTACAACCCTGTCACAAGAAGATATATATCGGGATCTGCCACAAACAAGATAGACAAATTAGGCTATCCCGTGAAAATGACGTCCTCGCGACAATCTGCCGCCCAAGTGGCTATCACCTACAAAAACCAAACCAACGATTGGCAGGTCATGGTCAAAGGTTATAACCTCTATCCTGTTTCATCTACGTCAACCTCTCAAGCCTCGACCATCTGCAGCGGCAGCACCGTGACAAGCGACTCACAAGCCATTCGCCCCCAAGGTGCAGCATGGCTCATAGACAACACCACGCTCACACCGGTCAACGACCTACAGACTGTCGTTTCATCTCCCAAAAACACATCAATCTACAACCTTATGGGGCAACAGCTTAACGAAATCTCCTCGCCCGGCATTTACATCGTAAACGGCAAGACTCAAAAACATTGAGCCATCTGCCATAGCATATCTATACAACACAAGACACTCAAAGTCCGCAACCGAAACAACAACGGTTGCGGACTTTTTTTTCAAAACAACAATAAAACCCTAATGTCTGAAGCCCCCCTACAATTTGGCTTTTTATGTAAGTGGCGCATGAAAATACAAGATAAAATGCTTAACTTTGCAACAAGTTAAAACACAAAAACATATAGACATGAAAAAACATTTGTTGGCAGCGGCGACTATAATCGCCGTTACACTGTCGGCCTTTGCAGGCAACGACATAGATTTCAAAACCGCTGTGAGCGGAGCATTTTATGCAGAACAATTATATGGCGTCTACCCTATGGCCGACGGAGAGAGTTTTGCACGCATCAGTCCCGACCGAAAGAAGATTACAAGATATTCTTTCAAAACCGGTGAGGAAATCGGCACCATCTGCGATCTCTCAAAAGCCCGTGGCGCGGAATTGCGCGGTCTTGACGGCTATATAATGTCGCCCGATGAAAAACGCATCTTAATCCAAACCAACACTCAACACATCTACCGCCATTCAAAAAAAGCCGAATACTATATCTATTCAACCGACAACAACACGCTCGAACCTCTTTCCAAAAACGGCCCTCAGCAGGAGCCCCTTTTCTCACCCGACGGCAATATGGTGGCTTTTGTGAGAGACAACAACCTGTTTCTCGTGAAATTGCTCTACAACAACAGCGAGAGCCAACTCACCGATGACGGAAAGTTCAACAACGTGCTCAACGGCATTCCCGACTGGGTCTATGAAGAGGAGTTTTCTTTCAGCCGCGCCTTCGACTTCAGTGCCGACAGCAAGATGATAGCATGGGTGCGTTTCGACGAAAGTCGGGTTCCGCTCTACGAAATGCAGATGTTCAAAGGCCTCGCGCCCGAGCACAAGGAAAACGCCGACTACCCCCACGACTATAGTTATAAATATCCCATTGCCGGACAACCTAACTCAAAAGTAAAGGTGCTCACCTACGACATCAAAAGCCACGCCACACGCCAAATGGATCTGCCGCTCGACAGCGATGGCTACATTCCACGCATAAAATTCACCGACACTCCCGACCAACTCGCCATTGTCACCCTCAATCGCCACCAAAGCGACATGAAAATATACATGGGCAACGTGCGCTCAACGGTGTGCAAACTCATACTCAACGAAAAAGAAGAACGCTATGTAAAAGAAGAGGCCTATCAACAACTACGCTTCATCGGCGACAACTTTGTTTTACAGAGCGACCGCTCCGGTTCACGCCAACTCTATTGGTACTCCACCACCGGTCAACTCATCAAACAAATCACCAACCAACCTTGCGAAGTGGGTAACCTCTATGGCTACGACCCTAAATCACAAACCTTCTATTACAGCGCAAAAGACGGCAACCCCACACGCACTGCCATCTTTGCCACCGACCTCAAAGGCAAGACACGCAAACTCTCCACTGAGACCGGCACCAACTCGGCAACCTTTTCCGCCACAATGAAGTATTTCATCAATGTCTACTCAAACATCACCACCCCCAACATCACCACCCTGCGCGACAACAACGGCAAAGTGTTGAAGACTCTCATCGACAACAAACGCCTCAAAGAGCGTGTTGCCACCTACAATATGCCACAAAAAGAACTCTTCACCTTTAAAACCGCCGATGGCATCGAGCTCTATGGCTGGATGATGAAACCCGCCGACTTCGACCCCTCAAAAAAATATCCCGTCATCATGCACCAATACTCGGGCCCCGGTTCGCAGTCGGTCAACGACTCTTGGGGAGCAGGCTCAAATGGCGCAGGTGGTTCCTACGAGGCCTACCTATGCAGCCAAGGCATTATCTGTGTAACCGTTGACGGACGTGGCACCGGCGGTCGTGGAGCCGACTTCGAAAAATGCACCTACCTCCACCTCGGCCAACTCGAATCCCACGACCAGGTCGAAACGGCCATTTGGCTTGGCAGCCTGCCCTATGTCGACAAAGACAACATCGCCATTTGGGGTTGGAGCTTCGGTGGTTTCAACACCCTCATGAGCATGAGCGAGGGTCGCGCAGTATTCAAGTGTGGTGTGGCAATCGCTCCGCCCACCTCATGGCGATACTACGACACTGTCTATACCGAGCGATATATGCGCACACCTCAAGAAAACACAGGCTACGAAGACGACTGCATTGCGCGCATTCCCAAACTCAGCGGAAAATTGCTTATCTGCCACGGATTGGCCGACGACAATGTCCATGTGCGCAACACCTATGAATATATCGAAGGACTCGTGCAGGCCGACAAGCAATTTGAGATGCAACTCTACACCAACCGCAACCACAGCATCTATGGCGGCAACACACGTTTACACCTCTTCAAGCGCGTCACCGACTTCTTCCTCAGCAACCTCAAATAAATGGCAGCCCTATATCTCATTCCCGTCACTTTGGGCGACACACCTCTCGACAATGTCTTGCCAAGCGCAAACCACGATGTAATTGTGCGTATCAGGCATTTCATTGTCGAGGAGATACGCTCGGCACGACGTTTCCTAAAACAAACCGACAAGTCAATAGATATAGACACCCTCACTTTCTACCCCATGGGCAAACATGCCGACAAGGCTCTCTTCTCAAAATATCTTGACCCTCTTCGCAACGGAGTTGACATGGGCATAATCTCAGAAGCCGGCTGCCCTGCCATTGCCGACCCGGGAGCCGACGTGGTCGCCATTGCCCAAAGTGAAGGACTGAAAGTGGTGCCGCTTGTGGGGCCTTCCTCCATACTGATGTCGCTGATGGCAAGCGGATTTAACGGACAGCAATTTGCATTCCACGGCTACCTGCCTGTTGGCAGCCACGAACGCCAAACTGCACTCCGAAATCTCGAAGCAACCTCCCACGCCCACAACCAAACGCAGATTTTCATCGAAACGCCCTACCGCAACCACCAAATGATAGACAACATCATCTCGGTGTGCCGCCCAACGACAAAACTCTGCATAGCCGCCGGCATAACGTGTGGCGACAACGAGTTTATCCAAACCAAAACCATTCGACAGTGGCGCAACGAAAAATCCTCTGTCCCCGACCTCCGAAAAACACCTGCGATTTTTCTTATCTACGCAGGTCAAGACTAAAAACATACAAAAAAGCCCGATCTTCCACCAAGACCGGGCTTTTTTATGTTTAAAAGTTGAAATAAGGCTCTAAATATTAGTCTATTTCAATAAAATCGCTATATTTGTAAGCAAATGGACTAATAACAAAAAAAACAAATACAGACCAATGGATAAACCTTATGTATTGGGATTGGACCTCGGAGGTACCAATTCTGTTTTCGGCATCGTTGATGCCCGCGGAGAAATTAAAGCAACCACTGCCATCAAAACCGGAGGATATGCTGACGTAAATGATTATGTTGAGGCTGCCGCGCAAGCCCTTGAGCCAATTATCGAAACAGTGGGTGGAATTGACACCATCAGAGGCATGGGCATAGGCGCACCAAACGGCAACTACTATACCGGCAACATAGAGAGCGCGGCCAACCTTGAATGGAAAGGCTCTGTGCCATTGGCAAAACTCTTTTCAGATAGACTTAAAATTCCCGTTTCCATCACCAACGATGCCAACGCCGCCGCAGTGGGCGAAATGACATACGGTGTTGCACGAGGCATGAAAAACTTCATCATGATAACACTTGGCACCGGTGTGGGTTCGGGCATCGTGGTAAACGGCCAGTTGGTGTATGGCTCTGATGGTTTTGCCGGAGAATTGGGTCATGTGGTGATCGACAACAGTCCGGAGGCTCGTGTGTGTGGCTGTGGTCGCAAAGGCTGTCTCGAAACCTACTGTTCTGCCACCGGCATTGTGCGCACAGCCCGAGAAAAACTCTTGCACGACCCTCGCCCGAGCCTCTTGCGCGACATCAATCCCGACGAAATCACAGGTCTCGAAGTAACCAAGGCAGCACAAAAAGGAGATGAGCTCGCCACCGAAATCCTTGCGTTCACCGGTGAGACATTGGGCAAGGCCTGTTCCAACTTCGCTCTTTTCAGCAGTCCTGAAGCGTTTATATTCTTCGGAGGACCAACCAAAGCCGGCGATTTCATCATGGAGCCTCTGCGCAAAGCCTACAACGACAACATTCTTTATATCTATAAAGGTCAGGCAAAATTGCTTCTCTCAGGCCTCAACGGTTCTGATGCCGCCGTGCTCGGTGCTTCTGCCTTGGGTTGGGAAGCCGAAAAATTGTAACAGCCGTTCTTTCGGTGGTTCATTTGTTACCCACTGAAACAAATCAAATAATTCTGTAATACAAAAAAATCCTCAGACAGTGATGTCTGAGGATTTTTGTTTGAATTATGAAGAAAAGATTTTTGTTGCGGAGGCAAGACTCGAACATGCGACCTCCAGGTTATGAGCCTGGCGAGCTACCAACTGCTCCACTCCGCGATCATTAAACCGTTGTTTTCGACTGCAAAAGTAGCAACTTTTTTTGATTACAAAAACTTTTCCTCACAATTTTTCCTTTTCCACCCTCAACAACAGGTTGTTTTATTGTCATTTTCTATTCTTTTGTTATCTGTGCATTACATTCTTTATGCTTACGCAACCAAACAATTCTTCGGCCTAAAACAACAATTCTCAAACGCGAGCAGACTTAACGATTTATTTCCGCCCGAAAATACTAGTATCTCCGCCCGAAAATCTTAGTATCTCCGCCCGGAAATCTTAGTATCTTCGGCCGGAGATAAATGGAGAAGTGCGCTCGCGTAATTTTTCTGACGTGTACTGATTTTGGTTGACAGTTTTATTTGTTAATACTATTGTTGTTTACACTCTTATTTTCTTATTCCTATTATGGTTGTCAGTTCATTCAATAAAATAAACTAAAAAACTATTCGCCCCCTACGGGGACGTGGGTAGGTGGGGAAATCGACCCTGTGGTGGGGGGGAGCCCCCCCCCCAATCAAATAAACCCCCACCGGGGAATGGGCCAAAAAAAAAAAAAAACGCAAAAGCGCCCACCCCAAACAAACAAAAA
>JAQXTH010000005.1 GCA_029219385.1 Prevotellaceae bacterium | reverse complement strand
ATGCAGGGCTTCTGTGCTGGTGTAACTGAAGAATTCGTAACGGCTTATCTGTCTTCCCAATGCAGTGCGGTTGAGAAGGTCTGGGTGAAACACGAGGGCTGTGAACTTGGCAAAAGGCACATCGGGATTAGGTTCCACCTTCACCACCTGCCCCGGGGCAAAGCTGGTCACGGTCATCTAGTCGAAGTCGTAGGGCGTACGGCCATAAGATAGTTTGCAACCCTTGTTCTCCTTGAGGTAGATGGCATAAAGTCCATAGTGCATCATACATTCCTTGATGTGCTCCGTGTTCTCCACATGCACCACGCTCACTAAGGGATGAAGCGTCTCCACCCCCTGATAGTCATTGAAGTCTTGAACGGTATTGATAAAAATCTCTTGCATATTATTTTATTGTTTCTGAAACCCAAGTTCCAATCTCTTTCTCACTGACACGATTCAGCAGTTTACCTGTCTGCCACTTGATTTTCGGATAAGACTTTTTCAGCACCGCAACACTATTGGCGATAGGACTGCTTCCTGACGTTGCAAAAGGAATCACTGTCTTGCCTGTCAAGTTTGCTGCTTCAATGAACAAATTGACTGTTCTCGGTGCGAGGTCCCACCATATCGGATAGCCCAAGAAGACGTAATCATACTTACTCACATCTATAGAAAGGACTTTTATTTCTGGTCGAGCCTTAGGATTACTCATCTCTACCGAACTGCGCGACTGTTTGTTGGTCCAATCAAGGTCGGCATCGGAATATGGTTTCACCGGAACTATCTCACAGATATCGGCATCAGCAATTTCTGCAATTTGCTTTGCCACTTGCCTTGTTGTTCCCGTTGCCGAGAAATACACTACCAATACTTTTTTCTTTTTCATTATACTCTTTTGGATGTTTTGTGAACAAGCCGATGCCGCAAATACGGTCAGCACAGTTAATAGTAAGAATTTCAGATATTTCATAATGATAACACAGAGTGAATTATTTTTCATTAGCCTTCTCATACTCAGCGTCTGTCACAGATTCCAACCATTCATTGGATGTGTTCTCTCCCTCTATTTCAAAGGCGAGATGAGCAAACCAACTGTCGGCTGCGGCTCCATGCCAATGCTTCACACCAGCAGGGATATGAATGACTGTTCCGGGAAGAATCTCCCGTGCAGGCTTTCCCCACTCCTGATACAAGCCACGTCCGGCCACACCGATAAGCATCTGCCCTCCGCCTTTGGTAGCATAATGGATATGCCAATTGTTGCGACAGCCCGGTTCGAAGGTGACATTGGCAATAGGAACCTGTTCATTGGAAATATGTGCCAGATAACTGTTGCCCTTGAAATATTTGGCATAGGCAGTGTTGGGTTCGCCAATGGGAAAAATCATCTCTTGTTGAAATCGAACCTTGGCATCATCAGCCGATGTCTCTTCCGCCCATACCTCCTTAGCCAATCGGAAAGCAGCCCATGCCTTGGGCCATCCTGCATAGAAAGCAATATGTGTGATAATTTCTGATATCTCTGTTCTTGTGATGCCGTTCTTCTTTGCCTCCTGCAAGTGGTAGGTGAGCGACGAGTCGGTGATGCCCTGACTGATGAGTGAGGTGAGCGTAACAAGGCTGCGGTCGCGAAGGCTAAGCAGGTCGTTGCGGCTCCATACCTCGCCAAAAAGAATGTCGTCGTTGAGTCGGGCAAACTCAGGAGCAAATTCTCCCAACTGAGTGCGGCCTGCCGTCTGTGTTATCTTTTTCTGTGCCATAACGTTCAGCGTCATTATTGTTATTAAAGATAAAAATATAATAAAACGTTTCTTTCGCATATTGAAAATACTTTTTCCCTCGCTGTCAAACTCCTTTTCCCTTTTCGTAGGCTTTTGATAAACAGACATTGCCTTCAATGTCTCTCGCATCGTTTACACCACCGCAGAAGAGATGTCCCTTGAGTGAAGACTTGCCGAAGCAGTCAATCCATCCCGTCAGGCCAATCTCAGCACGCCGGGGAGTATCCTCTTCCACTTCGGCAGCAGTGGTGAGCAAATAAATGTCGCGAAAACGGTAGTCCTTCGGATACATGGCATTCATGCGGTCGATGAGCGTCTTCATCTGTCCGCTCATCTCATAATAATAAATAGGTGTTGCCCAGCAGACCACATCGGCATTTAGCACTTTCTCCATGATATCAGGAACATCGTCCTTGAATATACATGCACCCGTGCGCTGGCAACTCAGACAACCCACACAAAACTTGATTTCTTTTCCTCGAAGGGAGATCTTCTCCACCTCATTGCCCGATGCCTTGGCACCTTCAGCGAACTTCTCTGCGAGTATATCGCTGTTCGACCCCGCACGGAGACTGGTAGAAATAACTATGACCTTTTTCATTTTTTGCTAATGCTAAAAATTATTGTACTTATTTCATGTTCTTTTTAAAGAAATCAACTATCTTATCCCAAGGTATCATGTTTTTCGCCCTGCCCTTGCCTTCCAGTTCGGTATAGCCTCCATCGTAGAGATCGCAATGGTTGGCATCGGGGATGATGAGCAACTCCTTGTTCCCTGGCACAGGATTTGGCTTGCGGACTACATCATATCCGGTGGCTTTACCCTCTACCATATATTCATAAGCAGCCTCACCAAAGTAACGGGAATGAGCCTTCTCGCCGTGCATGATGAGCACCGCCGAACGTATCTCATTGATATAATAGAGGAAGCGTGCATTGGAATAAGCCTGACAGCCAAAGGTGTGCCAACCGTCGTTGCTGTTGCCCGAACGAGGATGATAGCCACGACTCGTCTTGTAGTAGTCATAATAGTCCTTTACAAACTGTGGGGCATCGGCAGGCAATGGATCTACCACTCCACCGGCTTGCGTCAACCGGCCCGTCCGCGTAGCCTTGGTGCGTTCGGCAGCCATCGCTTTGCGTGCAGCATAACGAGCCTCCTCACTATCGTTCTCATCAAAATAGCCATTGCCATTCACCCGACACATGTCGTACATCGTGCTAGCCACCGTAGCTTTTATGCGAGGGTCAACGGCAGCCGCATTCAGTGCTATGCCACCCCATCCGCAAATACCAATGATGCCTATCTTCTCCTCGTCCACATCGGGAAGGCAGGCAAGGAAATCCACAGCCGCCAAGAAATCCTCGGTATTGATGTCGGGTGAAGCGGTACGACGAGGCTCACCGCCGCTTTCACCTGTAAAGGAAGGGTCGAAAGCGCAAGTGACAAATCCTCTTTCCGCCATCTTCATGGCATAGAGGCCGCTCGACTGCTCCTTTGATGCACCAAAAGGACCACACACCGCAAGAGCCATATTGTTGCCTCCACTTTTGGGCGTATATAGGTCTCCCACTAGTGTGATACCATACCGATTCTTGAACTCCACCTTCCGATGATTGACTGTCTCGCTCAACGGGAAAACCTTATCCCATTTTTCCTCTGTCCTTTTGCCCTGCACATCCTGTGCCGACGCATTGGTTGTAAGTACCATTGCCATCGAAATTACTAATAATATAAATACATTTTTCTTCATAATCACTTGGTTTCATAAGTTCTCGAGTGCAAAAATACAACTAACGCAACTAAGAGGCAATACCCAAATCGTGGAAATAATTACCATTAGTCAGGTTTTGCTCAAAAAACTTGGTTGTTTCAAAAATATACATATTTTTGTTCCTGTATAGATTTGCTAACGGATTAAGGTATGGCAACAATTGAAGAAAGATATATCAGCCGACCCAAGGCGTTGCGAGACAAGATTTTTGACCGTCTGTTCAAGGAGGCAGAGATAGCAGCATTCACTCCGGAGGAATTGCGGGAATATGAGGGTAGCCACTGAAAATACAGACATCCAATGACCGATTCGGAATAAAAAAACAACCGAAACCATTGACGGTTCCGGCAAATACACACCTCTCAACAACGCGTTGTCTGTGTAGGCCCTTTGCTATCGTCTCAAATATTTACCACTTTTTGAGACAAAAATCCCTTTTTGAGATGGAGAAGAGGCTATTCCGTCCGGACTAAACCAACGCTCCGTCTTTTCACTATCACCCTTCTCTACCGAAACAACAGCATCAGGATCTTCAATTTCAAAAACACCTTCGGCAAATGCTGACCCTTGGAAACTTCCATTCACCGTCTGCACCTTATATACATACTTTCCTTTGGGCAACGTCAGCGCAACTGCTTTCGCCTGACACGCATTGCCATGAGTAAACGCCTTTCTCTTGCCGGTAGCATAATCCACCATGTTGGTGCCGGCCACAATTTTGCCATCTGCATTAAAGACCGCATACTCATAGGTCTCGTTACCTTTGGAACCTATGGCAGATGACCAACTCAATGTAACAACTGACCCTCGCACCACCGGAACACCCAATATCGGTTTATCGGGAATATCACCCCCCTTGTTGGGATTGATGGTAATAGAAAAAATATCACCCGTGCCATATCTCAACCCGGCCACATCTACAGCCAAATCGTTTGACCCGTTGCGCAAATAGTCTACTGCCCCATCGGCATTGACATCGCTCAAAATTACAGAATTGGCATTCGACCCCGCCGTAAGAATGGGCAAATCCCAACTTTGGCCGTCTCCGAAATTACACCTTATCTTTGAAGCTCTGGAGTCGAGGTTTGAGCCATCGGGCATTTCTGTGTCAGAGCGTCCCGTCTCGATTATATCTATTGTTCCATCACCATCCCAGTCAACAAACACACTGCTGCGATAACCCATACAAATGTCGTTATTCTGCCAGGGCAGCGTAAACATCAACGAATATTTCAAGACTCCGTCAGCGACAACCGGCTTGAAAATGCGGTTCAACCAGCCACCGTCTCTACTGCTAAACTCTCCGGCATAATATATCTCAGGCAAGCCATCGGCATTGACATCGGCCAAGTCAAACGACGGCAATTCACGATAAACGGGAAACTCATTCATCACAAAATCACCGGGCTTTTCGGGATTGTTAATATAGTAATATGCCTTGCCTGTCACCGTGGGGCCAAACAACACAAAGTCCATATATCCGTCACTGTTCAGGTCATAAGCCTTCACATAGCCCGTGCATATAGTTCTGCTCTTGGCTTTTATGCGAATCTTGCCCGAAGTGTCATACATCTGTTTTTGAAACACAAGTGTCCCGTCTTGATTTTCTCCTTTATTTATAAGAAATATGGAGTAACCCAGTCCGCCACATACAACCATGTCACACAGACCATCGTTGTTGAAATCCGCCACGTCGGCCGACTTGATTTGTGTCCAATCGAAGTTTGCCTGCTCGCTAACGCCATCGGGAAACAAAACTTTAGGAGTATAGTGCTTAAAACGCCCGGTGCCATCACCCAAGAAGATGCCTTGCTTGCCTTTGTCATTGGTGGTATAGCCCGTGGGGTCTGCATCAAAAGCCACGAGGTCAACATATCCGTCATTGTTGATATCAACGGGTAACACACCGGCAAAGTAATTCACGTTGCCCACATCACCGATGTCGCTGACCTCCGTATAAGGATTGTCTGCCCGACCCGTGCCTTTAAGAACGTGACCCTTAATCGTGGCACCGGTCACAAACAAATCCGATAAACCATCGTTGTCGAAATCAAAAGAGACACCACCGCCCAATGCGTCACCATAGCCCTCCATCACCGTGGCTTGTGCGGTTTTCAACGTGTCTGAAGCTACCGAAGTGTAGAAAATCACACGATTAGCCTTGATGTTGACACCATCTTTGGGATTAAGCAACTTAAAACTGATAGTGTGGGGGCCTTCGTCCAAGTCATAGTTCCAATAGATAGCATCGGTCTTTTTGAGATAATCCGAACACAAAACCATCACCTTGTCGGGCTTGCCGTCTACAATGGCCTGCAACTGTGCCTCGTAGGTCTTGTCGTTACAAACAATCTCACCATGAATCACTATGCCCTTACCTTTGAACTTAAAGATATTCTGCGAACACGCCTCTGTGCCAAAATTCTCTATTTTCGAGGCCAATTCGTGTGGACTCATGTCGGGAAACGACTGCTCCAACGCCACCGTGATAGGCTCCTGTAATTCTATGGTCACCGTGGACTCTGTTTGCGAACCGCCATTCTTCACTATCTCTTTCACAGCAAGATCGTAGACCACCTCATAAACCCTGTTAAGACACATATCGGTATAGACAAAATTTATGTGCTCCACCTCGCGCAAATTGGGCATCCATTTCTCCGGAATATTGCTGTAGCCCATCATGGTGGCAAGCACTCCGGCCGCTGTGGAGGGATTGCAGTCCGAATCTTGGCCACAGCGACAAGACACCTCCATGGTCTTGCCAAAATCGCCGTCGCCATAGAGCAAACCCATCACAACATACGCACTATTCATCGTGGCATCTATGTTGCCCGCCTCCAAAACCAATTCGGGACAACCCACGTCTTTGCTCCACTTCTTGTTATACTTGGTCCAACAATCTTTCCAATCATCGGGATTTTCCTCGTGCCACTTCAACACATCGCTGATGCAGGCATAAAACTTGCTCTCCTTGGGAATAAGCGACAAAGCCTTGCGAACAATGCTCTCTACATCGTTCTCCACAAAGGCAAAACTATACATCGCACCCACAAAAACACCACCATACCAACCATCACCATAGTTAATCATGTGGCCGATACGGTCACAAATGGCAGCAGTCTCATTGGGCATACCCGGAGTCATCAAACCGGAGAAATCTGCCTCAATCTGAAAGTCTATGCAATCTGCATGGGGATTGTTCTTCCAATGGCCCGAAAGTTCCGGACTGACACCGTTGCGAATATTATAACGCCCCAACATATTGGCATGCCACAAGGGATATTTGGCATAGGCAAAAGCCCGGGCAAACTCTTCAAGCGGAGCGTCAAGTCCTATACGGTTGAAAACATCTACAAAGGTGAGATCCATATAAATGTCGTCATACAAACTGGGAACATGGTCAAAAAAATATTTCAGATGACCATCGGGATATTCAATCACCCTGCTATCGGGAATCATCACTCCGCGATAACAAAACTCCGTGGGGCCTCCAAAGGCACAGCCTATCGTCTGGCCGGCCCAGCCACCCTTAATCTTGTCGAGCAACACAGACTTGTCAATAGTTAGTTTCTCTGCCCTTACTAACGACACTCCCGACAACATCACTCCAACAAACAACACCAAAAACAATCTTTCAAATATTCTCATGACCTTAAAAATTTTATTTTAAATCGTATTTTGGCACAAAATTAGCACGATTGCAAACACCACGTTACAAAACTAAGATATTATTACGTCTTGAAACAAAAGAATAATGTAATTTTGGCACAACAAAAAAAATACCACGTTATTAAATGGCGAAAACAACATTAGAAGACATCTCACTGCAAACGGGACTTTCAAAAACCACAATTTCAAGAATACTCTCGGGAAAGGCGAAAGCCTTCCGCATAAATTCAAACACCATAGAAAAGGTGATCAAAGCCGCACAGTCTCTAAACTACAAACCCGAAATCATCAACCGCCTATTGCACAAAAAAAACATGATGACGATCGGGCTTGCCGTGCCCGACCTTGCCAACCCTTTTTTCGCATCGCTCGCAAGCAGCATCACGCTCGAAGCCAAAAAACATGACCTCACCGTGATGCTTTTCGACACTCAAGAAGACGAGTTGATGGAAAAAAACGCACTCAACAAAATGAAAGAACACCATGCAGACGGCATCATTATCGTACCCTGCCACAAATCACCAAAAACGCTGGAGAAAATCGCCGAACACATTCCTGTCGTACAGGTCGACAGATACTACGAAAACAGTTCCTTGCCCTATGTCTCCACCAACAACAGCAAAGGGGCATACGAAATGATGAACCTCTTGCTCTACAACGGCCACCGCAACATCATCTGCATACAGGGACCTGCATTTTCAACCACCAACAAAGAGCGAATAAAGGGGTGTCGCAAAGCCCTCGAAGAATTTCACGAAAAATGCACTTTCAATGTTATGGGCAATGAGTTTTCCATACAAAACGGATATAGCGAGACAAACTTCGCTCTGAGTTGTGCCGAACGCCCCACCGCCGTCTTCGCCCTCAGCAACACCATCATGCTTGGCGCAATGAAAGCCATAAAAGAACATGGCCTGAAAATTCCCGACGACATCTCCCTCGTCTCTTTTGACGACAACCAATACCTCGACTATCTCTGCACGGCAATCACACGAGTGGCCCAACCCGCCAAAAACATGGGTATCACGGCAGTGGAAATGATACTCAAATCTATCATAAGCGGAGAAAGACTCAATTCAAACCTCCTGCTAAAACCAACAATAATTCAACGCGACTCTGTGAGAAACATCACCCTCCGGCCCGACTAAACACCGTCCGGTCACTCCCTCTCCTCGCCACGGGGGTGAGCCTTTGAATACTCCTTTTTGAGTTCTTCAAAAGTGGTGTGGGTATATATCTCGGTGGTGGCAATGCTCTCGTGGCCGAGCAGTTGTCTCACCGCCTCCAATTCCGCCCCGTTGTTGAGCATGGCAGTGGCAAACGAATGCCTCAACACGTGGGGAGTGAGCCTCGACACAGTGGTGACCATTGATAGATATTTGCGCACCACCGACTGAACCGTAGCACGCGAAATGCGTCCTCCCCTGCGGTTAAGAAACAACGCCTTGCTCATGTCATGCACATCACCGTCGCCCTCTCTCATGTCAATATATTCATACATGGCATCTCTCAATTCCTTGCCAAAAGGAATGAAACGCTCCTTGTTGCGCTTGCCCAACACCCTTATGGTGGAATTATAGAAGTCCACAGAGTCGACATCAAGTCCTACCAACTCGGCCAGGCGCATTCCGGTGGAATAAAACATCAACAGTATCAACCTGTCGCGACGCCCCTCTATATCATTGCCAAACTCAACATGATCAAACAAACGATCCATGTCGCTCTCTTTCACAAACACCGGCAGCGGCTTTCTCGCCTTGGGACCCATCACCTTTTCCATTGGGTCTTTATCAACATATCCACGCATCAACATGAACTTATAAAACGAGCGCATGGCACTGAGACGCTTGTTTATCGTGGCAGCCGAAAGACCTTTGTCCATTTGCACCACAATCCATTCCCTCACATCTGTGGCATCAACTTCCTGCCATTCTGTCAAACCACGATACTGAAACATGAAATTACAAAATTCCAATAGCGACATGCTATAACACATCCCTGTCAATGGCGATTCGTTGCGCTCCAAAACAATATAACTCGCAAACTTTTCTACAAAATCATACCTTGTCATAACTCACCAATTTTAAATAAAAAAAGGCTGGCGAAAGCCGGCCTATATTGTTTTTATAAAAAGTATAAGTGCATTCCTCCACTACCGGGTTTCGCAAATACATTGCAAAACCGTGTTTTGATATGAAAGAATGTACTTTTCTTTTTTTATATATTACAACCCCCTTTCAATTTCATTGAGGAGTTAAAAAACTAATTAGTCTTCGTTGCGATGCAGAGCAGTCACATAGATAGCGTGCTCTTTGGCAAGACGCTTTTTAACAGAAGGTTTGTCAAACTGCTGACGGCTGCGGAGTTCTTTCACCACACCTGTTTTCTCAAACTTTCTCTTAAACTTCTTAAGCGCTCTTTCGATGTTTTCGCCTTCTTTTACGGGTACAATAATCATGTTTCTTAAAATCTTTTATATGGTTATCAGTATAATTTCGTGACTTTCAGTCTCGATTGCGGGCGCAAAATTACACATTCTTTCATTCTGCACCAAACTATTTTGCGAAAAACTATCGCTCACAACGAAATTTTCATCAATTTCAAGGTTGAAATCCAACGCAATAAGCAAATCTGCTACTTTTCCGCCACCCTCGGTTTGCCACAAAGTTTGTCAGGCTCTCAGGGCTGTGATCGACGCCATAGTTATTCCATCCTTTTATGTATAGGCATATTTTTATAGCAAAAAGCAAAGCAAATTGTACAAAAATCGCCTCAAAAAATTTTTATCGCACTTTTCGTGTAGTGTACTGAAAAAGTTGACACTTTACATTACGATTATGCGTGAATATAAGAAAATGAGTGATGCAAAAAGATTGTCACTTTTAAAAGAGTACCTTTCATCCGATTTAACAAAAGCAGCCTTTGAAAGAGAAAAAG
>JAQXTH010000004.1 GCA_029219385.1 Prevotellaceae bacterium | reverse complement strand
CAAGAAAGACATAATGCTGCTTTACCTGTTGATTATTTACGGATTCAACCACATGATCCGGTTCAACAAGAAGGGTGATTTCAATCTGCCGGTGGGAAACCTTGACTTCAACGAAAATGTCTATAACGCCCTGAACGACTATTTCGCCCAAACGGAAACGAAACAACCGCAGTGGCACAGCCAGGACTTCAGCGCTTTCCTTGCGGAGATAGACTTCGGGAAGGACGACCTGGTGTATCTCGACCCTCCATATCTTATCAGTTCAAGCGAATACAACAAGATGTGGAATGAGGAATGTGAGCGTAACCTCATAAGGGAAATGGACAGGCTTGACGCAATGGGAGTGCGCTTTGCAGTGTCAAACGCCATAACCTATCGAGGCAAGAAAAATGACATTTTCGGCGAGTGGGCTAAGAAATACAATATCCACCCGATAAGCAGCAACTACATAAGCTATTGGGACAACTCAAGGAAAGAAAGCGGAGAGGTTCTTGTAACGAATTATTGATAAAAATGTTAAAATCCATCAACTATGATGGATGTCTTGGAAAAATCCATCAGCAACGTTTGGCGAGATGGATTTTTTTTGTACCTTTGCAACCATCTATCTTACTAAAAACATAATACAACATGACGCAAGAAGACGCGGTGATAATGGCGCTGAAAGACCTTGGAGGCAAGGCGCACCAAAAAGACATATACAAAAGGGCAATGAATTATGCCACCTTCGGCGGAAAAACGCCAGACGCCACAATAAGGGCCCTGTTGCAACGTTGCAGCAGGGTGCGTCATAGCAAGGACGCACCAGGTTGGTGGGAACTGATATCATATCAGGAAGAGCTCTCCTTGCTCTACAGGCAAAAGGAAGAACTGATAGGCATAGTTGAAGAACTCAGACAGCAACTCGCACTGCCTTGTATCTTTGAGCGAATAGCAAACGAGTGTATGAACGCCTCGCAGAAGCAGAATACGACCCAAAGGGAAAATATTGTCAACATGCTCAATGCCATAAAGGCAAACCTGAACATCACCGTGTCCTCGGAAACAAACGAACGCCTAAAGGAATTTGCCGCCGACACCTCTCACCCGAATGGCAAGGCGGTGGATTATCTGCAAAGTATTAATTTGCAAATGGAAAGTCTTAACGAGAAAATGGAGTCTTTCATCCAAAAGCCTACAATAGGCACGATAGTGTTGGAACAAAACAATTTTGGAGAGAAGGGAAAACTTACGGGGAATGTGAAAAACAACAAAATGATTGAGAAATGAACGACGAACAGAAAAGGCAATTACTTAACGACATACTGGCGAGAGTGGGCACAAACGCCATTGGGCAAGTGGTGATCGAGCAGAACAACACCATTTACGTAGATGAAAAGCAACCGCCTCACCTGCCACCTTATCTCGTGCAGGAAAGGGCAATGGAAATTTATTCTTTTCTTGTTGACAGGAAATTTATTGATGCCAATACGAATGCGGAGCATTTCCTGTTCCTCTTTGGAGTAAAAGGTGTTGCACCCAAGAATCTTAAACCTGTCAACTGGAATGGCACCCAACAACAGCTTAGAACCGTGTTGCAACTCACTTTTGAAACTCCCTTGGAACGAAAGTCGCTGCGACTGGCAGACATTGAGAGAAACGTGCCTTTTTGCTTCCTGATAAAAGGCAAGAAAATTACTTCATTGGCCAAACAGACCGTAGAATTGTCAACTGAAATAGATGAGATAACCAGTTTCTTCCGACAAAAATAATCGTCAATAGAAATTATTGATTTACAATTAATTACGAGTGTCTTCCGACTGTTTTTGAAATGAAAACGGTCGGAAGACACTCTTCTTTTTTGCCCTTCCTTTCCTTGTTTTTCCCTTATCTTTGCATCGTGAATCAGACGAATAGTCAATCGCCGACTGCCGAAAGTCGATAATGGTTCACGGTGCTACTTGACAAGGCTGTTACATAGAATAATAAATGATTATTGTTCTCATGAAAGTTAGGATTAGTGACGAGGTATGGAAACTCGTGTCACCCAAATTATCGAGAATTGTTTTTTTTTGCGCGACAGGCGGGGTAAGGCTTATTATTTGGGTTTGCTTCTCAACAATCTTACGGTCTCGTTGAAATCGGATATAATCTGGTCAAACTGTGGATTGTCGTTTCTTATAAAAAGCGTGGCCGCATTTGGTATTC
>JAQXTH010000003.1 GCA_029219385.1 Prevotellaceae bacterium | reverse complement strand
CTTTTTCTCTTTCAAAGGCTGCTTTTGTTAAATCGGATGAAAGGTACTCTTTTAAAAGTGACAATCTTTTTGCATCACTCATTTTCTTATATTCACGCATAATCGTAATGTAAAGTGTCAACTTTTTCAGTACACTACACGTAAAGTCCGCTCGCGTGAAAATGACATTACCACATCTCCTTTTCACAGGAGAAAAATTTTTTCGGGCAACAACCACAAAAAAGGCAATCCGCCGGAGAAAGGAGGATTGCCTTTTTATTATACCTTATTTATATATAATACCTTATTATATTATATACACCATAATACTATATACACGCCGAGGCAGTATATCTCATGTCGGAAACAGCGAGAAACTCTCTGCTGCCGACAACCGCCGACGATTTAAAGGTCGGTGTCAACAAACACACCTGTGGGAGTGAGCACCTTGAGGTGCATAGTGTCGCCCTTCTTCGACAACACTGCCACGCCACACTCTTTCAACCCGGGACCACCACCACGGAAAACGGGGAACGAAGTACCATCTATACCATTCTTTTCAAACATCAACTCGTGAACATGGGCAGTGAGATAGATATCGAAAGGTTGTTTTTGAAGCATCGGTCCCCACATCTCTTTGCAAGGCTGATATTTGTCAACATTTCCAAAAATGGGAATATGGCTCAGCAACACGCGACGTGAGGCCTTGCGAAACTCGCGGCTCTTGAGTTCTTTTTGCAAAAAGAGAGTTTGATCATTGCGCAACGAAGTAAAATCGTTCAGTCCGTAGTAGACCCATGTGTCATCGGGTTTGTCTTCGCCGAGGTCGAGCATCACAAAACGTGTGTCGCCCCAATTAAACGCACCGTATGTGAGGTCGTTGGGGTAGCCAATCAACCGGTGCATTCCTGCCGAATAGAAATCTCTGATCTCGTGGTTGCCGCGCATGAAGAAAATCGGTTTTTCTGCTCCGTTTACGGGGTCGGCAATGTCGTGTATCATTCTCACGGCCTCATCGCGGTCGTAGGGTTCGGGCAGACAGTCACCGTTGAACACCACAAAATCATAGTCTGTGCCCTTCAATCGAGCCACGAGCGAGTCGAGCGAAGAGCGAAAACGGTGGAGGTCGTTAAAGACGATTGCGGTAAAGTCCTTGGCGTTGTCAGAAGGAGTTTTGAATTGGTAGAAACAGGTTTTGAGCGTATCTCCGAAATGCGTTTCGTAGGCACGCTTGTAGGTCAGTCCCACAAGGCAGACACGATAGTAATATTTCTCGCCCGGCTTGAGGTTTTTCAAAACAATGCGGTTTTCGATGTCGAAACACACCTCCTGGCCGTCGAGCAGGGTGCGTGCCGTGGTTGTGTTGAGCGAGTCGGTGCCATATTCCACCCATGCGTGACAGACGGCATTGGTCTGAAACATCACCGTCATCTCCGTGGGTTTAGGGTCTTGCAGATAGGGTTTGAATGTCATCAGGCGGTTGCCCGGAGTCTTGAGAACGAGGTCTGCCACGAGGGGACGGTGGTCGGAGGCAGCCTTCTCTTCAACCACTCTGAAAGACTTCTTCACAGCCTTGGCAGGTTGGCTCTTGTAGACGGCAATATAGTCAATGCATTCGACCGGTTTGTCGGCAGGAAAGGTTGCCTTGCGTGTGTCGCTGACGAAGGTGAAGTGTTGTTTCATGCGCTTGATGAAAGGCGAGTCGGGCTTTGAGTTCCAATCACCCATGATAATAAACGGCTTGGTACAACGTTGAGCCTCGGCTATGATGATGTCGGCCGAAGCGTCGTGGTCGGCCTCCGAGAGCGACAGGTGGGTGTTGGCTATCACGCAATTCTTAAACTCACACACCAGCAACACGCGGTCTTCGCTATTGTTGGGCATGGCAATGCGGCGCACACTGAGCGGACGCTCTTTGCTCAAAAGAGCCACACCATATTTACCACCCTGCAAAGGAATGGCAGCAGCAAAAGTGGGTCTCATGAGGGTGAGGCGTCCGAGTTCGGTAGCCTGGTCGACTGACTTGGTGCGCGTGGCACAACTGTCGACCTCCTGCAACGCCACGAAATCGGCGTTCCACGCCTCTATTGCCTTGGCTGTGCGCTCGAGGTTGGTCACATTGTCGAGCCCTGCGCCGTGGCGTATGTTATAGGTCATCACTCTGATGTCTGCCATGGTCGCCACCATGCCCGACATCATCAAACAAATTAACAGCAAAAATTTTTTTGTCTTCATTTTGTTTTATTATGTTTTAGGCTAAAGTTTCATGAATATTAAAACCTGCACCCCACGTATGCGTTGAGTTGCAGGCGTTCGTTATACATATAACTGTCGGAAGCGTTGAGACACTTGCGTGCCGACCATATCACGTTGCCACCGCCGACAAGCCACTCGTTGAAATGGTAGCAAACGCCCAGTCGCGCCTGTCCGCTAAACGAGAGTTTCATCTTCTTGTCGTTGATGTTTCTCAAAGACTCGCCATCGTCCATTTCGACCACCGAGCCGTCTTCTTCGATGGAATAAGAGGTGTGGCTGATACGGTTAAACACGTTTATCATGGGCATTGCCGAGGCGTGAACGACCAGTCGTCCGCGATTGGGAGTCCAGTTGTAGCCATAGCCCACACCGAGCGCCACTGTGGTAGAATTGTATTTCTCTTTGTCGCCGAGCAAAATCGTGTTGGTATGGAGACGAGTGTAGCTCACGTCGCCGGTGAGAAATACGCTGCCTGCACTTTTAAGTTGCAAAGTGTTGGGGTTCATGCCCGCCCCCATGCTAAACTTGTGGTGGTTGAAGGCATAGTAGGCGTTGGCATACCAGTTCACCACGTCTACGAAATCGTCAGACCCCTTTTTAACATATTTCTTTGCCTCCTCGTCCAGATTGAAAGGGCGCATGGTGCCGCTATCAAAATCATAATAAGCACCAAAAATGTATAAGGGCATCCCGCGATAGTCGCTCACGGTAGCATCGCTCAACGAGTTGCGCGACACTCCGGCCTTGAAGCCAAAGGCATTGCCATTGCTGCCAATCTCAAAAGTTTGCTTCACTCCGCGGTCGCTCGTGTTGATAGTATAACCAACGGTGGCTCCGAGATAAGAAAAACCCAGCGAGACACCCGAGTTGAAAGTGTTGCTTTTCACCTTGATATATTCATATCGGTCGAGACCGGGAATCATTTCCTCCAAATTATAATTTTCGTCCCATGGAACCTTATAAGGCAGATATATGTCGTTGTCGTTCCACGAGTTTTTGGTGACCAACTGTATCATTGCCCTGCGACTTGGGTAGGCTATATAGTTTGTGTCGACTTTCGACTCCTTATATTTCATCACCTTGTTTTCAAAGTGCTTTACGGCCTTGCCTAACTTTGTTTGTTGGGCAGAGGCGAGACCCACACCAATCAATACACACGCGAGTAGCAGCATTAAATGTCTCATATTCTTAGAAATAATGTTTGTAAAAAAATATTCAGAGAGTTTCAAAATTCCTTGCAAATTTACTCATTTTATCTCACCTCTCCAACCAAAAGGGCACAAAAAAAGCCGACTTCTTGCGAAATCGGCTTTGGTTTTCGGTTTGTCGGGGTGACTGGATTCGAACCAGCGACCACACGCCCCCCAGACGCGTACTCTAACCGGACTGAGCTACACCCCGAAAACGAGTGCAAAAGTAATACTTCTTTTTGGAATGTCCAAACTTTTGCGTAACTTTGTCGTCGAAATTTAAATAAAAACATGAAATAATTTACCTCACCCCCAATAAACACTATGAAAATAGACCTCACCCTGCCACGCCAGATATATGCCAACGTCAATCTGCCGGCCTCAAAAAGCATAAGCAACCGTATGCTTATCATACAAAAACTGTCGGGCGGCAAGATTGAACTTTCAAACATCTCGCAATGCGACGACACGTTTGTGATGGAAAAGGCTCTCGAAATGCCGAGTGACGTGACCGACATAAAGGCCGCCGGCACCGCCATGCGCTTTCTCACCGCCTATTTCGCCAATTCGCCCATCGAGACCATCATGACCGGCACCGAGCGAATGAAAAACCGCCCCATCGACATTCTCGTGAAATCGCTGCACCATGTTGGGGCCGACATCTCATATATAGACAGAGAGGGATTTCCTCCGCTTCGTATCAAGGGGAAGCAACTGCCGGGCGGCACCGTTTCGATGCCCGGCAACGTGAGTTCACAATTCATCTCTGCCATGCTGATGGTTGCCCCGGCTTTCACACATGGTGTCACCATCATGATGCAGGGCGAAGTGGTGAGCCGCCCATACATAAACATCACCCTCAACCTCATGCGCCGGTTCGGCATAAGGATTGAGGAACCCGACAAATATACCTTTGTGGTATATCCGGGCAAATATGGCGAGGGCTCCTACACCATAGAAAACGATTGGAGCGCAGCGAGTTATTGGTATGAACTGCTCGCCTTGGCCGACAAGGGCGAAGTAACCCTCAACGGTCTCTACGAAAACAGCCTGCAGGGCGACTCGTGTGTGAAGGAACTCTTTGAACCGCTCGGCATTAAAACCACTTTTAAAGACAACGCAACAGTGGTGCTGACAAAAGAAAATCCCACCATAGAGAGATATGAGGCCGACCTCAACCACTGCCCCGACCTCGCACAGACCATGGCTGCCACTTGTTGCGCCATGAACATTCCCTTTTCTTTCAGCGGACTGCAAAACCTGCGCATAAAGGAGACCGACCGCCTCGCGGCCATGAAGCAGGAGCTCGCCACTTTTGGCTACGACATCGACGTGTTGAATGGCAACACCTTGTGCTGGACGGGCAAAACTTTAGATACAAATTCTGATTATGAGATATTCACCCACGAAGACCACCGCATGGCAATGTCGCTCGCTCCTCTTGCCATCCTGACAAATAAACTCACGATAAACGACCCTCATGTGGTGAGCAAATCATATCCGAACTTCTGGAATGAACTGAAACAAGCCGGAGCCACAATCTTCAGATCGACAAAATGAAAACAGCCTTGCTCATTGTCTTTGCCGTGGGCGTGGTGGCCTACACTGTTTTCAAGTTGAGAAAACGTCTCGACCACCACAACGGCCAACAAGCCAAAGACGGCAACAACTGCAATGGCACCCAAGAGCAATGCGGAGTGACCTGCTTTTGCGACGACACCGCCCTGAAACGCCGACTGAGCGAAGAAATCATATATTTCGACGACGAGGAGCTCGACCGCTACAAGGGCATTGCCGCCAATGCCTACGACGAAAGTCAAGTCAACGATTTCTATGAAGTGTTGACTACCCTGCGCCCCGAAGAGACCGCCGACTGGCTCCACAGCCTCGAATTGCGCGGCATCAACCTGCCCGAATCACTAAAAGAAGAAGCAGCCATAATGATGGATCGACAATAATAAACACCACAACCAAAAACAATCACCACCTTGCTTGACCTGCTTAAATATACCTTTTTTCAAAACGCACTGACAGCCTGCATACTGACGGGCATAGTGTGTGGTCTTATAGGTACCTACATCGTGAACCGTCGCATGGTTTTCGTGGCCGGTGGCATGGCCCACACCTGCCTCGGCGGTGTGGGAATATGTGCCTTGCTCGGTTGGCCCCCCATGATTGGGGCGGGCGTGTTTGCCCTTGCCTCGGGTTGGGGCATAGAATTTTTGGGCAACAAACACGAAGTGAGGGTCGACTCTGCCATTGCCATGTTTTGGGCATTGGGCATGAGTGTGGGCATCACCTGCAGTTTTCTCGCCCCCGAGTTTCTGCCGTCGCTGTCGAGCTATCTGTTTGGCAACATTCTTCTCATCGAAGCCACAGACCTTTGGTTGCTCGCTGTGTTGGCTTGTGCTGTCACATTATTATATATAATATGTATGCCCCAAATTTCTTCTATCTCGTTTGACCCCGAATATGCCAAAGCACAAGGACAGCCGGTGAAATTGATCAACACCCTGCTGATGGGTTTCGTGGCTCTCTCTATCGTGTCTGCACTCAAAGTGGCGGGCGTGGTGTTGGTAATCTCTCTGCTCAGTGTGCCACAGATGACCGCCAACCTCTTTTGCTCCCGTTTTGGCAGCATGGCCCTATGGTCGTCTGTGATTGCGATTGCAGGCTGTTTATCGGGGTTGGCAGCCTCGGTTTGGCTCAACGTGCCGTGTGGCACCATGATAGTGGCGGCCGTGATAGCCATTTATATCGCGGCGCGTGCAATAAAACACTTTGTTTTGAGTTAAAATATAATCACACCTCCACAATAGGGCGGTGAGAAGAAACAGATTTTTTCAACACATCTTCAAATGACAGGACGCAAAAGACAAAGATATTTCCACATTTTTTGTTGGGTGGCAACAATAATTGTTGTTCTTGCGTCGTGTTCCACCCAGAAAAACACATCCACCACCCGTGCGTGGAAAGCTTTCACCGCCCGCTACAACACCTATTTCAACGGCCAACAGGCTTATCTCAACGGATATAACACAAAGCTCACCGGTAACAAAGACAACTACACCGACTATCTGCCGCTGCTCCTTGTGGGCAACAAAAACTCGCAGAGCCTGGGCAAAGGCGACTTTGAAACAACCGTCACCAAGATGGAGAAAACCATTCATTTCCACTCCATCAAGAAAAAGCCCATCATGAAACGCGGACGAAAGATGAGCAAGAAAGACAAGGAGTTTCGCAAGCGCATTGAATATAACCCCTTTCTCAAACACGCATGGATGCTCATGGGCTACGCCCAGTTGCAAAAAGGCGATTTCATCGAGGCTGCCTCTACATTCTCCTACGTCGAAACGCTCTACAAAAGCGAGCCCGAAGTGAGAAACCGCGCCCGGGCAATGCTGGCTCTCTGCTACACCGAACTCGAATGGTTCTACGACGCTGAAGACCTGCTCAACAAGGTGAGGCGCGACAGCATTCCCTCGGCGGCACGCAAGGAATACAATACCGCCATGGCCGACTTCCACCTGAAACAGAAACACTGGGAAGAGGCCCTCCCCTACCTTATTAAAGAAATAAGCCAACTGAAAAATTCCACCGAAAAGGCACGCTGCTATTTTCTCTTGGGGCAAATCTATAAAACCCTCGGGCGCAAGGCCGAGGCATACAAGGCTTTCAAGAAATGTATGCGCAAGAGCAGTGTCTACGAAATGCGCCTCCACGCCATGGTGCAGCAAACCGAGGTGATGGAACAGGGCGACTACAACCGCAAGATAAAGAAACTCATGAGGCTCACTCGCCAGACCGGCAACAAGAAATATCTCGACCAAATCTACTATGCCATAGGCAACATATATCTCTCCACCTCCGACACCACAAAAGCCATCGAAGCATACGAAACGGGGGCATCTAAAGCCGAGACAAAAGGACCTGCCTATGCCTCGCTCATGATGCAGATGGGAGACATCTATTGGGCACGCGAACGATTCGACAGAGCCCGCTCGTGCTACAACAGTGCGGTGGGCATCATGGCCAAGGAGCACGAGAGATATGAAGACGTCTCGTGGCGCAGTCGCGTGCTCGACAAACTTGCCGCGCCATCGGAGGTGATCTTTGTGCAAGACAGCATGAGAGCCCTCGCACAAATGGGCGAGAGCGAGCGTTTGGCAATAATTGACAAAGCCATTGAGGCAGAAAAGAAACGACAAAAGGAACTCAAGGCACGCCAAGCCGACTCAATTGCAAACAACCGCCAAACCACCGGCGACCAATATGCCAAAAACGACCGGACCAACGACAAGACGCCCTCAAACTCTGCCAATGCCAACGACGGGGCAGACTGGTATTTCTACAACCAACAATCGGTGGCGCAAGGCAAGGAGCAGTTCAGACGACTGTGGGGCAACCGCAAAAACGAAGACCAATGGCGCAGAAGCAACAAATCGGTGCTGGCCGTCAGCGACACCCCGGAGATTGACTATGAGTAAAACGACTCCATAAACAACTCGCCCGAAAATCCCACCGACTCGCTCGACAACAACCCCTCCGACAACGAGAAACAAAAGAAGTCGAAAAAAGACAGTGGCGAAGACGAGAAACTCACCCGTCAGTATTATCTCGACCAACTGCCCCTCACCCCCGAGAAGATGGCCGAGTCTGACACCTTGCTCAAAAAAGCACTCTACGAGGCCGGAGTGGTGGAGAAAGACTATCTCAACAACTACCCACTTGCCAAACGCACCTTGCTGAGGTGCATGAACAGTTATCCCGAATTTCAACCAATGGACGAACTGCTCTACCACCTCTACCTGCTCGAACTGCAACAAGGGCGCAAAGACGACTATATGCACTACAAGGGCGAACTGACCGCGCGTTTCCCCGAGAGCAAATACACCCTGCTCATCAACGACCCCTATTACGAAGAAAACGCCCGATTTGGCAAACACATAGAAGACTCGCTCTATACTGCCACCTACAACGCATATAAGTCGGGCGACTATGCCACCATTCAAAACAACTGTCAAGTTTCAGCCGAGCGTTTCCCCAAAGGCGAAAACCGACCCAAGTTTATGTTCTTTGAATCTATGGCCAAACTGCGCAACCGCGATTTGCAAGGCTTTATGGATGAGATGAGACAACTCGTAAAAGAATATCCGTCAGACAAAATTTCAGAAATTGCCGGCATGATGATAAAAGGCATAGAGGCCGGCCGTCAACCCGGCGACGGTGGTTTTGACATTGACGGACTGCTCCTGCAACGCAACAACCAAACGGGCGACGAGACAAAAGAGGCTCTGAAGAACGACACACTCTCGCCTCTGCGCCAGGCCGATTTCACCGTTATCCTGTCATACAGCCGCGACTCTGTGGACGAAGGCAAACTGCTCTACGAACTGTCGAGGTTTAACTTCACAAGTTTCCTTGTGCGCAATTTCGACATAGAACTATATCAGGAACGCAACCTCTATCAGATGCGCATAAAAGGTTTCTACAGTTTCGACGAGGCACACAGTTATGAGCAGCAACTGTTCTCCGACTCCACATTCCGCTCTGTGGCACAAAACGTGGAACCCATCGTGATTTCCGACTTCAACCTGCAACTCATTGGCCTGCGCTACACATGGGCCCAATATAAGGATTTCTACAACCAATATTTCGTGCCATCCAAGGTGAAGGAAGACCTGAAGCTCGACCAAAAGAACGACCAATTCATTTGGGACGAATATGAAGAGGTGGAAGACGACAAAGACTCTCCCGACGACGAGGAATATCCCGACGACGATGGCGGTGAATGGTATTGACCCCACGGCGCGACACACAACAATAACCAACCAACAAATATTTTCATCGTGATTAACGGCAGACTACTTTGGGTTGACGATGAGATAGAACTCCTTCGCGCCCACATCATCTTTCTTGAAAAAAAAGGCTATGAAGTGATAAAAGCCACAAACGGCATCGATGCCATAGACCTGTGTGGCAAGGAGACATTTGACCTTATCCTGCTCGACGAACACATGCCGGGACTGAGCGGCCTCGAAACCCTCACGCGCATAAAACAGATCGCTCCCTCGCTGCCCATCGTCATGGTGACAAAAAGCGAAGAGGAAGATATCATGGAGCAGGCCATAGGTTCGCAGATTGCCGACTACCTCATTAAGCCCGTAAACCCCAACCAGATTTTGCTCGCCCTCAAGAAAAACATTCACAAAAAAGAGATTGTAAACGAGATTACGCAAACGGGCTATCGCAAGGCCTTTGCCGACCTTGGAATGCTGATACAAAACGCACATACAGCCGAAGAATGGAAAGAGGTCTACCGACAATTGGTCTATTGGGAACTGCAACTGCAAGAGGCACAAAGCAACATGAGCGAAATGTTGAGAATGCAGAAGCAGGAGGCAAACCTGAGTTTTGCGAAATTCATACGCCAAAACTATGAGAAATGGTTTGACGAAGAAGAGACAAATCGGCCCATGCTCAGCCACGACATTTTCAAGAAGCGCGTGTTTCCGCTCTTAGACAAGGGCGAAAAGATTTTCCTCATCATTTTCGACAACCTGCGCTATGACCAATGGCGCACCCTGTGGCACGAGTTGTCGGGACTCTACAACATCGACGAAGAGCTGTATTTCAGCATTCTGCCCACCGTGACACAATATGCCCGCAATGCCATCTGCTCGGGATTGATGCCGTCGCAGATAAAAGAGATGTATCCCGACCTGTGGGTTGACGAAGACGAAGACGAAGGCAAAAACCTCAACGAGAAACAACTGATAGAGACACTGCTCTACCGCTATCGGCGCAACGAGAAATTCTCTTACCACAAAATCAACGACTCCACCGGGGCAAACCGCCTCATGCAACAGTTTTCCACACTGCTCAACAACCAGCTCAACGTGTTGGTGGTGAACTTTATCGACATTCTCTCCCACTCGCGCAGCGAACACCAGATGGTTCACGAACTTGTGGGCAACGAGGCAGCCTATCGCAGCATTACGCAAAGCTGGTTTCGCCACTCGTCGATGAGCGAACTCTTTGAACGGCTCTCGACCAGCGGATATAAAATAATCATCACCACCGACCACGGCTCCATATTGGTGGAAGACCCCGTGAAAATCCTTGGCGACAAGGAAGTGAACACCAATCTGCGCTTTAAGGTGGGCAAAAATCTGGCCTACAAATCAAGAGAGGTGTTTGAGGTGAAAAACCCGCGCCGCATAATGTTGCCTGCGCCCAACCTGAGTTCAACATACGTGTTTTGCTATGGCGACCACTTCTTTGCCTATCCAAACAACTACAACTATTATGCCTCGCACTATCGCAACACGTTTCAACACGGGGGTGTCTCAATGGAAGAAATGATTATTCCGCTCATCACTCTCGAAAAGAAATAATAACCCACCCTCAAAAACACAAACAATATGACAATAAACATTCCCGACACCGACCAAATAGATCGGGCGGCACAACAATTTCTGCCACTTTTAGACAAATATAACATCTTTGCCTTTCATGGCGGCATGGGCGCAGGCAAGACAACTTTCATCAACGCCCTTTGCAAGGCTCTCGGTGTGGAAGACCCGACAGGCTCGCCCACCTTTGCCATTGTAAACGAATATGCGCTGCCCAACCGCAGCAAGACAATCTACCATTTTGATTTCTATCGCATTAAATCAATCAACGAGGTCTACGACATAGGCTATGAGGAATATTTCTTCTCCGGACAACCCTGCCTGTTGGAGTGGCCCGAAATGATAGAACCACTCCTGCCCGAAGACACCGTGAACATATTCATCACCGTAAATCCCGACAACTCGCGAACGCTGAAAATCGAACTGCCCGACTGATTTTCTGCGGAAAAATCATATTTTTGTATCATTTAGGATTATAAAAACATACGCGCTATTCATTTTTTTGTAACTTTGCATTGAAACGAAACATTTCTTCTCATGAAAGATTTCAAAGACATAACAATCGCTGTGGCCGGCACCGGATATGTGGGGCTCTCCATGGCAACACTGTTGTCACAACACCACAAGGTGATTGCGGTTGACGTGATTGAAGACAAGGTCAACAAGATAAACAAACGGATTTCTCCCATCAAAGATGAATATATCGAGAAATTTTTTGCAGAGAGAAAACTTAACCTCACTGCCACTCTCGACGGAGCAACGGCATATCGGGAAGCCGATTTTGTGATTATCGCTGCCCCGACAAACTACGACCCCCAAAAAAACTTTTTCGACACCCACCACATAGAAGATGTAATTGAATTGGTGCTCAGCGCAAACCCCGATGCCGTGATGGTTATCAAAAGCACCATTCCCGTGGGTTATACACGCAGCCTCTATGTAAAATACAGACAGCGTTTCCTCAGCGACCCCTCGCTGAAAGGAAAGAAATTCAACCTGCTCTTCTCGCCCGAATTTCTCAGAGAGTCAAAAGCCCTCTACGACAACCTCTATCCCTCGCGCATCATTGTGGGCTATCCGAAACATATCGACCTGCCCGATCTCGACGAGGAAAACCTGGCAATAAAAGAAATAGGCAATCCCAATGCCGCCCAATTTGCCCACACCTTTGCGCAACTGTTGAAAGAGGGAGCCGCCAAGACAGAAATAGACACCCTCTTCATGGGCATGAAAGAGGCCGAGGCGGTGAAACTCTTTGCCAACACTTATTTGGCTCTGAGGGTGAGCTATTTCAACGAGCTTGACACATACGCCGAAGTGAAGGGACTCGACTCTGCCGCCATAATAGAAGGTATCGGTCTCGACCCCCGCATTGGCACACACTATAACAACCCCTCGTTTGGCTATGGCGGATATTGCCTGCCCAAAGACACCAAACAACTTTTGGCCAACTATCAACATGTGCCCCAAAACATGATGTCGGCCATAGTGGAGAGCAACCGCACACGCAAAGACTATATTGCCGACTCGGTTTTGAAAAAAGCCGGCTATTATAACGAAAACGAACAGTGGGATTCATCAAAGGAACGCCAATGCGTGATAGGTGTCTACCGCCTTACAACAAAGTCAAACAGCGACAACTTCAGACAGTCTTCCATACAAGGCGTGATGAAACGCATAAAGGCCAAGGGTGCACAGGTGATAATCTACGAACCCTCGCTCGAAAACGGCACACTGTTTTTTGGCTCCACCGTGGTCAACGACCTTGAGAAATTCAAACAACAGTCTGTGGTGATAGTCGCCAACCGCTATGACTCATGTCTTGACGACGTGGCGGAGAAAGTCTACACACGCGACATCTTCAAGCGCGACTAATCCTTTGCGAAGCATAAACATCAAATTAAAAACCTTAATATTCTCACAAGAACTATGAACATTCTTCTTACCGGAGGTGCAGGCTTTATCGGAAGCCACACCATCATCGAATTGGACAAAGCCGGCCACAGTGTGGTTGTAGTAGACAACTTTGTAAACTCCCAGCCCGAGGCCTTGCGTCGCGTAGCCAAGATAATAGGCAAGGAAGTGCCGTTTATCGAGGCCGACATTCGCGATCGCGAAGCAATGAACAAGGTGTTTAGCGAAAACAAGATTGACGCAGTTATCAACTTTGCCGGCCTCAAAGCCGTTGGCGAGTCTGTTGAAAAACCTCTTGAGTATTACGAAAACAATATGAACGGCGTGTTTGTCCTGACCGACGTGATGCGCCAACATGGTTGCAAAAATATCATCTTCTCTTCTTCTGCCACCGTATATGGCGACCCTGCCATCATTCCAATAACAGAGGAGTGTCCCAAGGGTCAATGCACCAACCCATACGGTTGGACAAAGTCAATGCTCGAACAGGTGTTGATGGACATTCAGTTTGCCGACAAGGAATGGAATGTTGTGTTACTGCGCTACTTCAACCCCATCGGTGCCCACGAGTCGGGTCTTATAGGTGAAAACCCCAACGGCATCCCCAACAACCTGATGCCCTATATCACACAGACGGCTATCGGCATTCGCAAGGAACTCGGTGTGTTTGGCAATGACTATGACACCCACGACGGCACCGGAGTGCGCGACTACATCCACGTTGTGGACCTCGCCAACGGTCATGTGTGTGCCCTCAAAGCCATTCAAGAGAAAAAAGGTCTCGCCATCTATAACCTCGGCACAGGCCACGGATATTCGGTGCTCGATGTGGTAAAGGCTTTTGAAAAAGCCAACGGCCTGAAAGTGCCCTACGTCATCAAACCGCGTCGTCCGGGCGACATCGCCACTTGCTACTGCAACCCGGCAAAGGCTAAAGCCGAACTTGGGTGGGAAGCAAAATTCGGCATCGAGGAAATGTGTCGCGACTCTTGGAACTTCCAGAAAAACAACCCTAAAGGCTACGAGGCCTGATAAGATACCAATAACAACTATCGCTTGCACATTTCGACAGTTTATTGTCGTGGCAAGCGATAGTTTTTTTTTAGAAATAAAAATCATTTTTTCAAACCACACCATGGTAGAATACAACATCAGCCTGAAAGGCAAAACCATAGTCGTCACCGGAGCGGCAGGTTTCATCGGAGCAGCATTGTGTAACCATTTGCTTGCCACCCATAACGATATTGTCATTGTGGGCATCGACAACCTCACCGACTATTATGACGTTGGTCTGAAGAGACAGCGCATAGACGGCCTTAAACGCTATGGAGCGCGGTTTGTCTTTATACAAAAAAACATTGCCGACAAACAGGCTGTCGACAATGTCTTTGAGCAATACAGGCCCACTGTTGTTGTAAATCTGGCCGCCCAAGCCGGTGTGCGCTATTCCATCACCAATCCCGATGCTTATATAGAAAGCAACATAATAGGGTTTTACAATATTCTGGAAGCCTGTCGCCACTATCCCACAGAGCATTTGGTCTATGCCAGCAGTTCATCGGTCTATGGCAGCAATAAAAAAATTCCCTATTCCACCGACGACAATGTAGACAATCCCGTGAGCCTCTATGCCGCCACGAAGAAGAGCAACGAACTGATGGCTCACTCTTACTCAAAACTCTATAACATCGCCACGACGGGATTGAGGTTTTTCACGGTCTATGGTCCGGCAGGTCGCCCCGACATGGCTTATTTTTCTTTTGCCGACAAACTGACCTCGGGAGAGACAATAAAGATTTTCAACTATGGCAACTGCAGGCGCGACTTCACCTTTATTGACGATATTGTAGAGGGAGTGACGAGAATTATGCAACACGCGCCCGAGAAAGCAGATGGTCCCGACGGACTGCCACTGCCTCCTTATAAAATATATAACATCGGCAACAGCCACCCCGAGAAATTGCTCGATTTTGTCGAAATTCTCCAAGAGGAACTCACGACAGCCGGCATCTTGCCCCCCGACTTTGATTTTGACAGCCATAAACAACTTGTGGCAATGCAGCCGGGCGACGTGGCGGTGACATATGCCGACACCACCCCACTTGAACAAGATTTTGGCTTTCGCCCCTCAACACCGCTGCGCATGGGTCTCCGCGCCTTTGCCCGTTGGTATGCGGAGTATAGGCAGGGGAAGTAATACACTTCTCTGCACTGAAAAATTTATTCCAAATCGTTCTTTAGAGCTGGATCATTTTTTCGAACACCAAAATTGAGAATGTGGTCTTTTGTGTGTATCTTCGCATGTGAAACAATGAATACAGCATTATGAGTGATTTTATAAGAGAGCAACTTTTTGGAATGGCCGACGTGGGTTATGCCGATTTCAGCAAAAGTCTGTTGCCCACCGTGAAGCGCGAGGACATCATCGGGGTGAGGGTGCCTGCACTGCGCAACCTTGCGCGAAGATTGATGAAAGAAGGTAGGCATGAGAGTGGTGTATCGACAAAGTTTCTCAACGATTTGCCCCATAAATTTCACGACGAGAATATGCTTCACTCCATATTGTTGTCGGCAGAGAAAGACTTCCCTAAATGTGTGGAGCGTGTGAACACTTTTCTGCCCTTTGTGAAAAACTGGGCGGTTTGTGACACACTTTCGCCACTTGTTTTCGCAAAAAATGTTGATTTATTGATGCCCGAGATGCTACATTGGGTTGCATCGCAACATGAATTTACCTGTCGCTTCGGTATTATTTCTTTCATGCGCTATTGTTTAGACGAACATTTCTCTCCCAAAGTGCTCGACATTGTCAGCGTAGTTGACACTTCGCGCTATTATGCAGGCATGGGTGTGGCTTGGTTTTTCGCCACGGCTCTTGCCAAACAATGGGCGACAACCGTTCCATTTATCCAAAACAATTTTTTCCCCGTTTCTGTTCACAACAAAATAATACAAAAGGCCATCGAAAGTCTGCGCATAACCGACTCACAAAAACAGTTTCTCAACACCCTTCGCAGACAATCCCGACTTCATTGAGAGAATGCTCCATGATATTGTCTCTTATACATTATATTATACATATAAAAGAGGCACATTAAGAGAAATAAAAGGCAGAAAATTGACAGACTGTGCATTTCCCCGGGAGGAAAAGAAGCCGGGTGAGAGACCTGAGATAAGGAGAAACGAGAGGTGATTTGTGGCAAGTATTACAAAAAAGAAGTAATTTTTGTGTAATAAAACATGAATTTTCAAGGTTGTGTAGAATAGTTCTATAATAAATATTTTATAATGAATAAAAATATATTTTTTTTATCTGCAGTAACGAAATTTTAATTATCTTTGTCGTGGAAAAATATATCTTTTATTAACTTTATTATTAACAATTAACTTAATGCACATGAAAAAGATTTATTCTTTGGTCGCACTGTTTGCAATGATGATTGCAGCAGTTGGTGTAAGTGCACAGAAGTACTCTATGGACACTCAGGCAGAATTGCCCGAGGCCGGTGTGAAGTATGTGCTCTACAACACCTCACGTATGATCTATGCAGGAAGTACCTCTAACGGCTGTACCGAGCAGATCGTTGACGACTCCAACCTTTGGGAGTTTGAGAAGACCGGTAACACCATTGACGGTTACGACCTCTATCGCATCAAGAGCGTTTCTCAAAACGCTTATTGGCAGGAAATCGATTTCGAGGGCAATCTCGGACTCGATGGCTACGACGTTTTTGGTTATATCGGTTGTAACGCAGCCTGGGGCCCCGCCGCTACCGCTATGGAAGTTACCATTGCAGTTGCCGATGGTGCTGAAGAGCGTACAACGGGTTCCGGCACAGGTGGTGTGATCATCATGCGTAAGAATCCTGTTGTTCAAGACGAATCAACAACATGGTATTACAAACTCGACACACAGAGCTCTGGTGTTTGGCAAGTTGCTTTCACTCCTTGGAACGAGGGTAACGTATGGCAACTTTGGACAGTGCGCGAAAACTCTGCAAAAGACAAACTCGGCATTCTCGTAGACCAAATTCTCGAAGAGGGTCTTGAGTTTACCGTTGGCACAGAGCCCGGTTTCTACCTCCAAGAGAAGGTTGACGCTTATCAGGCAGTGTTTGACGATGCAGAGAAAGCTCTTGCTTCTGATCTCAGCGACGAAGAATATGCCGCTTTGTTTGAGAAACTCTCTGCCGCTTATGAGAAAATCAAGGTTGACGTGATTCCCGTGACAGCCGGTTACTACTACATCGTTTCAGCCTGCGATGCTTTCATGGCAACTCAGGAAGTTGAAATGGGTGTTTATGGCAAGGATGCCACTTCTCCCGCCTGGAAGGCTTTCGATCCCACAGACTATGCTTATCTCTGGAAGATAGACAAGAAGGGTGACGGCTTCACCATCAAGAACGTGCTTTATGACGCTTTCATTAACGGTTCAACAACCGCAGGAAACTCTCAACCCCTTTACATGACAGCCACAACCGACCGTACCACTTATTTTGATCCTCTCGGATTGGGTCAGTGGAAGATCTACAACTCTTTCAGCAACATTGGTTATCACACCAATGGTCACGGTGGTGGTGCCGGCAAGGGTTCTAACCTCGTAACATGGAACACTGAAGCCAATGGTGGTTCTGCATGGTTCCTCCGCACCGTTACAGACCAAGAATATATCAATGGTGCTATCAACCAGCACGCACAGCAGGCAATTCAGGACGAACTCAAAGGTCTCATCACCGAAGCAGGTTCTCTCTATGATGCCCTCTTTGTGATTGACGCAGATCTTGACAACCCGCTCGTGACCGAAGCCGATGACAGCAAGGCTCCGGGCGAAGAAGGTAACCAATTCCTCTACAACCGTCCCGAAGGCAATGAAGGTCGCTATGCTGCCCTTATCGATGGCAACGTTGTGGCAACTTATGATGCAAACGGTCAAGACACCGGTGAGCCTCAAAACTATGACGCAAACGGCGAATGGGCTTACTTCCATGGTTCATGGTCGGGCTCTTTGGCATACGAAACTGCATATTCGGGCGAAAGCTATGACTTCATGCAGGTAGACCTCTCGAAGACTCCTGTTTCTTCATTCGTGCTCCGCACCTGCCCGCGTTATAACAACACCAACGGCCAGGCTTCTCAGATGACAATCTACGCCACAAACGATACCACCGGTTTCTATAACAAGACCGATGTTTGGAAGGAGATTACCACTATCTATCCTGCAAAGAAGGCACGCGAAGAATTCTACGTTTCTCCGCTCATCGACCTTGGCGCAGAATATAAATATATCCGCTTCACCGTTGACAAGACTTATAATGATGTGCGCTATATTGTTTACTCTGAGTTTAACCTCTTCCCCGGCACCATCAGCCAAGAACTCTCTCAATACTACAGCACAGGTATGCCCGCTGCTGCCGATGCCATGAAGAAGATTAAAGATGGGGCAGCTGCCGCCATCAAGGATAACAACGCCACCGAGCAGCAGGTTGCCGACCTCAAGGCTGCCATCGCTGCCGTAAGAGAACTCTATGCAGACCCGAGCGAATTGCCCGCTCTTATCAGCCAAGCTGAGAAGGAAATCGAATTTGCCGTTGTAGGCGAAGACATGGGTAATATCAAAACTGAAAAGGCTGTGACCGACTACACCGAAGCTCTCGCAACAGCACAGGGTTATGACCTCGAAGGCAAACTCGTGAAAGAAGAACTCGATGCCGTTGTTAACGGTCTTAAGAATGCAAGAAAAGCATTCCTCAATGACATGGTTGCTCCCGAAGAAGGCAAGTGGTATTATATCAGCAACATTGATGAAACACGCGAAGGTGACAGCTACACTCACGGTGCTTCTATCTATACAGAAGGCGTAGGCGTTGGTTCTACATTGCACTGGGGTGCCAACGAAAGTGGAGAATTTGAAGGCCAGGCCGTTGCTTTGTGGCGCGTGATCCCCGTGGCTGATGCAGAAACTCCCAACACTGTTTACGTTCAGAACATGGCCACCGGTCTCTATCTTGGTGGTGAAAGCGTTAAGACAATGACTGCTACAACACTCTCTTCGGATCCTGTTGCATTTACCCTTACATACACAGGTAACAGTGGTTTCGCCATCTGCGCTACCGAAAACAACACCAGCAACTTGTCTCTCCACGCTCAGGTAAATGGCAAGAGTGTTGTAGGTTGGAATTATAACATGGGTGGTGTTGACGCCAACGGCAATCCTTCTAACACCGCTTCTCTTTGGACCTTTGTTGAGGCCGCAGAGCTTGAAGGTATCACAGTTCCTGTTGTAGCAGGCGAACTCAATGTTAAGGTTCTTCCGTTTGCTGTTTCTGACATTGCAGAAGTGAACGAAGGCATCAAGACATACGCTGTTGCCAACATCGAAGAGGCTGATGGTGTTTCTACCATCTCTCTCTATGAGAAAAACGAATTTGCCGCCGGCGAACCGTTTATTCTCGAAACTCCTGCTGCTGAAGACAGTCTGATTGACCTCGTTGTATATCTTCCCGAAGATGTTAAGGCTTCTGCCGGCACAGCCAACGGTCTTGTTGGTGTGATTGCCGACACTGAAGTTCCCGCCGGTGTAGGTATCTACACTACAGAAGGCTGGGTAGCCGCTGAAGAGGGTGCAAGTGTTCCCGCTCAGACCGGTTATATCAATCCTGCCAAGTTCACCGGTGCTGTTGCCGAAGTAACAGTAGCCAAGACTATCGAAATTGCAGGTCTCAAGGGTGCTGCCGGTGAAGAAACCGGTGATGTGAACGGTGACGGCGAAATCAACTCTTCAGACGTTGTTTCAATCTACAACGCTATCTCGGGCGAAGGTCCTGCTACGGGTGCCGACGTAAACGGTGACGGTGCTATCAACTCTGCCGACGCAGTGGCTGTTTACAACATCATCTCAGGTGCAAGCGCAGGTGCTCCTTCGTTTGTACTTCCGGGCGAAGAAGTTGTAGAGGCTTCTGAAATTATTGAACCGGATAATAACACAGATGCAATCATCAGCTGCGCTATTGGCAGCAGCGACGACCTCACCAAGATTCCTTTCACCATCTCTCTGACCAACTCTATCGACATCACTGCCGTAGAGGGTAACGTGAGACTCCCCGGTGGCTTGGGTCCCGACAAGGTTGTTTACAGCGAAGATGATGAAGACTTCGTTTACGACGCAAGCGCACGCTGGAAGAAGACCCACGCTCTCACCGCATTTGCCGGAACAGATGCTCACGGTCAGGACGCATTCTTCTTCTCAATCGTGAGCAGCAAGTCTGCCAACTTCAATGACGCAGAGGGCGCAATCGTGACCTTCTACTTCGATGGCAGCAGCTTGGCCGACGGCGAATAT
>JAQXTH010000002.1 GCA_029219385.1 Prevotellaceae bacterium | reverse complement strand
TTATAGTTCGCTAACTTAGCGAACTAAAGCACCCTAAGTTAGAGTGCTTAAACACCCTAAATTAGGAAACTATAGCACCCTAAGTTAGGAAACTATAAAATGGTGGTCGAAAGGTTGGTGTATAATGTGTTAATTCCAAATTGATTATCAGATCGTAGAATTTTTTCTTGCTTTTATGATTGTAAAAAAATAATATTACATGAAGGTGTTTTGTCGCGGTGTGTCATGAAATAATTTGCAGTGGCGGTTTGCAGAGTGGAAAGATTGAGTTAATTTTGTCGGCAAATAGTTTTTAGTATAAATGGCAAAGGAAAAGACGGCATACGTGTGCACAGAGTGTGGTTATGACTCTGCCAAGTGGTTGGGCAAGTGTCCGGCCTGTGGACAGTGGGACACATTCAAAGAGGTGAAGACGGCTTCGCCAAAGGTTTCTCGCCGAGGGACTTCGGTTGTAGGAGCCGGTGTTTTTGGTGTGGAGAATTGTGAGGGTGGACGTGTGGTGAGACTGCGCGATGTCGATACAAAGGCGGAGGAGCGTATCGACACTCTCGACCCCGAACTCAACCGAGTGTTGGGGGGTGGATTGGTGAAAGGCTCCTTGGTGCTTTTGGGCGGTGAACCGGGCATTGGCAAATCGACTCTATTGTTGCAGACAGTGTTGAGGCTCAAAGGTCTGCGCATATTGTATGTGAGTGGCGAGGAGAGCGAGAGTCAGTTGCGCATGAGGGCCGACAGGCTGAAGCCTGCCGATGTGGAGGCCATTGGCGCAGATTGCTATATTCTTTGTGAGACTTCGCTTGAAAAGATTTATGAACACGCTCGCGAGATTGAGCCCGATTTGCTGATTGTCGACTCGGTGCAGGCAGTCTCGACCCAACAGGGCGAGGCTTTTCCGGGCAGTCCGTCACAGGTGAGAGACTGTGCGGTGAGCCTACTAAGATATGTGAAAGAGACGGGGCGGAGCGTGTTGCTCATCGGCCATATCACCAAAGACGGTATTTTGGCAGGCCCCAAGGTTTTGGAACATATCGTTGACACGGTGATACAGTTTGAGGGTGACCGCCAAAACTTTTATCGCGTGTTGCGCTCGTTGAAAAACCGTTTCGGCTCTACCTCCGAACTTGGCATTTATGAAATGCAGAGTGGTGGACTGAGACCGGTTGTTAATCCCTCTGAGATGTTGCTCAACCAAGACAACGAGGGACTTAGCGGCGTGGCGGTGGCTTCGGCCGTTGAGGGCGTGAGACCCTTGCTTATCGAGACCCAGGCTTTGGTCAGCACGGCAGCATATGGCAATCCCCAACGCTCTGCTACGGGGTTTGACATAAGGCGTCTAAACATGTTGCTTGCCGTGTTGGAGAAAAGGGCGGGTTTTAAACTTGCACAGAAAGATGTGTTTCTCAACATTGCGGGTGGACTGAGGGTGAGCGACCCGGCGATTGACCTTGCCGTGGTGGTCAGCATATTGTCGAGTGCATACGACCAGCCTGTGAAACCTTTTACCTGTTTGGCCGGCGAAATAGGACTGAGTGGAGAAATTCGTTCTGTCACGCGCATTGCGCAACGCATTGGCGAGGCAAAACGTCTTGGTTTCAGACGCATTGTGGTGCCGCGCTCAAATCTCAAGGGACTTGACACTGCTCTCACGGGCATGGAGATTATCGCGGCATCGAAATTGCAAGATGCCTTGCGCCACCTCTTTTAAACAGAAATATAATAGTTAGCATAAAGATATATAATGATAAAGGAAATTTCCATGCGCGTTGTGCCGCGTGTTGCCGCCACGCCGTCGCTGCTCAAAGACCAAGTGGCACGCGAAATAGCAGTGGAGGCGAGACGCATTTCTTGCATAAGGACGTTGAGAAGCAGTATCGACGCGCGACAACGCACCATATATGTGAACCTTACTATTGAGGCATATATCGACCAACCTGCGCCCGACAGTTTTTTTGAACCAATCGACTATTCCGATGTCTCGAGAGGGAGAGAGGTGATAGTGGTGGGTGCCGGTCCGGGTGGATTGTTTGCCGCCCTCAGGCTTATAGAGCGTGGATTTAAACCTATTGTTTTGGAACGTGGCAAAGACGTGAGGTCGCGCAAGAAAGATATTGCTCTCATCTCGCGTGAAAATCTTGTAAACCCCGAGAGCAACTATGCCTTTGGCGAAGGTGGTGCGGGGGCATATAGCGATGGCAAACTCTACACGCGGTCGACCAAGCGTGGCGATGTGAACCGCATTTTGCGCATTTTTTGTCAACATGGAGCCGATCCTGTTATTCTCTCGGCTGCTCACCCTCATATCGGCACCGACAAGCTTCCGCGCGTGATAGAGAACATGCGCAACCGCATAATAGAAAGTGGTGGAGAGGTGCATTTTGAAACGCGCGTCGACCGATTGATAATCGAGAGGGACAAGGTTGTCGGGGTCACCACTGCCGATGGTCGGGAGTTTCTCGGCCCGGTGATATTGGCCACCGGCCATTCGGCACGCGATGTTTATCGAATGTTGCGCAGCGAGGGTGTCTGCGTAGAGCAAAAAGGCATTGCCGTGGGTGTGAGATTGGAGCATCCTTCTATGCTTGTGGACCAAATAATGTATCATAATCGCGAGGGACGGGGCAACTATCTGCCTGCGGCAGAATATCGCATGACGGCTCGTTCGGGTGGTCGCGGAGTGTATAGTTTTTGTATGTGTCCGGGAGGGTTTGTGATACCTGCAGCGTCGGGACCGGGCCAGTTGGTCGTGAACGGAATGAGTCCCTCGGGGCGTAATTCAAAATGGAGCAATTCGGGCATGGTGGTGGAGACGCGCACTGAAGATGTCGACGAACCCTCTTTTCGTCACCTTATGGAAATGTATGCCGACGATGAGTATTTTGCCACTCAGTGTGGCGATTGGCGCGACGAGAATAACCCTTTGCGCATGATGTATCTGCAAGAGGTTCTCGAACGTCTTTGTTGGCAGCAGGCTGCCATGACACAGGCAGCTCCGGCACAGCGCATGACCGATTTTGTCAATAAACGTCTTGGCATCGATTTGCCTTCTACGTCCTACGCGGCAGGGCTTACTGTTTCTCCGCTTCATTTCTGGTTGCCTGATTTCATCACTTCGCGTTTGCGCGAGGGCTTTTGTGTCTTTGGGCGCAATCATCGCGGTTTTCTCACTCGCGAGGCAACGATGATGGCTGTTGAGACGCGCACTTCGTCGCCCGTGAGAATAGTGCGCGATGCTGTTTCCTTGCAGCATATTGATATTGAGGGACTGTATCCCTGTGGTGAGGGAGCAGGCTATGCCGGCGGAATTGTTTCGGCAGCTATCGACGGTGAGCGGTGTGCCGATGCCGTGGTGTGAGACATAAAGATAAAAAAACAGCGGAGGCTCTGAAAGGGAGAGCCTCCGCTGTTTGCATATATATATGTAAAGAGGATTATTTCAAGTTGCCGACCTTGATGAGGTATTCGGCTATCTGAACGGCATTGAGAGCAGCACCTTTGCGTATCTGGTCGCCGGTGAGCCAAAGGGTAATTCCGTTGTCGTTGGCAAGGTCTTTGCGCACGCGCCCCACATAGATGTCGTCTTTGCCTGCTGATTCGAGCGGCATGGGGTAGACATAGTTTTGTGGGTCGTCTACGAGGGTGCAGCCGGGGGCGGTGGCAATGGCTTTGCGCACGGCTTCGACTTCGAGAGGTTGTTCGGTCTCAATCCATACCGATTCTGAATGGGAGCGCAATGATGACACTCTGACACAGGTGGCAGAGGTGCGCACGTCGGAGTGCATGATTTTGCGTGTTTCGTTATACATTTTCATCTCCTCCTTTGTATAGTCGGTTTCGGTCATCACGTCTATTTGGGGTATCACGTTGTAGGCCAACTGGTGGGGGAATTTCTTGATGGTCTTGGCCTCACCGGTCTCAATGATTTCCTTATATTGCTGTTGCAGTTCGTCCATGGCGGCTGCGCCGGCACCCGAGGCACTCTGATAGGAGGAGATATGTATGCGCTTGATGTGGGACATCTCTTCGATGGGTTTCAACACAACCACCATCATTATGGTGGTGCAGTTGGGATTGGCAATCACACCGCGCGGACGCACCAAGGCATCTTCAGCGTTGCATTCGGGCACTACCAATGGCACGTCTTCGTCCATGCGGAATGCGCTCGAATTGTCAATCATCACGGCACCGTGTTTTGTGATGTCTTCCAAATATTCTTTGGAAACACCGGCACCGGCAGAGGTGAAGGCAACATCGATGTCTTTGAAGTCGTCGCCGTGTTTCAGTTCCTTTATGGTGTATTCCTTGCCTTTGAATGTGCATTTTTTGCCGGCAGAGCGGCTTGAGCCAAACAAAGTGAGTTCGTCAATGGGAAAATTGCGCTCTGCAAGGATGCGCAAAAACTCTTGTCCTACGGCACCACTGGCACCTACGATTGCTACGTTCATTGCGTTTTTGTTGTGTTAAAGATTTGTGTTTGTGATAGTCGCAATTGTGGCGAGACGAAAGGAGTGTTTCGCGCCACGCTTGTTTATTGTGGTGCAAAAGTAATAAAAGAATAATGAATAATGAAATGAAAGGATTTATTTTTAACTTTTGATGCTGGAATGGGCTTTTGTTATTATTAAATAAGGTAAAAACAAGGGTCGGTTTGCTTGAAAAGCGTTAATTTTGCATTTTAATATACACTAAAAACTTCTGATAATGTTTGCATTGCCTGACGTGTTTCCAATCACCGACCCAACATGGATAATGTGTTGTGTGTTGTGCTTGATTTTGGGTGCTCCATTGTTGTTTGAGCGACTGCGGGTGCCACCGTTGGTGGGCATGGTGCTGGCCGGAGTGTTGGTGGGCCCTTATGGGTTGGGCATTTTGGAACGTGACGACAGCTTTGGCATATTTGGTCAGGTGGGGCTCTACTATATCATGTTTACTGCCGGCTTGTCGATGGACACCACTGCGTTGAAGAGCCACAGGCTGCAGGTGGTGAGCTTCGGTTTGCTGAGTTTTGGCATTCCTTTTCTGATGGGCTATGGTGCGAGTTTTTGGTTGTTGGGCATGAGCGAGGCAGCCTCGATTTTGATTGCCTGCATATTGGCGAGCCACACTATGGTGGCGTTTAGCATTGCTTCGCGCTATGGATTGGCTCATCACAGGGGGGTGACGTTGTCGGTTGTGGCCACAATGATTTCGCTTGTGTTGTCGTTGTTTATTTTGGCAGCACTGTCGGCTTCGTTTGAGGGTGATAGCGGAGTGATGTCGTGGTTGCTGATTGTGTTGAAATGTGGTATCTACACGACGTTGGTTTTGATTGTCTACCCAAAGGTGATAAGGTTTGTGTTTCGCCGCTTGTCGGACGATGTGTTGCAATATATTTTTGTGATGTGCATGGTGTTGCTCAGTGCAGCGGTGTGTGACAGTTTGGGACTTGAGGGTGTGTTGGGTGCGTTTCTTGCCGGTCTTGTGTTTAACCGCTATATTCCCGATGTTGCCCCATTGATGAAGCATATAGATTTTGTTGGCAACGCGTTGTTTATTCCTTATTTTCTGATAGGGGTGGGCATGTTGATAGACGTGAGGTTGCTTGTGGCGGGTAGCGATGCCCTTGTTGTCACGGCGGTGATCGTTGTGGTGGCGTTGGTATCGAAGTGTTTGGCCGCGGTTGTGATGTCTTCGCTTTTCAGGCTCGACTCTAATTGTAGGGGCATGATGATGGGGCTCACTTCGGCTCATGCGGCCGGTGGTCTTGCCATTGTGATGGTGGGGCGCAGGTTGTTGTTGCCGTCGGGCGAGCCTTTGGTAGACGAGATGTTGCTCAATGCCGTAATAATGTTGATATTGTTTAGTTGTGTGTTTAGTGCCTATGTCACTTCTTCAGCTGCAAGGCGCATTAGTCTCAATGAGGTGAGCGATGATGAGCAGACGGGGGTTGAGGATAAAATGCTTGTGGCTCTTTCGCGCTCGGAGTCTATGTGTAATCTCATCACAGCGGCAATCCTGATGCGCCCCCACCGCAGCAATACGCCTCTGGTGGGAGTGAGATTGGTGGTTGACGATGTTGGCAACGAACGTGAATTGAGCGCAGCGCGACAAATGGTCAACGACGCGGCTGTTGTGGCGGCTTCGGCGAGTGTGAACTTGAAAAAGGTGGTGAGGTCGAGCGTGAACCCCATCACGGGTCTGTCTCACCTGATGAAGGATTTTGAGACATCGGAGATACTCATGGGTTATCATCTCACGGGCGGTAAGGCTGCCAAGAGTTTTGGCAACATCACTTCGGAGATGCTTGCCACCATTTCGCGGCAGATTATAATATTACATACTATTCGCCCACTCAACACCATAAGGCGCATTCATGTGGTAGTGCCGTTCAGGGCCGACAAGGAAGTGGGTTTTGTGAGGTGGCTCAATCATGTGTTGAGGCTTGGGCGGCAGTTGGATTGCTTGATTGTGTTTTATTGTGACGAGATGGTTTGGCAACTTATCAACGAACGACGCGCCCAACACTATGCCAAGGTTAAGACACAGTGTCATTTGTTTCGCGACTACAATCAGGTGGCGGCTCTCAGGCAGTATGTCAACTCAGACCACATGATTGTGTTGATAGCCGCTCGTGCCGGAAGTCCTTCTTATCATCCCTATATGCAGAAGATTCCGGCTGTTGTGGCAAACTATTTTAATGACAATAGTGTTATGATTATTTATCCCGACCAATATGGATTGGAGAAACGCATCAGTGCGTTTAACACGGGTTTGAAATAAAAAGAATATAATGGAAAATGCAATAATAAGTGTGAGAGGCATTACCAAGAGATTTGGTAATCTGGCCGTGTTGAGGGGCATAGACCTCGATATTTATAAGGGTGAGGTCGTGAGCATTGTCGGACCGAGTGGTGCCGGCAAGACAACATTGCTCCAGATAATGGGGTTGCTCGATTTGCCCACATCGGGCAGTGTGGTGATAGATGGTCGCGACGTGACAAAGTTGAAACAAAAGGAATTGGCCGAGGTGCGCAACCGACGGATTGGTTTTGTTTTTCAGTTTCATCAGCTGTTGGCTGAATTTACGGCTCTTGAAAACGTGATGTTGCCGGCTCTTATCGGTGGTGTGAGTCGCAAGCAGGCCCGTGTGAGAGCAGAGGAGTTGCTCGAAATGCTGGGTCTTGCTCAAAGGGCAAACCACAAACCCAGCGAATTGTCGGGTGGAGAAAATCAGCGTGTGGCCGTGGCGCGCTCGTTGGTCAATAATCCGTCGATTGTGTTGGCAGATGAACCCTCGGGCAGTCTCGACACCAAAAACAAAGAGGAACTTCACCGCTTGTTTTTTGAGTTGAGGGAAAAGCTTGGCCAGACTTTTGTGATTGTTACCCACGACGAACAACTTGCCTCGCTCACCGACCGCACCATTCATCTGAAGGATGGAATGATTGTTGCAGATAAAATAGAAGAAAACAACACCTTATTATAATCTGATATGGTAAAATTAGGAGATTACAACCGACTGACAATAAACCGCTTTGTTGAGAGCGGAGCATATCTTGACGGAGGCGAGGGATTTGAGATCTTAATGCCACGCCGATATACCACCCCCGAGATGCACCCGGGCGACGAGGTGGAAGTGTTTGTTTATCTCGACCAGGCCAACAAGCCTGTCGCTACCACAGAGGTGCCTTATGCAAAGGTGGGTGAGTTTGCCTGCCTGCGCGTGAGTTGGACAAACGAGTATGGGGCTTTTCTCGATTGGGGATTGATGAAGGATTTGTTTGTGCCTTTCAGTCGCCAACGTGTCAAGATGGAGCGCGGCGAGCGATATATTGTATATATCTATGTGGACGAACTGACAGGCAGAATTACTGCCACTTCGCGCATCAGCCGTTTTATTTCTGAAGATACCAAAACGCTTGCTCCCATGCAGGAGGTCGATGTGTTGGTTTTTAAGCGCACCGATATGGGCTATAAGGCAATAATACTCGGTCCGAATTGTGAGGGAATGATTTATGCCAACGAGGTGTTTCAGTCGCTTTCTTATGGCGACAAGGTGAAGGCTTTTGTGAAAAATGTGAGACCCGATGGCAAGGTTGACCTTGTGTTGCAGGAGAGCGGGCGACGGCATGTGGAGGATTTCAGCGTGGTGTTGCTTAACAGTCTTAGGGAGAAGTCAAATCATTTTGTGGCTCTTAGCGACAAGTCGAGTCCGCAGGATATTTATGATGTCTATGGAGTGAGCAAGAAGACGTTTAAGCGTGCCGTGGGTGCGCTCTACAAGGAGCGTCTCATAGAGATTACAGACGATGGCATAAGATTGTTGTGACTATTAACGGATAATTACGAAAAAAGATGTTCAGGTTTTCCCAAGTAGTGTTTTCGGTGTTGGCAATCGGTTGTTTGCTGACCGGTTGCGACATGATTGACTATCACCCTTATGACGTGAGAATTGACGGAGAGAAAAATCTCACAGCCAAACATACGTCTCTCATCGAACAGCAGTGTGAGGGAAAAGATACCATTCGCTTTGTGCAAATCAGCGATACTCAACGTTGGTATGACGAGACGGAAGATATGGTAAACTCCATAAATAAACTCGACAACGTAGATTTTGTGGTGCACACCGGCGATCAAGCCGATTTTGGTCTCTCAAAGGAGTATGAATGGATGCGCTCCATAATGAGCAGATTGAAGGTGCCATACGTTTGCGTGATAGGCAATCATGATTGTATCGGAACGGGCGAGTTGTCATATAAACTGATGTATGGTCCCGATAATTTCAGTTTTAATGCATCTTTCCTCCATTTTGTGGTGCTAAACACCAATGCCTATGAGTATGACTATTCTGACGATGTGCCAAATTTCACTTTTTTAAAGAATGATCTCGCAGCAGTGCCCGACAGCGTCACCAACACTGTGGTGGCAATGCACGTAGGGCCTTTTATGTATCAGTTTAACGACAATGTAGCCGATTATTTCAATTATCGCATAATGATGTACCCCCGTGTGTTGTTTTGCATTTGCGGCCACGACCATAAGTTTAGCACCTATCGTCCTTTTGGAGACGAGGGCCCTGTTTATTATGAATGTGGTTCGGCCGACAAGAAATCTTATATACTTTATACCGTTACACGCGACAGTTATACTTATGAAATTATACAGATATAGTTTTTTGACATTATTGCTTTCTTTTATAGTAGTGTTGCCGGTCGCGGCATTGTCGCGTGACGGTGTTGTAGAACAGACCGAAAGTCTTTCTGTTGTAGTTGATAGTGTTTCAAAGGATTTTGAAGTGAAGGTGAGGCCTAAAAAGGGGACTCCCGAATATTACGAATATAAGGTGGAGGCTTATAATCGTTTTTGGAAAAGTCTCATTCCAAATCAGGCGCGTTTTCAGTATGCCGGCAATGTTGGAATGTTTAATCTTGGGCTCGGCTGGCATTATGGTGGCAAGGATCGTCGGCTTTGGGAGACTGATTTTATGTTTGGCTTGTTGTTGAAAAACAATAACCGCCATAATTCCATGACTTTCACTTTGCGCCAAAGCTATGTTCCTTTTCGCATACCGTTGTTTTGGAGCTTCAGTTATGAGCCCTTGTCTGCGGGCATTATGATAAACACTATAACGGGCGAGGATTTTTGGGTGCGTGAGCCATCGAAATATCCGCGCGAATATTATGGTTTTCCTACAGCCGTGAGGGCTCATGTGTTTGTGGGGCAGAGGGTGAGATGGGAAATTCCCAAATCGCGTCGCAAGTATGTAAAAGCTATTTCGTTTTGCTATGAGATTTCGGCTTGTGACCTCAATATTGTTTCTTATGCCACAAATAAATATATTTCCCTGCGCGACATATTGAGTCTGTCGCTTGGTGTGAAGGTGGAGGCTTTTTAAGTTCTTTTGAAACTTGAGTTTCTGCTGAAAGAAGAAATGCCAAAGCATTGTGTGTCTATACACTGTTGCTTTGGCATTTCTTGTGGTGCTTTATAGGGATTGTCAGTTGGGAATGTTGGGCGTAGGATAAATTTTGTCGGTCGAACTAACATTGAAATCGCGAGTATAGAAGATGTCGTGCATCATCTCATCGGTGAGCGGTTTCAGAGTGCCATCGGTTTCGAGTGCTGTCATGTCGGCCTTGAACTCATCGAGCATTTTCTGTGTGAGAATAAGCCACTTGGTGCCATAGTCACCATGTTTGTAGGCTCCGATGCGCAAGAAGCCCGCACGCTCGAAGAAGTTGTAGAGGTTGTAACCGTAGAGTCGGCTTGCTTTGCGTATGAAGCAAAACAATGCAGGCACAGAGTTGTCGGTCCATTTCACTTTTCCTTTATTAAGGTAGTTTTCGGTCACCCAGCAACTTGTGGGATAGTTTTGCTCAAACATTGAGTAGAGTTGGTTGACGTTGCCGTTTTGAGCAGCACTGATGAGCTCGTATTTGTCGAAACCATTGTTCTTTTCCACAGTCGAACCACCGGGGAAATCGTTTTGTTGGCGCAGAGATTCAAACAAGTCGGGGTAGAAGTCGGGGTAATCAAGATAGATGGTGGCATAGTTGCCCAACAAGTTGAAGGGGGCGAGTGTCACACCGAGGTCTGTCTCGTAGACGTTGACCGAACGCGAGGGGTTGTCTTCATATTTATACATGAGGCTGTCTTCTTCGGCGAGACAAGTGTTGCGCAGGTCGGCACTGTAGGAATAGAGCAATGAATTTGATTTTGCTGCTCTATATGAGTCGCTGCGCAGTCTTGAATATGCCTTGCCATTGTTGTAGCCGGGTATGCTGCTAAATTGGTGTTTCCAGAAGAGGGTGGCAAATTTTTTGCTGATATTGCAGATATAGCCGAGGTGTTGCACGTTGTAGTAGGAGAACACGTTGTTGCTGACCTCGCTGAGACCACCCCAGCAGGCGTAGGGGTGCATTTGGTGCTGATGTCCCCATTCATGGGAGAAGCCCCAAATGGCATCGTAGTCTTTGAGCATCATGGTTTGGCAGTTTAGCACACGCTTTTCCTGATCATGGTGGAAGCTCACGCCCAATCCGCCTTGGAACATATAGTATTGGTAGTTGGTGTAGGCGAGAGTGTGGTTGTCGGGAATGCGGTTGTATTTTTCGAGGCCGAGCTGGCGGTGTTCCCAAGTTACGAGACTGTCGAGCAGATTGAGGTATTGACGATAGCCGAGGGCTACGCCGTCGCTTGCTTTGCAGTAGTCGCGCAATCCGGCACTTGTCCAAATGCTCTGCACACGCGAGCCGAGCATGTCAATGCAGATGTTGCCGCTTGAGGCTGCTTTTTTGCAGAGTTCATACATTTCTTCGTTTGTTTTGTCGGGAGTGAGGATTCCGTTTATTTCACCGTTGACGATGTGCATCTTGATGTCGGGCACTCCGGCTTCATAGCGTTCGCGAGTGTTGGCGTAGTATTTGATATAGGCAAGTCCGTCCCATTCATAATTATAGTCAATAATGTTGAGTCCGTTTTTAAGGGTGTAGTCGGTGATATGGGGGTCGGCTCCATCGAAGATTGATCCGTCTTTGCCAACATACCATGCCACAATGCAGAGTTTGGCTGTGATGTCGTTGGGAATGCCGCTTACGAACACGGCTTTCTTGTCGCCGGTGCGGAAATTGATGCCGGTGGGGTTGTCTATCTGGCTGTAGCGTTTGCCGGGTGCATTCCATTCGGCAGACAATACATCATAGGAAAGACGGCAAGGATAGGTGCCAACACGGTAGTGGGTGTCGTAGGTGCCGTTAAACAAACCGGTTGCGATGGTCTTGCAGAAGGGGTTGGTGAGTTTGTCGATGTCTTCTTGTGTGACACCCTCGCGGAGGGTTGAATAGACTTCGTCGGCAAAGATGTTGAGGTCTTCGCGGCTTTGGCAGTCGCTATAGAAAGCGAGTTGCGCACCCGAGGCGAAGTTGCCCATGCCCGATGTGATGGTGATTTCTATTTTGTTGGGTGTGATGGGTTCTTCCCAGCGTATGGTGTCGGGTGTTTTGTCGGCTGTTGAATTGATGGTTTGGGTGAGGGTCTTGCCATGGTCGGTCACTTTGATGGTGTAGGTTTTCCAAATGCCATTTGTGCCGGAGTCTTGGCGCGGGGTGTAGACCATGTAGTTGATTGTTTGGGTGCCACTGAAGTTGAATGTCAACACAGCGGGGTTGCTCGCTGTGATGCTTGCGCTATAGTTGCTGTGCCACAGGGTCGAGTTGTTTTTGTCGAAGAGACGTTCCACGCCCTGTCCGCTTTGGAAAGTCGAGGCGTTGCAGATTTTTGGAGCGATGAGCTTGTCGACAATGGTTTCGTAGGTTTTTTCTTCTTCTTGTGTCACCTTTATGGTGCGTGTCATGTTGCCGTCGGCAGTTTTGAGTGTTATGGTTGCCGTGCGGGGTGTAGGACTATAGGAGGTGTCGGCCGTGACAATGAGTTTCTTTCCATCAGCTGACGTGGTTGCCTGTACCCATGTGTGGGTTGAAGATATTGAATATTGGTTGTTGGCTTTTATGGGAATGTAGGCAGTCTGACCGTCCCAAGAGATGTTGGCATTGCTCGTGCCGGGCAGGATGGTTTGCACCTCGTTGCTTGAGGTCTGTGCTTTTACACCACCGATGATAAGGAATGATAGGAGCAGAGGAATTAATTTTATTTGTTTCATGATAGTATTAGTTTATAGATATTTTTTTGTTGTTTACGATATATGTGCCTTTGGTGAGCGGAATGCGTGTGGGTTGGCTGATTTCTCCGCGCCACACCATAACACCGAGTGTGTTGTAGACCACCACTTCGGTGGGAATGTCGGCAGAGAGGGTTATTTCTCCGTTGCCGATGGTGAGGTTAAAATCTTTACCATTGGTTATGTCGGCAATTCCTGTGGGATCTATGATAGCGATATGGTCGCTAAGCAAAAGGAAGCTGAAATATTTGTTGTTCTTCACTTCGAGTTGCACATCTTTAAATGGTTTGTTGAAAGTGAAGAGGTTTTTCTTGTCGCTTTCAGAGGGTGTGGTATAGTCGGTGGTTGTGTTGCCTGTGTTGCCTTTGGTGAGTTTTGCGCCTTTCACTCCGTTGTCGTCGTACTGATACCATGTGAAAGTATATGAAGAGGGGGCTTGGGTTACACCGTCTTGGTTTTCACCGAAAAAGTCGCGATTGAGGGTGAACTCTTCATTGATATTGTATGTGTTGCTTGCAAAAGCGATGTTTTGTTCTGTGCCATACCAGCGCGAGGAGTTTGCTTTGTTCCACAGCGAGGTGAAGTCGAGCGAGTTGTTGGCAAGGAAGACAGCCTGAGCCTTAGTCTCAAGTTGAGAGAGGGTGAGTTGCTTGATTGTGTTGTCTTCGATATTGAGCGTGGTGATGTTTTTGCTGCCTGTGAGATTGAGAGTGGAAAATCTGTTGTGGTCGAGCCAACAGTCGGTGAGTTTTGTCAGTCCGCCTGTGGGGAAGGTGATTTTAGATATTAGGTTGTTTGAGGCCACGAGACTTTCGAGTTCGGTCTGTTTGCTGAGGTCGAGGTTGGTGAGCAGGTTGTTGTCACACCAAAGGGTCTTGAGGTTCACGAGAGCCGGAATGCTCATTGTGATGAGTTTGTTGTTTGACACAATAAGATGTTCGAGTGTAGAGGCTGCAACAAATGTCAGTTGGCTTATTTCCTGGTCGGAGCAATCGAGGTATGTCAGACCAACAGTTTTCAGGGTGATGTATCTTCCCGCAACGGTTCCCTCTATGGGTTGTGTGGTAGATATGATAGTGTCGTTTTTCCCGTCTCCCCAGTCTATATAGCATTCCAAGCCGCTATTTACGGTAAACGTGAATGTAGAGCCGGTTTCTTTGCCGGTTTTCATTTTAATTGATGTTTGCGCAAAAGAACTTAGTGCGCAAAGCAATGTGCTGAGCAGTATTAGTTTTTTCATAAGCGTGATGTTGTGTTGCGTGTAATTTTTTTGTTTGTGCAAATATAATGTTTTTTTATTTTATGTCATAATGTTTCATGTGTATAAATGCGTGTTGGGGTGATTTTTGTGTTGATAGATGAATTTTCATAGTTTTTATAAATGAACACCGCCAAACGTTTTCAGCGTTTGGCGGTGTGGTAGTATTGCATGGATTGCAATAGTTATGAAGAATTTTAAATCAAAAAAGTGATGAGTAGTTATTTTTTGAGTTGTTGCTCTATGGGGTCGTCGTATTGCAGTTGTAGTTTTTGTAATTCCTTTTGCAGGCGTTTGAGTTGTTTTTCCGTGCCGGGCTTGCCATAAAGGTTGTTCATCTCGCGAGGGTCGCTGTTGAGGTCATACATTTCCCATTCGTCTATTGCAGTGGTAGGGTTTTCACTCGGAGAGGGATAGAAGTGTATCAGTTTCCACCCATCGGCGGTGCAGACTCCATAGTGTCGTCTCACTGAGTGTTCGGCAGGGTATTCATAGTAGTGGTAGTAGAGGCTTTGTCGCCAGTCTTTTGGGTGTTGCCCCTCGAGTAGGGGCAGTAGACTGCGGCCTTGTATGTCGTTGGGTATGGGAGCACCGGCAAGTTCGAGGAACGTGGGTGCATAGTCGATGTTTTGCACCATTTCGGTGATGTCTCCCTTTGCCACCGGCTTGTTGTATTTGGTGGGCATACGCATCACGAGCGGAGTGGAAAAAGACTCTTGATACATGAAGCGTTTGTCAAACCAACCGTGCTCACCCATATAAAATCCTTGGTCTGAGGTGTAGACCACAAGAGTGTTTTCCGACAGTCCGCTTTTGTCGAGGTAGTCGAGCAGGCGACCAATGTTGTCGTCGAATGTTTTGAGAACTTTGGCATAATCGCGCATGAAGCGTTGGTATTTGAATTCTTTCAGCGCGCGTCCCGAAAGATTGCGTGAGCGGAAGTCTATGGCCAAAGAGTCGTAGAATGCGTCGTAGATTGCACGGTCGCGCGAATCAAGGCGGCCAATATAGTTGAGGTATGTTTCGGTGAGGCGTGTGGGTTTGGCAGGGTCAAACATTTTTATGTCGTAGTCGAGTGTCATGTCGGTGTTTGACGCGATGTTCATTTCTTGATCTTTTGCAGCTTGCCTGCCGTTGTAGTCGTCGTCGAAGTTGTCGGGCAGTTTAAAAGTGACATCTTCGTATTCGCGCAGATATTTTATTTCGGGCAGCCAGTCGCGGTGGCAGGCTTTTTCGTGGAGGAATAGAGCAAAGGGTTTCCCACTTTTCTGTTGTTGGTCGAGCCATGCAATGGCTTTGTCGGTGAGGATATTGGTGAGATAGCCTTTTTCTATGTGAGACTTGCCGTCTTGGGTAATGAATGTGGGATTGTAGTATTCGCCTTGTCCGGGAATGATTTCAAAATGATCAAATCCCGTTGGAGTGCTGACGAGGTGCCATTTGCCGATTATTGCTGTTGTGTAGCCGGCTTTTTGCAGTAGTTTGGGCATGGTTTGTTGTGAACCGTCGAATATGCCATGCTCGTTGTTGGTGAAGCCGTTTTTGTGGCTGTGTTTGCCGGTGAGCATACAGGCGCGGCTGGGTCCCGACAGCGAGTTGGCAACGTAGGAGTTGACAAAGCGCACTCCATCGCGAGCTATGCGGTCGAGGTTGGGTGTGGAGACGTGGGTCTTGTCGTAGCACGACATCATTTGCGAGGTGTGGTCGTCGGTCATGATATAGACTACGTTCCATTGTTGTTGCGCCTGTGTTGCAAGGGGCAGGATGGCGAGTGTCGAAAGAAAGTTTTTGTTCATGCTGTATGGTATGAATTTGCTTTTGTTGGGCAAAGATATGGTTTTAATTTGATTGGACGGTGTTTTTTTATTGAAATTGTGATTATCTATAATGAAGCGCAATAGAAAAAGTTCATTCGGGTGTTATTTCTCGAGTGTTGGGCAAGTCGCGAAATCCCTCGCCGTAGGTGTCGTAGGCATCGGTGATCACTACAAAAGAATCGGGTTCGGCTTCTTTGATCATTTGTTTCACTCGAGTTACTTCTTTTTCTTTTACTACGAGGAAGAGCATATCTTTTTCTTTTCCGCTGTAAAGTCCGCTGCTTTTTATGCAGGTGGCTGAGCGGTCTAAGTCTGTAAGTATATAGTCGCGCAGTTTTTCCATGCGTTTTGCTCCGATCACGAAGATTATTTTTTCGTTTTTGAAACCGTTGATTACCAAACTCAATACGCGCGAAGAGATGTAGATGGCAATGAGCGAATAAAACGAGAGGTAGCAATCACTTGACATGCCTTTGCCGCCAATTCCTATTCCTATAATGATAAATCCTGAGAGTACCACCAAGGCATCGACGATGAGAATGGATTTTGAAAATCTGATGTGAAGGTATTTTTGCATAATCATGGCAACAATGTCAGTGCCTCCACCGGTGGCGCGATTGCGAGCCACCAGTCCGGCTCCTATCCCTATCATGGTTCCGCCTATTATGGTGGTTAGCATAATGTGGTTTGAGAGGTTTAGGTTGCCACCGAGAATTTGTGAAGGATCGAGGGCCGCGAGGGCATCGGCAGAGGGATATGCCAAGAGGCTTATGCCGTTCATAATCAATGGAGTGATAAGGGCTGCTACAATGGTGCGTACGCCCATGCTTTTGCCGAGCAACAGTAATGAGAGTATCAGCAGGGGGATTTCAAAGGCATAACTTATGGTGCCTATTTGCAACGATGGCAGTAGATTGTGTATCACTATGCTGAGACCGTAGATGCCACCCGGCACTATATTATAGGGATTGATGAAAAACACAAATCCTGAGGCCAATATCACACAGCCCAATATGATAACAAACCAATCAGCCCACCACGAGAGATGGAGTGAGGGTTCAAAGAATTGTTTTATTTTGTTCATAGTGTTTAAGGGTTTTGTGTATGTTTTGCGGGGCGACCTACTTGTCTGTGTCAGACAAGAGGTTGCCCCGCATTTGATTGTGTTGAATTCTTATTTGATGTGTTTCACAAAGTAGTTGTCGATAAGGTTGCAGTCGATTTGTTTTCCTTCAACGGAGATGATGAAACCTGCATCACCGGGTTTTGCCGTGAGGGTAATTTCTTTGGGTGATAATGAAAGCATTGTGTTGCTTTGAGGGTCAAGGTATTGGCCGGTTTTGATGTTGCACACTGTGAAGCGGTTGGTGTTGCCCACGCGGGTGAAGCGCCAGTTGCGACTGTTGTCGGTGGCAATGTCTCCTTTGAGGAAAGTTGCACCGTTTTTGTCGGCGGCAAGGGCCATGTCGTTGCTGTTGACAATCTGATAACCTCGTGTGGAACCGATATGCTCAACCTTGATTGCTTTTCCGAATTTCAGCGGATTGCCAAATTTTGCGAGTTCTTCAAGATACATGGCCAAGCCGGCAGCGTCGGTGGTGTTGCCGTTTTGGTAGGTTGTTTCGAGGTCTTTCAGGTCAGATTTGGCATAGTAGCCGAATTTGTCGGAGTTGTCGATATATTCTTTTGCAAGCGATTTAAGTGCAGCGAGTTTGTCGCTTTGTTCGCAGGCGGCAGCAATGCGAAGATTTATATTGTTTGTCTGTTCTTTGCGTATGGCTTGTTCCACTCTGCTCCAAAGGGCTGCAAGATTGATAGTGTCGACCGGTGTATAGTCGGTTGCGAGTGGCACGGTTGTGGCACTGTCGTTGGCCTCGAGTGTATAGCCGCCTTGCTCAAGGTAAAAGCAATTTGGGTAGAGGTCGGTTGCTCCGTGCCCATAATCATAGCGTGGTTCGTTGGGTTTGCCTTGTGTGTGGCCAAAGCCCACTTTGTTGCGGTGATACCATTTGTTGTCGGTCAGCGAGTGGAAGTAGCCGTTGCGGAAGTATGCGCGACGGTAGAAGTTGCCACCGTCGTCGGTGAAGTTTTCAAGAAAAGAATACCAACCGGCCATATAGTGGTTGCGGCCTGCCTCGCGCAAGGTTGAGAGATAGTGCCATTCTTTTTCATTGGCTTCTTTATACCATGCGGTGACGAGCGTGTTGGTGTATTCTATCACCGAGTCGCGTCCGTTGCGGTCTTTTACGGTGACATTGACTTTTTCCGGGCGACAAGTGGTGATAAACTGTACCCAGTTGTCACACTGCCAATGGGAGTTGTAGATGATAGACTGTGTGCCGGTGCCTTCACCGCCAAACCGGTTGATTTTCACTCCGGTTTCATTATCGAGGGCTCCGGAGCGCATATATTCGGGCAGGTTGGCGTCGGCATCGGTGTCGCCTTTGTCCCACATGGAAAACAATACGCGGTGTTTGTAGTTTTGCTTGCCTTCATCGTCGATGCTTTGAATGCCCATATATCCGCTCAACACACCGAGCGACATGATGTATGTGTTTTTGCGTTCATATTTTTTGGGGAACATCACTTCCATGTAGGCCCAATCGTAGGCTTCGCCTTTGGGCGCATTGGGGTCGGTTGACTCCCAACCGGTGAGGTGAACGGAGGGTGCCATGAAAATGGGCGAGGGCTTTATGCCAATGGGACTGTCGTGTTCAAATTTGAAGAAATCAATGCTGTTGATGGCGAGCCAGTTTTGAGAGGTTAATTCAATGCGATACCATGATTTTGAAGGCAGTTTGGCATTTTGCATGATGAAAGCTTTTGATTGCCCTCCTTTAAATTTTGTTTTGATGAGTTTGTCGCAAATCGTTTTGCCGGTGTTTACCTCGGTCATTTTCACAGAGATGAGCGGTTGAGCCTTCTTCTCTGTATGAAGGTATAGTATAAGAGTTGCGCTCGATTTGTCAGCCAATACGTAGTAGACCATTTTTTCGCCATCGTGGAGTGGAAAATTTTCAAAAGACCTCTTCTCGCGTGTGACACCGGAGGTTTGTCCATTGATTTCTCGATAACAATATGCGCCCCATAGGGTGTCGGTTTTAACGCCTTGAGAAGCAGGTTGCATACGGTATGCCCCCATCATGGGCGGTTGTGCCTTGAGCAATCCGAGCGATAATGAAAAAACGAGGAGTAGAGATACAAGTTTTCTTTGTGTCAGTAACATTGTTTGTTTTGTGGTTTAGAGATTTAAGATGTTATTTGTTTAAGATTGTTTTATGGTCTTTTATCAGCAAGCCTTTGGCGTTGGGGTTGGTTTCTCGACCTTGCAGGTCGTAGGCTTTTGTTTCGCTCTGCTTTTTGCCGGCCTCGATTTTGTCAACAGCCGTTAGGTTGTCGAAGTCGATGGTATATTGTGTCTCGTTGAGTTCGAGGCTTTCCATGTCTTCTTTGAGAATGTAGCATTGGTTGGCATTGACTGTGGTGCCAAGCGATAGAGAAATGACGGGCAGTCCGGATTTTGCTGTGACGGTATAGACGGTTTTGCTCTTGAATCCTGATTTTTTCAACAGTGTGCCTTGAAGCAGTGTGTTGGGTATACTGTCGTTAAATTCGGGTATTATTTCAAAAGTATAACTGCCATATGAGTCGCCTTTCAGTATTGTCGGGGTGTGGGAGGGAATAGTGTCGCCCAGTTCTGCGAGTTCCGGACCAAGGTTGTTAAACCCTGTGAGGGTGTAGGCTTTGACACCTTCGGGCACTTTCACTCCGAAATCAAGATAAAGGGTAGATACTCCTACAGAATTGAGAGACATCTTTATGTTTGTTACGGGAGTGAGATACCATTTGTTGTTTTCGTCACCGAGTTTTCCGGTTTTGACAGGGCTTGTTGTTCCATTGATGGCAGTGGGGCCATATTGTATGTCGCTCAGGGTGTATTTGCCTTCGCCTGTGTGGGTGAAGAAATAGGCAGCTCCGTCACCAAATTCTTTTGTTGTGACATTGGTGTTGGTGTTGTCTGAGAGACTGTTGAGTGAGCGTCCTTGTGAGATGAGTTCGTGACCACCGTTTTTGGGGCGTGCAATCCATACCTGGTCGGGTTTGTTTGTTGCCGCCTTGTGGTATGTGTAGTTGTCTGCATCGATGGTGAGATAGGGTGTGTCTTTGCTTGCATCAGCGGCAGAGGTGATACAGAATGCCTTTGTTTGTTGACTGGTGAGCGAAATGGTCTCGGCGTTGTCTATGAGGTTGATGAGTTGGTCGGCTTTGTCGGCGGTGATATTGCCATCGTCATAGAGTTCGCGAAGTTGAGCGAGTTGTTCGGGATTTGTCCATGAACCTAACACGCCTTCGGGAATTGAAAGAATCTTCGGCACCATGGCTTTGTAGTCTTCAAAAAGGAATGGTGTGGTTGTTGTGGTAATTATTTTGTCGGCTGTTGCCACGTCGGGGGTGTAGCTGAGGTTGTCGTGGAGGTAGAATTGTGATCCGGCCGCATTATATTTACCAACAGTTACGTTGCCTTCGGCGTCAGTGTTGATTGCTGTCGATGTGTTTTTACCGATATAGTATCCACTGCCATAGCGGCTGAAAGCTGTGAGGTTTTGGGGTTGTTGGTCAAGTAGGGTCTCGTTGTCGAAGTTAAGATAAAGACCAAGACCGATGTTGTAGATCGACAGGGTGTTGTATTTGTTTGAGCGCACGATAATCCAATTTGCGTTTTTGTCGTCTCTGCTGCGTTGTCCGACCTTAACGACAGGTTTTCCGTCAACAATTTCAGCGTAGAGCAGTCCGAGGCCTTCGGTTTGTTGGAAAAGGTAGGCTCTTTGTGTGCCGATATAGTTGCGCGATGTCACATTGGCATATCTGATGATGTTGCAGTCTTGTGCCGTTTGTTTGATGGCTTGTGCAAGAAGGTTGATGTCGGTGGGTGTGCCGTTGTTATACGCTTGTTTGATGAGGTTGATATCTTGGGTGCCGAAATAGTCGTTTTGTCCGGCATTGTCGATATAGTCTTTTGCCATTGCGGTGATGTCGCTTGCGGCATTTTCGGTTGTGAGTAGAGAGTCTACGGTGTGTGATATTTGTTTGTAATAGTTGTTGCGGAAAGCAAGATTGATTCGGTTTATCTTGTCGTCAAGGTTAATTGTGTCTACACATTCGGTGTTTGTTGCGAGAGGAATGTACATATTGTTGTCGTTGACTTGTCCGAAACCTCCTTGCTCTATGTAGAAGCAATTCTCATATTCGTTGGTGGCTCCGTGGCCATAGTCGTAGCGACATTCGCGTGCTCCGTCGTTGTAGTTGTAGTGGCCCGGCGTCATGTGGTTGCGGTTATACCATTTTCCATCGCTCACTGAGCGGTAGAATCGATTTTTCATGTAACACTTCACATAGTTGTCGCCACCACCGTCGGTGAAGCATTCGAGGAATGAATATTCACCGGCATGGCCGAAGATGTGTGTTGTGCCACTTTGTCTGATTGTCGAGATGTAGTGCCACTCGGGATCGTCCTCCATTTTATACCATGCGGTGAGAATTGTGTTGGCGTAGGATATTGTAGTGGGATTTCCGTTGTTGTCTTCGATAGTGACGGAGGTGGTTTCAGGACGTGCGTTCATGAGCCACTGCACCCAGTGACCTCTTTGCCAATGTGCGTTGCTAAGCATTGATTGAATGCCTGTGCCTTCATTTCCAAAACGGTTGATTGCAACGTCGGTGTTGTTGTCGATTGCGCCTGAGCGCAGATATGCCGGCAGGTTGGGGTTGACATCGGTGTCACCGTTGTCCCATGCTGAGAAGAGGGCTGTGTTGCGCAGGTTGGAGCCTACTACTTGTATGCCGCTATAGTAACCGCTGCCACCCAGACACATAAGATAGCGATTGGGGAATGCGTATTCTTCGGGATAGAGAAATTCTCCGTAAATCCAATCGTATCCATTTTCATCAACAGCATCGGGGTCTGTGCTGCCCCAAGTGTTGTTGTGGGCTGATGGAGCCATAAAAACAGCGGGGGTCACTACGCGTTCGGTGGCTTCGTGTTGGAAAATCATTTTGCCGAGTGTGCGTATGCCTTTGTTTCCTGTGGGGCTTACGAGCTTAATCTGATACCAAGTGTCGGAGGGGAAGTTTATGTCGGGGAAAAGTTCGGCTTTCTGTTCTGCCGTTGAGAGACTTATCGGTGTCGTAATTGTGCTGCTGTAGATTTCTTTTTTCGTGTTTGTTTCGGTGATTGTTATTTCGAGACCGAGACCTTTGCCATAATAAGGGGTATAGTAAATGTCTGCACGGCAGTGACCGGCGGGAATCCTAACGTAATATTTTACTTCGATGTTGGCTTTAGAAGGCCATGTGATGCCTGATTTTCCGTTTTTGTTTCCTGTGGAAGAGGGCTGTCCGGTTGAGGGGTCAAGAGCAAAATAACGACAACCCCACACTGTGTCTGTCAGTGAGACATAATTTTGGGCTGTAGCCATCAAAGTAATGGTGGCACATGCAATAAAGAGTATGAGTTTTTTCATTGTTTATGGTGATTTTTTAATTATTATTACTTTTGCCGACAAAGTTAGGTTTTTATTTTGTATAAGCTGTGAAAATAATGTTTAAAAATTCTTGCTGCATATATTTTGTCGTGCAGAATGGATTTAAATGAATTTTTATGTGCTTTTGTGTCGATATTGATTGAGGCAAAATGATAATTAGTATGGCACACGGAAAAGCAAAACGATAGAAGAGTGCCACGGGTTATAATGATTAGTCATGATTTAAGGGTTGGTGTTGATGTGTGGCCATTCTTTTTTTTAGAAAAAATATTTGCGACCATACGTTATATAAAAGAGTTTTTTTTTCTAAATTTGCACTAAAGAAGTACGCATGGTTTTGGAAAGAATGCCTGCTGTGTGTAGTGTGAGTTTACAAACCTTAATAAATGAATTAGTTACGGTATATTATGAGTAGAGAATTGAGGGTTATTATTGCCGGTGGTGGAACCGGTGGTCATATCTTTCCGGCAATTGCCATTGCCAATATGCTTAAGGCTCGTGTGAGTGGTGTGAAAATTCTTTTTGTTGGTGCAGAGGGACGCATGGAGATGGAGCGTGTCCCTCAGGCCGGTTTTGAAATAAAAGGTCTCAAGATAATGGGCATGAATCGCAAGAATATGCTGAAGAATGTCAAGGTGTTGTATCACTTTCTTAAAAGCAGGGCAGAGTGTCGTAAGATAATAAGAGACTTTAATCCCGATGTTGCCATTGGCGTGGGCGGTTATGCAAGCGGTCCTTGTATCGGAGCTGCGGAGGATTTGCATGTGCCGGTGTTGTTGCAAGAGCAAAACAGTTATGCCGGTGTCACCAACAAGATGTTGTCAAAGAAAGCGAGTGTGGTTTGTGTGGCATACGAGGGAATGGAGAGGTTTTTTCCAAACACCAGGGTCGTATTTACGGGTAATCCTGTGAGGCAGGAGTTGAAAGCAGATACTATCACCCGCGAACTTGCAATCCGCTCTTTTGGTCTTGAGCCGACAAAGCGCACTGTGTTGATTGTGGGTGGCAGTCTTGGGGCGCGCACCGTAAATGAAAGTGTGTTGATGCACCTTGATCTCATTCGCAAGCAGAAAGATGTGCAGTTTATTTGGCAGACGGGTAAATATTATAGTGAAGAAATAAAGAGTGCGTTGCAAGAAAAGGTAAAACCGGCAAACCTCTATGTGAGCGATTTTATCTCTGATATGGCAAAGGCATATAAGGCTGCCGATCTTGTGATTAGCAGAGCGGGAGCGTGCAGTATTTCGGAACTTCAGATGTTGGGCAAACCTGCGATTCTTGTGCCTTCACCAAATGTTGCGGAGGATCATCAAACTAAAAATGCTATGGCGTTGGTTGAAAAAAAAGCCGCGGTCTGTGTGAAAGATGTAGAGGCACGCATGATACTTGTGCCACGTGCGCTTGAAATTGTCAATGATTCGGAAAAGATGTCGCAGCTGGGAAAAAACATTTTGCAAATGGGCAAGCCCAATGCTACCAAGCGCATTGTCGAAGAGGTGCTTGCGCTTGTAGATTTTAAAGGATAGAGAGAGGCTGTTATGGAATTGGATGAAATAAAATCTGTATATTTTATTGGTGCCGGCGGGATTGGCATGAGTGCTCTTGAGCGATATTTTTTGTCCAAGGGCGTTGCTGTGGGTGGATATGATCGTGTTTCAACTTCGCTTACTCGTGTTTTGGAAAAAGAGGGCGCACAAATTCATTATGAAGACAATCCCGGCTTGATTGCGAAATGTTTTTTAGACAAGACAAATACGCTGGTGGTATATACCCCGGCAATTCCTGCCGACCATAAGGAGTTGAACTTTTTTAAGTCTGAGGGGTTTGAATTGCAGAAACGCGCCCAAGTGTTGGGCACGATTTCGCGTAGTTATAAATCTTTGTGTGTGGCCGGCACTCATGGTAAAACGACAACATCGACTATGCTCGCACATTTGCTTGAGCAAAGCAGAGTGAAATGTAGCGCGTTTTTGGGTGGAATATCCAAAAATTATCAAACAAACTACTTGTTTGACGAAAAAAGTTGTTATGTGGTGATAGAAGCAGACGAGTTTGATCGCTCTTTTCATCAGCTGACCCCATGGGCAACTGTAATTACAGCGACCGATGCCGATCATCTTGATATTTATGGCACAGAAGAAGCTTATCTTGAGAGTTTCCGGAAATATACCACGCTTATCAAGCCCGGGGGAGCATTGATTATGCACAAAGGATTAAAAATGAAACAAGACGCTCCTGCAGGTGTAGATGTTTATACTTATGGTCGCGAAGAGGGTGATTTCCATGCAGGCAATATCAGAATTGGTGGTGGCAGAATAGTGTTTGATTATATTTCGCCATTGGGTAATATTGAAAATGTGACCCTCGGAGTGCCGGTGAGCATAAACATTGAAAATGGCATAGCAGCACTGGCCCTTGCTCAATTGGCCGGTGCCGAAGCAGACGAGTTGCGTAGTGCCATGTCAAGTTTTGAGGGCGTGGTGCGTCGTTTTGATTTTAAGGTTAAGAACGACCGTCATGTTGTGTTGAGCGACTATGCTCATCACCCTGAGGAAATAAGGCGTAGTGCAGAATCTTTGAAGGAGGTTTTTGATGGACGCAAAATCACGGCAATTTTTCAGCCTCACCTTTATAGTCGCACTCGCGATTTTTATCGTGAGTTTGCCGAGAGTTTATCACTTTTTGACGAGGTTGTGCTTACTGAAATCTATCCGGCTCGCGAATTACCCATAGAGGGTGTTGATAGCAATTTGATATTCAACAACCTTAAACCCGGACTGGAGAAATATATGGTTTCAAAAGACTCTGTGACAGATTTTGTTGCTACGCACCCCACAGACGTGTTGGTGATTTTGGGAGCGGGTGATTTAGATAACTATACGCAACGGATTGCAGACATTGTAAGCAAGAATTGAAAAGAAAGGAAAAAATGATATGAAGGTGACCATAAAAATATTGCTGCTGATAGGCCTGGCGGTTTATTTGGTGTTTGCTTTTGTGAAATTTAACAAGAGGAAACACGAAACTGTCTGCTCTAATGTGGTGATAAATGTGTTGGATAGCGACAAAGCCGATTTTGTGTCTAAAGAAGATATTTGGGAGATAATACAAACAACAAAACTCGATCCTCGCGGAAAAAACATGAGTGATGTTCGCTTGGGCAAAATCAAAAAAGCTGTAGATGGTCACCAATTTGTTTTGAACAGCCTCTGTTATACTACGCCTAAAGGTGAAGTGGTAATAGAGGTAAGCCAGAAATTGCCGGTGCTTCGTGTTATGCCCAACGAGGGTGAAGAATATTATGTAGACGCAAACGGCAATAAAATTCCTCATGTGCAATATCCGGCCGACGTGGTAGTGGTGACGGGTTTTGTGAACTACAAGAAAGATAGGGCTGTGCTTTCTACTTTTGGACAGATAGTCTATAGAGACGAGTTTTGGAGCGACATGATTGAGCAGATAAATTTTTGCGAAGATGGTGACGTGGAACTCACTCCACGCCTGGGAAATCATATAGTGGCTCTTGGCAAACCAAATGAACTCGGTCGCAAATTGTCGCGCTTGAAACTTCTCTACGAAAAGGTGTTGAACACCGTTGGGTGGAATAAGTATTGTCGCATCAGTCTTGAATATGCAAATCAGGCAATATGTACTAAATTTGAAACAAATAAAAATAAATAAAATATGGCAGCAGAAGAAATGAATATTATTGCAATTGAACTTGGGTCGTCTAAGGTGATTGGTGTGGCCGGCACAAAAAGGTCTGATGGCAAGATAGAGGTAACGGCTCATGTGCAGCAGGACGCTTCAAAATTTATTCGTAAGGGAATAATCTATAATGCAGACCTCGCAGTTTCTTGTGTGAAAAACATTATTGAGAAACTTGAGGAGAAAATTCAAAAGAAAATCTTTCAGGTTTATGTGAGTTATTCGGGACAGGGAATTCATTCTGTTCACAACGAGGTGATACGTTCCTTTGAAGAAGAAGAACACAAGATCTTAAAAGAAGACATTGACAGTATATATGATGAAAATACCAACTATTCTTATGAGGGTCAGTGTATTCTTGACACGATTCCCCAGGAGTTTAGTGTTGGCACACAAAAATTGAGCGATGCTGTGGGAGTAATGGGTAATCGCATAGAGGGGCGCTACCTTAATATAATTGCCAAGTCTAAGTTGTTAAATTATATTGAGAATTGTTTTAAAAATATTGGAGGTGTGAGGGTAGTGGAATATAAACTCACACCATTGGTGGTGGCAGATCAGTTGCTCAATGAGGCTCAGAAAAATTCGGGTTGTGTATTGGTTGATATTGGTGCCGACACGACCACCGTGTCTATCTATAAGTCTAAATTGTTGCGATTCTTATCGGTTATTCCACTTGGGAGCGATAATATTACAAAAGACATCATGAGCCTTCAACTTGAGCACAAAGAGGCCGAAGAACTCAAGGTCAGCAAGTTTGGCGAGCCATACGCTTCGTTTACCGAAGATGAGGGGGAGGCAATTATTAGAACCACGCCGGACGGCATTGTGATAAAACGCAAGGAATTGAGTTCTATAATAGACGCTCGCCTTACAGAAATTCTCATAAATGTGAAGCAGCAAATCAACGAGTCGAAATATGTTCGTGAAAGTCTTGTGGCCGGTGCTTTTTTAACCGGTGGAGGTGCAAATATGCCAAACATTTCAAATGTATTTAAAGAAGTGGTGGGTATTGACAAAGTGACGGTGCGCAAAAATTCTCAGTCGGCTGACTATATCCTTCCACAAGGAATAAAAAACTCAGAGACACGCTTTTTGGCAGCATTGGGGCTTATTGCAAATGCAAACCAGAATTGTACAACAGATTCGGATTTAAACCGAAATATGTTTGTGGAGGAGGAGACACCTGTAGAACCGTTGCAAACTGTTGAAGAACAAACAGCGGATGACAAGGAGCAGACTCAAGCGGAAAAGGATGAAAAAACTAAGAAACCGAGTGTGCTAAAAAGTTTTATAAACAAATTTGCCACTATATCCAAAAGAATTACGGAAGAATAATGTGGCATATCAGAATGTAATAAATTGTAACTATAAAAATTAGTGGCTATGAATTTATTTGATCAGGTAAGCAAGGATATAATTGGTGCGATGAAAGCTAAAGACAAGGTACGTCTTGAGGCATTGCGCAACATAAAAAAATATTTTATAGAGGCAAAGACTGCAGCCGGAGCAGGTAGTGAACTTAGTGATGAGGCGGCTCTGAAGATTTTGGCAAAACTTGCTAAGCAAGGGCGTGACACTGCTGCGCTATATAGAGAGAAAGGACGCACTGATTTGGCAGAAGAAGAGGCTGCTCAGGCTTCTGTGATAGAAGAGTATTTGCCCAAACAACTCACTGCTGAGGAATTGGAGACTGCGATTGCTGATATCATTTCCCAAACGGGCGCATCATCAATGAAAGATATGGGCAAGGTGATGGGTATTGCTTCCAAGCAGTTTGCCGGTAAAGCCGAGGGACGTGTGGTCTCAGAATTGGTAAAAAAACTATTGTCGAGGTAGACGAATAAAATTGTTTGTGTGTTATGGAGAACGAGTCTTCTGTAATCGGCTTTCAGGGTTTTGAAAAGCGCAAGCATAATATTATAAAGGTGATTGGCGTTGGTGGCGGTGGTTGCAATGCGGTGAAACACATGTATGAGTTGAATATGTCTGATGTGTCGTTTGCCGTGTGTAATACTGATGCCGATGCGTTGTCTCATTCGCCCGTGCAGAAGCGTTTGCAACTCGGTATAGACGGACTTGGTGTGGGTGGCGATCCTAAAAAAGGACGCGATGAAACAGAAAAGAGCATCAATGAAATAAAAGAGGTGCTTAATGACGGTACTAAGATGGTATTTATCACCACCGGTTTGGGTGGAGGTACCGGCACAGGAGGTGCCCCTGTTATTGCACGCGTTGCAAAAGAGATGGGCATTCTTACTGTCGGCATTGTCACTATCCCATTTCTGTATGAAGGCATGAATCGTATTGATAAAGCGTTGATGGGACTTGTCGAGTTGGCAAAAAACGTAGACTCTCTCATGGTGATAAATAATGAGCGTTTGTTTCAAGTTTATCCCACCAAGACTGCAAACGAGGCTTTTCGACGTGCAGACGATACTCTTTCTGTGGCAGCCAAGAGCATTGTAGATATAATTAAAGTGTATGGAGACCTTAATCCGGATTTTGCAGACGTAAGGACTGTTTTGAAAGATGGTGGAGTGTCTATCATTACAACGGCCTATGCAGAGGGGGCAGATCGTCTTAATCTTGCCATCAGTTCGGCACTCAACACGCCTTTGCTTAATAATAATGATATATATAGGTCAAAAAGATTGTTGATGACAATTTTTACCAGCAAAGACGAGGAAAATGGCGAACCACTCATGATGACCGAATTGAAGGAGATTACCATGTTTATGGGCAAGTTTGATGAGCGTATAGATTGTAAACATGCCCTTGGTTATGATGATAAGTTGGGTAAGAAAATAAAAGTTACAATTCTTGCGTCGGGTTTTGGAATAGAGGATAAACCGACTGATATTGATGTCTATGGAGAAGAAATGCACACAATCTCCCAGGGGCAGCGTCTCAAAGAAATGTATGACCATTACTATGGTGATCGCTCGTCAAACTTCTGTCAGTGGAATCTTTATGAGTTTCGTAATGATGAATTGGACGACGACAATGTTATCAGTGCTATTGAGACCTCGCCTACCTATAATCGCACTTCTCGTTTCGTGGGAAATTTGCGTATGAAGTTTAATCCTAATGTTGTAGCACCACAACAATCTGTACAAAATAATATAAGAATACTTTTCAATGAATAGCGGGGTGATGATAGTTGTATTGCCTTCTATTTGATAATGACAAGAACTTAAAAGAAAAAATAATATGCCGGAAGAAGTTTTGAAATTTGAAATACCAAACCGAAAGCCATGTATCATTAAAGTGATAGGTGTTGGCGGTGGTGGTGGAAATGCCGTGAAACACATGTATAATGAGGGTATTCACGACGTTAGTTTCGTAGTGTGCAACACCGATAGTCAGGCGTTGAGCGACAGTCCTGTGCCTACAAGGTTACAACTTGGAGCCGAGGGGCTTGGAGCGGGCAATCGTCCCGAGAGAGCACGCAAAGCAGCCGAAGATAGTATTGAGGCTATACGTAAGATGCTTGATGATGGTACGAAAATGGCTTTCATCACTGCCGGTATGGGTGGTGGCACAGGCACCGGTGCAGCTCCGATTATTGCCCGTGAGGCACGCAAAATGGGTATTCTCACAGTAGGAATAGTTACTATACCATTTAAGTTTGAGGGCATAAAGAAAATAGATAAGGCTCTTGATGGTGTTGATGAAATGTCTAAATATGTTGACGCACTCTTGGTGGTAAACAACGAGCGCTTGCGTGAGATATATCCTAATCTTTCGGTTTTTGATGCGTTTGGAAAAGCCGATGACACGCTATCGGTTGCTGCCAAGAGTATTGCAGAGATTATCACTGTGCATGGTATCGTAAACCTTGATTTTCGTGATGTATGTACAGTTATGAAAGACGGTGGCGTGGCTATTATGAGCACCGGTTACGGCGATGGTGACAACCGTGTGAGTCAGGCAATTCAGAGTGCTCTTCATTCGCCGTTGTTGAACAATTCCGATATCTATCGTTCAAAACGTTTGTTGCTCAACATAACATTTTGCAAAAACAAGGAGGGAGAATCTCTCATGATGGACGAAATGAATGAGGTTCATGAGTTTATGAGTCGTTTTGATTCTGATGTGGAGACTAAGTTTGGAATTGCAAACGATGAGACACTTGGCAAAAAGGTGAAAGTGACAATCCTTGCCACCGGTTTCATGATAAACGATATAATTAACGATGTTAATGGCAATCCTAAAGAACAGACTACCGAAGAAGATGAAATGATACGTCAGGAGCGCGAAGACCGTCGTGGGAAATACTATGACTATAATGATGCCAATCGTGCACGCCATTCATACAGAGTGTATAAGTTTGTGACAGAAACTCTCGACAATGACGAGATTATTTCTATGGTCGAAACTACTCCTACATACAAGCGTACCAATGATATTCTTCGAAGTATCAATGCTCTTACACAGACAATAAAACCTCTTGACCGGACAACAGATAATGGTGAACCTGTTGTTGTAGGAAATACAATACAGTTTTGAAACTCAAACCACAAGGTTAAGACATGGCTGTAAATAATGATTGGAAGTCAAAGTTGGGTATAGTGTATTCCACCAATCCCGATTTTGAATTTGCGAAAGAGGATATTTGCGAAGAAGAGACTCTCCCTGTCAGTCGCCAGAAGTTGCGTGTGCATTTTGAGCGTGCCGGGCGTGGGGGCAAAACTGCCACTGTCATCACAGGATTTAAAGGCTCGAAAGACGATTTGTCAGCATTGGCCAAACAACTGAAGACGCGCCTTGGAATTGGAGGTACTGCTAAAGACGGTGACATTGTTCTCCAAGGCAATGTTTGCCAAAATGCAGTCACGTTGTTAAAATCTTTGGGATATAGTGACACAAAATAAAAGCAGTTTAACCCAAACAAAATAGCCCGGAGGTGAAATGTTGTTTCTGTTGTTTTTTGGTTGGCTGTCAATATGTTTGGCGACGTTTGTCGTTTATTCTTTCGACAAGATAATGGCTAAATATGGACGTTGGCGTGTGCCAGAGTCTTTGTTGCTTTCGCTCGCTATTTTTGGTGGAGCTATGGGCGCACTCATGTCAATGACTCTTTTTCGTCACAAGACGCAGAAAAATATTTTTCGTGTCACGCTACCTCTCGTTTTTATTGGTCAAATTGCAATGGCGTTGTGGTTGCTTTATTTGTGGTTTATACAGATATAATAAGCTATATAATAATTCTGCTACCCATAATATCTCCGTAACAGATATTATGGGTAGCAGTTTTTTATGATTGTCTTGCAAAATGCGTTGTTTAGTCAGCTTCTTCGTTTGGTTCAACGTGAATTGAAATTTGAGTCTCGTTGCCAAAAGCGTTGCGTATGGCGTTTTCCGCTTTCACGGTTATTTTGTGTGCTTCAGCCACAGTGATGTCAGGGTCTACCACAACATGTGCACTTAGGATTATCACGGGTCCATTGTGGCGTGTTTTTAAATTGTGAACATTTTTTATACCGTCCACCGATGCTATATGTCTTATTATCTCTTGTTCCGTTTCTTCGGGCAGAGAACCTTCTGTAAGTTCATGAATGGTGGGCAATATCATTTTTAGTGAAATAATAATTATAAATACGCTTATAATGCAGCTGACGATCGGGTCAAGTATTGCCCATTGCCCACCCAGGGCAATTGCGCCACCAATACCTATAGCCGAGGCCACAGAAGAGAAAGCATCGGTGCGGTGGTGCCATGCGTTTGAAATCATTGCCGGACTATTCACCCGTTTGCCTACAAGGTAGGTCCATTGATATAATCCTTCTTTTATAGCAATCGAGGCAAGAGCTGCCCAGAGCGCAATATATCGTGGGGTAGGGGGTGGGGTTCCCTGTACGGTGTCATATATTTTTTTTGTTCCGGAAAAAAACAGTTCGCTTCCGGCAATGAGCAGCATAATGGCTATTATGGCAGTGGCGAGTGTCTCATATTTACCGTGGCCGTAGTCGTGACTTTTGTCTATGCCTTTGCTGCTCACTCTGACCATGACAATCACAATGAGGTCGCTTATCAAATCACTTAGAGAGTGAATGGCATCAGCCACCATGGCAGCACTCATGCCGACAATGCCTGCAACAAATTTTGTCAGTGTTAAGACAAGATTACCCACAGCACCCCATAGGGTTACTCGGGTAATGGTCGTTTTTCTGTGTTTATTGTTATTCGTGGCCGTTAGTTTTAAAATGTCAAGTATTATTTTTTGAACGGTGGGTTTAACACGTTTTGCAATATATCAATGGTTTCCGGGTTTTCTTTTACGAAACTGTTTATGTGGCGCATTCGTTTTTCTGCCAATATCTCGTCAAAGGCAATCAGAATGCCGGTTTCTTCTACATTGCCAAACTCATCGTTTATGGCTGTGCCAAACACTTTCATAGTGGGGCTTAGTCCCATATATGCGTTTACAAGCGGAGGAATGTTATAGCCAAGTTTGCGCACTTCGCTGTTTAACAGACGGTAGTCGTCTTTAAATTTATCTTCTGTGAAGAGAGAGGCGAGATAGTTTTCGTCCGTATCGATTTTAATGGGATTTATAGTGGTGATTAGTTTGTCTTTGTCGCCAAAGTGTTTTTTCAAGAAGAAGAGAATCATGTCTCGTCCGGTGCGGCTGAAACTTGGGTACATCGTCATTTTGCCGAGGAAATATTTCACATTGGGTATCACCAAGGTTAGTGCGCCAAGTCCGTCCCAAAGATTGTCGAGGGCAAAGAGGCTTTTGCTGACCGAGCGGCTTGTGTTCTGATATTCGAGCGTCACAAACGAACGCCCCAACTCCACTGTCTGCGGCATATAGTCTTTAATGAAGTGGTCAGAAAAATGAAACATGTGCGACATGGCGAGCTTTGGCTGATTGTTCTCGTCAAGAGAAATTTCGTTGCCCGGCAGAAAGCGGTAGCCGCCTATGATTTCTTCTTCTTCGGGATTCCACACAATGAGTTGTCGATAGGGGTTGTCGCAGGTGTCATATTCGTCGAGGTCAAGACTTTTGCCTGTGCCGCCACCGGCCGCTCTGAATGCTATTTCGCGCAATCGGCCTATTTCACGCACCACGTTGGGCGAGTCTTGCCATGTCACGATATAGATGTCGTTGTTGCTTTTGTTTGTGTGTCGCAATTTGCGTTCGGGAGTAAGTTCTGCTTTGAGCAGTGCTTTGTCAACAGGTTTTATAATTTCCTCCATGCTCGATGTTGTTTGAGTGGATATATTGTTTTTCGTCAGTTGTTTAGTTCATAAACTTTGGCTCTGAGCCATTGTGCCCATTCGTAGGCTGTTTTGCTTTTGTCGAGGTTGTGTGGAGCGATAGGTTTGCCTATGTGTATTTCAAATTGTTGCCCACGGTTACGATAAACCTCGTCTGCCAAAAAAAGCATGGCAATGTTGAATTTTAGCCCCAGAGCCTTTGATATGTTTGCTATGCGGTAGAAACGTTTTGAATTCTGCCCGCTGAAATAGATTGGCACGATGCTGCGATTGTTTTCTACGCTCTTTTGTATTGCGGTTTTCTTCCAAGGCAAATCTTGCACCTTGCCTTTAATCATGCGCGAACACAATCCTGCCGGAAATACTATAATATGGTGGTCGGATTTAAACACCTCATCCACCTTTTTGAATATATCGCGGTCTTGAGCTCCGGTTACGTTCACGGGAATACCCAATGGCTTAAGCCCCGGCAGGTTCATAAGTATGTCGTTGAGCAGATAGCGAATGTTTCCGTTGAATTGTTTGCCGAGCACAGCACCCAGTGCAACTCCGTCAATACCGCCCAATGGGTGGTTGCATACAAATGTGTAACGTTCGTTTCCTTCTTTGGGTAGGTTTTCAAGTCCTTTTACCACAATTGTCACGTTAAGGTAGTCAATCGTCGATTGCAACCATTCCACCCCCTCTTCATCTTGATGCTTCAATAGAAAAGCATTTATCTCGTCTTGATGAAGTATGCGCCTAAGCCAATTTACCACAAAGCGTGGCACATATTTTGCTTTAGTGCCGGCTTTGTCGCGCAGGATTTTTTCTACGTTGACTTCGAGAGGTTTTGTGTTTGTCATGATTCTAGTTTAAGTTGCAAAAATAATACTTTTATTGATTTTAGATAAAAATATCCGTCAATAATCTGTTTTAACCAAAAAAAATTAACTCAAATGTGTCATCGTGTTTCAAAATGATTAAAGCGCAGACGCTATTGGCAATGGTCGCAATCTCTGTATTTATGTGTCTTAAGGTGAGGAAAAATCTTAAAACTGTTATTAAAATACGTTTTTGCCATTATAAAATTCATGAAACACGAGAAATTACATTAAATTTGCAGATGTTTGAAAAATTAAATAAAATCATGACAGATAAAATCAGAAAAACCCTTGCCGATTCTGCTGCTGCAAGGTGGTTGGCTCTTATCATCGTTAGTGTCACGATGATGTTTGGCTATTTCTTTACAGACGTGATGTCGCCACTTGAACCCTTGCTTACTAAAACGATAGAACAGGGAGGCTTGGGCTGGAGTTCAGCAGAATATGGTTTTTTCTCCGGCAGTTACGGTTTTTTTAATGTCTTTTTGCTTCTGCTTTTCTTTGGTGGTATTATCCTTGACCGTTTCGGCATTCGCTTCACGGGTGTTTTAAGCACAGTGCTGATGTTTGGCGGAGCATTGATTAAATGGTATGCCGTGACCTACGAATTTGAAGGCGCATTGTTTGGTTATGGAATGCAGGTGATATGGGCTTGTTTGGGCTTTGCTATTTATGGTGTTGGCTGCGAAATAGCCGGCATTACGGTGAGCAAAGTAATTGTTAAGTGGTTCACCGGCCATGAGTTGGCTCTCGCCATGGGTCTTCAAGTGGCGCTTGCGCGTATTGGTACTGCGGCTGCTCTTGCTGCGGCCTTGCCTTTTGCCACCAAATTTGGTGGAGTGGGTGCGTCGGTAGGACTTGGCGCAGCATTGCTTTGTGCAGGTATGATAAGTTTTATTGTATACTGTGTTATGGACTTGCGTCAAGATAAGTCTGTCGCTGCCTCCCAAACCGAACCCGAAGACGGATTTCGTTTTGCAGACCTGAACATACTGTTTTGCAACAAAGGCTTTTGGCTGATCACTTTGCTATGCCTCATGTTTTATGCAGGAGTCTTCCCTTTCTTGAAATTTGCCACCAAGTTGATGGTTGTTAAATACGGTGTAGACCCGGAATTGGCGGGGCTTGTGCCTGCTATGTTGCCATTTGGCACGATTTTTCTCACCCCACTCTTCGGCTATGTTTATGACCGCATAGGCAAAGGTGCCACATTGATGATTATTGGCTCAATGCTGCTCACAATTGTCCACGTTGTCTTTGCCCTGCCTATCAATTCGTGGGTTGTGGCTATAGTGGTCATGGTGATCCTTGGTGTGGCTTTCGGACTTGTTCCTTCTGCCATGTGGCCTTCTGTGCCTAAGATAATCCCGATGAAATTGCTTGGCACTGCCTATGCCGTGATTTTCTATATTCAAAACATAGGTCTCTCTATGGTGCCTATTTTGATAGGTGGTGTCAACGAAGCCAACACAGACACGCAAGGTGTCACCGACTATACTTTGTCAATGTCTATATTCGCAGTCTTCGGGTTGATTGCCATATTGCTTTCTGTTCTTCTCAGGGCAGAAGACCGACGCAAGGGATACGGGCTCGAAAAGGCAAATCTCTCAGAGTGAAATCACGATTATTACTAATTAAAAAATATTTATAACTATGTTTGAAGGACAACCCAAAGGTCTATGGGCCTTGGCATTTGCCAACACCGGCGAGCGTTTTGGTTACTACACCATGCTGGCCGTATTTATTCTTTTCCTGCAAGCCAATTTTGGCTGGAGTTCCGGTATGGCAGGAGTAGTTTATTCAAGTTTTTTGATGCTGGTATATTTCCTGCCTCTTTTCGGAGGTATTGCCGCTGACCATTTCGGATATTCCAAGATGGTTACTATCGGTGTCTATATTATGTTTGTGGGCTACGCACTGCTCTCCATTCCTATGGGCAGTGGCTTGATTGCCATTGTTGCTATGGCAGCAGCGTTGATTTTGGTGAGTTTCGGAACGGGTTTGTTTAAGGGTAATCTCCAGGTTATGGTGGGAGACCTCTACAACGATCCGAAATATGCCGCAAAGCGTGACTCCGGTTTCTCTCTCTTTTATATGCTTATCAATGTGGGCGCAATGTTTGCTCCCACTGCAGCCATCAAAATAATGAAGTGGGCACAGACAGACCTTGGCATGGCAGAGGCAGATTCTTATCACTTTGCATTTGCCGTAGCTTGTGTGTCGCTCATTGTCAGCATCGCAATCTACTATCTTGGCCGTCCTACCTTTAAACAGGTGATTACCTCTAACAAGAAAAAAGATGATGCCAATACCACAGAGACGCCGACCGAGAAAATCTCTCCTGCCGAAACGAAAGAGCGTATCGTTTGTTTGTGCCTTGTGTTTGCCGTTGTGATATTCTTCTGGATGGCATTCCATCAAAATGGCGCTACCCTCACATTCTTTGCTCGTGACTATGTTGCAACCGAGGCAAGCGGTCTCATGGCAATGGAGTTTGACGTGTTAAATCTCGTGTTCCTCATTTTGGTTGTCTATGGTTTGTTTGGAATCTTCCAAGCTGTTACAAACAAGGCACGCGCCATTAACGCTATTTTGATTGCCGGCGGTGTGGCAGGACTCGTATATAAATATCTCAATTTGGAGGCTTCTGTTGCTGTTGACGCTCCTATCTTCCAGCAGTTTAACCCTTGTTTCGTAGTTATTCTTACTCCTGTAAGTATTGCTATTTTTGGTGCTTTGGCAAAGAAAGGCAAAGAGCCCAAGGCTCCGGTTAAGATTGGTCTTGGAATGCTTGTGGCTGCTGTGGCATATCTTTTGATGGCTTTTTCTTCAATTGGTTTGCCGGCTCCCGATCCTATAAATCCGAAGCATTTGGCAGATGTGACACCTAATCTCCTCGTGTCAACCTATCTTATTCTCACCTTTGCCGAACTTCTTCTTTCGCCTATAGGTATCTCGTTTGTGTCTAAGGTGGCTCCTCCCCAATACAAGGGCATGATGATGGGTGGTTGGTTTGTGGCAACAGCCGTTGGTAACCTGCTCGTGTTTATTCCTACACTTATTTGGGGACAGGAATTATATATCGTTTGGGGAGTGCTTATGCTTATCTGTTTATTGGCAGCCTTGTTTATTTTCTCTATAATAAAGAAACTCAACAGAGTGGCATGATGTGCCACTGTTAAAATATGGCGTTTCCTTGTCCCGTGTGAGGCAGGGAAACGCTTTGTTTACGATAAAATTGTCACAACGAAATTCACAAATGCTCTTTATTTATTATATAAGAATATATGATTACACAAGAACAATACAAAGACCTCGCAGAACGCGCCTTGCAACTTGGTCGCTATCTCGACATCGAGGCCAAGAAGATTGAGTTGGAAGAAGAGGATTTGCGCACTCAGGCTCCCGGTTTTTGGGATGACCCTAAAACTGCGGAACAACAGATGAAAAAAGTGAAGGCACTTCGCTTTTGGATTAACGGCTATGAAGAATTGCAAAGTCTCGTGAGCGAGGTGGAACTGTCGCTTGAATTTTATCGCGACGAAATGGTCAGCGAGGAGGAAGTTGACGCGGCATATTCAAAAGCACTTGACGCTCTCGAAAAACTTGAGCTGAAAAATATGTTGCGTGCCGATGAAGACTCAATGGACTGTGTGCTAAAAATCAATTCGGGTGCAGGTGGCACTGAGAGTCAGGATTGGGCTTCCATGCTCATGCGTATGTATCTGCGCTATGCCGAAGCCCACAACTATAAGGTGCGCATTGCCAACCTTCAAGACGGCGACGAAGCAGGCATTAAGACTTGCACCATGGAGATTGAGGGTGATATGGCATACGGCTATCTCAAGTCGGAAAATGGTGTTCATCGTTTGGTGCGCGTGTCACCCTTTAATGCTCAAGGCAAGCGCATGACCTCGTTTGCCAGTGTCTTTGTCACTCCGCTTGTCGACGACACTATAGAAGTAACTGTCGACCCCTCAAAGATCAGTTGGGACACTTTCCGTTCCTCCGGAGCAGGTGGACAGAATGTCAATAAGGTGGAGACCGGTGTGCGCCTGCGCTATCAGTACACAGACCCCGACACGGGTGAGGAAGAGGAAATCATCATCGAAAATACCGAGACGCGCAAACAGCTCGAAAACCGCAACAATGCCATGCGCTTGTTGCGCTCACAACTCTACGACCGCGAATTAAAACGCCGTCAGGCGGCCCAAGCCAAGATAGAGGCAGGAAAGAAAAAAATAGAGTGGGGCAGTCAGATACGTTCTTATGTATTTGACGACCGACGTGTGAAAGACCATCGCACCGGCTTTCAGACAGCCGATGTCAATGGTGTGATGGACGGAAAACTCGATGGTTTCATCAAGGCTTATCTCATGAGCAACGAAGAGTTTTCTTGATATTTAGGCGGAAATTAGTGATAAAACCTGCTATTTCGCAATCGAAATGGCAGGTTTTATCATACAATTGGTTATATTTGCAATTCAAAATAAATACAATAACATTTAAACATAAAAGATATGAATCAGAAACATCAGGCAAAGGTTGCTCAAAGAGAGGAAAAACAGAAGAAACAAGCAGAGCGTGTTGTTTGGGGCGTGATAATCGGTCTCATTGTGCTTGCCTTTATCTTCTCTATTTCCTATTCGTTGAGCAATTAACAAAGAATCTTTATTGTAGGACCCCCTCCTTTATTTGTGTAGGATGGGGTCCTATATTATTCTGTGTTTTGTTATGGAAATCGAACACAAGTTTCTTGTCGCCAACAATGCTTATAGAGACATGGCGACAGAATGTCATCACATCATTCAAGGCTATCTCAGCGACGATCCCTCGCGCACGGTGAGGGTGCGTTTGTGCGACGATGAGGCATATCTCACGGTCAAAGGTGCTTCGTCTCAAAGTGGGTTGAGTCGTTTTGAGTGGGAGAAGGCAGTTTCGGTTGCCGACGCACAGTCTTTATTGTCTCTATGTTTGCCGGGTGTCATTGACAAGCACCGTTACATTGTGTTTTTTGACGGTAGAAAATGGGAGATTGATGAGTTTCACGACAATCTTGAGGGTCTCGTTTTGGCAGAGATAGAGGTAGAGAGCGAAGAAACCTGTTTTGCCTTGCCCTCTTTTGCAGGACGTGAGGTCACTGGCGATCCACATTATTATAATTCATACCTGCGCAAAACAACTTACCTTGATTTGTGAGTTCTTTCGGGATATATAATAAAAAAAGGCGGTAAAAAACCGCCTTTTTGTGATCCGCTTGGGGCTCGAACCCAAGACCCCATCCTTAAAAGGGATGTGCTCTACCTGCTGAGCTAGCGGATCTACCCTATGCAAATCGGTTTATCTCCGATTGCGAGTGCAAAAGTAGTGGTTTTTCTATAAACAACCAAATAATTTCTTGATTTTTTCGCACTAAAGGATTATATAGCCCTACGCTTTCATACCACACTGAAATAAATTTATACATTTGCATATATAAAGATGTATTATTATGGTTTTAGTAGCAGATAGTGGAAGCACGAAAATAGATTGGGCACTCATAGACCGCAACAAAAAAGTTTCATCGTTCATATCGGGAGGCTGCAACCCTTATTTTATGACTGAGAAACAAATCTTCAGCCTTTTCTGTTTAGTGAGAAATTACATGCCGTCGTCAAATGTTGAAAAAATTTTTTTCTATGGTGCCGGCTGCACCGGAGGTGACAAAAACAATATGATAGAAAATGCTCTTCATGCTGCATTCGGAGAAAAATGCAAGACAGAAGTACAATCAGATATGCTTGGGGCAGCAAGAGCCCTGTGTGGCAGAAAAGAAGGCATAGCCTGCATACTTGGCACCGGCAGTAACTCGTGTCTCTTCGATGGAAAAGACATCGTTGCCAACACTCCTCCGCTCGGATTTATTCTCGGAGACGAAGGCAGTGGAGCACATTTGGGAAAACTCCTTGTGGGCAATATCCTCAAAGGCAAGTGCCCCAACGACATTAGAGAAAAATTCATAGAGAAATATGGAGCAAAAGAAGAAATAATAGACAAGGTCTATCGCCAACCCTTTCCCAATAGATGGCTGGCAGAATTATCATATTTTATAAAAGACAATCTTGGCAATGAGACTATTAAAAATATGGTTGAAGAGGCTTTCTCTCTGTTTATAGACAGAAACGTCACAAACTACAAGCGTCCCGACCTGAAAATAAACATTATCGGTTCTATCGCCCATGTCTACGAGGAAATCATCCGAAAGGTAATCATAGACAAACAACTCGTTCCCGGCACAATAACTCGTAGCCCCATAGAGGGATTAATTGCTTACCATAATGAATGACTGTATCACCCGGCTCCTTGACGATAATGGAATCAGACCCACGCCAAATCGCATTATGATTATAAGGGAATTGTGCAGTGCCAATGCTGCCCTTTCTCTGAGCGACCTTGAAGGTCGGTTGGGTACGGTCGACAAATCGTCGGTGTTCCGAACTTTAACCCTGCTCACCCAACATCATATTATCCATCAGATAAACGACAGCACAGGGCAAACAAAATATGCTCTTTGTCAAGAAGATTGTCGCTGCAGCGAACCTCATCATAAAATTAGTGACAGCCACATACATTTCCATTGTGAAAAATGCAAACAGACATATTGCCTGCCCTCAAAACCTATCCCGGAGATTGATTTGCCCGACGGATTTCATGTTCACGATGCAGAAATGATAATAAAAGGCTTATGTCCTACTTGCATAAAGAAATATGGCTGTAAAATTTGAAAATGAAAACTGACACCAAACAAACATTCTAATGACACATCAATACGCAACAGAGGCTATACAATTGTTGAAGACCCTTATTTCCACACCCTCGGTCAGTCGCGACGAAAGCAAGGCTGCCGATGTGATGTGTGGGTTTATGAATAAACACAATATTGCTCACAAGCGAATAGGCAACAACATCTTATGTATTCCCGACAACTATTGTGAAACAAAACCAACCATATTGCTCAATGCCCATATTGATACGGTCAAACCGGCCTCGGGTTGGCAACGCGACCCTTTCTCTCCTGTTGAAGAAGACGGCAGGCTCTATGGACTGGGCAGTAACGACTGTGGGGGAGGTTTGGTAAGTCTCTTGCAGGCTTTCAGAATATTGTCGGGGCGGCAACAGGCATACAATCTAATCTATGCCGCGAGTGCCGAGGAGGAAGTGTCAGGACAAAACGGATTTACATTGCTCAAGTCTCATCTGCCAAGGATTGATGTCGCAATAGTCGGTGAACCTACATCTCTCCAACCTGCCATTGCCGAAAAAGGACTCATGGTGGTCGATGTCACCACACACGGAAAAGCCGGCCACGCTGCACGCAACGAAGGCATCAATGCCCTTTATAAGGCTGTCGACCAAATAAATTGGATAAGAAACTTCCGCTTCCCTAAAATTTCACCCATGCTTGGAGAGATGAAAATGACAACAACTATTATTCAGTCAGGCACACTCCATAATATCATACCCGACACATGTGTCTACACCATAGATGTGCGCACCACCGATTGCTACACCAACCAAGAAGTGCTCGACCTGCTCACTGCCCAATTAGATGCCGATGTTAAAGCCCGTTCCACACGTCTCGGCTCTTCTCATATAGCCCCCGACCACCCCATAGTGCAGAAGTGTCGGCAACTCGGACTGAAGCCTTTTGGCTCTCCCACACTCAGCGATCAGGCATTGATGACATGGCCCTCTATGAAACTTGGCCCCGGTGACTCTCAACGCTCCCACACTGCCGACGAATTTATTCATACTGCCGACATAGACAAAGCCATAAATCTCTATGTTGCCCTTTTAGACAATCTTAATTTATAGAATATTGCCATAATAACCTTTTAATCCTATTTAATATTATGCCCACACTTCATATATCTGCTCCCGACAACGCGTTTGCAAAAACAGTGTTGTTGCCCGGCGACCCACTGAGAGCCAAGCACATTGCCGACAACTATTTGGAAAATGTCGTTATGGTCAATAGCGTAAGAAACAATTTCGGATATACCGGACTCTACAAAGGTTGTCCGGTCTCTGTGATGGGCAGTGGCATGGGAATGGCTGCCATCGGCATATATTCATACGAACTCTTTAAATTCTATGGCGTGGAAAACATCATACGCATTGGTTCGGCGGGCAGTTATACGCCCAATCTTAAACTCATGGACGTCGTGCTGGCAAAACAGGCATATAGCGACTCAACCTATGCCTTGATGCAAAATGGCACCTCTGACCACATTCTTTATCCCTCCGCTTCTCTCAACAAGATAATCTTAGAGACCGCACTTTCTTCTGACATTGAGTGCAAACAAGCCTCTGTTCTTTCGAGCGATGTCTTCTATGCCGACGAAGAAATGGAGACTTGGCAACAACTCAGTCGTCGCACCCAAACCGATTGTGTGGAAATGGAGGCTTTCGCCCTCTTCCACAATGCCAACGTGTTGGGCAGACAGGCAGCAACACTGCTCACCATTTCTGATTGCTTCTGGTCAGAAGAAAGGCTCTCGTCCGACCAACGACAGATCGCACTCCGCAAAATGATACTTCTGGCTTTGGAAAGTGTCGTTGCGCTATCTCGCCAACCATGATTCGGGATTTAATGTAGCGTCTCCCTTGCGCAGTTGGAAATGAAGGTTTGGCTTGCCCGATGCGTCGGCGGCAATGCTTCCAAGACTTTGACGTGCAGAGACGTGTTGGTCGCGACTCACATAAACCGATACAAGGTTGCAATAAATCGAAATATACGAACCGTGGCTCACCATCACATTTTTCATACCACCGGCAGAGAATACCGCCAACACTCTGCCATCAAATATACAGCGAGCCTGAGCTCCGCTATTGCCCGTCAGGTTGATACCTTTGCTGTCGAGTCTCACGTTGGTGCCGGGCATGGTATAACTGCCATATCTTGTTGAAATCACATATCCTCCCGTAATGGGCATGGGCAATCTGCCGCGGTTTGAAGCAAAGTCGGCTGTCAGTTTATATTCCTTGTCATTGGGCATATATTTTGGTTCGGCAACGGTTTCCGACGAGCGTGAAGAAGAATTTCTTTTTGATTTCGCGGAACTCTTGCTTGAATTGTTTTTCGACGAAGCCTTTTGTTCTGCCTCGCGTCTTTTGCGCTCTTCCTCCCGGGCTTGTCTTTCTGCTGCCTCACGTCGTTTTCTTTCCGCCTCTTCGCGGCGTTTGCGTTCTTGCTCAATGGCAAGTTTCACATAATAATCTATTTTGGCGTTAAGGTTTGCCATTTCCTTGCGGTCGTTTGCCAACACGCGTTGCAATTCCTTCTGCTTCTTTTGCAATCCGTTCACCATGGTCTGCTGTTCGGTCTGCATGGCTGTGAGTTGTCGGTTTTCCTCCTGTTCCGAAGCCAGTAGCTTATTTTGCTGGTTACGCTCGTTGGTCAGTTTCGCTTTGGCTTCTTCTATCTCTGTTTGTTTGCGAACCATCAGTTCGCCCTGCACGCGTTGGTATTTTGAATACTCCTTCACATATTTATATCGCCGTGCCATTTGTGTGAAATCCGCTGCCGACAGATAAAACAACAATTTGTTTGAAGCCTTGCGGTTTTGATACATATAGAGCATCGAGCGGGCATACTTCTTTTTGCAATCCTTCAGTTGAGCATTCAGAGTGCGCAATTCGGCCTCAAGAGTGCCTATGTTGTTATTCACGGAGTCTATCTGAACTTTCAGGCGTGAGATATTTTTTTGGTGGTGGTCTATGCGACCGTTAATCTCCGACAATTGTGCCAATCGCTTTTTCACGTCTTTGTTTGTTTGGGTGAGTTGAGACTGCGATTGGTTGATTTTCTTTTGCAGTGCGTCGCGCTTAGATTTCAACGACTTCACATTGTCGTTGGTAACTTTGGGCGTGGTTTGTTTTGTAGATTTTGCAGAGGTCGTTTTCTTTGAAGAAACCGACTTCTTTTTTTGTGTGGTGGTTGTTGTCTTGCGCTTTTGGGCAAATGCTGTGGGGGTAACAATTCCCATAGCCATTACGAGAAATAATATTCTGAAAATACTGTTCACTGTTCCGAGGGATTATTTTTCATTCATCAAGGAATAAGGTTTTTCAAGAGGCTCTCTACGTCCATTTCTCTATATTTGGTCGACACCTCAGTGTGGGTATTCCAGTTCGAGGCTGTCGAAAGCGAATTGAGACTGATGTCTAATCCATATTTCTGTTTTTCTCCTGAAAAGGAAATCTTTATGGCAGAGGGAAATTTGGCAGATTCAAATTTCACAAAATCGCTGTAAATGCAGGTCAAGGAATTCTTGTCTGCCATGTTTTTTGGCGAAACGGTGGTGCGGTCGAGCAACGCGCTCTCAGTTATGGTCAGAAAGTCATAATCGAGTTTGGGAGCAGTCGAGAGGTTTAGCAGTGTGTGGTCTCCCGCCTCAGAAACTCTATATTCACCCAATTTCTCATTCACATCGCCACCGGGATAAAACACCTCGTTCCAAAACACAGATTCCAAAACTTTGAAGTCCAGGTTTGCCGAGCGAAGAAAATCAACCCTGTCGTATGGCACTTTCACATAGCGTGCGTTTATTCTGTCTATTATCAGCACATTGGTGGGTGAAAATTCCATGCGACCCACTTCACCGACAATGGGAAATGTGAGCGACAACTGTATCACCTCGCCCCTTTTCATCTTCAGGCTGCCCGAAAGCGACACGTCTCTGTCACCCATTGAGAGCACCAGCCTCATTTTGGCAGTGAACCACTCGCTGTTTATTTTATTGCTCACCACCCGTTGCTTATACAATTCTGTAGCGGTGGGTTTAGAGCTATGGCTGTCGCCTTGCAGTTTTTTTGTTGAACTACACGAAGCGATAGTCAACAGCGTTACAGAGAAAAACAAAAGTTTTAAGATGGTTTTCATAGTTGTTTCATTGTTACGATTATTCTTTAAAATAGCGTCGCTGCGAAGCCTTTTTCTTTATCAACGGTGTGGCACCATCCAATTTCGCTGCTCGCTTCCAGAAATTCACGGCCTCTTCTCTGAAACCGTTGTGAAAATAAATATCGCCCGCATGGTCAAGAATTACTATGTTTTCGGGACTGTCAATATTTTCTGTGTTTTCTATTGTAAGGTCTATATATTTACGCGCTTCGGCATAGTCTTTCAGCAGGAATACAATCCATGCGTATGTGTCGAGGAATGTTGGTTCGTCGGGGCTTATTTCAATTGTTTTGGCACTCATCTCCCTCGCTTTTTCGAGATTTTTGTTTTCAAGTGAAAGAAAGTATGCATAATTGTTAAGACACATAGTGTTTACATTATTATAGATCAGTGCAGAGTCATACATTGCGTATGCCTCTTCCTTGCGTCCTATTTCGTGGAGTGCGTCAGCGTATGAACTATAATATTGTGCAATATAGTCCGAAGAGTTGTTTGAAGAGATATAGTGCATACCCTCCTCATATAAGTCCAAAGCACCCTTTGTATCTTTCTTCACCATCTTTGAGCCGGCTAAAAACAGATAGTAAACCGAATTGCTCGGGTTTTCTTTCAGTCCGTCCACACATAGTTGGCTGAGTCTTTCGTTGTCTTCGTTTTTTGATGCGTCAAGTATGAGGGAGATGCGCGACCTGTCGTCCGAAGGATTTAATATCAGTATTTTGCTCAGTATTGATGTCTTCAGAGAGTCTGGCGACTGAACATGATCCATTGTTGCATACAGTTTGTCATACAACTCAACATCGCTGTCTTCCAAGGGCAACAAGTGGATAGCCAAAGAGTCTACCATGTCACGCAGTTTGCTTATCTCCGTGTTTTTCAACAGCGCGTCTAATGCCGTCATGCGCAACTCGCTCAAAGGATTTAAAACAATCTTTATCAACGACTTGTTACACATGTCTTTATCTTTGTTTTTTATCCCACATTTGTATCTCGTCCAATCCAAATAGCCGGGTGCGAAATAAGGGTCGATATGTTTTTCTATAGAGTCTGCCAAAGCCGTAAATTTATCCAATTCGTTTTGAGCGAGGTAGACTTCTAACTTAAAACACAATAGAAAATTATATTTCTTTTCGGGGTAAAGTTTTATTACGGTGTCAGCCATTGCCAACACCTCGTCATAAAGCAACATCGACTCTGCTGCACGCATCTTAGTTTCCCATATATATATATCGTCATCTTTTATGGGACGCCATTGTTCAAGAATACCACACAGATTGCTAAAATCTCCCTTTTGGGTATAGTAGTCACACAGCAGTGCAAAGACCGGTTCGCGCTTTTCACGGTTGCTCAGCAAGGGGCGAAGTATCTCCACGCAACAAGAATCGCCCATCATAAGATAACAACGTCCTAACTCAAAAGTATAGTCAGTGTTGTCGGGGCAAAACTCGTGTGCTTTGGCATAATAGTCCAAAATATCATAGTCCGTGTCGTTTGGCATAATGTTAATGTTCTCCTCTAAAAAAGAAGCCATCTCAAAATATGCCTCTCCTCCGCGAGGATTGAGTCTGATGGCACGTTGCAACAGTCTGTATGCCGCCACCTTGTCACCGGCTTCCTTCCGACACATTGCCTCAAGATACAGAGCTTTGTATTTGCGCATTGCGCGAGCCGACAAACTTTCGTTGTCATCTTTGCCTGAGCCGGCCATCATCACACCGGTGCATATCAGAACCAATAAGAAAGAAATTATTCTTTTCGTCATTTTTCAAAAATTTCATGTTGTTGTCAACAAGACAGCAGCATCGCAGTTGGCATTATTAAACGCCCGTGTGGCCAAATCCGCCTGCGCCACGCTCTGTCTCGTCGAGTATGTCAACCTCTTCAAAATCGGCTTTCTCATATTTGCCAATCACCATTTGGGCAATGCGGTCGCCATCGTTTATGCAAACCTCCACGTTGGAGATGTTTGCCAATATCACTCCGATTTCTCCTCTGTAGTCAGCATCTATGGTGCCGGGAGTGTTGAGCACCATAATTCCTTGCTTCAGCGCAAGACCCGAGCGGGGCCTCACCTGTGCTTCATAACCCTCGGGCAATGCCATATAAAGTCCCGTGGGTATCAACACCCTGCCGAGCGGTGCTATCACCACAGGGCTGTCAATGTTGGCACGCAAGTCCACACCTGCACTCTGAGCAGTGGCATATCGGGGCAATTCGTGCCGCGACCTGTTGATTATCTTCACTTTCATTGTTGTCATCTGATTTTGTGCTACAAATTTAGCACAATATCACAGCAAAACCAAATTTTCAACCCTTTGCTTTAATTATGTAGCTCAAAAAACTTACTTTTGCACCACAAGACAAAATCTCATGAAACAACAACATAAAATGGAGTGGTCAAACCTCATCAGTTCCAAACGTTTTGGCCACGAAACAAGACACGGAAATCTTGCCGAATATCGTTCCGTCTTTGAGCGCGACTACGATCGCCTTATCTTTTCTGCTGCTTTTCGTCGCTTGCAAAACAAGACCCAGGTCTTTCCCCTGCCGGGCAGTATCTTTGTGCACAACCGCCTCACTCACAGTCTCGAAGTGGCAAGCGTGGGGCGTTCGCTTGGCAACGATGCCGCCCGTATTCTCATGGAGCGCCACCCCGAGCTCAATGAGCAACAAATCTTTCAACTCGGCACTATCACTTCTGTGGCGTGCCTCGCCCACGATCTTGGCAATCCGCCTTTCGGCCATTCCGGAGAAAAAGCCATTGCTTCGTTTTTTAGTGAGGGGAAGGGGGCGCGTTTCAAGTCGCTTATAGAGAAAGAAGTGGGCAGCCGGCGGGCTGAAATTTTGTGGGAAGACATAGTTCGTTTTGATGGCAATGCCAATGCCTTTCGCTTGCTCACTCATCAATATGAGGGTCGGCGTGAGGGAGGTTTTGTGATGACCTACAGCACTCTCGCCTCTATAGTGAAATATCCCCACACCTCTCTTTTGTGTGAAAAGAAAAACAAGTTTGGTTTTTTTGAGAGTGAATTGAATGTCTACAAAGAAGTCGCCGACCACCTCGGCATAAGATGTTTTGTTGACGATGGACTTAAAGTGAAATATGCGCGCCACCCGTTGGCTTATTTCGTTGAGGCTGCCGATGATATTTGCTACGAGATTATGGACATCGAAGATGCCTATAAACTCCACCTTGTCACAGCCGAGAAAACCACCGAGCTTTTTCTTAATTTCTTTGACGAAAAGCAGGCCCGTCATATCATGGCGTCATATCCCGATGTTACCGACCCCAACGAGAGAATTATTTATATGCGTTCGTGCGTAATCAACGCCATTGAGCAGGAGTGTGTCAGGGTCTTTGTCGAAAACGAAGACACCATTTTGCAAGGCGAGTTCCAAGGTTCTCTCATCAAGCATATTGACCCGCGTATGCGCAACGCAATTCAGAAGATAGCCGACTTCGCCGTCGACAATGTATATCGTTCGCGTGAAGTTCTCGACATAGAACTTGCCGGTTATCGCATTATTAACACGTTGCTCGAACTCCTCACCGATGCAATCGAACATCCCGACAAGGCTTACTCCAAACTTATCATCAATCGAGTGCCGTCTCAATATCAAGTAAACAGACCCTTGGTGAGCGAACGACTCTTTGGAGTGCTCGACTATATCACCGGCATGACCGATGTTTATGCTCTCGACCTCTATCGCAAGATAAATGGAATGTCTCTGCCCGCTATCTGAGACTTATAAACTCTCGGGCAGGCGATAAAGGCGAGTCGAATTGCTGCCTTTTATTAGTATCAAGCGGTCTGATAGCGGATTGGCTCGTAACTCTTTTTCCACCTCGCTTATATTTTCAAACACGCGATAGGGTGGGGCACATTCCTTAAACTCTTTGCCCACCAACCACACATCGTCTATATTCATCTTGCCGAGCATGGAGATAATTTTTGTGTGCTCTTTTGTCGAGACCTCGCCCAGTTCCCTCATCTCGCCCAATATCACCATTTTTCTTCGACCGTGTGGCGAGATAATGGTGGAGAAATTTTCTAAGGCGGCTTTCATGCTCGACGGGTTGGCGTTATAGGCATCCACAATAAGTGTATTGCTTGCCGTCTCTCTCATTTCTGAACGGTTGTTGGTGGGCACATAGTCTCTCAGAGCATTGTCTATGTCACAGGGGGCAACACCAAATTTCAGCCCCACACACACTGCCGCCAACACATTGTCTATATTATACGACCCGACAAGATGTGTTTTCACCTCGTGTCGCTCGTTGTCGGCTTCGCTGCTTCGCCACCATAGGCGAAGAAAAGAATGTCCCTCTATCGGTTCGCCTTCCACCATATAACCATGACCGGGTTTGCCATAGGTGTAGGCTTTCAGCCCCTCTGCCATGCCACACAGATATTCATTGTCACCATTCAGAAAGATAAAACCTCCCTCTTTGTGGCGAAGATTATCATAAAGTTCACCTTTGGTTTTCATAACTCCCTCAAAAGAGCCAAAACCTTCTATATGAGCCACACCCACATTGGTTATCAGTCCACAGTCGGGACACACAATGTTTGCCAATGCTTTTATCTCCCCCGGGTGGTTGGCACCGGTCTCAATTACGGCAATGTCGTGGCTGTCGTTGAGGCGCAGGAGTGTTTTCGGCACACCGATGTGGTTGTTGAAGTTGCCTTGCGTGAACAACACATTATATTTCTTTGAAAGAACCGCACTCACCAATTCCTTGGTGGTGGTTTTGCCGTTGGTGCCGGTAATTTGAATCACCGGCCCTTTAAATGCTTGCCTGTGTCGGTTGGCCAAAGTTTGAAGTGCCGTTAATACGTCGTCTACTAATATATAGCGCGTGTCACCCTCCACAACATACTCTTTTTCGTCAACCACAGCGTATGCACAGCCTTTATTAAGAGCCGCTGTGGCAAACTTATTGCCGTCAAAAGATTCGCCTTTTAATGCAAAAAACATTGCCCCCCTCGGACAGTCCCTACTGTCGGTCGTAATCACGCGACATTCCTTGAAAATATCATACAATTTTTCTTCCCACATAGTCTATGTAATTATAAAGACAAACTACTTGTTTTGTTTGCAAAAGTAGCAAAAAAAGTCCCTCGGGCATTAAAGCCGGAGGGACTTTTTTGATTATATGTCTATATAGGAATTAAGATTTCTATATATTCATTTCCTTTTGGTCAGTATTAGTACTTAACGGTCTTGCCGTTGATGATGTAGATCTGACCCTTCTGCGGAGCAGTTACAGCCTTGCCGTCTACGGTGATGATACCCTTAACGGCTGCACCTTCTTCTGCCTCGATTGAACCTACGGCTGTGGCCTTGCCACCGCTGATGGTGAACTTACATTCGGTGTTTGCCACCTTGTATGTTTTGGTGTTTACCTTGTCGGTCCAAACGCTGATGGCGTCGAAGAAGTCGGCTTTATATTCGCCGTCGGCCAAGCTGCTGCCATCGAAGTAGAAGGTCACGATTGCGCCCTCTGCGTCATTGAAGTTGGCAGACTTACTGCTCACGATTGAGAAGAAGAATGCGTCCTGACCGTGAGCTTCTGTTCCGGCAAATGCGGTGAGAGCGTGGGTCTTCTTCCAGCGTGCGCTTGCGTCGTAAACGAAGTCTTCATCATCTTCGCTGTAAACAACCTTGTCGGGACCCAAGCCACCGGGGAGTCTCACGTTACCCTCTACGGCTGTGATGTCGATAGAGTTGGTCAGAGAGATGGTGAAAGGAATCTTGGTGAGGTCGTCGCTGCTGCCAATAGCGCAGCTGATAATTGCCTGAGTGTTGTTATCCGGCTCAATGATTTCAGAAGCCTCTACAACTTCTTCGCCCGGAAGTACAAACGAGGGAGCACCTGCACTTGCACCTGCGATGATGTTGTAGACAGCCACAACGTCTGAAGAGTTGATTTCACCGTCACCGTTTACGTCGGCACCTTCACCGGCACCTTCGCCCGAAATAGCGTTGTAAATATAAACAACGTCTGAAGAATTGATTTCGCCGTCACCGTTCACGTCACCGGTTTCACCACCCTCGGGAATGGCAGGAAGACCTGTCACCGTAAGGGTCAATGCTGTTTCAACGCCCTCAACTTCGCCTTTATAAGTAGTAACATCGATCACACCGGTTTGAGCGTCAAAACCACCACCTGCTTCCATGGGTTTGAAAATCTTTCCGGTAGAGATACCGGTTGTATATTCAAACTTGATAGTGTGGAGACCACCCACAATACCGTTGGCAACCATGGGAACTGTGTGGTCAACCATTTCTGTGGGGAATGGAAGAACGAGGTCGTAGGGTTCTACTTCTACGTCTTCTTCCATAAAGTTACCCAAAGCGATAATACAAGGTTCGCCTGCTGCAAACTCAGATTTTTCATAGAGTTCGATGGTTGAAACAAGTTGACCATCAGCGTCATTTTCCTGAGTGATTTTCTTCACGGCATAGGTATGTACATCGTCGTTGTAGTCTGCAACATAAGAGAAGTTGTAGGGCAGAGACATCACGTCAATAAGGTTCATGCCGAAGTCTGAGATGGAGATTGCCTCTTGCGCCTCGGGATCAATTTCAACAAATGTCCATGCTGAAGTAGAGCCATCGAGTTCGTGGCATACAACATCGTTTTCAGCACCTTCGGGCCAGAGAGCAAACTTCTTTCTGTTGGCAGGACCCATAGGAACAAGAGTGAACTGCGAATTGCCCACAAATGCGATTTCGTATGGTATCGGAGTTTCAGAAACCGGCAGGTTGATATTGTCGCCTGCATAATCGCCCATATAGTAGCCCGAATACATATTTTGAATAGCGTAGTATTCTGTGCCCTCAACTGCAACAAATCTCCACATAGCCTTAGGATTGTTGTCGGCATTGAGCTGGTTGCTCTCCTTGTCGTAGAGACCCCACTTGGTCACAGAAGCACCATTATATTTGTCTTTCAAATAAATGGCGTTGCCATAGCATGCAGCGTCTTCGGCACCTTGTTCGCCGGCGCGCTTGTCGTCAAGATTGGTGATGAAATACCACTTGCCCTCTTCGATAGTCTTGATGCCTGCCTTGAATGCGTTGAAAGCAGTCGAAACGGCAGTCATGGCAGCCTGAACAGCACTGACAGAGATAGGAGTGGCAAAAGCATTCTTACGAGCATCGGCAATGGCAGCAGTAAGATTTGTTGCGAGTTCTGCGTTAGACAGTTGTCCCATTCCTTCGCCAATCTCAACACCTTTGAGCATCACTTCGGCTTCGGCAATCATATTTGCTAATTCAACGGTGTCAGCATAGAGAGCCTTAACAGCCTTGATGGCTGCTTCCATTTCGCTAATATCCGCTTCGGTGGTAGTATTGCCTGCGACAACTGCCTTTTTAAGCTGAATGAGGTTTATCATAGCGTCGGCAGGTTCTTTAAGACCCGGAGTTGTATGATATTGAGACTCTGCCTCGTCTACCACAGCCTCGTAGATCTGGAACTCACCAAGAGTGAAGTAATTGCCACCGTTGGCATTTGCATTTACCTGATAAGCTATGCGGTTTACGGGACGACCGAGGTTGAGGGTCTTGGGACCTATCTCGCTCATGTCTACATTATTGTAGATTGCACCACCATATACTGTGTCACCCTCAAGAGTGTTGGCACCATAAATGCTCACCTTGGCGGGACGTTCGTTCATACCCCAAACCGGGATTTGCTCATTTCCACCCTCTCTTGCGCCACGGGTTTCATAAATGAAAGTAACGTTTTGTTTGGGTTCGTCGAGTTTAATGGTGATATAACCCGTTCCTTGCATATATGTGGAAGAGTCACCGTCGATAAGATATTCATAGCGGTCGGCATTCTCAATGCCCTGCTTGCGAATGGCAGAGAACTTAATCTGAGCGTCTTCTGCAGGTTCGTCGTCAACACCACCGCTTGCACGCGTGATAAGCGGTTTGTCAAATTCAGTCTTGTAGGCAAAGAGGTTCTGATATAATTCATTACCACTCTTGATAAGTTCGTTAAGAGTTGCATCGAGAGTTGCCTGTCTTTTCTCTTCCTCAAACTGAGCAATCAGAGACTCGTCAGTAATCTTGCGCAAATACCAGAGGTTGGAGTTGTTTTCAACAGTGCAGGGGTCTGACCATATACCCCATGAGGTAATTGCGCCCTCGCTATCGGAAGCGGTGGGAGCAGAACTTGCATAGGGAGTATATGAGGTGCGATGTTGCGTGTGGCTACCCCAGAACCATTTACCCGGCAAACGAAGAGTGATGTTCTGAGCCTCTTCCTTATTGGCTGTCATCGGAGGAGTAGAGTTATACCACTCAGCCGGAGTGCCTACATATGTGCCCGAGGTGAAGTGCTCTACATAATACTCATCATCGGTATCAGCCTTGGTGATGTTGAAGACAAACTTAGAGTCCTTGGCATCAAATGTGGTATAATAGAGCTGCATGGCATTGGTGTTGGCATAAACAGCCTTCTCCACACCAAAGTTGTTGAGGAAGTCGTCAAAGGCACTCACAATGTTGTAATAGCCCTCTGTGATAGGAATGGTAGCAGTGGCCAATTTTGCATGAGCGGCCTTGAGGTTGTCGATAGCCTCTTTATATTCCTCATCGGTATAACTACCCATTGAAATAATGAGTGACTGCTGGAGAATTTCATTATATTCATCAGCCACCTCCTGACGATAATAACCGGGGTCGGTGCCGCCTATCACATCACCTTCTGAAAGATAGATGTCGATGAGCGAAGTGAGGTCGCCCTGAAGGTCAGAAATGTAGTTCACGTCATAGACGTTCCACTCATTGGTGTCGGTGTATTGCCAGAACCAAATTTCGTCGGCGCGGTTCCACGAACCGAGATAGGTCCAACTCTTCTCATCGGGAGAATAAGAGAAACCCACAGAGTTGTCGGTAGGCACTTTGCCCGAAGCCGGGTTACGCCAGCTGGCGATAGGATCTTCACCCTCGTGACCCTCGCGGAGTACTGTCTCGAAACCCCACGAAACGCAGTTTGACCAAGGAATATCTTCGCCACAACTCAAGATTTGAAGATTGGCTGCCTGCTCGGGCGAAGGAGAATAGGTAATTCTCTGCCAACCACCGTTGTAGGTGAGATAGCCGTTGGCCTCCAGCGATTTGAGATAAACCGTGGGAGCACCGGTACGAATGTCAAGCGGACCCTCTTCGACGAAATAAATATTGGCGTCGGTGAGAAGTCCGGCTGCACTCAAAGCAGAGCCCGCAAGATAGCGGCCTAAAAACTCTGTCTGAGTACAAAACTCCAGAACAATCGTGTCGCCCACATGGATTTGGGAAGCATTTTTCTGCTCGCCCAATTCCCAGCGTGCGTCAACATTGTTCCACATTGCTCCTGTCAATGCAAGAGCGAGTAAAAGTAAGAACTTTTTCATGTTGTTTGACTTTTGTTGTTAATAATATTGTAAAACTTTAGAATATTCTATTTATACCCATTGCTAATCTGCCACAAAGACACATGTTCTATTATAAACGCTCTGCCGTAAAATAGCAAGATTTTTATTTTTGGTTCATCAAAGATATACAAAAACTATTACAACGACAAAATTTTAAAGCCAAAATCGCACTTCGAGACAACAAAGCGGTTCCTTATTCCTAAGATATTCACCCAATATTCTTTACTGAAGCAAAAAAGTGACTTTTTTATCGCTTTTTACCTAAAAGATAATAATATAAATTGCAAATGTTTTCTCTTCCTTTCCTTTTTCAAAAAGGAATAAACAAAACTATACAGATTTACACACAAAATGCGAGAGACGCACATATTGTTCACACGCCTCTCGCATTATATTGTAAAAAAAAAGCAGACGGCCTCACACCATCCGCTTTTTCTAAGGTTATTTTCAATATTTCACGGTCTTGCCGTCGATTACATAAATCTGACCCTTCTGAGGAGCAGTTACAGCCTTGCCGTCTACGGTGATGATACCCTTAACGGCTGCACCTTCTTCTGCCTCGATTGAACCTACGGCTGTAGCCTTGCCACCACTGATGGTGAACTTACATTCGGTGTTGGCCACCTTGTAAGTTTTGGTGTTTGTCTTGTCGGTCCAAACGCTGATGGCGTCAAAGAAGTCGGCTTTATATTCGCCGTCGGCCAAGCTGCTGCCATCGAAGTAGAAGGTCACGATTGCGCCCTCTGCGTCATTGAAGTTGGCAGACTTGCTGCTCACGATTGAGAAGAAGAATGCGTCCTGACCGTGAGCTTCTGTTCCGGCAAATGCGGTGAGAGCGTGGGTCTTCTTCCAGCGTGCGCTTGCGTCATAAACGAAGTCTTCGTCATCTTCGCTGTAAACAACCTTGTC
>JAQXTH010000001.1 GCA_029219385.1 Prevotellaceae bacterium | reverse complement strand
TCCATTTATTTCCGGCCGGAGATACTAAGATTTCCGGGCGGAGATACTAGTATTTTCGGGCGGAGATACTAAGATTTTCGGCCGGAAATAAATCGTTAAGTCGCGTTCTGTTAGATTTTAGACGCGTTGCACTGTATTTTTTACAGTTGGTATGTTTTTGGAGGTAATTAGGGAAAACTATGCTGTGTGGAGTATGAATAAATGTTCACGCGTTGATTTGGGCGTATTTGTCAAAGTGTTTTTGTCTCTCCCTATATTATATAATAAATGTACGCGCGCGAGAAATTTGGTCGTTATGTCTTGAAGATGGAAGATAAGGGTGTGTGTAGCCTTAGGTATGAGTGATTTTTTTGTATCTTTGCTATTCTAAATGTTGATGACGGTGGAAAACGATTTTTTCAAGCGCATAGGAGCAGTGCTCGACCGCCCATATCATAGTGGACTGTATGTTGAACTTTACGAGGTGTTGCATCTGGTGTGTGAGCAATTTGCCGAGGGTCGTTTGTGCAGCGACTTCTTTTCGTTGCTCGGAGTTGTGTGCGACACTCGCGAGATACCTCTCGATATGGCAGTGAGGCTTCAGGGATTGAGGCGCAGGGCCGGGCGCATTGACCGTTTTGACGAAGCGGACAACGAAACCGGTGAGGTGCAGTTCCGCAGCGATGCTTTGTTGCTTGCTCAATTTATTGCGAGACTATATGGGTGTGAACTGCCGCCCGAGATTGCTCGTTTCAACGTGGGGCAGACTTTCAGTGAGCCTTGCCCTAAGCCCGTGGTGAGACACTTTGATGTGTTGAGAGTGAGGGTGGTCGATATTGACGAAAATCATATAATTGCCGAGGCTGACGAAGATTTGGGCGTGGGGCTTCTTGAAGTTCCCTTAAAGAATACCGGCGACTATCTTGATTTCTCATATCTGTCTGAAATTGTGGAAACAAACAGCGTCTTAAACCTGCTCAAGGTTGGAGTTGACGCAGAGGGCCGTTGCGAGCCAAGACAAATTATTTTTGAACCCGACTATCTCATGTCGCCCTCTGAAGTGGCGGGAGTTTTTGAACTTCATGGTGCATCGCCCTATAATTATTTCATTCGTTTGTTTTCTCCCTCGGTGATGACCGAGGCAATATTGCTGGGCAATGTGTCGGGAGTTTTTCTCGACGACCTTTTGGGAGAAGCACGCGAGGCGCGTGTGGGCGATGACACAAAGAAGGTTACCTATGCTGCTTCGTTGGCAAGGGCGTTTCGGCACAATCCGTTGGATTTCTCGTTGTTGATGACTGATAGCGAGACTTCCCGACGTTTTCATGCGGAGGCGCGCCGACAGTTTGATAACATACGCCGCCTTTTTGAGAACCGCATTACACCGCAACGGGGTTTTGATTTAGACAAGGCTTTGCTTGAACCCACGTTTGTGTGTCCCGCCGTGGGCTTGGCAGGGCGCATGGACTATCTGCAAAGCGACGGCACCCGGCTGATAGAACAGAAGAGTGGCAAGCGAGATGAATTTCGTGCCACCCACCGCGAACCTCATTTTGTGCAGATGATGCTATATAGGCTGATGATGGAATACACTCCGGCTTTCAGAAACAAAAAGTGTGAGACCTTTTTGCTTTATTCGCGCTACGAAGACGGCCTTATGTCCGAACACACTTATTTCACATTGCTCGACAAGGCCATAGAGATGCGCAACCGCATTGTGAGCATGATATTTAATATGGCAAATGGTCGGGTGGCAGAGGTTATGAACAGAGTGAAAACTGAGGATTTGCGGCTTGAAAATATTTCCGACCGCTTGTGGCAACCCTATATTTTGCCTCGCATAGAGAGGGTGTTGTCGTGTTTTTCAAAAGCAGAGGAGAACGATGCCGCCTGTGTCTATGCCTCGCGTTTCATCAGTTTTGTTTTGAGTGAGAATTTGTTTGCCAAGACTGGAGCGCGCACCAAGGGAAGGGGCGGTTATTCCGATTTGTGGAACACTCCTCACTCTGTCAGGGTGGAGAATGGCGAGATGTTTGCCGACCTTCGTTTGGTGTCGACCGATGAAAACGGAGGCAAGGTTTCTTCTGTCACTTTTTCTCTCTCAGGTAATGTCGCCAATGGTCGCACCAATTTCAGATGGGGTGATGCCGTTCAGGTTTATTCTTATGATGACAATCGTCCATGTGTTTCAAATTCCTATATTCTCAGAGGCAAACTCGGCGAGGTCACAACAGAACGGTTGAGCGTAATACTCAGCAATCCTCAACACAAGGCTTTGTTTAATGAACTGGACGACAAACATTTTGCGCTCGAACACGACCATATTGACTCTTCAACCACCACGCTTTGTCGCAGTCTGTTTGCCTTTATGGATTCTCCTTCCGAACGCAAGGAAAACTTCCTGCTCACACGAATGCCGGTTCCACACCCTCCTGCCGAGTTGAGGGGTGACTATGCCGCTTTCAATACCATTGTGGCCATGGAGCGTGCAGCCGACAGTTGGTTTCTGCTGATAGGCCCGCCCGGTTCGGGCAAAACGTCGTGTGCCATGAGATATATGATAGAGGAAGAACTCAGGGCAAACACTGATAGTCGCCTGCTCGTCATGGCCTATACAAACAGGGCTGTCGACGAACTCTGCATGATGTTGGAGGAGATAATAAAAGACACGCCCGACCTGCTCGGCGACTATCTGAGACTTGGTCACACACTCTCGGGCTCACCGCGCTTTCAGGGCAGAACGCTCGATGGCCGACCGGAGGAAGAGTGTGGCAGTGGCGACGCTGTTCGCCGTATGTTAAAGAGAGTGCGCGTGGTTGTCGCCACCGTCTCCACCATGTCGCTTCAGCAGACGCTGCTTGCCGCTTTGGACTTTTCGGTTGCCTTTGTCGACGAGGCTTCCCAGATACTCGAACCCTATCTGTTGCCAATCTACACTGTTGCCGATGTGAAGAAATATGTGCTTGTGGGCGATCAGAAACAGTTGCCCGCTGTGGTGGTGCAGGGCAGTGAGGCTTCGGCAATAGAAGACCCGTTGCTCAACTCTTTGGGCATTAGTGATTGTGCCGAGTCGCTTTTCAGTCGTATGCTCCACATCTTCATGGAGCGTGGTCGCACAGACCTTTATTGCCAGATAAACACTCAGGGGCGAATGCACCCCGACTTGTTTGGCTTCGTAAACCACAATTTCTATGGCGACACGTTGCAATGCGTGCCTCTCGACCATCAAAAGCAGACTTTATCTGAGTGTTATCCCAATATTCCCCTGTGTGAGGGCAGGTGTGGCGAGTTGATGAGCCGCTTGCTTTCCAACAGGATTTTGTTTCTCGACTGCAAACCATGCGACGATGGTCTCAACGACAAAATCAATTCGGCTGAGGCCAATCTCGTGGCATTCTGCATAGAGGCCTTCACCAAAATATATGAGGCCAATGGCAGGGAGCTCTCGTCCGACGAGATAGGGGTGATAGTGCCATATCGCAACCAGATCTGCCAAATAAAGACAAGCCTGCGGCAGTGTGGTCTCGACCGTTTTGCTGACGCTGCCATCGACACGGTCGAGCGGTTTCAGGGTTCGCAACGCGACATCATGATTTGTTCGCTCACCGTGCGTCATGTCTCTCAACTCTCATTCCTCACTTCTGCCACATATTGTGAAGACGATGGACTTTCCCCTGCGCCCTACTATGTTGATCGCAAACTTAATGTGGCTCTCACGCGCAGTCGCCGCCATCTCGTCATTGTCGGCAATAGGCGGTTGCTGGCCCTCTCGCCCGTTTATGGCAGGTTGCTCGCCGATTTTGAGAGGCGAGGTTTGCTTTGTGTTGATTTTGTTGGCTGACTTTATAAAAAGATATAATTTTTTGCGTTTGTTTGCTTTTATGAAAACTATTTGTTATCTTTGCATTTCAAAATAGCCGATAGTCAGTCTTGGTTTTGTAAAGCTTACAGTTCAAAAAGCCTTGATGAGGTTTGTCGGTGAAGATAATTTTTTTTGCCAAACAATATTAACATTATAAAATTAACACCATGAAGAAATTTTCTTTTATTGCTACAGCCATCGCGTTGTGTCTGTTTGCATTGGTGCCACAAAATGGTATGTCTCAGTCTTACCAGACCAAGTGGCATTGGAATGAGGGTACGATTGAAGTAGAGTCTCCGGCTCGCCCTGCCGGTCAGAAAGATGTGCTTGGCCTTGCATTGCCCGCAGAGCCCATTGTGCGCGTTGCATTTGTGGGTCTTGGTATGCGTGGTCCCGGTGCTGTGGAGCGTTTCACCCATATCAACGGTGTGCGTATTGTTGCTCTTTGCGACTATGAGCAGAGCCGTGTTGACAATGCTCAGAAGATTTTGAAGAAAGCCGGATTGCCCGAGGCTGCTTCTTATAGCGGAGAAAAAGGCTATGAAGAGCTTTGCAAACGTTCCGACATCAATCTCGTTTATGTCGCAACCGACTGGGATCACCACTTCCCCGTTGCCAAGTGTGCTCTCGAAAACGGCAAGAACACTGCCATCGAGGTGCCTTCTGCTCTTGACCTTCAGCAGTGCTGGGATCTCGTGAACCTCGCCGAGCAGAAACAACTCCATTGCATGATTTTGGAGAACTGCTGCTACGACTGGTATGAGATGAACGCCCTCAACATGGCTCAGCAAGGCGTGTTTGGTGAAGTGCTCCGTGCCGAGGGTGCCTATATCCACAACCTCGACGACTTCTGGGATTGGTATTGGAAAAACCCCGATGGCTCTGACCCCGACAAACTCGGCTGGCGCATGAGATACAATAAAGACTATCGTGGCGACCTCTACGCTACTCACGGCCTCGGCCCTGTGGCACAGGCTCTCGATATTCACCGCGGTGACCGTTTCACCACTCTCGTGGCTATGGACACCAAGAGCGCACACGGCAAGGAATATGTGGAGAAGAAAACCGGAAGACCTTGCAATAACTTCCGCAGTGGTGACCACACCACCACACTTATGCGCACCGCCAACGGCAAAGTGGTTGAAATTCAGCACAACGTGATGACCCCTCAGCCCTATAACCGTCTCTATAAACTCACCGGCACAAAGGGCTATGCTACCAAGTATCCTGAACCCAAATTTGCTCTCGATGCCTCTACACTCAAAGATGCAGGAGTGCCGGTAGTTGATAAACTCAATACCCACAGTTTCATGCCTGCCGAAGAACAGGCAAAACTCGAAGCCAAATATATGCACCCCATTCTTAAGAAGTATGGCGAATTGGCAAAAGAGGTAGGTGGTCACGGTGGTATGGACTTCATCATGGATGCTCGTCTCGTTTACTGTATGCAAAATGGTCTGCCCCTTGACATGGACGTTTATGACCTTGCCGAATGGTGCTGCCTCGGTGAACTTGGTGCACTCTCTATGGACCATAACTGTGCTGCAGTTTCGTTCCCCGACTTCACCCGTGGTCTTTGGGACAAAAAGAAAGGCTTTACTCACGCATACGCTACTCCCGAACAGGAGGCACAGAGCGATGCCATAGCCAAGGCCTATACCAACATTCTCAAGACCGAGGGTCCTGAGGCTGCTGAAAAGGAATTGAAGAAACAACTCAAGAAACTCAATCCTGACAGCCAAACTGCTGAGAAGGAATCTAAGAAGCAGTCTAAGAAGCAAAAAAAGTCAAAGAAATAATTTACGTTGCATTTTCCTATAAATGACAAGAGGGGGCTGCCAATCGTGGCAGCCCCCTTTGATTGATGTATGTCAGTTTTATGTTTCTTGTTCCCTTGTTTGGAGGGTGTGTCAAAATAAAGATTTTGGCTATTATGACACACCTTCATGTTTTATAATATGTATTTTATTTCCCTAATTCCTTTTTTAACCATACTTTCATAATTGGGTCGGGAATAATAACTTGTCGTTTTTCGACTTCTATGAGTTCTTTTTTGATCAATGCTCTCTTTATTATACTTACGTTTGCAGACGAGCCGAGTTGATATTTCTGCAAGACTTCTTGTGTGGATAATTCATTACGAACATCGTCTAAAATGGCTCGTAAGAAATTCAACTGATAGGTTGTAAGGCTTTCTGTCTGCTTCTCAAACAGGGGTGTGTTTTGGTCGATGATGTCTTGATATGCTATTTCAAAATCTTGCTCGGTGGCAGTCTTGTCTGTATTGATCCAAACCAACCACGCCAACTGTTGTACATAGGATGAATGGTTGTCCACGATGGTGCATATTTTTTCTGCTAACTTTTTTGAGATATGCTTGCCCGTGGCTTCAAATCGACCACATATATAGTTCACCCAATCTGAAGTTTCAATTTTAGGCAGATAAATAGCATCACCGAATTTATAGAATGGCAGGCTCTTTTTTTCAAACAATTCATTCATCAAATGTTTTTTGCTGCCAAACAAACAATACGACACAGATTTTTGCAATTGCCACACTGTGCGCAACCGTTTCTGAAATGTCTTTGAATCTTTGAACTCGGCAATCTGTTGAAACTCGTCTATGCACACAACAATATTACAGCCTTTTTTTTGCGCTATTTTTTCCGGTAGTTGTAAAATTTCATTCACATCATTGCTCTTGGGATTTATCTCAAGTGAAATGGAAAAATCTGTCATCGGATCTGTACCGATAGATATTTTGGGACTGATACGTGAAAGAAATAATTTTGCATTTTCCAACCATTCATCCAATTTGGAAGATGTTTGTTTGAGTACCGCTGCGGCAAATGCATCATAGAAATCCCTGTCGCTACGACACGAGAAAATATCGAGATAAACGATTTTCAACTTGTCGGATTGCGCCAAATGACATACTTTCTTCACCAAAGAAGTCTTTCCCCAACGACGAGGTGAAATCAGTACGGTATTGACACCATGTTGGAAATTCAGTAATAGACGTTCTGTTTCTTTGTTTCGGTCAGTAAAATTGTCACCCGATGTGGCAACGCCAAATATAAAAGGTTTATTACCCATAATCTTTATATGTTGTTTTGCAAAGGTATGAAATAAAATTATTACTAACAACTTTATTACTAATAAAATTATTACATCTATAATCTTGATGGTTTCCGAAAATATTATTGTCGGTCTCCATGCTATTTTATGTCGTCCTTATAGGACTTGGTGTTGGTGGTGACCTTCTTTCATAGGGGCGAGCCCCTGCACTATTCTATGTTGCCCTTTCAGGGCTTAACAAATTGTATCTCAACCCCGTAGGGGTTTAATAGAATAGGGTGGGGGCTTGCCCCCACCAATGGAGGTTCAACCCCACCACCCCCAAAAAAAATCTTATTGTGGTAGTGTAGCAGATGCGAACAAATATACAAGAAATGTAGTGTGGTGTTTTGGGTTAAACGAAACAAAATTGTTAATTTTGCAAAAGTAATGCGAAGAAAGGCTGCACCTCGGCAAAATAAATCGACAAGTCGCTTTCTTCTGCTCTCGGTTTGTACTATCTTTGCAATAGTAATGGCGTGTTGCGTGACTTCGCCTCGTGTCATGGGAAATTAAAATCTTATTTGTATAAACAAAACACAAGACAGAATAAATGCAAAATCTGAAAGTTGGTTCCACACTCCAAGGTGGTAGATATAAAATAACAAGCATACTCGGACAAGGTGGTTTCGGAATAACCTATCTTGCCATTCAGAGCGGACTGGAGCGCAAGGTTGCCGTCAAGGAGTTTTTCATGAAGGAACTCTGCGAGCGCGACGAGACGACAAGCCATGTGACAATCGGCACAGAGGGAAGCCGGGAGACTGTAAACCGCTTTCGTGAGAAATTTCTCAAAGAGGCACGCCACATAGCAAAGTTCAACCACCCTAATATTGTGAGGGTGATAGACGTGTTTGACGAAAACGCCACGTCTTATTATGTGATGGAGTATATCGGCAACGGTTCTCTCTCAGACAAGGTGAAACAAAAGGATTGTCTCTCGGAAGATGTTGCCACTCGCTATATTCTTGAGGTTGCTGCTGCGCTTGACTATATTCATGGTCAGAAGATGAACCACCTCGATGTGAAACCGGGCAACATAATGCTCAACGAAACGGACGACTGTGTTTTGATTGACTTCGGCCTTTCAAAACAATATGACGCTGCAACGGAGAAGCAGACGAGCACCACTCCTGTTGGCATAAGCGAGGGTTATGCTCCCATGGAGCAATATAAGCGTGGTGGTGTGGGTGAGTTTTCGCCCGAGACTGACATCTATGCTCTTGGAGCCACATTTTTTAACTTGCTCACGGGCGAGCGTCCGCCGAGTGCGTCAGATGTCAACGAAGACGGTGTTCCTGTTGACAAACTCAAGGCAAAGGGAGTCAGTGACAAAGCCATTGCTGTTATCTGCAAAGCAATGGAGTCTCGCAAGAAAGACAGAATGAAACGAGTGAGCGACTTCATTGCGGGACTGGAGGGAAAAATTGTTCCGCCAAAATCGCCAAAATTACCCAAAGAAGAACCTCGCTCAACTTTTAAGGAGAAGCCAAAAGCAGATAATGACGAGACCATTATAAAGGAGACCGAAAAGAAGAAGAAAGAGGAAGCACAGCAATCCGAAAAGCAGAAGAAGAAAAAAGAAACACCGGCAAAGCCTAAGATAAAGTCTCCGTTTAAATTTAAGCGTACATTTTTATGGGTCGCTGCTATTGCCATTGTTGCTATTGCAGGTGTGTTAGTAGTAAATAATCTTGGTGGAAATAACGAAAAGAGCGAAAATGATATAAATGAAAATGATATATTTGTCTTAGAGGAAACAGTTGGAGACGACAAGGTTTTCACTGTTGCGGATGTTAAGTTTGTTATGAAATTCGTTGAGGGCGGCACATTCACCATGGGCTCAACACCGGAGCAGCAAGGTTTTGATGATGACGAAAAGCCTACTCATCAAGTAACACTGAGTAGTTATTATATCGGTGAGATCGAAGTGACGCAGGCGTTGTGGACTGCGGTGATGGGAAATAATCCGTCTTATTTCAAAGGTGAGAATAATCCTGTTGAAAAAGTTTCTTGGAACGATTGTCAGAAATTTATTAAGAAATTGAATAGTCTGACAGGCAAGAATTTCCGTTTTCCGACCGAGTCGGAATGGGAATATGCTGCCCGTGGAGGAAACAAGAGCAAGGGCTATCAATATAGTGGTAGTAATAATATTGATGATGTGGCATGGTACGATGATAATAGTGGCAGCAAGACACATCCTGTCAAGACTAAACAACCTAACGAACTTGGAATATACGACATGAGTGGTAATGTATGGGAGTGGTGTTATGATTGGAAAGGCGATTATAGTAGTGATTCTCAGGTCAATCCCCAGGGGCCGTTCTCCGGCTTTTACCGCGTGGATCGCGGCGGCAGTTGGCTCGGCAGCGCGGAGGGCTGCCGCTCTGCTGATCGCGGCAACGACGCGCCCGGCAACCGCTACAGCAACCTCGGGCTTCGCCTTGTTCTCTCCGAGTAACGACTTCGTCCGCATGGCGAGCCCCTGCACTGCTTTATGTCGTCCTTACAGGACTTGGTGTTGGTGGTGACCTTCTTTCATAGGGGCAAGCCTCTATGCTATTCTATGTCGCCCTTTCAGGGATTAACAAATTGTATCTCAACCCCGTAGGGGTTTAATAGAATAGGGTGGGGGCTTGCCCCCACCAATGGAGGTTCAACCCCACCACCCCCTCCTCGCCCCTGTAGGGGGCGAATAGGCTTCTACAAACGGATTGTTATTTTCTTGTTTTTATACGTGTTTTGGTCTGTTGGTGGGTTTAATCCAAACCTAATGTCCGATTAGGGTTAAACGGTGTGTTTCTCTTGATTTTTATCGTGCGTTTTTGTTTTATTTAACAAACAACGGTGTAATTTTCTTGTTGTTTCAAAAAAAATGTGTAAATTGCACCCCAAAAGTGAAATAAAGAAAAGTGCTATGAAAATTAAGAACCTAAAAATCCGAGATGCTCTCATCTTATTACTATTGTTTGTGGGAGCTTTTAATTTTGTGAGTTGTAAAGACGATGTTGACGAGTCCAATATGTACACTTTTACGGGAAAGTTGATGTCGGGCTATTTTGAAGATGACGAGACTCTGTCTGATTTCTGCTATCTCACCAAGAGAGTGAAATTGAGTCCGCAATCAGAATCTACGGTCTATGACCTTTTGTCGGCTCGTGGTAACTTCACTTGTTTTGCACCGACTAACGAGGCTGTGCAGACGTATTTGGACTCTATATATAATGTAGAGAATTACGACATCACAACCGTGCCCGACTCTACTGCAGAGTTTATCGTGAACAACTGTTTGATTGACCACGACAACAGCAGTTCGCTCCTCTCGACATCTTTTATGGAGGGCACTATCGAGACTCAGTCGTTTGCAGGTCGTTTTGTGACTGTTAATTTTGACACCATTACAGGTGGTCGTGCCGCCATATATATAGACAAGTATTCGCGTATCATTGCCAGCGACATAGAGGTGGAAAACGGCGTGGTGCATAAGGTTGACCGCGTGGTGGCTCCGACTGTGTCTTCATTAGCATCCTTGATAGAGGCCACTCCTAATTTGCAAGTGTTCTCTAATTTGCTGAAAATGACCGGTTATGATGAAGTGTTGTCGGCATCGTTCCGCGACATGGAATATGAATATAATCACCCTGAAACGGGATTGGGTTGCCCCACAGAGACGGGCGACACCCCCGTGCCTTGTCCCAAACACCGCGACATAGGATTTACTGCCTTTGTGGAGACCGACAGTCTGTTTGAAAAAGCATTTGGCATAAGCATAGTGAAAGATAACGGACAGATTGTGAACTGGAATGAGATTTTCCCCATTATAGAACAGAAGTGTAAGGATTATTATCCCGATGCCAAAAGCAGTGACTTTAAGAGTGACGAAAATGCTGTTCATCAGTTTGTGGGCTATCATCTCATAGACCGTTCTGTGCCCTATAACCTTTTGAACTGTCATTACAATGAGCAGGGCTTTGGTTATCGCAATATGGAAAATCTTAGCATCGACACATGGTGTTATTATCCCACGCTCACCCAAAACAGAATCCTTAAGATTATGGAGGGAAAGCAGATTGACGGCAAACGTATAAACCGTTATGTCTCGAAGCGCAATCTTGCCAATTATTATGAGGAGGTGGTGCCACGCCAGGGAATTTTGCTCCGCAACGATGGAGACAATGCTGCGCTCAACGGCTATTTCTATCAGATAGATGACGTTTTGGTCTATGATGACGATGTGCCCAACAAGGTGCTAAATGAGCGTATGCGTTATGACCTTTGCGACTTGCTGCCCGAGCAGATGACGTCCGGTTATCGCCGCATCACTTCGGGTGACGCTGTGAGAGGTTTGAACATTCCTCAAGGCTTTTTCTCTAAGATGACTTTCACGGAGGATAGTCGTGTGGTTTATTTGAGCGGTTATGCCTATCAGTGGCAAAACTACCAGGGTGACGAATATAATATTGTGGGTCAGTATGATGTAACAATAGAGTTGCCCCATGTGCCATTCTATGGTACATACGAGTTCCGACTTGGTTTGCAAAATTTGAATACGCGCGGCATGTGTCAGGTTTATTTGGGCACTAACAAGCAAAATCTTGAAGCTACGGGTTTGCCGGTCGACATGCGTGTCTATACAAACCACGACATTACCGGTTTTGAGGAAGACGACAAAGATGGTGATGAAGATGTGAACACTGAAATCGAGAAGCGTATGCGTATACAGGGCTATATGAAATCACCGAAATATTTCGGTCCTGCCAGCACTGCGGCCGTGTCAAGCAATTATCGCAACAACGAACGTGTGTTGCGCGGTATAATCTATACCGGCACTTTCGACCCCAAAGAAACGTATTATATCCGTTTGAAGTCTGTGTTGGAAAACACAAGCACTCAGTTGTTCCTCGACTATATAGAGTTTTGTCCTAAATCAGTATATGGTGGTGAGGTGGAAGAAGACGATTGGTAATTTGATATTTTGTTTGCCTTAAAAGTAATGTGGGGCAGACACAGAAAACACACTCCGACCAAACAGCTGCTTGGCCGGAGTGTGTTTTTTCTGTGTTTTGTTATTGCAGAACTGTTTATTATTCCTAAATTTGTAGTTCAAGAAAATAAGATAAGACATTGCTTTTAGAATTATGAAGAAAACAGTTTGTTCCTCTTTTTTGGCCGGGGTCTGCATAGGCATTGCCGGTTTTGGTTATTTGGCAGAGAAAAACATTGTGGGTGAGGTGTTGTTTGCCTTTGGCTTGCTGGCTGTGGTGAACTATGGTTTGAAACTTTATACCGGCACGGCAGGTTTTATTCACAAAAATGAGATTGGCCGGCTTGTGTTGATATTGTTGGGCAATATAGCGGGCTGTTTGTTTATGTCGTTGTTGGCGAGGTGTTCACCAATGTCGTTGCAATCGACAGCGCAGTCTGTGTTGGAGGGTCGCTTGGCGATTGGGGCATTGAGTTGCGGAGTGTTGGCAATAGGTTGTGGTTTTATTATGACAACGGCGGTGACGTTTGGTCGCCGTGGCAGTTTTTTGCCTTTGTTGTTTGGCGTGCCTTTGTTTATTGTGTGTGGTTTTCCTCACTGTGTTGCCGATGCTTTTTATTATTGTTGTGTGCCGTTGGATTTTATGGTGGAAAATTGGAGAAAAGTGTTGCCTCTGTATGTGTTGATTGTGGCAGGCAATTTCGTGGGCTGCAATATGAGCCGTTGGATTTTACCCGAGAAGAAAGATGAGTAAAAACAGAACGTTTACGGTTTGCAGGGCATCGGCCGGTACGGGCAAGACTTTTACGCTTGCCTCGCGATATATTGCTTTGCTGATGGGTAGCGAGAGAGACAATCTGTATCGCAACATTTTGGCGGTTACATTCACCAACAAGGCCACTGCCGAGATGAAACGGCGCATATTGTCTTATCTTTTTATTATTGCTGAGGGCGACGAAAAGGATGCCGGGCGCAGATCGTTTGTAGACAACGTGAGGAGGCATATTTCGTGTTATGCTCAATCGAAGAAGGCTTTATCGGCAGAAGAGTTGAGGGCAAAGGCCGGCCGCATTTATCACAAGATACTAGCCGATTATGATAATATGAGGGTGGTGACGATAGACTCGTTTCTCCAGTCTCTTATATCGGGCATGGCCCATTCGGTTGGTTTGGGAGCCTCTTTCGGGGTGGTGTTGGACTCTTCGCAGATTGTCAGTGAGGCGGTCGAAGAACTGATGACAACCCATATAAGTGATTATGAGGGCGCGGAAGCAGCATTGATATCGTTTGTGGAAGAGCAACTCGATGAAGAAAAGACGTGGGATATAAGAAAGAAGATTATTTCTTTGGCAGGCGAGATTATGAAAGAGGCTGTGCAAAAAGATGATGACGACATTGTTTTTGAGGCAGACAAGATAAACGCTTACAAGAAAAATCTTAAGAAACATTATGACACCAAACTTGGTGGCATAAAGAGACTATATAATAAGGTAAGAAATTGTGAGGTCGACAAGGAGATAAAGAGCGGAAGCAATTATTATTCTTTTATCAGACGCATCGGGGCGAGCATTGACAATACGGCTGCTTCAAAGGATTTTTTCAGATGTCTGGGGAAGAGCTCCGACGCTTTGGAAAACGACAAGTTTCTGTCGAAAATCAATGGCAGTGTTGAAAGGGCAATGGAGATACGCAGTGTGCTCAAAGAACTAAATGAAGCCTGCCAAACGATGTATCAGGAGTGGTTGCTTTACAAAATAACCGCAGAACATCTCAACGCTTTGATGTTGATGGGTTTTCTGAAGAGGCGCATTGACTATAAACTAAATGAGTTGAACAGCATTTTGTTAGGGCGTACGGCATACGTTTTGTCGAAGGCTTTGAAACCCGGCGATGCTGATTTTATCTTGGAAAAGGCGGGCATTCGTTTTCGGCATATAATGATAGACGAGTTTCAAGACACGTCTGTTTTGCAATGGGAAGTGTTTAAGGAACTTGTGGGAGAAATTCTTTCTTCGGGCGGCACGATGTTGGTTGTGGGCGACGTGAAGCAGAGCATTTATCGTTGGCGCAATGGTGATTACACAATAATGGAGAATTTCAGTGAGTCCACGCCTGATATAGGTCGTTTTTTTGATGTTGACGCGGAGCGGCTCAGCCGTAATTTCAGAAGTCGCGCTAATGTCGTGAAATTCAATTTGAGGGTTTTCGACAGACTTTCAAAGGGGTTTGCTTCGGGATATGAAACACTGTATAAGGAAGATAGTCGGGGATATTCAGACAGTCGCCTTGGTGATTTTTATGACAAAGAGAGGAAGTGGGGTGGTTTTGTGAGTTATAGAGTTTATCCTTGTTTGATGGGTTTGCGTAGTGCCGACACCAACGACAACCAAAAGACGATAAAGGAGAAATTGGTCAGAAAGACTATTGCCCGACAGGTTTTTGCCGATATTTCCGAATTGATTGACAAGGGAGCGTCTGCTTCAGATGTTTTGATTTTGATACGATACAGTCGCGAGGTCGATGTGCTTGTGGAGGCATATAATGAAAGCGGCTTGTCGGAGAGAGGAGTGCTTTTTTCTTCAAACGACAGTTTCAGATTGGAGACATCGCTTTCTGTTCAGATTGTTGTAAATGTGTTGAAGCATTTATTTACCTGCGACTATATTGCGTCGGAATTTCTCTTGGCTCACGGAGTAGACGACAATATGTTGAGGAATTGCAACAGGCAAATGCCGCTTTATGAGTTGGTAGAGCAGATTGTGGCCGATGTGTTGAGCGACGACAAGGGAAGATTGGTCTATGCCGACGGTGACTATCTTAATTGTTTCCTCGACAATTTGAGGTTGTATATAGACACCCACGGAACCAACATTGATGACTTTCTGCTTTATTGGGCCGACAAATTGCATGGTGTGGCAGTTCCATCGGTAGAGGGGGTGGGTGTTCGCATAATGACCATTCATTCTTCAAAGGGACTGCAAGCAAAGCATTTGTTTATTCCTTTTTGCTCGTGGCCTCTCAACGAAAAAAAAGGAAAATTATGGATTGAGGCGAAAAAGTTGTCAGACACGCATGGCAATTTTGAAAATCTGAGGCTGATACCTGTTGATTATCAGAATAAGTTGGAAGAATGTGATGATTATCGAGAATATTATGAGAGAGAAAGACAGGCAAACTTGGTTGACAATATAAATTTGCTGTATGTGGCTCTCACTCGTGCCGCTGATAATTTGTTTGTGTATTCACCGTTGCTTTATTCTTGCGATTCGAGTGATTATCAGCCCGAGACGGTGGGTGACTTGCTTTTTGATTGCATGAAAAATGAGCAGGTGGGGCAGAGTGGAAGTCTGGTTGAGAAATTTAAGGATGAGTGGAACTTGTGTGAAGCCGACAAGCCACCGGTTGCAGAATATTTGTTGGGAGAGAAACCTCATCTCGGCCTGCCGGACGACAAGTTGCAGGAGAAAAAAGAAACAAACGTTTCTCCGTTTGAATTTAAATATGGGAAAGATGATGATGTGGAGTATTCCTATTATTCTGCCACCGATGTTATTTCTTTTCGCCAGTCGCAAGAGTCAATGCTCTATGCGCCCGAAGCAGACGATGATACGCTCGAGATGCAGCGTCGCATAAATGCCGGAGTGTTGAGGCACAATATCTTGTATGAGATACAGACAAGTAGGGATTGTGATAAAGTGATTGGCAAATATCTCTCCAAGGGATTGATTGAAACAACGTCTGAGGCCCGGGAAATTAAAGAGGAACTTGAACGCGCGTGGAGCAAGTGGCCGATTATGGCAGATTGGTTTTCCGGAAGGTGGCAATTGCTTCGCGAGGTCTCTATTCTGTTGCCCGACGGAAAGGGCGGTGTGGGCGAGTTGCGTCCCGACCGTGTGATGGTTTCGGATAACAAGGCGGTGGTGTTGGACTATAAGTTTGGAAAACATAATCATCTTGCCTACTCCAAGCAGGTGGGTCGATACATGAAGGTTTTGACCGACATGGGGTATAGTGATGTGGAGGGTTATTTGTGGTATGGTTTTGACAATGAGTTGGTGAAAGTTTAAAAGAGTAGTGGCAGTCATGGAGTTTCTGAAATATGTAGTGAAAGATCTGTATGGGCGTTTCAATGGTAATCTTGGCGATTTGACCATTGTCTTGCCGACTCGTCGCGCCGGTTTGTTTATAAGGAAATATCTTGCAGAAATGGTGAAGGACAAGCCTTTGTTTGTGCCGAGGTGTATCACTATAAGCGATTTGTTTGACTCGTTGTGTTCCTTCAAGCCGGTTGACGAGGTGAAGGCTGTTTGTGTGTTGTATGATGTTTATTGTGAACAAATGCTTGATGTTCCGAATTTTGATCGAACCATGTCGCCCGATGCTTTTTATGGTTGGGGCAAACAGTTGATTGCCGATTTCAACAATGCAGACAAGAATTTTCCCGGTCTTTCGCCCATAGAGTTGTTTAAACTTTCGTCAGAGGCGCGCGAGTTTGATAATCCTAATATTGACCCTGAGGTGAGAGATCGCATTATGTCTCTATTGAGAGGCGGAGAGATTGGCGGGGAATATAACAAAAGATATGCCGGTGAGGAAAATTCGCAACGACAGGCGTTTAAATATCTTTGGCGCAAGTTGCCGGACATATATTCGGAGTTCGTTGTGCGTTTGGAAAAAGAAAATCTTGCTCTCGAGGGAACGCGCAACAGGTGGGTGATAGATAATTTCGACACAATTTGTGATGAAATAAAAAACACAACGTTTGCTTTTGTGGGTTTCAATATGCTTACATATACGGAACAAACCCTTATGCGCAGGATTAAGGAAACGAGTGAGACGTTGTTTTATTGGGACTATGACAAAGAGTTTTCAAGCCAAGAGCCCGACATCGATGCATATAAAAATGTGGCGAGAAACCTCAAGATGTTTGGCGGTTGTTTTGAAGAGGATAGTATGGTTGGAGAAAAGACGGTCAATGTTATTTCTGCATCGTCTGACAATGCCCAGGCACGCTATGTTTATAAATGGTTGTGTGAGAACAATCGAAATGATGAAAAATCGGCGGTTGTTTTGTGTGACGAGTCTTTGTTGCAGCCTGTGGTGTTTTCTATTCCGTCGTTTCTGTCGGGCAACGTGAATATCACCAAGGGTTTTTCGATGAAACACACTCGTGCTTATTCCTCGCTGGCATTGTGGCTGAAGAAACGAGACGTGGAGAAGATACAGTCGCGTGATTTGCTTTTGCAATTAAAGGAGTATGTAGATAAGTCGTTGGCAGAGGCCACAGTGAAACTAAAGAATAACAACGGGCCGAGCATGTCGGGCGATGATGGTGGTAGCGAGAGTGATGGTGGTGATATTTGCCGTGAGGTGAAATGGTATGAGTTGTTGGACGTGGAGGCTTTTTACCAGGCGCGTTGCGTTGTGGTGAGGTTTATTGATTTGATAGATGACGAGGCAACGGCCGGATTGCTCTCTCCTCATGTGGTGCGTAATATTTTGTTGTCGAGACTTGCTTCGACCGATATTCCGTTTCATGGTGAGCCACTCACCGACGTGCAGGTGATGGGTATGCTTGAAACGCGTATTCTTGATTTTGACAATCTTTTGTTGCTCAATGTAGAAGAGGGTGTGATGCCTGCCGTGGGGCGCGACAATTCTTTCATTCCTTATTATCTTCGCAAATATTATGGTTTGACTACGGCCGATGAGCAAGCAGAGGTCTATGCTTATAATTTTTTCCGTTTGTTGCGACGTGCAAACAACATAACTGTTTTGTTTAGCGAGGCACAGACGGCAGAGAGACAGAAGAGCATGTCGCGTTTTGTCATGCAAATGCTCACGTCAAAGACTATAGCTCCGATTATCAACAGAAAGCAACTTGTCTTGTCGGTTGCCGATAATTATAGTTCCACAAAACTTGGGAGTGAAGAAAGTGTGGTGACACTGTTTGGCTCGCGTTTTAATACGTATGGTGAAAAACTTGCTTCTCAACCTCAAATAACGGCAAAATTGTCTCCGTCGGCCATAAATACTTTTTTAAGGTGTCGCCGTTTGTTTTTCTATAAATATATGCTTGAACTTGCCGAGCCCGAAGAGGAAACCAATGTTTTGCAAAACAATGAGTTGGGCTCTTTGATACATGAGTCTGTGAGAGCCGCTTTCAGGATGATGCTTGATGGGAGGGAGACCGGCAGGGTGAGTGGCAGTGTCATAAAGGACTTTGTTGAAAACGACTATTATGTTGACAAGGCTGTGGCAATGGCCTATGAGGCTCTCAACAAAGATTTTGTGCTCCATAGTGTGACTGCTCGTGTTTTGACTAAAGAGAATTGTGTGTTGACCGTGAACGAGAAAAAAACTTTTGCCCCTGCAAAACAGTTTGACACACAGAAGCACCCGATAGAGACAATGGTTGCTAAGAGACATCTTGTAAACATATTGCAAAACGACATGTTGCACAGAGAGGTTTTTGTGATGGGTTGTGAGTTGAAAAAATATTTTCATATTCCCGGTTTTCCATATTGCGACTTGAAAGTGGGAGGAAGCATAGACCGTCTCGACCGCGTTGCAGGCCCTGATGGGAAAACCGTGATGCGCATAATCGACTATAAGACCGGAGCCTTCAGCAAGGACAAGGTGAATGTAAATACCTTGGATTCTTTGTTTGAGCAAGACAGTAAACAAGGCTATGTGCTCCAGACGTTTATATATAGTTTGGCTTGTATGGAAGATGAGAATGAGCCTGCTTATAACAAGGATTGGCTTGTGAAGCCTTGGCTTTTGTTCAGTCGCAAGAAACGCTCGCTTTCTGACACTGATATATGTATAGCCAAAAAACCACTTGTGGATTTTCGTGAGTATAAAGATGAATTTAAAGCGAAACTCGTGGAACTTGTCAATGAAATTGCCAACGAAAAGGATTTTGAGATGACAGCGAAGCGAGGATTGTGGAATGGTCCTTGCGCCAATTGCAAATATGCTTTGCTGTGTGAGAAGATTTAATCCGGAGTGGCAAACCGAATTGGGTTTGAGTCAAATTGGGGCAATATGTTTTATCGGGTTTGAATATTTCACTAACTTTGCACCTTAAATATAATAGAAGATAATTGCGAGATGGATTTGATAGTGAAATTTGTGGCAGAGTTTGTTGCCACGCTTTGTGAGATGGCGCCATATTTGCTGATAGGTTTTGGCATCGCGGGTTTGTTGCATGTTTTTGTGCCAAGGTCGTTGACACAAAGATATTTTCATGGCTCGGGTGTGGGTGCGTCTTTTCGTGCCGCTCTGTTGGGAGTGCCATTGCCATTGTGTTCGTGTGGAGTGATACCCACAAGTATGGCTTTTTATAAGAACGGAGCCTCTAAGGGCAGTACGCTGTCTTTTCTCGTTTCCACTCCGCAGACGGGAGTTGATTCTATAATTGCCACTTATAGTATGCTCGGACTTCCTTTTGCCATAATGCGCCCTCTGTTGGCTTTTATTACCGGTGTGGCAGGAGGTTGGATAGAAGGCGTGGTAGACAAGCAGGAAGACAATGATAATAAGACCGTGGTCGACGACGATATGTCTGCCGAAGTCTCTCCACGTGGTTTTTGGCGCAAGCTTGTCGAGGCATTGAGATATGGTTTCATAGATTTTTTGGGCGACATTTCCAAATGGTTGGTAATAGGTCTTTTGGTGGCAGCTTTGATAACCACTCTGGTGCCTCATGATTTTATGGAGACAATGAACCTGTCGCCCATTTTGCAGATGTTGTTGATTATTGTTGTGGCAGTGCCGATGTATGTT